>JAWVFI010000043.1:0-11518 GCA_033856235.1 Blastocatellia bacterium | reverse complement strand
AAGACGCTGCACCGCGTTGGCCTCGACTACATCCACGTCGGCCAGCAGGCCACCACCCTATCCGGCGGCGAAGCGCAACGCGTGAAACTTGCCAAGGAACTGAGCAAGCGTGCCACCGGCCGCACTTTGTATATTCTGGACGAGCCGACCACGGGCCTGCATTTCCACGACGTGAAAAAGCTGCTGGAGGTGCTGCACGAGCTGGTGTCGCAGGGCAACACCGTCGTCGTGATCGAGCACAATCTCGAGGTGATCAAAACCGCCGACTGGGTCATCGACCTCGGCCCCGAAGGCGGCGACGGCGGCGGCGAAATCGTCGCCTGGGGCCCGCCCGAGGACATCGTCAAGGCGCCGCGGAGCTATACGGGCAAGTTTTTGGCGCCGGTGCTGGCGAAGACGGCAGGCGGGAAGCGGAGGAAGAGCGGGACGAGCGAGGCGGCGGAGTAGTGGCTAACAAGCGATTATTGTTGCCGGTTTGCACATCGTATTACGCTACGATCTGCAGGCTGCTATTTGAACTCGCCATCGGCACATCGACCAGGGCGTCGGACATCGGCACGAAAATTCCTTTGACCACTAACATCCCTGGATAGATCATCACATTATACGGTCCCGCATTCGAAATTTCTAACCTAAGCTTTTGAGTGGTTCCGGGCTCGACAAATAATGAGCTTTGCAAAACATTCAGTCCAATTTGAGCGCACGAACCGCGCCCGCTCAAGAGACACGAGTACTGACCATTCAAATTGACGGTTTCGCGTGTTTGGCAAACGAAAAACGACTGAGGTTCCAGTTCGAGGCCTGCATCGGTCATAAGTCTTGATCGTAAGCGCGGCTGATTTGTACGCAAATCAATCGCACCACGTTCGCTTAAAAGTTCGAAATACTCGCTGTCCAGACCAAACGTGTAGCTCCCCCCTTTGAGATTTTGAGGTTGGAAGGGGTCAATAGTTATTGTTCCCTCGTGGAGGCAGCGCTGGAGGCTCGACGAGGACATAATCATAATCGACTCGCTCAGTTGAACCAAGCCTACCTCTGGCGCAGAAATAGCGCACCAAAGAAATTGATTATCCACACCCAACGCACAGCAATTTACCCTCCATGCGATATTGCTTGCCACATCTCGAGTGCTTTTGTTCGCATCCAATCGGACCCCGCTACTCCGACAATTAGTGCAAGAAACATCGTCGCGATAGCAACCAACAAGGTCCACTTGATTATGCTATAGGACTTAGCTTCTCGTCGTTCTCCAATCCGCACTTGAATAACTCGAAGCTCGGTATCGATTTCACTCTGCCGCTCATTTAATTGCTCGAACCTCATGTGTAGGCGTCGAAATTCGTCTTGGAGGACTGAAATATCGACGAGATTAGGACGAACGCTCGACGGTGCTACAGGTACTACAAGACGATCTTGTCTTCCGTGTCTCTCGGACCACCCATAAGACGCGTTTTTTGCGGTTCGAACGAACTCAACAGTAAATATTTTATCCATATAATTAATTGATATTGGCGCGTCGCCTGCGTTGAAAACCGGAACGGTGAGAAATCCACAGAAGCCAGGATCTATTTGAGGACTAAATAAGGATACGAGACCACGTTTTGCCCACGGCGACATTATTCCGTTATGCCCGACCAGATTGCGAGGCATGTTCAACTCTTCAAGCGATCTAAGGACAACAAATTCGCCCGGCTGCAAGATAAGAGTGGGATAGTCCACATTAATGAGCTCGATTTTTCCGTGTTTTACATACTGGCGGCCAACCCGCATATCATAGGAAGCTCCTTCAAGAGAATCTCTTGAAAATTCTGTAATAAGCTCCTTTTCTTCAACGAGCTTTTGTATTTCTGAATCTGTAAGAACACTCATTTATAAGTTCAGTGCTCCGATCCGTGAGGATGAATCTTATTTTCAGTGGAAATTCCGAGAAATCTGCCGCCCGTCCAGTACTGGTCACCCAAGCAAACAAGCGGTTGAACACTCTTGAAATCAATATTGCCTTTTGGGTGATCAGCAACAAAGAGAGAAGCATCGCAGTGCATCGTGAGCACTTCACCAAAAATACAATCGTAAAGCCCAATTTGAACGGACCGAAGCATTCGGCACTCTAAGTTCAGGTAAAACTCATTGACGCGTGGCGCGCGAATGAGCGTTGATGGTGAGAGTGACAAGCTCTGAAACGCGGGCGGGTATGATCTGAGCTTATTATCCCAAGCCCCCGATACCGACCCCAAAAAATTGACTTCCTTCCACAAACTTCCATCGGGGACATTGATAACAAATTCACGAGATTCAAAAATGCATTTTCGAGTGAAACTGTCTGGTAAAAAAGATACTGAAATGACCTGCGGTCTAGAAGATACGATTCCATTCCAAGCGATCGTGGCGGCCCCAATCTCGCTCAAATTATTTATTGAAGTAACTACGACTACTGGTTTCGGATAGAGTGACAAGCGATTTGGCGAAAATTGACGTTTTTGCATATGCTCCCCCAACAATGCCCTAAAGAGACACAATTTTCAGGAGCAATGCAATAAATCTTCTACCGTAATCCAAATGAAAAGCTGCGGAGGCAGCCGTAGCTACGACCCAGGACACCAAGCCGCAGCGAAGATGCCGCTATGACCTTCGCCCACCTGAGAAGAACATACGCGCGGTATGAGAACGTCGACTTGAGGACCTATTTGGCTAGCGTCCCCAAGAGAATTAGCACAACCAACGGGCGCAGCAACAACCAGAATTCGGGCTCCCGCGTACCTCGTCGCTCATGCGGGCCTGCACCTTCAATATCAGTCTCGCAACAGCTCCGATCGGGCGGCCAGAATGTCCCTGAGTTTACCGCTCTTTGTTTTTGCCCAATCACAAAACAAGCGCTCTAACGGCCGTATCATATTTGGCTTGATGGCTCCGATCCAAGTCTCAAACTCATCCTTTGGTAAGCAGGTAGCCCCCAGGATGAATGCGCTCTTTTCGTAGTTGTTGCGCTCTTCAAATCGGGTCTTCTGACGACGAAAGTAGTTTACGTCCTCGTTCAGCCCCTTAATCAAATACATCTGGCGATTCTCGATGCTCTCAGTAAGTCCTAAGCTGTTGAGTTCAGCAGTTGAGATATCGAACACGTCGCGAACAAAGAGTTCCAAAAGCCAAACCCTGATAACCGGAACTGTGGCTGCAGCGCCACTTGTCATTTGGGAAAGAATTTTGCCCTTCAACGAACCGAGGTCTGCGTCCGGCTCACTCTCCAGTGCTTCCAAATAAAGCACGAGATCCTTCACAAATGGAATAAAGTCGTCGAAATTATCAAATATAGGCTCTACAGATTGAGCATCAGGCGCTAAACGCAGCGCACGAAATATCGCTTTAATCTTACCAAAATCCCAGACTTCTTCTGTCAACTCGTCAGTTAGCATGTCTAATAGGCTGAGCGCTCGAAGACGCGCTAAATCGTCCTCATCAGGTTGCTCATCGAAATAAAGCGCATTGCTAAGATCCTGTATTGCCTGCTTCTCTGCATCCTCAAAAGCATCACCAGTTTGCTCGGCGAGAAAAATCTCAAACTCGTCTTTCGAAAATAGTTTTGTTTTTTGCGCGTTTAGTGAGAGACCTTCGCTTGCAGCCAGTTGATCGGCCAAAAATGCAAGGATTGTATACGGGTTCTGATTTTGCTGAACAAAGATTCGGAAATCATCAACGAAGCGGGTACTTCTGATATTTTCATCTGCGAGCGCATTATCAGAGTCAGCTAAAATGGCTTCAGCTACCAACCGTGAAGCTGTTCCTCCGACCGGGATTCCATGAGACTGACGCGACCTGATTTGTTTAATCAGTTTTTCAATGAATTTCTTGACCCCCTTGTTTGCAGTAGCTGTATCGAGGCAATTCTCAATGCGATGCATGTAGATTCGTTGGTAAAAGTCAGCGATATCAGTTGCGATCACGTGGGTGTATTCACCCGACGAAGCCGCGTCGGACTGCCATATCAACCAATCGCGGTAGTTTCTATCCTTATGGAACAGCGAACCATCGCCTTCAGACGAGAAGCGGTACCCAAACGGCCCAAACGTATCTAACGGTCGCTTCAGTTTTTCGAGATCGCTGGCGATTTCAATTGTTGCTGCAGTATACAGCAATGCTTCGAGAAGCAGAGGCTGATGCACAATTCTAAATCCATACCGACTCTTGGGCGAAATTGTTTCCACGGCTTGTGCCGGCGAAAAGTTGTCTAAGTCGAGTTTTGTTAGCTCCTCAACAACTTGGTCTTTCATTTCATTGAGAAAGACAATCTCAACAAGGTGAGGAAACACATCGGTATCTCCGAATTTTTCGAGATGATCGATGGCTCGCTTGATCGATTGTTTCGTCAAATATGTAGACATCTCATCTTGTTCCGGCGGTCAACCTGAGGCGCGGCATGCTGTTTCGTTGCGCCCTACAATTCTGCCGCAACAATGGGATGATCTGCCTGACTGGCGAGGACATTGGGAGCCGTCAGGCGTAAACCGCGAATGCACGGACGGCCCTGCATTCGTTCTGGATCAATCGTGATTTTTGTCAAGAAGTCTGGCATTCGGCACCTTTGATGCCAGGATAACAGACGAAACCATGCTTGTCAGCGATCACGCGTCTCCGTCACCAGTCCCTTACCCTCGAAATTATTGCACTTCTGCTTCTTCTTGACGTTGGGGCCTTTTTCGTTGGCCATGATGGTCTCTCCGGTCCTGCGGCGCACTGCGCGATTGCCATCCTGCGCATAAACCGGCGACAATGTCGCCATGACCTTTGCCCGCTTCAGGAAAACCATCCGCGCGCTGTACGAGGGCGCGACGCCCGCCGGCGTCCGGTTCCGCTATGCGCTGCTGGCGTTTGATATCGTCACGGTGCTGTTCATCGTCGCGACCTCGGTCCTGCCGCGCAGCGAGGTCATCGAAACCTTCGACATCCTGTTCGGCGCCGTGATCCTCGCCGATTTCGCGGCGCGGCTCTTGGTCAGCCGGCATCGGCTGCGCGAGTTCACCAAGGTGTCGACCTGGACCGACATGGTTGCGATGGTCTCGTTCCTGGCGCCGCTCGCCGGCGAGGCCGGCGGCTTTCTCCGCATCCTGCGGACGCTGCGGCTGTTGCGCAACGCGCAGATGCTGGCGCGGCTGCGGCTCGACAGCGATTTCTTCCGGCGCAACGAGGAAGTGATCTTCGCGGTCACCAACCTCGCCGTGTTCATTTTCGTGATGACCGCGATCGTTTACGAAACCCAGAAATTCCGCAACGACCAGATCGCCAACTACGCCGACGCGCTGTATTTCACCGTCACCGCGCTGACGACCACCGGCTTCGGCGACATCACCCTGCCCGGCACCACCGGCCGCCTGATCACCGTCGTGATCATGATTTTCGGCGTCACGCTGTTCTTCAACCTCGCCCGTGCGCTGCTGACGCCGATCAAGGTGCGGTTTCCTTGCCCGGACTGCGGCCTGCAGCGCCACGACAGCGACGCCGTGCATTGCAAGGCGTGCGGCAAGCTGTTGAACATTCCCGACGAAGGGTTGGCGTAGTTCGTGGGTTAGACGCCCTTCAAGCGCAGCCCGGATAACGCGGCTAACCGCGCCACTAAGGATCGAAACAGGCCAGTACCATAACTTGCGTGAACTTGAATTTCACGCCGGACATCGCTTGTAGCCAAACCTTTCGATCATTTCGCGCCCGGAAATGGCATGAAATTGCGGTGTGTCCATGTAGTGATTGGTGGTCAGGAAGCTTCGAAGCTTGCCGTTGTAGGAGTTCAACATCACCTGAGTGGCTTGTGGAGTGCCACCGGCATGAAAATAAAGCTGAGCGTTTGGATCAATGCACACGTTTCTCAGTTTCAGGAATAGGGTGCAGGCAGATTGGCAACTGCCTTCTATCTTGAAAGGCTTCCCGGTTTTGGCCATGTCGGCGCGATCGCTATGGAAGCGTCGAAATGTCTGTTCCGTAGCGGCTCCTCTTCCGTAGGGAAGCGACGATTGCTGCGCGTGCGCCGACAAGTCGGGCCACATCGCCAGGACAAAGACCGAACAAGACAGGAATTTTGTGATCGATCTGCTTTCGCACGACAAGTCCGCCATGGGCGCTTCTTCCAGTTAGCCGCGGTTTGACCCTAACATGAAACAGCATTTCGGTCGAACGGTCCGCACTTTGTTGTGGGAGGAAAAACCATGATGGCCTCTTGCCAGGATGGTCAACGACCTTATACCGCACGAAGCCCGACTCGTCAGCCGTTGCACCCGAATGCCCACTCCCACCTACGCCATCTTCCGCAACGCCATCCTCGCCGAGCAACAGGTGATCTTCAGCTATGGCGGTCGTCATCGCGAACTTTGCCCGCTTGTTCTCGGCACCAACAAGAAGGGCGAGGAAGCCGTGCTGGCTTGGCAATTTGCCGGCGAGGTCAGCGAGGGCAAGCTTCCAGCTGGCGGGACCTGGAAATGCCTTCGGCTTGCCAATGTCCACAACGCACGCAGCCGTATCGGGCCCTGGTACGAGGGCCAATCGCACAGGTCCGAACAAACCTGCGTGACCAACGTTCATCTCGACATCAACACCCACGTGCGCAAGAATCGCCGTTGAGGAGCTCGACCATGCCGACCGTCCGCGACAACACCGCCCTCTCCCGCTTCGAGCTCGACGCCGAGGGCGGGCTTGCGTTTGCCAATTATCGCCGCGCGCCGGGCACGGTCATCATCACGCATACCGAGACGCCGCGGGCGTTGCGGGGCCGCGGCATTGCGTCGGAGCTGGTGCAGGGCGCGCTGCAATTGATCCGCGCGGATGGCAACAAGGTCGTCGCCGGCTGCGGCTTTGTGGTGGATTATTTGCGCAGGCATCCGGAGTTTTCGGATCTGACGCGGTAAGCCCTGCGCGCTCCGCTCTCGTGTCCCGGGCGCGATGCCATAAGCGCGTTTACGCGCGTCTTCGACGCGCTATGGCGTAGCTCTTCGCGAAGCGCTGCTTCGCAGAACCGGGACCCCGGTTTTCTCCTGGTCGCAAATAACCGGGACCCCGGATCTGCAGCGCACCGCTCCGCGAAGGGCTCCGCGCTGCGCTGCGTCCGAGGCACGAAAGTTTGGCCGTTCACGGAAATGTGAATGTATACCTATCCCCGCCCTTAAGACCTGCCTTATCCTGCTCGCGTCCTGTCCAGTGAGGGGCGCTTCTAGAGGCGATCCTGAAGTGGGACAGAGCGAAAGCTTGGCCGGGGCGGGGTAACCCAAGCCGGTCGGATGCGGCGCCCGCGGCCATGCCTCGCAAGCGTGGACCCGGGGGGCCTTGGGTAGCCGTCCGAGCCCACTATGAGGCTCTGCCTTAAATGGCTGGACGGGGCAGGCGAAAGGTGGGCGAAAGCCTGCCTGGATGGCGAGTTTTCGGACTCGCGCCTGTGCCGGAAGTTAGGCCCCAAGGTCGAAGAAGTCGCCGCGACGGAGCGTCCGAAGGGCGCATTTTTACTACCAAGGCGCGTCTTTCGGCGCTCCGTCTCCCCTCAAAAAGGGGAGAAAAAACTAAAAGCCCAACTCGCGCGGCGGCGCGAGGACGAGAAGCCGTGGCTGTTTGAAATTTGAATCGGAAATCTGAGCGAGACGCCGCAACATATTCGGCGCCCTCTTAACCTCGCCCCGCTCTTTCGCGGGGAGAGGTCGGCGCGAAGCGCCGGGTGAGGGGCGAGGCACTGCGAGGCCAGATCAAAGATCTATCGGGTCGGAAGGTCTCAACGCAACAAGCACGACCCGAGAGTCCATCGCGCGTATTTTCCGCACTGCCTCGCCCCTCACCCGAAGCCTGCGCTGCGCTACGGCTTCGACCTCTCCCCGCAAGAGCGGGGCGAGGTTAAGAAAGGCACGCTGCGCTGCGTTCGGGGAACGTACCCGTCGGCGCCCTCGCAGAGACAGTGGGTTTGCCTTGCTTCCTCCCCGCCCCCGACCTTATATGCGGCTCCGCGTCACCAGCGGCCCCGCGCGTGGCGGGTTCAATTCCCGGCGCTTTCGTGCAAGGATGCTTGCCGGACGTTCCGTTCCCCTTTCATCCGTTTTCGAAATCAAGAGGTTCACGATGGTCAACCGCATGCAGTTCTACATCGACGGCGCCTGGGTCGATCCCGTCGTCAAGAAGTCCACGCCCGTCGTCAATCCCGCGACGGAGGAGGCGATGTATGAGGTTGCGCTCGGCTCCAAGGCCGACGTCGACAAGGCGGTCGCCGCCGCCCGGCGCGCGTTCGAAACGTATTCGCAGACCAGCCGCGAGGAGCGCGTCGCGCTCTTGAGCAGGATCATCGAGGTCTACAAGACCCGCATGAAGGACATTGGCGCCGCGGTATCCGACGAGATGGGCGCGCCACTGCCGTTCGCGGAAAAATTCCAGGCCGGCGCCGGCCTCGGCCACATCGCATCCACGCTTGAAGTGCTGAAAAATTATCATTTCGAGGAGCCGATCGGCTCGGCGATGGTGGTGCGCGAACCCGTCGGCGTGATCGGCATGATCACGCCGTGGAACGGGCCGCTCAACCAGATCGCCTGCAAGGTGGCGCCCGCGCTCGCCGCTGGCTGCACCATGATCCTGAAACCGTCGGAATTCACGCCGTCGTCGGCGCTGATTTTTGCGGAAATTTTGCACGAGGCCGGCGTGCCCAAGGGCGTGTTCAACCTCGTCAACGGCCTCGGCCCTGAAGTCGGCGCCGCGATGAGCGAGCATCCGGACATCGACATGATCTCGTTCACAGGCTCCACGCGGGCCGGCATCGATGTCGCCAAGCGGGCCGCGCCAACCGTAAAACGCGTCAGCCAGGAACTCGGCGGCAAGTCGCCGAACATCATCCTGGAGGACGCGGACCTGCAAAAGGCCGTCGCCGGCGGCGTCGCGCATGTCTTCAACAATTCCGGCCAGTCCTGCAATGCGCCGACCCGCATGATCGTGCCGCTGTCGAAGATGAAGGAAGTCGCCGCCATCGCCAAAGGCGTCGCCGAGAAGACAAAAGCCGGCGATCCCCGCGCCGAGGGCACCAATATCGGCCCGGTGGTGTCGCGGATCCAGTGGGACAAGATCCAAAAACTGATCCAGAAAGGCATCGAAGAGGGCGCCACGCTGGTGGCGGGCGGTCCCGGCCTGCCCGAAGGCGTCAACAAGGGCTTTTATGTTCGCCCGACGGTGTTCGCCGACGTCACCAACGACATGACGATTGCGCGCGAGGAAATCTTTGGGCCGGTGATTTCGATCCTCGGCGCCAAGGACGAAGCCGACGCCGTGAAGATCGCCAACGACACCCCCTATGGCCTTGCCGGTTACGTCTCCGCCGGCAGCGTCGAACGCGCACGCGATGTCGGCCGCAAGCTGCGCGCCGGCAACGTCAACCTCAACGGCGTGCCCAATGAGCGTAGCGCGCCGTTCGGCGGCTACAAGCAGTCCGGCAACGGCCGCGAGTGGGGCAAGTACGGCATGGAGGAATATCTTGAAGTAAAGGCCATCGCCGGGTTCAACGCGGCGTGATTGTCGTCGTCATTGCGAGGAGCACTTGCGACGACGCAATCCAGTGCTTTGCGGCATTCTGGATTGCTTCGCTTCGCTCGCAATGACGGCGATGTTCACCATCCGCGGCATTGAAGCGCTCTGTTACCGCTATCCGCTGACAACGCCTGTCGTGACGTCGTTCGGCGAGATGCGCGACCGCCCCGCAGTGTTCGTCCGCATCGAGGATGACGACGGCCAATTTGGCTGGGGCGAAGCCTGGTGCAATTTTCCATCCGTCGGCGCGGAGCACCGCACCCGTCTCATCAACGATATGCTGGCGCCGATGCTGGCCGGCCGCGTGGTGACGCATCCTTCCGACGTGTTCGAGCATCTGAGTGCCGCGACTTCCGTAGTGGCGTTGCAATCCGGCGAGGCAGGTCCGTTCGCGCAGAGCATCGCCGCCATCGACATCGCGCTATGGGATCTGTTTGCCAGGCGGGCGAAGACGCCGCTATGGCGGGTGCTTGGCGGCACTTCGCCTCGCATGCGCGTCTACGCCAGCGGCATCAACCCGGCGGGCTGCGTCGCGCAGGCGGAAGCCGCGATGCGGCGCGGCCACCGGGCGTTCAAGCTGAAGATAGGCTTCGATGCCGGCAAGGATCGCAGCAACCTTCGCGATCTGCGAAAACTAGCCGGTGACAGCTTTCTCGCGGCCGATGTCAATCAGGGGTGGACGATCGAGCAGGCCCTGCAGTTGGCGCCCGCGCTCGAAGAGTTCAACCTGGCGTGGCTGGAAGAGCCGCTGCGCGCCGACCGTCCGAGCAGCGAATGGCGCTCGTTACAAAAACGTCTCACGATTCCCCTGGCCGGCGGCGAGAACATCGCGGGACGCGAGAATTTCACGGCGGCGCTGAGCGAGGGCTTGCTGACCGTGGTGCAGCCCGACGCCGCCAAATGGGGCGGCATCACCGGCTGTCTCGCGGTGGCGCGCGACGTGCTGGCGTCGAAGCGGCATTATTGCCCGCATTTTCTCGGCGGTGGCATCGGCCTGCTGGCGTCGGCGCATCTGCTCGCGGGGAGTGGCGGCGGCGGATTGCTGGAAGTCGACAGCAACGACAATCCGTTGCGTGAAGATTTCTGCGGCGCTGTGGCTGATATCAAGGATGGCGAGATCGTGCTGCCGGACGCGCCAGGGCTCGGCGTTGAGCCGGATGTCGCGAAGATTGAAAAGTACAGGACGCTTTGAGAAATCGTAGCCGAGGTGAAGCGCAGCGAAACACGGGGCCGCTGCCCCCGGATTGCGCTTCGCTCATCGCGGGCTACGGGTGCACGGTGTTCAATTTGGGCAGATATACCCCGTCCCCGCCGGCGACTTGAAACACCCGACCGATTCCGGGATCACCTGCTTCGGCAGCCACAGCACCACCTTCGGGAAATAGATGGTGAAGCAGATCGTTACCAAAAACACCACGTAGATCGGCAGCGCCGCGCGCAACGCCTTGGCAAAACTGACGCCGACGAACTTCGACGCCATCAGCAGCACCAGCCCATAAGGCGGCGTGATCAGCCCGAACGCCAGGGTGGCGATCAGCACCACGCCCATATGCACGCCGTTGATGTCGCCGGCTTGGGTGAGCGCATTCACGAGTGGCATGAAGATGATGATGGTCGGCACCGGCTCGATGAAATCGCCGACCACGGTGAACAGCAGCACCAGGAGCAGCATCATCAGATGCGGGTCGTTGCCGGCAAGCGAGATGATCCAGTCCGAGATGACGATGGCGCCGCGCAAATAAGCCAGCATCCAGCCGAACGCGTTGGCGGCGCCGATGGTGATCAGCGGCAGTGAAAAGATCAGCCCGGCAAGGCAAAAGTCATAGGGGATTTTCCGGATGTGCCCGCGATTAAGCGCAGGGATCACCACCGCGATGATCCAGATCACCGCGACGACCCCGGCCTCCGTCGGCGTGAACCAGCCGGACAGGATGCCGCCGAGCAGGATCACCGGAATCATCAGCGGCAGCGCCGCGTCTCCCGCCGCGAAAAT
>JAWVFI010000042.1:0-57459 GCA_033856235.1 Blastocatellia bacterium | reverse complement strand
GTAAGTAGCAATGGTCTTCGACGAGAAATTTGATGTCATCGTGATCGGCGCCGGCCACGCCGGTTGCGAAGCGGCGTCCGCAGCGGCCCGCATGGGAGCGAACACCGCCCTCGTCACTATGAACCTCGATCTGATTGGACAGATGTCCTGCAATCCTGCCATCGGGGGAATTGCCAAGGGCCACCTCGTCCGTGAGATCGACGCTCTGGGTGGCATCATGGGCCGCATAGCTGACCGTACGGGGATTCAGTTCCGTCTCCTCAACAAGTCGCGAGGGCCCGCGGTTCAATCGCCCAGAGCGCAGGCCGACCGCTCGCTTTACCGAGTAGAGATGAGGCGCACGCTCGAGGCTACTCCGAACCTTTCTTTAAGGCAGGGGCAAGTAGTCGACCTACTGGTGTCCAATGATCGGAT
Source organism: Blastocatellia bacterium (assembly GCA_033856235.1). Taxonomy (GTDB): domain Bacteria; phylum Acidobacteriota; class Blastocatellia; order Pyrinomonadales; family Pyrinomonadaceae; genus DASXRU01. The sequence continues at coordinate 57,045 of JAWVFI010000042.1, read as the reverse complement.
CAGCGGTGTCGAGTTACAGGATGGCCGCCGGATAGCAGCGCCAGCCGTGATCATCGCTACCGGCACATTCCTAAATGGCCTGATTCATACCGGACGGCGAAGCTACACGGCGGGTCGGGCAGGAGAACCTGCTTCCGTCGAACTGCCCCAGGCGCTGAAAAGGCTTGGCTTTCCGATGGGTCGATTAAAGACGGGAACTCCTCCCCGTCTGGACGGCCGGACAATCGATTGGAGTGCTTTTGAAGAACAGCCCGGCGACGCGGAGCCGGTAGCGTTCTCATTTGCTACCGATAGCATCGACCAGAAGCAGCTTTCGTGTTTCGTCGGATATACCAATCAGCAGGTACACAGCTCCATCCTGGCAAATCTTCAGGAATCCCCACTGTATTCCGGAAAGATCAAAGGCGTGGGACCGCGCTATTGTCCGTCCATTGAGGACAAGGTCGTAAAATTCTCCGAGAAAGACCGGCACCAGCTCTTTCTTGAGCCCGAGGGCCATGATACGCACGAGGTTTACCTTAACGGATTCTCGACTTCCCTTCCTCCCGGATTACAGCAGGATCTGGTTAACCTGATCCCGGGCTTGGAGCGGGCGCAGGTTATCCGGCCGGGCTATGCGATCGAATACGACTTCGTTGATCCACGCGAGCTCAGTCCTTCGTTGGAAACTCGGAGGATAAAAGGCCTGTTTCATGCGGGCCAAATTAACGGCACCACGGGATACGAGGAGGCCGGATGTCAGGGATTAATTGCGGGCATCAACGCCGCGCTCCTCGTGCAAGGCCGTGAGGCTTTCAGGGTTGATCGCCGCGAGGCCTACGTCGGAGTACTGATTGATGACCTGATACGTAGCGGCGTAGACGAGCCTTATCGAATGTTTACCTCCAGAGCCGAGTTTCGACTCGCGCTCCGTCATGACAACGCAGATGCCCGCCTGTCCAGGTATGGCCGACGGCTGGGATTGGTCGGCGATGCCGATTGGACAAGATTTAATGCGCGGCGTGACCAGGTCGCGGAATTTCGGACCACTTTGGAGTCCAAGCGGCTGAAACGGGCCGATCCCCAGTATTCGGTGGTAAGCCGGACGCTGGGAGCCGACTTGGGCGACGCCATAACCTTAGCAGACCTGGCTCGGCGCCCGAACGTTAAGCCGGATCTGATTCGTTCGCTGATGCCGGGCGTTGCCGCCCGCGTCGAAATGAAGGCGCTGGAGTCCGCACTAGCGGATTCCCTCTATTCGGGATATATCAAGACGCAATCAATGACCTTGGAGCGCCTTTACCAGCACGACGCTCTACGGATACCAGCGAGTTTCGCTTTTGCGGGACTCAGCGGGCTTTCCAACGAAATGGTCGAGCGACTGGAGCGAACTAAACCCAGAAACTTCGGCGAGGCCCGACGTACGCCGGGATTAACCCCTGCCGCCCTCTCGACTCTGCTCGTCCAGTTGACGGCCGCTCGTGCCAATCCTTAATGTTCCACGTGGAACCTTCGCTCCCACACTCACATATGTTCCACGTGGAACATTTACCGCACATCTCCAAATGCCTAAATAGTGGCGGCGCACCCTGCGGTTGTGTTAGTTTAGCCCGCTAAACATGGGAAAAACGATAGCCATCGCCAACCAAAAGGGGGGCGTGGGGAAGACCACAACCGCGATCAATCTGGCTTCAGCCTTAAGCTTGGAAGGCCAACGCGTCCTTTTGGTCGATATCGATCCTCAGGCGAACACCACCTCTGGCGTCGGTATCCAGCGAGGCAGTTTCCGCCGCAATATTTATCATTCCTTAATCCTGGATGAACCTGCCCGAAACGTTGTCCTGGATACAGAGTTCGGATCCCTAAGACTCCTTCCGGCTGATCGCAGTCTGGCAGGGGCTGAAGTGGAATTAGTCGAACTGGAGAATCGGGAATTCGTTTTGCGAGAGGTGCTGAGACCCCTCGTAGATGATTACGATTACATCATCATTGATTGCCCGCCGTCTCTCAGCCTGCTAACCATTAATGCGCTGACCGCCTCTGACTCGCTCCTGGTACCTATTCAATGCGAATACTACGCCCTGGAAGGCGTGACCGAACTATTCGATACCCTCGCGCGCATTCGCCGAACGCTTAATCCCGCTCTGACGGTCGAAGGGCTCTTGCTGACGATGTACGACGATCGAATTAATTTGTCGGCAGCAGTCGCAAATGATTTGCGGGGCTTTTATGGACGGCTGGTCTTTGAAACTGTGATCCCGCGAAATGTCCGCCTGGCGGAAGCGCCCAGTTACGGCAAGCCGATCGTCTTTTATGATGGACGTTCTCGCGGCGCCGAAGCTTACTTGCAATTAGCTAGAGAGGTACTGAATCATGACACGAAAACCACTGGGCCGGGGCCTGAACGCGCTAATGCCGGGAGCGCCGGAAGCGAATCCCAATGAAGAGCTTCGCGAAGTCGACATCGACCTAATACAACCCAGCAAGCACCAGCCGCGCACCCGCTTTAGCGACGAACGCCTGGAAGAACTGGCGCGTTCAATTCAAAACAACGGCGTCATCCAGCCAATTCTTCTCCGCCACACGGCCGCTGGTTTTGAGTTGATCGCGGGTGAGCGGCGATGGTTGGCCGCCAAGAAGGCCGGGCTCGCGCGCATTCCGGCTATCGTCCGCGAGATACCTGACGACCGAGTTCTGGAACTGGCTCTGGTTGAGAATATTCAACGTCAGGAACTAAACCCGATAGAAGAAGCGAGCGCATACATGCGCCTGCTTGAGACGTTAGGACTAAAGCAAGAAGAGTTGGCAGAGCGATTGGGTAAAGAGCGGTCCACCGTCACCAACTATCTTCGTTTGCTGAGGCTTCCGCCCGATCTGCAACTTCTCGTTGAAGAAGAAAAGCTCTCGATGGGCCATGCCCGTTGTCTGTTAGGTTTGGAAGGGGCGGATCAGCAGAGGAGCCTCGCACGCAAGATTATCGAGCGCAAGATGTCGGTTCGCGAAGTAGAGCGCGCGATTCAACAGACAAAGAACCTCGGCGCTGGGGCTCGAATGGCCGCGCCACCGAAGCCCATCGACCCAAATCTAAAGGCCGCCCAGGATCGGCTCCGGCGTCGATATGGAACTCAGGTGAAGATCATTTCGACGACGAAGCAGGCCGGCAAGATCGAGCTGGAGTACTACGATGACAAAGACCTCGATCGCCTGTACACAATCTTAATGGGGAAGTCAGATAGTGCCGACAGTGTAGGGGCCTAGACTCCGTAAGCGAAGGTACAATCTGAGCGGCCGTCCCATAGTACAATGTAGAACGCAGCGTTAGTGCTTCCGCACATGTCTGGTGCTGATAGCGTGGGCTCTGAGCAGCAAGGCCGCTGAAATCTTCCGTAATTCGACATTAACTCGATAGTGCCCCGCCGTTGACGTTGTGTTGGGTGCATGTTAGACTCGCGAACTTTTGAGAGGGTGGCTTTTCGGGTCGGGAGGGGATTTGCCTCCGATGTGAGGCGTGGCCTGCAATACCTATGTTTCTCCTTATTCTGTTAGAAGAGGGTGGCATCCAACTGGTTCCCGACGGAACCCTCATCATCCATGTCTTAGCGATCGTGATTATGGTGTTCCTTCTGAACGCCACGCTTTTCAAACCTATAAATGAGGTGCTGGAGGCTCGGGAGAAACGCGGTAAGGGCCGCTTTGACGAGGCCGGAGAAATACTCGAACGGGTGACGGGTAAGCTGAGCGCTTACGAGAGCGGACTGCGAGCAGCACGCAGCGAAGCCTATCAGTTATTAGAATCCGAACATGCCGCCGCGCGCGCTGAGCGCGAAGGAAAAGTAGCGTCAGTGCGGCAAGAGTTGGCAGATTCAACCAGTGCCGAGAAACAGGAGTTAGCGCGACAGGCGGAGGCAGCGAGAAAAGCGCTGGAGGCTAACGCGCAGCAGTTTGCCCACGAAGTCGGCACGCGAATTCTTGGGCGCACAGTCTAGTAAAAGTCGATCAGGTGAGGGCGGAGAAGCGTTTTGTTTGAACCAGGTTTAATCATAATGATGTCTGAGGGGGCACTGCCAACGTGGTTTCCCTGGTGGTTGAATTATCCCGGCCTGGAGGCATGGAAATTCCTCAACCTAATCTTGTTCCTGGCTCTGATGTTCTATGTGTTGCGCCGTCCGTTGAGCGCTGCTTTCAAAGGCCGTCGCGAGAGCATTCGCCGCGAGTTGGTCCGCGCTCAAGAGGAGCGCGACAGCGCTCTGGAAAAGCTGACGGAGGTTGAAACCAGGCTGAAAGGGTTGGACGCTGAAGTCGCGGCCATCAACGAGCGCGCTGTCCGCGAAGCTGCTGATGAACGCGAGCGGATGGCACGGGACACAGACGCCGAAGTCAAGAAGCTTATGGATCAGGCGCGACGTGAAATTGAAAGCGCCGGCAAGGCTGCGCGCCAGGATCTGCGGCGCTACGCCGCGGAAGAGACTGTGGTTATTGCGCGGGAACTGATAAAGAGGGAAATTCGTGCCGAAGATGACGATCGCCTAATCCGTTTGGGCATGGCCGAGTTGGGAGGAGTTTCCCGGTGAGCATTCGCACTATTGCCCGAAGATATGCTTCGGCGCTGGCGGACGTGGCCATCGCGCAAAACGAAGCGCGCGAAGTTCAAGCGGAACTGAATGCGTGGGAAGCGATGTTCGCCGGCAGTCCCGAGCTGCGACAGCTAGTTGACAGTCCCACCGTTCCGCTCGAGGAAAAACGGAAAGTACTTCGGACATTGATCAATCGCCTGCGTCCTCGTCCCACCACAGCGAACTTCATTATGGTCCTGCTGCAGAACCAGCGACTGGGCCAATTCGCGGAAATTAACAAGAGTTTCAGCCAGGCGCTGGATGCCCGATCGGGCGTCGTCGCAGCGACTGTAACTACCGCGAAACCTTTGGCCCAGGACCCGCAGGAATCGTTGCGGGCAAGTCTCGCTGCCTTGACGGGCAAGACAGTGCGTTTGTCGTTCGAGACCGATACTGAGCTGATTGGCGGGCTGATAGCACGAATCGGTTCTACAGTTTACGACGGATCAGTCCGAAATCAATTGCAACAGGCGAAGGAAAGACTGATAGGAACTTAAGTCTCCGAGCATAATTTTATGGAATCAATTAAGGCTAGCGAAATAAGCGACATCATTCGCCAACAGATCGAGAATTTCGACACTGGGGTCACGGTGATGGAAGTTGGCACGGTCATTAAAGTGGGCGACGGCATTGCCGAGATTCACGGCCTCGAAAAAGTAATGGCCGGCGAGCTGCTGGAGTTTCCGCACGAAGTGCGTGGCCTGGCCCTAAACCTGGAGGAGGACAAGGTCGGCGCGGTGCTGTTCGGCGAGTTTCAGGCGATCAAAGAAGGCGACATGGTCAAGAGGACCGGCCGCATCATGGAGGTCCCGGTTGGGGACGCTCTGATCGGTCGAGTAGTCGATGCCCTGGGAAACCCGATCGACAACAAAGGTCCGATCATCACCGACACGCACTCTGCGATCGAGCGAATTGCGCCGGGAGTCGTCGACCGGCAGCCGGTAAAAGAGCCTTTACAAACCGGCTTGAAGGCCATTGATTCAATGGTGCCGATCGGCCGCGGCCAGCGCGAATTGATTATCGGCGATCGGCAAACAGGGAAGACGGCGGTCGCGGTTGACACGATCATTAACCAAAAAGGGAAAGATGTCATCTGCATCTACGTAGCGATTGGGCAGAAGGCTTCAACCGTGGCGCAGGTGGTGAAGATACTGGACGAGTCCGGCGCCCTCGAGTACACGATTGTGGTAAAAGCCACGGCTTCCGATCCGGCCGCAATGCAGTTCCTGGCGCCTTACTCGGGCGCGGCGATGGGCGAGTACTTCCGCGATAACGGGCGGCATGCTTTGACGATCTATGACGACTTGTCCAAGCAGGCGGCAGCCTATCGCGAGATTTCGCTTTTGCTGCGCCGGCCACCGGGCCGCGAAGCGTACCCCGGCGACGTTTTCTATCTGCACTCGCGCTTGCTCGAGCGGGCCGCGAAAATGTCTGATCTGAAGGGCGGAGGTTCGCTCACGAGTCTGCCGGTGATTGAAACGCAAGCTGGCGATATTTCAGCTTACATTCCCACGAACGTAATTTCGATTACGGACGGACAGATATTTCTGGAGGCGGATTTATTCAACAGCGGAATCCGGCCGGCCATCAACGTGGGTAACAGCGTCTCGCGCGTAGGCGGCGCCGCGCAGATCAAGGCGATGAAGCAGGTAGCGGGAAGTTTACGTCTGGATCTGGCCCAGTTTCGTGAGTTGCAGGCGTTTGCCCAATTCGGTTCCGATCTTGATAAGGCGACACAGGCGCAGTTGGCGCGGGGCCAGCGGCTAATGGAAATTCTCAAGCAGCCTCAGTATCAGCCGGTGGATGTTGAAAAGCAGGTGCTGATAATTTGGGCGGCCATCAACGGTTACACGGACGATGTGCCGGTTGAAAACGTGCGCCGCTTCGAAGCCGATTTGCAACGCTTTATTGAGAACTCGCACCCGGGACTTTTGCAAAAGATTCGCGAGAAGAAAGCGGTCGATGACGAGGTGAAGGCGGATTTGAAAACGGCGCTTGGAGACTTCAAACAGCGTTGGGCCGAAGAAGCCGCGGCAGCCGCGACCGCCTAGGCCGCACTTAATGGCTCGGTTTTGCATGGTTGCGGGTTGTGGTGTTTACGTAGCCCGAACGTCGTTTTAGCGACGCCACGAATTGGTTTAGTGGTCGTTCGGTTTTTTGTTTGATTATCGGTTTGATCTCAGATCTGAAATCTAAGATCTCAAGTCTGAGATCTCGGATCTGATTTCCAAGATCTCAAGTCTGAGATCTCAGATCTGAAATTTGAGATCTAATTTTATCGATGGCGAATCTCTTAGACATCCGCCGGCGCATTAAGTCGGTAAAAAACACGCAGCAGATCACCAAGGCCATGAAAATGGTTTCGGCGGCGAAGCTGAAACGCGCCCAGGATCGCGTTGTCAGCGCGCGCCCCTTCGCGAACAAGATGACGTCGGTGCTAAGTGATCTGGCCTCGCGTGTCAGCGAAGAGTTTCATCATTCTCTGTTGGATCCGCGCGGAGACGAGCGCTACTTGTTGGTTGTCATCACTGCCGACAAGGGATTATGTGGCGCCTTCAACACGAATCTCTTAAAGGCCGCCCAGGTTTTCATCCGGGAAAATACAGGGAAGCGAATCGAGGTCATTGCCGTAGGCAGAAAGGGCCGGGACTACTTTCGCCGCCGGCAGTTTCCGCTCCCGTCTGAATACGTCGGGCTCACGGGAAAAGGCCGGGTCGATTACGCCGAAGCCGTCGAGGTGGCCCGCGATGTGATCAATAAATTCAATGAAGACAAAGAAATCGACAAAGTCTTCATTATCTACAATGAATTCAAATCGGTTTTGAGTCAGCGAGTAATCGTTGAGCAAATGCTTCCGGTGGCGCGAATCGCCGCCTCAGGGGTCGAAGATTCTGAGGCAGCAAAAGCCGAATCGGCGAAAGTCCTGACCGAATCGATTTACGAACAGTCGCCAATCGAAATCTTTAGCCGCTTGTTACCGCGCTTGATTGAATCGCAAATTTTTCGAGCGTTGTTAGAGTCGGTAGCTTCGGAACAGGGCGCGCGTATGGCCGCAATGGATTCGGCATCGAAAAATGCCGGTGAGCTAATCAGCTCGCTCACCCTCAATATGAATCGCATTCGCCAGGCGGCTATCACGAACGAAATCATTGAAGTTGTTTCCGGCGCCGCTGCACTTTAAGGTAGATCGCGCTACAACCGAGGCTAGAAAAAGGGAAGCGACCTCGCTTCCCTTTAGTTTTTATAAAGCGTATGGCAGCCAACCGCGAAGTTGCAGGTTCCACTGATTCAAAAGCGTCCTCGTTGTCGAATCGGCTGTGGCGATACGGGCCACTCATAGTCTGGATGGTCCTCATCTTTGCCGGCTCGACCGACGTGCTTTCCGCGTCTCACAGCGGGCTTATCGTTCGGCCGGCCCTGCTATGGTTGTTTCCGCATATCACCGAGCCACAAATTGCTGTAGTTCATTTTCTCGTTCGTAAGCTCAGCCATTTTTCTGAATATGCGATCCTGGCAGTGTTCGCGGCGCGGGCTTTCCAAGGTTCGGCTAAGCGGGGGCTGCGGCAGAAATGGTTTCTGGCATCGCTGGTGCTGATCGTGATCTATGCTTTCAGCGACGAGATTCACCAAAGCTTTGAACCTTCGCGAACGGCTTCAATTTACGATAGCCTGATAGACATCGCCGGGGGTGTCACCGCGCTTTTGATAACGCTTTGCTGGCAACGTCGGCGTCGACTGGGCGCAAGCCCGACCGTGAGGGAGGGCTCTTGAAGCGAGCCCTTGCTGGAGCGCAGACTTCTGCTTTAAGGTTGGGCTGCTCCGCCGGGTGAACTCTGGGCCTCCAACAGTCGTATAATCCTGGGCGCGACATGCAGAAGCGGCGAAACCAGATGCCGCGCACAAAGGAGAGTAGAACGAAATGGGAATCTTTGATGCCATCCGCTCGCAGTTTATCGAGGTCATTGAATGGCTGGACGACAGCGGCAACACGATGCTTTATCGGTTTCCGGTCCAGGGCCAGGAGATCAAGAACGGAGCGCAATTAACTGTCCGCGAATCGCAGGCGGCGGTTTTCGTTTTCCAGGGCCAGATCGCTGACGTGTTCGCGCCCGGCTTGCACACGATCGACGGCGGGAACACACCGATTCTGACGAAGCTTGGCGCCTGGAAATACGGGTTCAATTCACCGTTCAAAGCGGAAGTCTATTTCGTCAGCACGAAGCAATTCACCGATCTGAAGTGGGGCACACCGAATCCGGTGATGATGCGGGACACGGATTTCGGCATGGTGCGCCTGCGCGCCTTTGGCATCTACTCCATGCGAGTTCAGGATCCGAGCGCCTTCATTAAGCAAGTGGCTGGTACGAATGCGCGGTTTGTAACCGAAGACATCGAAGGACAGCTCAAGCGCACTCTGGTCAGCGGTTTTTCCGATGCGCTGGGAGAGTCAAAGATTGCCGCGCTCGATCTCGCTTCAAACTACGACGAGCTGAGTGTCCTGGCCCGTACCAAGCTGAATGAAGAGTTCAAAGCGTTTGGCCTGGAGATGACCAAGTTTGTGGTCGAGAACATTTCACTGCCGCAGGAAGTGGAAGCGGCGATGGACAAACGAACCTCGATGGGCGTGATTGGCGATGTGGGCCGGTACGCACAATTTCAGGCTGCCGATGCGATGCGGGACGCCGCCCAGAACACTTCAGGAGGCGCCGGGACCGGAGCGGGACTGGGCGCGGGCTTCGCGATAGGCAACGCGATGGCCGGGGCGATGACTGATGCAATAAAAGGCCGCAGCTCAGATTCCGGCGCGGCGCCGGCAACGCCCGCGGCGGCAGCGAGTAAGTGCATTAAGTGCGAAGCCAAGTTGCACCCGGGAGCAAAGTTCTGCAGCGAATGCGGATCGAAGCAGGAACCCGCGCAGTGTATGAAGTGCCAGGCTGCGCTCGCGCCGGGGGTTAAGTTCTGCAACGAATGCGGAACAAAGGTTGAATAGGTCCGGGATCAACTCGCCTTAAGATCAAAAGTCTCCCGATGGGCCGCCGGGGCAGCGATGACGATGCGTCGCCCCGGTGATATGCTGTCCATCTCCTCGAATACTCCTTGGTCAAGCTAACAGGGGAAGTCTTTTCATATGCTCAGCAGTCTCCAGGGAGCTCGGCGCGTTGCCATCACCGGCATGGGATGCGTGACGCCGATCGGGATCGGCCGGGAGGCTTTTTGGAGCGCGCTGCAAAAAGGCGAAAGTGGCGTTCGCCGCCTCGAGGGATTTGATGTCTCGAAATCGCCGGTAAAGATTGCCGCCCAGGTCCTGGACTTCAACTGGCAGGAACAACTCAATCCCAAGGATCGCAAACATGTTCCCCGCACAGTGCCGCTGGCCCTGGCTGCTGCCCGCGAAGCCCTGGCAGATGCACGACTCCTACCCAACGATCTAACTCTCGAAGAACGACGCAGCATCGGCGTGGTGCTGGGCACGGGCGGCGGCGGTTTGGCTTTTACCGAACAGCAATACGAATACTGGTACGTCGGGCCGGTTAATAAAGCGAGCGTTTACACCATCCCCTCCTCAACGCACGGTGGCTTGTCCAGCGAGTTATCAATGGCGTTTGGCCTGCGCGGGCTGTCGCATATTATTTCGACCGGCTGCACCAGTTCGACCGACGCCATTGCCTATGCGGCCCAACATATCGCCCTTGGTCGGCAGGACATGATGCTGAGCGGCGGTGTCGATGCGCCGGTGGCGCCGGGAATTCTTGCCGGCTTCAACCTGATGACGGTGCTCACCAATGAATGGAATGATGAGCCGGCGCGGGCTTCGCGTCCTTTTTCCCGCAATCGCTCCGGCATTGTTTTGGGTGAAGGCGCCTGGATCTATGTGCTCGAAGAGCTCGAGCATGCACGGCAGCGAGGTGTAAAGATCTACGCTGAAATCAAAGGCTACGGCGCTACTTGTGATGCCTATCATCGTGTCCGTTTAGAAGAAGGCGGCGACGAACCGGCACGCGCCATGACCCTGGCGATGGAGGATGCGGGGATTGAGCCAAAAGATATTGACTACATAAACCTGCATGGCACTTCCACGATGTTGAATGATCGCATCGAGACCAGTGCGTTGAAGCTGGCGATGAACTGCAGCGCGGCGCGGATTCCGATGTCGGCAACCAAATCGCAGGTGGGACATCCGCAAGGTGCGAGCGGCGCGGCCGGCCTGGGCGCGACCCTCTGCGCGATGCACACCAATCTTATTCCCCCCACGATAAATCTTGACGAGCCCGATCCCGAGTGTGATCTGGATTATGTTCCGAATGTTGCGCGGCCGGCTGATGTGCGAGTGGCCCTCTGCAACTGCATTGGGTTCGGATCGAAAAACAGCGCTCTGGTGGTTGAAAGGCCGTAAACAGTAAACCGTGAACAGGGGATGTTCTTGATCTTCGCTTCCCGGTCTTCTGTTTACTGTTCACGGTTTACTGTTCACTCTTCTTACCCCGATGTTCGCAAAATTTCGCCAACGCAGTTACGAACTCGAGCACCTCGACAAAGGCGACTACACCTCCGAAGAATACGAAGGTTGCATAATTGAGCTGCAACGGGTGAATCAATGGTTGGGCGATGCCCAGGCTTTGCGCAACTCCCTCTTGCAGGACGTCGCCGATCATGAGCTGAAGCATTTCAGCATCCTGGATGTAGGAGCCGGCTCCGGCGAGTTGTTGCGCGTGGCAGCAAAATGGGCGGGGGAAAGTAATCGCCGCGCCATGCTGGTGGGGCTGGAACTGAACGCGCGATCGGCGCAGGCCATCCTCGCTGAGTCAAGCAGCTTCCCTGAGATCCACGCGATCCGCGGCGACGCGTTCCACCTTCCGTTCGCCGACGCCGCATTCGACTATGTGCTCTGTTCGCTTTTTACTCATCACTTCAAAGACGAGCCGGTGGTCCAATTGCTGCGGGAGATGAACCGCGTCGCGCAGCGCGGCATTTTCGTCATCGATTTGCACCGCCATCCGATCGCCTATTACTTCTACACCACGGTGGGACGTTTGTTTTTGCACAATCGATTGATCCGAGAAGATGGCGCACTCTCGATACTGCGCAGCTTTAAACCCGAGGAGCTTAAAGAATTGGCTGCGCGAGCCGGCCTCGCGAATGTGAATGTCAAAGAGCACGCTAACTATCGCTTAGTAATGTCCGCCACCAATGTCGTCCAGGAAGTGAACCGATCGTAAATGGGTGTGAGGGCCACGCAAACTAAAATTTGTACTCTAAACGCCCCGTATGGAACGAACTTTCAACTCCGGTTTCAGGCGTTTAGAGTACAAGCTTTAGCTTGCGTCTTCATCGAACATTTGTTCCGACTCTAAACGGAATATGACTGACAAACTCAACTATGACGTGATCATCGCCGGCGGCGGGCCCGCCGGAACGAGCGCTGCTATTCACCTGGCGCTCCGCGGGTCGCGTGTCCTGCTGACTGAACAGAAAAAGTTCCCCCGTCCCAAACTTTGCGGAGAATTCATTTCGCCGGAGTGCCTGGCCCACTTTGAGAGGCTCGGTGTTTTCCAACAGATGATAGCGGCGCGCGGCGCGGACTTGGGGAAAACGGTTTTCTACGCGCGTGGGGGCAGTAGTGTCAGCATTCCCAGTATCTGGTTCGGGTCAGGCGCAAACGCCCTGGGACTGAGTCGCGCTGAGATGGATGAACGATTGCTGCGACGTGCTGCCGAGGCCGGGGTCGCGGTCCTGGAAGAAACTCAGGTCGTCGGACTGAAGTTTGCGGGCGATCAGGTTACGGGTGTGCGCTGCAAAAATGGCGGAGAGGAACGCGACTATTTCGCGCCCATTACCATTGATGCTACGGGCCGCGCGCGCGTGCTGGCGCGGCGCTTGCCAGCCGAAGCACCTGGAACTTCCGCAAAACGCCCGGCTTCGATAGTGGCGTTCAAAGCACACATGGAAGATGCCGGGATCGCGCCGGGAGCCTGCGAGATCTATTTCTATCGGGGCGGTTACGGCGGCCTGAGTCATGTCGAAGGCGGCCTCAGCAACCTTTGCTTCATTGCGTCCGCACGTGACGTGCGTGACTGCGGGGCAGATCCTGAACGAGTGATGCGTTCCGTAGTTTGCGAAAATGTCCGGGCAGCACAAACCCTGGCCCGGGCCCGTTCACGTAGCGAGTGGCTGGCAGTGTCGCTCGACAGCTTCGGACGTCGCAGCCTGGCGCCTGCAAGTGGATTGCTGACCATCGGGGATGCGGCATCGTTCATCGATCCTTTCACGGGCAGTGGAATGTTGATGGCGCTCGAGAATGGCGAACTGGTCGCCGACGTCGTTAGCCGTTTCTTGCCACATGAGACAAGCACCGCCGCGTTAGCCGTGATGTCGCAAGCTTATCGCGACCTTTATCACCAGCGCTTTAGCGCGCGCCTCAGGGTCTGTGGCCTCCTGCGCTGCGCCGCCTTCGTGCCCGGCCTGGCCGATACCGCTATCCGCATCGCAGGCCTGAACTATCGTTTGCGTCGTGGGTTGGCTTTGGCAACTCGGGGATCGCTGGCCGTTCGACCGATTAAAACGGGCGAAGGCGCGTAGCGTCAGCGCCTCCCAAGGCGGCACAACGAATCGACGTAAGCGGATTTCGAGTAAGGAATTCCTTGCCACCCACGCACCTTTTGCTGTAAAAGACAGCCGTGTGCGTTTAAGTGTTGGTGCGATGTAGTGGGCCCCGCTCCGGTTGGAGTATTACGCTGCATTGTCTTTTGCGCATAACCTAAAGATATTTCCCGAGAATTGTCCGTCACTCGGCAGCGAGCGAGCGCGTTATTTTTGTCTCGATAGAACAGTCGTTCGCCTGGCTGATAAGTCTCCCGAGTTCCTTAACCTAGTTTCAAGGAGAATCAGAATATGTTCGCGTCCCCTCAGCAGTGGCTTAATGCCTCGATCAGGCTCTTTATTCTTTGCGTCGTAACGCTGACCTGTGCAGTAGGTGTCTTGGCCCAGTCGCAATCAAACGCGGCTGACCTGCAGGGAGCTGTGCGCGACCCGAGCGGCGCGGCAGTCGCAGGGGCCACCGTGACGGCACGTAACCTGGCGACCAACCTCACGCGCACCGCGACGACGGACTCTGATGGCATGTATCAGATTCTCAGTCTGCCTCCGGGGAGTTACGAAGTTACCGCCGAGGCCACCGGCTTCTCCAAAGGGAGAATTGCCAGCGCCACTTTAACGGTGGGCCAACGCGGCGATTTGGACATACCGCTGGCAGTGGGAGACGTCGGCGCGGTGGTGGACATTTCATCCGCTCAGGTAGCGCTGGTGGAGACAACCAGCACTACAGTTTCGAATACTATCGATCAGCATCGCATCGAAAATCTACCGATTAACGAACGCAGCGCCACCGGCTTTGCACTGACGCTATCGACGGTGGGACGCGATAACGGCAGGCCGATTGGACCGGCCCCAACATCTGGTTTGAACATCGGTGGTCAGCGCGGACGCTCCACCCAGGTCAGTGTGGACGGCGCGGACTTTACTGATAATTCAATCAACGCCGCGCGCAGCACGGTCTCGCAGGAAGCCGTGCAGGAATATCAAGTGGCAACAAATTCTTATGCGCCGGAGTTCGGGCGCGCCACCGGCGGTATCGTTAACATCGTCACAAAGAGCGGCACGAATGATTTTCATGGCAACGCGTTTGGATTTATTCGCCACAAGAGCATTCAGGCTCGCAACGCCCTGGCCCCGGTGATTGATGGCGATCCGAATAAGAAACCGCCGTTCACGCGCGCGCAGTACGGGTTCACTATCGGCGGTCCAATCAAGCAGGACAAATCGTTCTTTTTCTATTCATTTGAACAGAGACGCAGGCAAGAGTCGGGTTTCTTTACCGGCGACATCGTCGGCGGTGCGACCTCCAGCGTAACGATCGGCGTCCCGTTTTTGCCGGTTTCACAGACTTTCACTAACTTAACCCCCGCGCAAGCCGCCTTTATCCAGGCGTCACTCGCCAGTCTCAACCCGACCCGGATCAGCTACGCGGTAGCCTACGCACACTTGGCTTCGGCAGGCAGTCAGACTGCCTTGAACGGCTCGAGCACGCTTATCAATTTCCTTCCCGGTTTGGGTGTGGCCCAGGGAACGGTGATCGGCAGCCGTTTCATTCTTTCCGGCCAACCAGTTCCATTGACCCGAAACAGCGATGGCGAATTGGTAGCGTTCCGGCCGCTGGCCCAGTTGCGCCGAGTGTTTCCGATTTCTGAGGGCAGCACCTACAACTCCTTCCGTTTCGATCAAAGCCTGACGAAGGACAATCAATTGTCGTTGCGCTTTGGCTACAATCCGAGCCGTATCTCCGGAATCCAGGACGAATCACAGAACCAGACCCTGGGCCAGAATGATTTTTCGCGCACCGGCATTCAAGTGTTGCGCGACACCTCGTTTGGCGCGTCCCTGAGCAGCGTCTTACCGCACAACCTGGTCAACGAACTTTATTTTAACTACGGCCGTCGCAAAGCGAGTTTCGATTCTCAAGTTCCCAGCGTGGCCCACCAGATCGCGGGCACAGGCTTCATCGGCTCGAACCCGTTTTCGCCGGTGGCGCGCACGGAGCAACGCTACCAGATTCGCGACAACCTGAATTGGGTGATGGGAAATCACACGATGAAATTCGGCGGCGACTTTAACTGGGTGGATGTGAAAGCGCGGTTCGACTTGAACTTTCCGGCCTTGTTCAATTTTGGTCAACAAGCCGGTGGCTCGCTCGTCACGGTAGGTGGTGTGCCTTGCGATTCTCCGACTATCGCGGCGGCTGACAGGTGTCCGCCGCTAAGTCCTATTCAATCTTATGGCCTGGGATTTCCCAGTGTGTTCCTGCAGGGCTTTGGCAATCCCAACAGCGGCGTCAAGAACCGGCCAATCGCGTTCTTTGCACAGGACACCTGGAAAATTCATAAGAACCTGACTATCAACTACGGCCTGCGCTACGACATCGAGCTTACGGATACATTCGAGCCAGTAGGTTTTAAAGATCCCTTGACCGGTATTACTTTGACGCCGGCTGATATTCAGGTGGCGCAGGACGCGCTGAACGTGCAGCAGGGATTCCCGCGTGACAAGAACAACTGGGCGCCCCGGGTAGGGTTTGCCTGGGACGTGACTGGTGAGAGCAAGACGGTTATCCGTGGCGCAGCCGGCATGTTCTACGATCACCCGCTGTTGGCCGTAGCGTTCAATTCCGACATTGGCGATGGTTCGCAACAGCAACAGTCAACCTTGCTTCCGATTGGTGGGCCATCGCCCACCGGGCTCTTCAACGCGTTTCAGGTGTTTCATGGCACCGCGATTCCGGGCGTCACGCCAGGGCTCGCCGCCAGTGCGCATTATTTGAACGGGTTCCAGCGGTTTGATCCGAGCACGTTTACCGGTTTCGGTCCCATCCTGCCATTCACCTTGCATGTGGGAAAAGACTTTGAATATCCCTATGCAATTCAAGGGAACCTGACCTTCGAACATCAGTTCGGAAAAAACACCGTTGCTTCCGCAAGTTTCATTACAGTCAACGCGCGTCACCTGGGGCATCCGCAGGATGTGAACATCGTGCAGAGTAATCTGCTGGTGGATAACTTCCGCCGTTTCACTGCCAACAATCCGCTGGCGTGCGGTGGTCCATGTCCGGCAAGTGGCCGAGCGCCGACCGGCCTGGCTGAGGCCGCGTTCTTCTCGCTGCCGACTACCAGCAGCGCGTTGTACACAGTCGTGGTTCCCGGTTTGATTGTGGTAAACAACACGACCGGTCTAAAGATTGTCAGCCCGATCGCGGCTGATTATTTCCGCAGGTTGGGTCCGAATTACTTTTTCGTCTCCTCGGTGACGGGTGGGGCAATCAATAAGGCGACGTTTGATTCGCTGATTGCCGGCAGCCTGCGCTTGCCCGGTCCTATCAATCCATACGCCGACGTCAACGCGCAGTTGTCGGATGGCAACTCGTTCTACAACGCAATGAATCTGGAATTGAAGAAACGCTTCTCAAACAATTTCCAGTTCCTGGCTTCTTACACCTGGTCGCATTCAATCGACGACTCCAGCGATCTGCAGACGCTCTTGAAGCCCCAGGACAACACAAACTTCCGCGCCGAGCGTTCGGACTCGTTATTCGACCAGCGGCATCGCTTCGTGTTTAGCGGTGTCTTCTCCGCACCCGGAGAATGGAAATCCGCGGGTGGAGTGAAATCGTGGTTGCGCGATTTTTCGTTCGCGCCGATTGTCGAAATTTCATCAGGCCGCCCGTTCAATATTCTGGCAGTGGGTGATGCCAACGGCGACTTCCAGAGCACCAACGAACGCCCGACCGTATTGTCGGACGGCAAGTTGTGCGCCACTGGAGTTGACGCCGGATGCTTCCAGGGAGTTTTCCCCGCCAACGGATCGTTGGGTCGGAACATGGGAATCACGCATAGTTACTTTTCCGTGGACGCGCGCGTGACCCGGCAAATCCGTTTCGGCGAACGCTTCCGCCTGGATGTAATCGCTGAAGGATTTAATTTGTTCAACCGCTTCAACGAGGCGTCGGCGAATCCGTTTTATCAGGTGGTAAACGCCTTCGGCCAGCGCAGCGGCGGCAAGTATTACAGCCAGCCGACCGCAGCATATGATCCGCGGCAGTTCCAGTTTGGATTGAAGTTGAACTTCTAGAGGTAGTAGGACAGGCATTCCTGCCTGTCCCATCTTGTTTCAGTGCCCGCCCGCTACCGCAGGCGGTTCTGACAAATCAGGCGGCCGGGAATCCCTCCCGGTCGCTTTTCTTTTGCCCGGCAAAGCACTACGCTGGCCACTTCGCCGGCAGTCCAGGCGAACCAAGTTTTCACCGAAAGCATCCGAAACAGGCACAGTGCGACAGCGCCTGAGAATATCAAGCCTTTCCCCAGAAGGATTCGTTGAAATGTCTGAATTAGCCATTAAATATTTGCGTACCCTGGCCCTTGTGACCTGTGTGTTGGCCGGCTTGTCGGTCGCCGCCTCCGCCCAAAACTCTCGCCCGCGCCGCGTCAATCCTCCGGACACGCTTTTAGGTCCGGCGCCGAAATCGCCACCGGCAACCGACCGGAATGCCCCGCTCGTGGATGTGAAGCCGTCCAAGCCCGTAGGCAATGGTCCAGTGTCGGTGGATACCACGCACGCTTACGAGTTGTTACAGCAAAAACAATATGCAGCGGCCGCTAAGGAAGCAAAGCAGATCGCCACCAGCTATCCCGACAACTCGGAAGCATGGAAGATAGCCGGCTTTTCAGAGTTGAGTTTGAAACAGTACGGTGAAGCTGCCGCCGATTTGCAAAAGGCTTATGACTTGCAACGCGGTGCGCGCCAGGAAGACTGGCATACAGCAGATGCGCTGGCCGAAGCCTACGTCCTCAGCGAAAAATTCGAGCAGGCATTACCACTACTGGTGAGCGCCACTGCGCGCCCTACTAACCAGCCCGATGTAATTTTCTACTACTACCGCGGTCTCTCTGAATTCAAAACCGGCAAAGTGACGGAAGCCGAGCGCTCATTCAATGCCGCAGTCAAAGCTAACGCCAAGGACACGGCGTCGTTATATTTTCTGGGACAGATTGCGCTGACTCGCGGCGATCTTGATGCGGCGATTGCTTCGTTGAATCGCGCTACGGTTGCGGACCCGCGCATGGCCTCGGCCTGGGCGGCATTGACGTCCGCATACCTGCGCCGCGCCGGAACCGCGGGTGAGACTCCTAAAGCTGACGCTGACAATTTGAGCGCCGTGCGCGCCGGTGAAGGCCTGACTCGGGTGCGCACCGACGAAGATGCAGTGCGCCTGTTTGGGCAGGCGCTGATTTCAGCAAAACAGTATCCGCGCGCCGCCGCCGCGTTGGAACCAGTTGCCGGGCCCAGCGCCAAGGCCGTAACTTTTTACCTGCTGGGCGTGGCCCATTCGCGGGCTAATAATTTTCCCAAGGCGATTACGGCGTTTGAACGGGCCAACGCAAAAGCTCCTACAGATATGAACGTCTATCGCGAACTGGGCTATGCTTATGAAAAAACCAAGCAGTACGCGAAGGCCTTCGCGCTCTATCAAAGGGCGCTGCAAGCCTCCCCTGACGATGCCGATTTCAAAGAGTCCTTGGAGCGAGTTCGGCCGGCAGTAAAACAACCCTAGCGGATCTCAACCTCAGGTAACGCAAACTGTGAGTTGGCGGTGAAGGGCAACCACAAGCGCGGCAAGTAACAGTTTGCATTACAGAGACACACCTTTGAATGTTCGATTCGTTTGGAGTAGCATCCGCCGCATGAGAAACCCGACCCAGTGCAGTTGGTATCCGGTGCGCTTGCTGTGCGCCATCATTGTGTTCGCTGCCCTCACCGTCTCGTTCTCGCCCTCGACGCGGGCGGAATCATGGGGCGGCATTCAACCATTGAAGTCCCGTCGCATAGACGTTGAGCGACTGCTGGGGAAGCCTCTGAATGAACCTGCCGGCGACGAATCAACTTTGCACTTCAATGTGTCAGGCGGATCAGTGACAGTCAGTTTTGTTAACGCCAAATTTGTGGCCAACAAGAAGCTGCGGCCGGAGCTGGAAGGCACTGTGCTACAGATCGTGCTGCAACATGAGCGCTCGTCGGACACACCGGATTCAATGAACTTGCTGAAGAACCGTGATTTTGATCGACAGGATGAGCGCGATATTACTGTGTATCGTAATTTGAAAGGCGGAGTCACTTACACGTTCATCTACGGTAAATTAAGGACTTCGCGCTACTCCGCTTCCGCCGACCAGTTGGTCCGAGCGCGCAAGTAAGGAGCAAAGGGCAATGAGCAAAGGGCAAAGGATAGGTTTGTCTTTATACTTTCCTCTTGGCCCTTACCG
Source organism: Blastocatellia bacterium (assembly GCA_033856235.1). GTDB lineage: Bacteria > Acidobacteriota > Blastocatellia > Pyrinomonadales > Pyrinomonadaceae > DASXRU01. Next base: position 37,589 of record JAWVFI010000042.1, on the reverse strand, counting down.
CTTGGCACTTTCGTTATGGACCTTAAAGAAGGGACAGGCAGGAGTGCCGGTCCTACAACAGCGCTGGCCTTCGTGACTTATTCGCTGGTTCCGTACCTGGGGATTCTTTTCTGTCCCGGGGCCGTGATGATGGGGGTCGTCGCCTGCGTGGCTTCCTACCGATCTCCACAGCGGAATGGTTGGCGCGCGTCGCTGGCCCGGCTGGCAACGGGGGTACTGATCCTTGGAACTCAGGTATTTCTCTGGTGGCTTCTGTATAAGGTGCCCCAGTGGTCAGGCGCCGGACAGTCGGCCGGGGCAACCGCACTGGGGTTTTGAGCGTCTGTTACCTTGGTTCCGGCCTCATTAAATGGTGAAAGGGTAGTTATGCGAAAGTCTCTTAAAACCCCTGCTGCTTTGTTTGCCATGGCCGCTTTTGCGGCCACTTCTGTCAGTTCCTTTGCGCAGCGCCCGCGACTGACCGACGCCGAACCGGCGAAGAACAAAGTTGCCCAGCAACAGTCCAAACCACCAGCTACTCCTCAGACTTCAGTGGCCGCCAGATACGAAGGCGGAGTGGTGGGCTTTCCCAAAAAAGTCAAAGGAACGTTAAATCTGGACAAGGCCAATCAACGCCTGGTCTTTCGCAACGAGAAGCAGAACGAGGTGGTCTCGATCCCTTACCTTTCGATTGTGGCTGCTACTCCTGACACACAATCCCGCAGCGCAGTCGGCCCGGTGACCGGCACTGTGATTTCCAGCACCGTGGGAATTCTCGGACTGCCGGCCTTGCTGGCCAAAAGAAAGTTTCGCTTTCTTAATCTTCAATACAACGATCGCGACACGAAGATGAGCGGCGTTACCAGTTTCAAAATAGACGGCAAGGAACTCTTGAATTCTTTCGTAGGGGTACTCGCCGGCGAAGCGGGATTGACAGCTCGGGGCGAGGGATTTGTGCGCGCGCAAAAGCCGGTCACTTATGTTGAAGGTGAGCCGATTTTCTCGAAGCCGCGCGCTTCGGCTCGCAGTACGATTGTTAATGGGAAAGCCATCAGACTGCCCGAACCGGCCTATCCACAGAACGCGAGGGATGCCGGCGCCGAAGGCTCAATCACTGTCTATGTAACGATTGACGATCAAGGCAATGTGATTGAGGCCCACGCGGTGGGTGGCCACCCGTTTTTGCAGGATGCCGCAGTGGCGGCCGCGAAACAAGCCAAGTTTGAACCCGCTCAGGTGGACGGCCAGCCGACGCTGGTTACAGCTTCGATCACCTATCGTTTCACTCTGTAATAAGAACACTCGCCTTGAAACAATCCGTCCGGCTCTGGACCAAAAATAGCGTTTCCTCAGTCCGCGTTAGCGGACGTCTGAGAATAGCCCAGCGATTCATCAATGGGATTGTCAGGTGACAAGTGCCCTCCACTAATTCTTCTTTGCGTAGTAGCCGGGGCGGGTACGCGGCTTCAACTCCGGGTGACCCGGGATCTTTATTGTGACCGTCCGCCACGAGCCATCACTTTTCTGATTAGTGGGCCGGTATCCCAAGCTGTACACGTTGCCCAAGTCCTCAATTACCTGCGAATAAACGTCCTTGAGATCCTGAATCCGCCGGGCCTCGTAGTACAGTCCTCCGCTTTCCTCTGCCAGCAGCGCCAGCGTATTGCGGGCGTTTTGAAACAGTCTGGCACCTTCGGAAAAACCTGTCTCGTGGTTCAGGTAGATCGGAATGATCAAAGTATCGTTATGCCTGACGGATTCCACTAAATCAGCAAAAGTTATGAGAGAGTCTCCTCTGCCATTCAGAGCGCTCCCCGGCAATGAGTTGTCGATCCCGTCGGTCAGCAACACCACCGCACGCCGCCGCGCGATCATCTTTGGTCCCAGGACTTTATCAAGCACAAACTTTAAGGAGTCCCAAATATGCGACCCGCCCTCGCCCCTCATTTTTTCAACACCCTGCAATAGTTGATTACGATCCTCCGTCAGCGGCGAGATGATTGTGGCGGTATCCGAGAAGGTAACAATAGCCAGACGATCCAACGGCCGGGCGGCTTTTACGAAACTGCGGGTCGCGTCGCGTATTAAGTCGCGATTACCGGTCGTGGAGCCCGACAGATCGATCAGCAACACCAGATCAAAGGGCACCGCCGTGTTCGCGAAGAAGGTGATGGCTTCCACGAATCCATCTTCGCTGACTGTGAAATCCTGCTGTCCCAGGGTGCTGACCTGAGTTCTAAGTTCGTTGCTATAGACGCTCACATTCAGGCTGACCAGGTTTGTGTCCACGCGCACCACTTGGGCCTCTTCGACCAACTCGCCCTCGAATATTTCGTTAGCGGTCTGCCTGGCAATAATCCCCTGAGAGCTATCGGCAAATTGATTCGTCAGGCTGCCCGTCGATTTCACCAACGGCATTTGATAAATCAGTTCGAGGGATTTGAGATACTCGCGCAACGGAGGCAGGTCATAAAGGGTCCGGCGAACGTCGACCTGAGCTTCCCCCTCTATGGGAAAGAGCACCAGAAACCCGTCGGCTACTGTCGCCTTGGTTCCGAAAATCTGCTTCAACCCAGAGCGCAGGCGCAACTGGTCGATATAGCCGGCAAACTCTGACTTCGCTATCTCATTTCTTTTGACGGCGGCAATCACAACCGGCAAGAGGTCACGCTGCAATTCAAAAGATGAGCTGTTTTTCAACAGGTAGAACGCGGCTGCTACGCCGTCTTTTCCCACGAGTCTGATGGTGGGCCAGCCAAAGTTTTTCAGAAGCGGACACAGCTGGGCGGTGATGTTCTCCCTCGAAGTCCTGGTCCGAGTCTTCCAGTCGTCGGATATCCCCGTCTGTTCGGTGGCATTGCGAAAGCCTTCCTGATGGCCCAGTTTCAGTTTTATTAGCTGACTGGTCAGAGACTTATTCGGCAAGGCGCTGCGCTGTGGCATGTTGATCTGCGCCAGCATCCGCTGAACATCGGCCGGAGTGAGGCAGCTGGACTGGCCCACAGCAAGTTGCGAGAAAACCAGAATTGAAGTGAGGAGGATTAGAACTTTACGAACTTTCATTGCGCACTTATACAATACGGAGCTATGGCGATTTACCAGACTTCGCCGCGGCAACGATCTTGTTCATGGTTGCCCAATTGCGAGTCGTAGCCGAAACGCCGAATTGCTTCTCCAGGAAGTTGTTCGGAAAGCTGAAGAGACCATTCTTTTTTTGACGGCAAAGAATAAAAGCCGCCCGATGCTTGATCGCCAATACGTCGAGGTTTTCGATCTCGGAATGCCACGGCAACTTTGGGGCGTTTTCGGGTTCAGCGAACAGTAAGGCGACGAATATCACTACATTCTCGCCGGCCTTAATCTTGCTGAAAGGATCCAGCCTGATAATCTCTTCCAGTTCGGTTAACGTTCGTAAAGTAACTTTAACTTCGAAACCGAACGTGTCAGCAAGTCCCTTTTCGATCCCCTTCGTCATTACGGCGACATTAGGTTTCGCGCTTTCAAAAATGACGTTGCCGCTCTGGATGAAGGTCCTGACGTTCTTGAATCCCATCGATTCAAAGAGGGCGCGCAGGGCTTCCATCTTAATTAGTTTCTTACCGCCGACATTGATGCCGCGGAGGAATGCAACGTACTGGGTCATCTCGGTTTTAGGTTGTGCCTTGAAGATGCAAGCTAAAGCTTGAACTCTAAACGCCTGATACGCATCTTGCGAGATCGTTCCATAGAGGTGCTTAGAGGACAAACTTCAGTTTGCCAGCACGCCGAACACGCACCCCTCAAATCAGCTTTCGTGGCGTGAATTTGATTTGCAGTGTTTGCTCGCCGCGTTGCACTGTTAACGTATAAGACTTCGCGCGCTCAAGTATCTCATTGAGTTGCGTCAGCGTTAGTTCCGACGCCAGCTTGCCATCTATTCGCGCGATGATATCGTTCCTTTGCAGGCCGGCCTCGGACGCTGGTGAATTTTCCAGCACCTCGAGAATGCGAAATGTCCGGTACTCTTTGCCTTCGGCCTGCAAACTAAATCCACTGAAGGCCCGGTCGAATGGCTCGGCCAGCCCCGATCCAGGCTCAAGCATCATCCGTTCATTCTCATAGTCCAGAAAGATCCTGAACTTACTCATTATTTGCGCGCCAATGTTACCCAGCAGTTCAGCACTGGCAAAAGCTCCGGCCTTGTCCTGCGAAAACAAAGTGATGGGTTGGCTGATCTTGAACTTTCCAATTTTTAATTCAGAGACGCGACCGAGTTGACCCTGAATCTGTCCCCCGGCGCCGCCCGCTCCAATCGATTTGATGGTCTTCAAATTGGAATCCAGGAGCTTGCGTTGCGATACGAACGGGCTGTAGAGCGAGAGCGCCGCCCCGGATCCAATGTCCACCACGAAGTTTCCCTTGATGGACTCGCCGCTCATGGTTGTCAACTCCGCTTCGATGATCGGGTGACCGGCTGAGTTCAGTTTGAGCGGTACGCTTTCTCCAGATCCGGAGTATTTGAATTTGCTTTTGTCATGCAGCTTGATCACTCCCGCCGGATAATCGATTTCGACTACAAACTGTTTGATAAAGTCTTCGCCAATAATCCCGTCAAAGTCGTGGCCGAACTTCGGCGCCATCCGCCCGATCGGAAGGGCGAGGGTTACGGGTTGCGAGAAACCCGTCAAGCCGGGAAGCGAAAACGTTGCGTCGCGCACGAATGCTCCGGAGCGCGTCTCTGCTCCGGCGCCACCCACCCTCACTTCTCCCTGGAGATTGAGCCCTAACTCCCGAGCGCGGTCGAGGTCAATGACGGCGTACTTGTCACCGGTATCCAGCACAAACGATAACGGTCGCGAGTTGTTGACACTCACTTTCAAAACGATGTGGCGCGTGACCAACTCGAAAGGAATGGTCACCGGCGCAGCGACGGCAGGCTTTATTGCCTGCATTTGAGAGCGAGTGCGGGTAGTGACCGAAGCGGCCGACGTTAGCAGCGACGCGGTGACAATCAGGGCAAACAGAATTCTGCGGTTCATGACAATTTCTCCTGACTGAATAACCGGGAGGGTTCCGTGCAGTGTTAACGCACGCGGGAGATGATTCGTTTCAAAGTTTTAGTCAGAACCGCCTGCAGTAGCGGGCGGTTGATCGATCATTGACAACCGACAGAGATGCCAGATCAACCGCCCGCTACGGCAGGCGGTTCTGACAGTTCGCGGGTAAACAACTTGACCTCGGGCGCGTCGTCCGCGAGTTTTATCAGCCCCTGGAAGCCCATACCGAGTTTCAGTAACACATTGATCGACTTCTCGTTTTCCGGAGAAGTAATCGCGGCCAGGCGGTCAAGTCCGATGACGTCTTTGGCATAAGCCATCACCGCCGCAGCCGATTCCGCTGCATATCCCTGTTTCCAGAACCGCGGCGCGAAAGCAAAGCCGATATCGACGTCCTGCAGCGTTTCCCTTTTCAGCAGGCCACACATTCCGATGGGCACGCGCGTTTCCTTTAACTCCGCCAAAAACAATCCAAAGCCAAACCGTTCATAGCTGGCCATCGGGCCCTGCAGAATGTAGTTGCGCGCGTCATCGATAGTTCGGACGCGCTTGTCTCCAATGAAGCGGAGAAAAGACGGCTCATTAAGAAGCTGCAGCATGAACTCCGCGTCTTCCAAAGACATGCGCCGCAGGATCAAGCGATCAGTTTCGAGAACTTTCATAGCTACTATGGAGTGCGGTGACCTGTCACCGCTTTGGCCGCCGGCGAGCTGTCGCCGGCTCATCGGAATACGCCAACACGAAGTCAGCGCACGCCACACTAGGCAAGATAAACCTTCTGCCCGACACTCAATTCGCCGGTGCGAACCACGGTTCCATATACCCCAGCGTTATTTCCGTTTAGCCGCACCGCAGCCTTCATCACCCGGTCGTCCGCCGCGGCAGTGTGTGGGTCCAGGTTGATCATTACGCATCGCAGATCGCGCATGGTGATGCCGACCGCCGGCCCGCTTTCGCCGGCGCCGAAAGTTAAGGTCTTTCCCACCCAGGCATCTTCGGCAAACGCCTCAGGCGCGGAAGTCTCCAGCACGATATTTGGTCTGAACCGCAGCACTTCCAGGGCCCCACCCACCTCGCGTTCGATACCGGAGATCGTCGTCAAATTAATAATTGAAACCGGCGCTTCGTCAAAGATGCCTTCATCAATTTGTACTAACTGCACGTCACGGCCGTGGGCTGCGGCAATTTCCTGGCGCAGCTGTTCACTTTGCAAAGGCAGTTCCCGCCCATCCGGTGTCCGAACGTGAGTGGGAATTCCTCCGGCCGTGGCTCCGGATGCAGTGGGCCAGCAGGGCCGGCAAAGCAGCAACTCGGGCAGCCGGCCGGCCGTCAACCATGGCATTCCACTCTGAACGTCGGTGCGACGGAACGCATAGCGGCGGTCTCCGGCGATGCCATGCCATCCCAGAGTTGCTGTGTCCAGGCGGTCGCCCGCCATCGACTTTACCGGATAACAATAAAGCGCGCTGATCTTACCGACCTGTGTAGTCATGAGTCTTCGGAGATCTAATGCGAGTGTAAGCCCTCCCTCATGGTCGAGCTACTGCCGGGCGCTGGCGGTTCGCGCTACTGCACTGCCCATGATGAAGGCTGCGATCTCATTGGCAACGCGCTCGGGCATTTCCTCTTGCGGTACATGGCCGCACTTTTCCAACGTCACGAGTCTGGAACCCTTAATTAGCGAGTTCAGTTTGCGGCCCGCGGCAATCGGGATCAGCTCGTCTTCAGCTCCCCAGATAATTAGCGTCGGCGCATTAACCTTTCCCAGATCTTGTTCAACCGGAAATGCCGCCGCTTGAGCGCGTCCCCTTAACGCCGCGAGTTGTCCGCCGCGAGTTTGCAGTGGGCGGTGATAGTAGGCCACGCGCTCATTCGTGACCTTTGCGTCGTCATAAAAACTTTTCAAGAGCCCGGTGCGAACCAGTTTATCTGAAGTCAAAGCCAAAGCCGTCAGTACCTGACCCACAACTGGAATTAAGAGATAGCGCGGCGCGAGTGAACCCGCGCCGTCAACCTGGACGCCGCTGCTGTCAATCAGGATCAGCCCGGCCACACGTTCCGGATAGACCAGGGCGATATTGAGCGACACTTCACCTCCCATGGAATTGCCGCAGAACCAGGCTCTTTCAACTTTCAGGTAGTCGAGCAAGTGCGCGACCAGGATCGCCTGTGCCCGCCGGGAGTAATCGCCATCAGGCTTCGCCGAGAACCCAAAACCCTTGAGGTCCACGGCAATCACCCGGAAGTTCCGGGCCAAAGGTTCGAAAACATCTTTCCAGGAGTAAGTGGAGGAAGTGAACCCGTGAAGGAGAACGAGCGGAGTGCCTGAGCCTTTTTCCTGATAATGAATTCGCACCCCGTCAATGTCAGCAAAGCGGCTGTCTTCAGCGTGCGGCACACTGGCGCGAACCTCTTCGAAAACAAGATCCGCCGGACGCGCAAACCAAAAAACCGTAAGCGCGATAGCCACAATCACAATTAGCGCGAAGAAAATCTTCAGAAGCTTTTTCATTGAAGAAAACCGCTGGGGGCGCAAGCTAAAGCTTGGACTCTAAACGCCTGAACCGCGTTTTGAAGCTTCGCTCCCCACAGGTGTTTAGAGTTCAAACTTTAGTTTGCGCGTAGTTTCTCGGGCGCGATCAGGCGCCATGCTTCCTTTAGATGAAGGGCCAGCTCTTTATCTTTAACTCGATCCAGCTCGACACCCACCCAGCCGCGCCCGCCCACATAGGGAGGCTTGTAAAACTTCTTTGGTGACGCGGCAATCAACGCTTCCTGGACGCCAATGGCCGCCGGAATCACCACGGCGAAATGTCCATCGTTATGATGATTCGTCGAACACATGGCAAAGACTTTCTTTCGCAGGAAGAAGGTCGGCTCTCCATGCGAGATTTTTTCCGTCACCTCCGGCAGAGCGGCGCAGATGCGTCGCACCCGCTCCTGATGTTTTTGACCTTTGTCCAGAGTCATTAGTTGCGTTTGGCCAAAAACTCTTCGCCCTGCGCCTTCATCTGGTCGTCGCTGAGTTCCTGAATCTGTTGATTGATTCCCCACTCATGACCGAAGGGATCGACGATCTTTCCGTAGCGTGCCCCCCAGAACATGTCCGCTACCGGCATCGTCACGCGCGCGCCGGCGGCAGTCGCCCGCGCCACCACCGCATCAGCATCGTCAACTTGAAGGGTGATGCGCCCGGCGGTGCCGCCCAGCCTTTGGGGCGACTTTAAACTGCCGCCTTCGGCTTCCGAAAACTCATCACTGATAAAGAACTTGTGGCCGTCCAGGCTAAGGTCGCCATGCAGCACGCGCTTCGCATCGGGCGCCATCATGGTGTGGCCTTGTTCGACGCCGAAGGCTGCTTTGTAAAACTCGATGGCCGCGACACCGTCGCTGACGATCAAGTGGGGAATGAACTGGTCCTCTCGAGTCATATCTCCTCCTCTGCGGCCGAATCTCTGAATCGAGGCAAACTCTAGTCAGTTTCTATGCGTTATGCAATAATCCGCCCGCCTAAAGGGACAAACCTTTTACCATATCTTGACTCAACCTCTTTGGAGTGCGGTGACCTGTCACCGCTTTTGTCGCCGGCGACCTGTCGCCGGCTTACTATCCGACACTGCAGCTCTGAGCCTCCGGGGAAGGTTCGTGCTACCACGAGGTCTGCGACAGGTCGCAGACGGTTAAAGCGCTGACAGGTCAGCGCACTCCATAGCCCTCAAGCCCGAGAGGAAATCGTCATGTCGCTAGATCGTTTACTGAAGCTCTTTACCGTCGCTCTCATCGTCGCTGCCACATTCTCTCTGTTACAAGCCCAGCAGCCCAACAAAGACATCCTCGGCGCGATGCGTTATCGCTACATCGGGCCGGTGGGTAATCGAGTGACTGCGGTCGTGGGCATTCCCGGTCAGCCAAACATTTATTACGCTGGCGCTGCGTCGGGCGGCATCTTCAAAACTACTGACGGCGGCACGCACTGGGATTCGATCTTCGACGACCAGCCAGTCTCCTCAATCGGCGCCCTGGCGATAGCTCCTTCCGATCCCAATACAATCTGGGCCGGTACCGGCGAGTCCTACATTCGCAGTCACATCTCAGTCGGCGCGGGCATTTACAAATCGATTGACGCGGGAAAGACCTGGACTTTGATGGGCCTGGAACGGACCGGACGCATTGCTCGCGTGCTGATCGATCCCAAAGATCCGAACATCGTTCTGGTCGCGGCCATGGGCCATAGCTACGGCCCGCAACCGGAGCGAGGTGTGTTTCGCACCACCGACGGTGGCAAGAACTGGCAGCGCGTCCTCTTCACCGACGAGCACACCGGCTGCTCCGATCTGGCAATGGATCCAAGTAACTCACAGGTTTTGTACGCGGGCATGTGGCCGCTCGAGATTCACACCTGGGGCCGCGAAAGCGGAGGACCCGGAAGTGGGCTATTCAGATCGATAGACGGCGGCGTGACCTGGAAAAAACTGACCGGGCAAGGGCTGCCTACTAAGACCACGGGCAAAGTTGCCCTCGCCATTGCGGCTTCAAATCCCAAACGAGTTTACGCGATGATTGAAACCGGCGACGGCGTCCCGGCCAATGGCGTGGAGACTGATTCCGGTAAGCTCTGGCGTTCGGACGACGGCGGCGACAATTGGAAGGTGGTCAGTTACAACCGCAGCCTCGGCGGCCGGACACACTATTATTTCCGTATGGCCGTAGCTCCCGACGATCAAAACGAGACTTACTTTTTGACGGCCGCGTTCTCCACCTCGCTGGACGGTGGCGAGACTTTGCGCGCGGGAATCCTGGGCGGTCCCCCCGGCGCCAGCAGTCCCGGCGGCGACAATCACGACATGTGGATCGATCCCACGAATGCCGATCGCATGGCGGTGGCGAACGATGGCAACGTATCCATCTCTGTCACACGCGGACGAACCTGGAACCGGATCCAACTGCCGATCGCCCAGATGTATCACGTCACCGTGGACAACCGCATTCCCTATAACGTCTATGGCAACAAGCAGGACGGCCCGTCGTACCGTGGACCAAGCCGCACCAGTGGCGGCGGTGGAATTCCGCGCAGCGCCTGGCAGTCAGTGGCCGGCGGCGAGAGTGGTTGGGCCACGCCCGATCCCGGCGATAACAACGTCATCTGGTCCACAGCGTCCGGTTCCGGCAGCGTCGGCGGCATCGTCGAACGGTTCGATCTGCGGAGCGGCCAGGCTCGTAATGTCGAAGTTTGGCCGGATCAAACCAATGGTTCGACCGCTGGTGAAGTGAAATATCGCTTTGTCTGGACCGCGCCATTCACGATTTCGCCGCACGACTACAACAAGATTTACATTGGCAGCCAGTTTGTGCACCAGACCACCGACGCGGGCCAGAGTTGGCAAGTGATCAGTCCCGATCTGACAACCAACGACAAGGGCCGGCAAGGATTCTCAGGCGGACTGACCGGAGACAACATCGGCGTGGAATATTTCCCGGTCGTCTTTGCCATCGCCGAATCGCCCCTCGAGAAAGGATTAATCTGGGCCGGCACCAACGACGGCCTGGTCCAAATCACTCGCGACGGCGGGAAAAAGTGGAGCAACGTAACGAAGAACATTCCCAACCTCCCGCCGCTTGGCACCGTCAGCAACATCGAAGCTTCACGCTACGACGCAGGCACTGCCTACATCTCCGTCGATTTTCATCAGGTGAACAATCGCGATCCGTTTGTTTACAAGACCACCGATTACGGCAAGACCTGGAAGGCAATCACCAACGGCATTCCGCACAGCATGCTCAGCTACGCGCACTGCGTTCGCGAAGATCCGGTGCGGCGCGGCCTGCTTTATCTGGGAACTGAGAACGGACTCTATGTTTCATTCGATGACGGCGCCAACTGGCAGTCGCTGCAATCGAATTTGCCGCACGCGCCGGTTTACTGGATCACCGTTCAGGAGAACTTCAACGATCTTGTGATCGCTACCTATGGGCGCGGGTTCTGGATTCTGGATGACCTGACACCGATACAACAGATGAACCCCGCGATTCGCGAATCCGCCGCCGCTCTTTTCCCGACCCGGCCCGCCTATCGCTTTCGCAATACCGCAGTCCCTTTTTCTATGACGGACGATCCGACTGCCGGACAGAACCCGCCGTACGGCGCTGCCATCAATTACTATTTGAAAACTCCGCCCAGCGGAGATGTGAAGATACGAATTGAGAATGCGAAGGGCGAAACGGTACGGACATTGACTGGGACCAAGACCGCGGGCATCAACCGTGTCTACTGGGACCTGCGTGGCGAGCTTTCAAAGGAAGTTCGTTTGCGCACCACTCCAGAATATGCGCCGGACATTAAATTCGGAGTCGAAGGCTGGCGCGCGCTGCCAGACGGCGGGAGGCTCTCGCTCCTGCTTCCCCCGGGAACTTATAAAGTGACGCTCACTGGCGTTGGCCCGGAACTGAGCCAGCCGTTGATAATCAAAAAAGATCCAAACTCCACCGGCAGCGACGCAGACATCACCGCGCAGATCGCGATGCTCGCTGAAGTGCGCCAGGATTTGGACACCGCCGCCGAGATGGTCAACCAGATCGAAACTCTGCGCAGCCAACTCTACAAACTAGCGCCAACCCACATGTCAGAACCGCCTGCGGTAGCGGGCGGGCCCGCGGGTGGCGCCGGCACAACGTCTGCAACAGTCGGCTCGTCAAGCAGCAACGCGAGGCCCGCCGCTGCCAACACACCGGCAGCCGTAACTAAAGCCGCCGCCTCTCTCGACAGAAAACTAATCGCCATTGAGGAGAACCTAATCCAACGCCGCCTGACCGGCCAGGGTCAGGACACAGTCCGTTGGCCGCCTAAACTAATCAGCAAGATCAACTATCTGGCCGGCGGTCTCAGCAGCGCCGATTTCGCCCCGACCAATCAGCAACGTGAAGTGCATGCCCTCTTCAAGTCCCAGTTAACTTCGCACCGAACGCGCTTGGACAAAATCCTGGAGGACGATCTCAAAGACTTCAACCGGCTGCTGCGCGACAACGGCCTGCAACCCATAACATGGTAGGAGTGGCCCTCCGTGGCCACCCTCTTCGTCCTGGTTCCCCAAACATGGACGAGTAACGAAGGGGTCGGCCACGGAGGACCACCCCTACAACTGGTGCTCACTGCTCACTGCCAACTGCCCACTGACCATGTCCACCGTCCAGACAGACTTCGATCGTATCGCGTTGGCTTCCCCCGAAGGCGCCACCCATAACGATCACTATCTCACTTACTTGTTGCGCCATCTCCCATCGCATTTGGACACCGCGCTGGACATCGGATGCGGCAAAGGCGAGTTGTCCCGTCAACTCGCGATGCGCTCCAATCATGTGTTAGCGATTGATCTGTCTCCGGAAATGATGCGCCTCGCGCGGGAGCATTCCCAATCGTTCTCAAACATCGAGTTCCAACTCGCAGACGTTCTGACATACGATTTACCGGCGGCAGGTTTCGATTGCATTGCCAGCATCGCCACGCTCCATCACCTGCCGCTGCGCGAAACAATTCAAAAGATGAAGGCCGCGCTGAAACCGGGAGGAGTGCTGCTGATCCTCGATCTCTTCGCCCAACGCGGCGTCCTCGACACAGTATTGAACCCTGTGGCCATGGCTGTCAGCGTCACGCTCAGATTGATTCACCAACACCGTTTATTGCCTCCGCGCGAAGTCCGCGCCGCCTGGGCCGCCCACGGCGCCCACGACATCTACCCCACCATGACGGAAGTCCACACCCTCTGCGCCGGCCTCCTTCCCGGGGCCAAAATCAAGAAGCACTTGCTGTGGCGCTACTCAATCGTGTGGCAGAAGAGCAGTGAGCGTTGAGCAGTGGGCAGCAGTCACTGTGATGTAGCTATTTTAGGGTTGGTTCGTGTTACTTGGTGAGTTTTCGTGTCCATCGTGAATCGTGCGCTGAGGAATCGGAGCCACGGTTCACGAAATCAGGCCAATCGCCACGAAGAACATAAATCACGCGTTGGTGCAAAGCCATGTCCCACTTGACCAACAGCTACAGGCAATAATTAACTTTCAAAGTCTTCAGCAACCTGTGCTTTCCCGGAGCCCCTTCGTCGCGGATTTGTCAGGGATTGAGGCTGAGGTTATTATTAGACTCAGATACCCGAGCTTTTCCCTTTTGTGCCCACTCCCAGGGATTTGTTATGAGATTTCGCATTACCTCACGGAACAGATTAGCCTGCCTCATTGTATTGATTCTCGCATCGACCTCCGTTGCCTTCGGTCAGAACCCTCCTCCGCGGAAGCTGGCCTACACTTACGGCGGCGGCGCATTCTCCAGCACGATTGCCTTAATAAACGAAGATGGTTCAGGTCAAACGCAACTAACCAACGCCGGATTTACCGATTCTTATCCGTCGTGGTCGCCCGATGGTTCGCAGATAGTTTTCCAAAGCAACAGATACGCCGGGCGCCACAATATCCTGCGCATGAATAGTAATGGCACCGGGTTGGTTTCTCTGACCGACTTTGCCTTACCCTACACCAGCGTGGATCCTTCCTGGTCGCCGGACGGTACCAAAATCCTCTTCGCCAGCGATCGGGGCGGCACCCGTCGCGTCGAGATCTGGGTAATGAACGCCGATGGCACAAACCCCGTACGACTGACCACAAACGTTCAGCTTGGTTCCGACTCCAATGGACCTGTTTATAGTTCCGATCTCGAGCCGGCGTGGTCACCCGATGGCAGCAAGATAGTGTTCAGAAGTAATCGAACCGCGCTGCCAAATCCCGAAATTTACATAATGAATGCCGACGGCAGTAATCCGGTTCGCTTAACTACCAACACCGCTGAAGACAAAGAGCCGGCCTGGTCACCCGACGGCACGCGGATAGCTTTTTTCAGCCGCGGAGGTGGGCGCGACGGTATTTATATAATGGACGCCAACGGCGGGAACGATCACTCGCTAACTAACGGTGCTCAGCCGGCCTGGTCTCCGGACAGTACAAAATTAGTCTTTACTGATTTCAACCCGCAGGCTAATTACGCGTTCACTTTGTATACGATTAATGCCGATGGCAGCGAGCGCGCTAAGTTAACCAACAACGGCAACATCGATAGCATGGCGGGCGCCTGGCAAACAACGGGAGGACCTGTCCCCCCACCGCCGCCGGGCCCCGCCGTTTACAGCGTCAGCGGTCGAGTGGTTGATACGAGCATTGCTCAAAATGGCCCGGGAATCTCGGGCGTTACGATAACGCTGACTGGCTCGGCTTCGGCGACGACTACCACAGACTCCGGCGGCAATTTTTTGATTGGCAATTTAATGGAGAACGGCAGCTATAGTTTGTCAGCTTCCAGTCCGGACTGGGGAATGTCTCCGCCGAGCATCGCATTTAATACCAGCTACCCTTATACGGGCTTTGTAGGTCGCAACCTGAGTGTGCAGTTCGACGCGTCGCCTAAATTCCTGCAATTCATAACCGCCACTTACTTCGCCGGCGAAGGTTCCAACGCCACCATCACCGTCGATCGCTGGGGCTATCTCACCGGGACCTCGACGATCGATTATGCGACCAGCAACGGCACGGCCACGGCCGGATCCGATTATGTAGCGGTGTCGGGAACTCTGAGGTTCAACCAGGGTGAAACCCAAAAGAGTTTCACCGTGCCGATCATCTATGACAAGACGCCCGAACCCAACGAGACCATCAACCTCACTTTAACGAACCCGACGGGAAGTACGGCTCGCGGCCGACAAACTGCGGTGCTGCAAATCAACGATCCCTTCCCGGAAATAATCCACGAAGGCAACTTCTCACTGGCTGCGGCGCTCAACGCCGAAACCTGGGTGCGTGATCCGTTCACGTTAACGACGACCAGTTTTCTCGGAGATAATACGCCCACGCGCGTCGCGCTCTTCGCTCGCTTCGTTGATTTGTTGCCGAACGAGGATGCGTCCGCGGTGACGGTGATGGCCTACACGTCACAGGGTGTAAGTTTTCAATTGCCGGTTGAATTCGTGGGGCCGGTTCCCGAATTTGATTGGCTAACGCAGATAAATGTCAGGCTGCCAAATAACCTCCCGAGCGGCAGCCTATCCATCACAATTAGTCTGCGCGGGAAGGCCAGCAACACGGCCGTGCTGCGGATCAAATGAGCCCTGAGCTATACGTAGTACACTCGTTCTCGCTTACCTTTTACTGCCAACGATTCATGGTGCGTCGGATGAGAGTCTTGCTGAAACCCTTTCTCGTTTGCCTCGCGCTCCTGCTCGCTTCGTGCCAGGATCCCTGGGAGCATGCTCACTGTGATGACACAGAGATCAAACGTATTCCCTCACCGGACGGCAAACTCGTTATTGTGATCTACAACCGCACCTGCAATCGTGGCGCAACGTACTTCACTTATGCGGATGTCGAAGACGCAACCGCCTGGTTCTCCGGGCCCCGCCACCCGATAGTATGTTTCCTGGTCAGTCATGCCGACAGCTCTCACCCACTGGATGCGCTCTGGAGGGATGGTAACCACATCGACGTCAGCAGCCCCGACCAGTTAGATAAAGGCGACGTCGATTTGCCCGAACGCACTTGTAAAGACATAAATATTGAGGTCGCCTACAACTTTAAGCTCAAGCCGCCACCAGTACAGGAAGAGCCCGACGAGCAGACGGTGGCCGCAATTCGTGAAGCAATCAACCGATCCGAAAAATGTATCGATGAGAAGTTCGGTGCCGGCCACTCCGACTATCTTCGTTCCCTGATTGACGACAAACAACCTCGCCAGGCTTTGGAACTACTTTGCACAAATCTTGAGGGAAACAAATGCCCGGTTTCAAAGAAAACCTACGTACTTCTCGAGCAGGCAGCGACAAGGCTTGGCATCGCTGCAAGTTACCTGGAGAATTTGAAGCCGCTCATTAAGTGATGCGTATCATCACGGAGCCGGCTGGGTTAGTCTGACTTTCTCTTATTGGAAATATCGCGTAATTTCCGACCCAATCCATTTCCAACCGGGACGGAGACGCCGTTCCCGATCATTCGGTAAGCATCGTTAGCGCTCTTTGCAAATGTGAACGTGTCGGGTGCGCGGCTTGAGAGGGCTCCTCACAAAAGTTGAAGCGTACTTCGGCACCACCGGCCTCGACTACGATAATTGAGCTAAACGCGGCTGCGCCGCCGCACAGTGCGGAAAGGCTCAGCCTTTCCGGGAGAGGTTTTTACTTTCCCTGAGGCTGAGCCTCAAGAATCGTTGGGGAGCGGACGGAAAGCCGGAGGCTTTCCGCACTGTGCTGCGGCGAGCCGCGGATAGAACACGGAACGCGATAACGCGTGCGCCTCGTGCACGAGAAAGAGCATTCATGGCACTAAGTCCTAAAAAAAGCGAACAGAAGATAAACCAGATTATCACCGCCTGGGAAACTCTGGCGGGGGACAAATCATTTGTCGGAATGACCCTGCCCCAATTCAAAGCGGCAGCCAAACCGGCTCAGGATGCGGTGGCGGCATTGCAGGAAATCGAAGACCGCCGCACCCAGGCAATGAACCAGCGCGACGATGCTTTTGCCGACTTTTTCAGGTGGAACTGGTGGTCAACGGAGTCCGCGCCGACCCCACCGAAGGCATCGACAGCGCGCTCTACGAGGCCATGGGCTACACCCGCAAGAGCGAGCGCAAGAGTGGCCTCACCCGCAACAAACCACCTACCACCTAATCCTAACCAGGAACCCGTACGACAGGCATTCCTGCCTGTCCCCCATTCCCCGGCGCGTGCTTGCACCAACACTGCAGACACGCGCCGGGTCAGTAAGCGTTTAGGTGGAGTCTTGTCTTGTATTCGTGGCTGGCTTACGATACAACCTCGCTTACAACTACTGAGAGCCAGACCCTATCCGCACTGGCAGAGTTCGGAACGGCCTCGCTCAGACAAATATAGAAGAATGCCTCTTACCTTTATTGATCTGTTCTCTGGTTGTGGTGGTTTTACGCTGGGTATGCAGCGGGCGGGATTAAGATGTCTGGCCGCGATAGACTCCAATAAAGAAGCGATCAAGGTTTTTCGTAAGAATTTTCCTCAGGTTCAACACGCACTTCAGAAGGACCTAACCGAATTCTCCGCGCAAGAACTCGCTGGTCTCTTGCTAGGTCAAACAGTAGATGTGATCGTTGGCGGCCCTCCGTGTCAGGGGTTCTCCAATGTACGTCAGCGTGATGGCGCTAATAGTGGGCCTCGGATGGTTGAGGACGAGCGCCGCTACCTCTATCAGGAGTTTCTCCGATATATCGAATACCTACGGCCCAAAGTGTTCGTTATGGAAAACGTGCTCGGTATCAAATCCGCCGACGGCGGGGAATACTTTATGCGCGTACAAAAAGAGGCACGAGCAATTGGATACCGGGTTCATCCGCAGACTGAAAAAGCTATTGACTTGGGCGTTCCCCAGAAGCGGGTACGTCAACTGATCATCGGTACTCGACTTGACCTCCCAAATTACTTCCATAGTGAACTAAGACCTTCTCCCCGCGCAGCGGAGTCGCCCACGCTAGGAGAAGCTATTGGCGATCTACCAAGGCTAAGAGCAGGGGCTGGTGAGGAAGTGATAGGTTACGACATGGCGCTGCGCAAAGCGCACATCAAGAAATACGGCAAGCGATACCTTTACCGAACATTGGAAGTGCATCTCGCAGCCAAACTTACAGCTCATCGCGCTCGGCCCCATGGCGAGCGCGACTTGAGGGACTTCGCCAAGCTTCACGAAGGTGAGCACTGTGCCGAAGCGATGAAGCGCGGCGAAGAGTTCGAGTTTCCGTACAACAAGGAAACCTTTAAGGATCGCTACACTCGGCAACATCGCAAAGAGCCTTGCTCCACGATTGTTGCCCACCTCAGCAAAGATGGGTTGATGTTTATCCACCCAACGCAAAATCGCTCTCTCACCCCTCGTGAGGCAGCGCGAGTGCAAAGCTTTCCTGACTGGTTTGAATTCCCTATAGCCCGTACTCACCAATTTCGGTTAATCGGCAATGCTGTGCCACCGCTGGTCTCCGAGGCGGTTGGAACTGCGGTCAGATCGTATTTGGCAATACCAATGAAAAAACAGAGGCCGCTTCGTTTTGATTTGAACCCGCTGCCCTCCAACCATAACGAGGCCGTCCGCTGGCTGCTTCCGCTCATACACGCAGCAGATAACAACAGTCTTCGCAAAACTTCCTCCGATGATTTCAAGCGTGGCTGGTATTCCATTGGATTTTTGTACGCCGGGCTTCATCCCGACAGCGCTCGGGAGCACGGCAAAGACTTGTCCTATGACGTTGATGGCTTTCCTGAAATAAGAAAATTCGAACCACGCCTAGTTGCTCCTTATTACGTTCAGAGTGGATGGCCCGTGGTACTTGCGCCCGTCCTCAAAGAAGCGTGGAGACGCTACAGAGCTAAGGCATTGAAGGATGAAGAGTTCTATTGCAGCGAAGCGGTCGTTGCCGGAATGTGCAGCCGCAGCTCCCGGCTTGCTGACCAAGTTCGGGCGGGCCGCGACTGGCGGTCTCGGCAATAGGCACGATTCTATCCCCACTCGGCGCAACCTAACATGCAGGAATTGACTCACCAGCTAAAGGTACGGTTCCCTCTTTTGGGAAAATTGGACGTCGAGTCTATCGATCCAGCTTCTCGTTCGCGTCTCCCAGCTTTTCTCGGTTTGACCCTAGCCGCACTAGACTCCGCCACTCCAAGAGGAACCTGTTTTGTGCTACCCCGAAAGGGTGAGGTGGGCCGTCTCGCTGCGGTACTTATGGTGCTTTCAAAGTTGAAAAGAGATTTCCGATCCCTGTGCGCCGATCAACCGCTTCCTTGTAATCCAGGGGATAGAGTTCGCATTCACCCCAAAACGCACGTTTTTGTCTTCCACGGATTATGGGAGGGAAACTCGGCTTTCTTTTCACTAGGATGCCTCAATGGAAGAAGAGCATTTCCAGTGTCGCAAGGATTTCGTCTTGCGCGGACTGAGCGAACGACACCTTTGGGTAATCTTAAAGTCCCTCTCTTGGATGTTTCGAAGCCTCCAATCGACTTTCTACTTGATCTTGAAAGCTATGGGAATCTAAGTTTTGTACCGAATTACCTTCTCGTACTGGATACTAAGAGCCACTTTGCCAAGTTCACCGAATCCACAAAACTTCTTAAAAGGGATAACGCTCAAGTTTCCTCCCGTATAGCCGACTTGGGCATCATAGGCTCACTCAACCAGGATGGTTCTCTTGCGGCCCCTCAAGCTGGGCAAGGCGGTTATCCGGTTATCGCAGTGACCTCAGCGATTGACTCATTGGTTGCTGCGACGTCTTCAACGATCAGCCCTGCGACTGTGCTCATTAACGACGTGAGTCTTTTGAAGAGCCCGCAGTATTTCGACACAATAGTTCAGAAATCAAACCTCATCATAATTGCGGAGCATGAAGAGTGGGAGGCAGTAAACGCTCTTAAGCAACGCAACTGCAAGGTCTGGCCGCTCGGCGAAAGCGAGATTGGACTCGGGCTTAGCGCTGACGAAAGCAGGCGCTCGGGATTCTTTAGTGGGATTTTCATCGCGTCGAAGAATTCCCAGGTTGCTCTAACAGCAATTCCTTGTGAGTCACAATTACTCGAATTGGTCAGTAGTGAACTTGAAGGACTGAACGCATCAATTCGAGCCGACGGACAGGACGAGTTGAAAGGATTGGTTCGCAAGCTTTACATGGTGCTAAATTTCGCGTCAGGCGTACTCCTAACAATGCCGCCCTCGGAATTGCTGGAAATGAAAGGAAAAGTGGCCCACATACGTGCGGAGTTGGAGAGACAACGACATTGGATACCTATTGCCGATCAATCGCGCGTCACAAAAGCATGTGCTCTTCTGGATGAAGTCTTCGACGAAGATAATCTACTTGGAAGTGTTAAGAGCGAAGCGCTAAAAACCATCCTTCATGGACTGCTGGCTGAAGGACGCATCACGATTGGAGTTCTGGCCAAACACGAGCAACACTTCGAAGGCGTTCGTTCTGTCGCTCGACAGGCGGGCTTGAGCGTAGCAGTCTTTACGGCTCAACCAGCCCTCCTTCCCGATGAATTCTTCGATGCGGTGATATGTGTTAATTGGCCAGGCGGTGAGCCCTTTAGGAGATTCTTCCGCCGTTACCTGACTGCGGACATCAGATTTATCGGTTATCCATTTGAAATTCGGTGGCTCGGCCAAAGTCGTCAAAAAATTCAAAGAGAGTCATCCGGTCGAACAATGACGAAAGAGGAGAAGTCATCTCTCATTCACGTTGGACTTCCGATAGAGATTCTATGGCCAGATTCGCCTAAAGAAGTGCATGGCACCACCCTTTCAATGCCGCCCACGGATTTCTCTATCTTTGCATTCGAAAGAACGCTCTCAACTTCTCGGCGAGGTTCTGGTGTTTCTCTGACGGATCCTGAGGAGAAAGTACCCGCTAAGTATGTCGAGTTCGCGGGTGATAAGTTCGCCTACATGACGGAAGGCCACAGACTACCCGTTGCTACCCAACTCGTTCTTAACCAAAATTCGACAAACCAGAAGTTGCCTGAGAAAGAAGTTACGGAATGGCAAGCTGGTGACTACGTTGTTTTCTTTGAGAGCGGCGATGCAGAGGTCATTCAGGAGATTGCCGATCGGATCATCGGTCCAAGAGTCCATCAATTACGTCAAAAGGCACGCATCTGGAGGGATGCGCTTGCTTCGTGTGGCTTGAGCGCATCAGAACTCCAACAACGCCTCTTCAAACTCGGATGCCAACGTACAATCACCACTATTCGAAATTGGATTGGGAAAGGTTCGCAAATCGGGCCAGAGGAAAAGCGCGATCTAGTTGCTATTGCGACTGTCACGAACTCCTCTGAGTTGCGAGCAGAGATTGAGGGTGTGTGGAACGCGATTCAAGAGATTTGGTCTTATCACCAAAGCGCTGGGTCGGTTCTCCGTCGGATACTGGTCCAAAGACTACCGACCATTCGCTGGCGGATTGAAGAAGAGGGCACGGAAGTGCTAATCGAAGATCAGGACCAGGCCCTTGGAACTGCAACAATCGTCAAAGTCGATCGAATCGATGCTATTCCTGAACTTTGCTCGCGATCTCTCGTGAATCGCGTCCGTTCTGAGGAAAAGCTTCTTTCGGGACTTATTTGAATGGCACGTATGTTCCCATCGCAGTTCGACTCTTCTACAGTAAGCGCAGCGGAGCGCAAGATTTTTGACCTCATCAAGAACGACCCCGGCGCGGAGAGTTACACGGTCCTTCACTCCCTAGGTCTTGCCAAGCGAGGGAAGAAGCCATACGGCGAGATTGATTTTGTAGTCATGATACCCGGCTTGGGTGTTATCTGTATCGAAGTCAAGGGCGGCCGGCTTGCGTGCAAAGACGGCGAATGGACAACAACGAACTGGCGGGGGGAGACAGCGAGACTGAACCGCAGCCCGTTCATGCAAGCCCGTGAGGGGATGTTTGAGATTCGCGACACTGTTTTGAACCGCGCTCCTGTAGGCTTTCCTTCATCAGTCGTTTTCGGCTTCGGGGTGAGTTTTCCTGATATAAGTTTCAGCGTGCAGTCGCCCGAGTGGCAGCAGTGGCAGGTGATTGATCGCGATTCGCTTCGTCAGCCAATTTCCGCATCGCTGCGACGGCTAGCTCAGGAACAACGGAGGGCGTACTCAACCCCGGCGACAATAAGAGAACCAACCAACGACACCATCCGGATAATACAAAAACTGCTTCGGCCGGACTTTGAGATTGTTGTGACCCGTGGGGCGCAGATTGCGGACACGGAAGAACAACTACTCCGACTCACGGAGGAACAATACGACGCTCTCGATACACTTGAAGCCAATGAGCGATG
The DNA here is from genome assembly GCA_033856235.1 of Blastocatellia bacterium. GTDB lineage: Bacteria > Acidobacteriota > Blastocatellia > Pyrinomonadales > Pyrinomonadaceae > DASXRU01. The sequence continues at coordinate 15,713 of JAWVFI010000042.1, read as the reverse complement.
TCTTTGTGAGGGGGCAGCCGGCACAGGCAAGACGATGTTGGCACTAGAATTCGCACGCCGCAGCGCTCTGGCGGGTCGTCGAACGCTCTTGCTATGTTTTAACCAACTTCTCGGTGAATGGTTGGCACGACGCGTGGCGGAGTTTGCTCTCAACGACCGATTAGTTGCCGGTCGCCACTACCAACTTCTCCGCAAAGTGATTCTCGCCTCGCCGGTCTCTGCGGAGTTCCTAGAGGAAGAAAGCCGGAGCAATCGAAGCGAGTTGTTCAATGAGGCATTCCCACTATATGGCGTTGAAGCGCTGGAAAGACTTGCCCAACCTTTCGACCAACTCGTAGTGGACGAGGCCCAAGATTTATTAACTGGCGGCGTCCTTTCAGTGTGGGCGGCATGGCTCAAGGGTGGATTAAGGTCCGGGCGTTGGGCTATTTTCGGCGATTTTCATAGACAGGCGATTTTTCAAGGTAATTCACGTGGCGATGAATTGAAGAAACGACTGATCTCGGAAGCCGGTTCCTTTGCTCGCATACCCCTGAATCAGAACTGCCGCAATACGCTCAACATCGGGGAGGAGACATCTTTGCTTTCCGGCTTTTCGTCACCGCCGTATCGGATGGGTCAAGTTGCCGGGCTGCCGGTGGACTATCGGTATTATCGTTCAACAAAAAGTCAGTGTGTGGGGTTGGCGGAAACGCTCCGACGTCTTATAGCTGATGGCGTCAAAGCGCAGGACATAGTTGTCATTTCGGCGAAGCGCCTAAGCAATTCCGGCGTGGCCTCCGTGCAAGGCGAAGATGGCTTTTGTCTCGCGGAAGTTGGCGACGCGAATCCCTCGAAGACGCGCGTGCCGGTTGTCCGTTTTGCGACAGCGCAGGCATTCAAAGGCATGGAGAGTCCCGTCGTTGTGTTGTGCGATGTCGATGAAATTAGTAAGAGCCAATCCCAAGCGCTACTTTACGTAGCGATGTCGCGGGCGCGTTCTCATCTAACGGTGCTCGTTCATGAACACACCAAACCATCCATTCGCGAATGCTTACGGCGCAAACTGCAAGAGGAAACAAAGAGTCAATGAATAATACGGATATCGTTCGTTCAGAAATCGTAGCATTCCTGAAACGCGAACTCGTGGGTCCCGACCCGCGACCCGAGCACAAAGACTTGAATGACGGAGAGGAGATTCTTCGCCCACAAGATCCTCCGCGGCTGCGCTACAGCGCGGCTGTCTTATTCCCAGCCGCCGCATCGGTTGCGGACGCTGACAATGCAAAGCCCGAGGAAGTAGAACCGGCAGAATCCGGCCCTGCAGAAGGCGACGAACCGGAGGATGTAACACCAGCGGGCGCGGGGGGCGATACAGACCAGACGACCGAGCACGAAGTGAATCTGGCGAACGAGTTTTTACCTAGCGCGCTGGGGGTAACAGCACTCGTACGATTACCAACGAAGCTCAAAATCACAGTTCGGGCAGGACGCTATGAGAAGAAGGAACTACAAGGACTTGGAAGGCCGGATAAGGAGGGTCGCTGGCAGCCCCACTACTGGCGCAAGCAGATCGAGGACACGATTCTGGTCGATTGCGCGCAATTCTTAGCCGAGAGTTCGAAGGTTGGCTTGCCGAAGCTATGGGTGACCACCGGCGACCCGAGGTTGAAACTTGAAGTACACGTGTTCAGTCGGCCTTACAAACATGCGGCGGACAAAGTGCGGGATCGCATTCTTACGTTCACACTCATCAATCGCACGCCGTTAGATGCGGTTGGCGGCAAGGATACACAATGCTTTTTCCAGTGTGAATTGATGGTGGAGGACGCTGAAGGTGCGACATGTTTTCTGGAATATCCAGAGCGCGAGGGATTGGAAGATGATCGGGAAGAGCAATCTCTGCGGCTTCTCTACAACCATCGAAAGACATTTGCCGTCGGACATGGCTGCGCAGTCTGGTGGCCAGAGTCAGGAGGCGGTGCGGTCGATCAAATTAAGTCCGACAGCCTGCCGGCGTACGAAATTGAACCCATACTTCCTCGGGAGATTCCCGGTTTAGAACTCTCAATGCGTCGTCTAGCCGAAGGCGATCAAGTGCAGACGTTGCAAGCCTGTCGGATGCTCGCCGATGCATATACCGCCTGGATTGAAAAGCAAGAAGCGGCGATTGGCGAGCCCTCGTTCCCAAGAGAGCTCAAGAGTGCATCTCGACGTCATCTTGAACTCTGCAGGGATTGCCACCGGCGCATTATGGACGGCATCGGATTGCTTGAAGCTGATGCAGACGTTCGTCAGGCTTTCGCTTGGATGAACCGGGCGATGCTTAAGCAGCAGCTCCACTATGATCTCGCCGCCAACCATCGGCGGGAGTGGACACGCGCTGGCAAGTTTGTACCGACTTCAACGGTAGAAGAAGCGATCTCGAACCAGCAGGCAGGACACGAGAGGTTCAACCAGGAGAAAGGCTACGACAAGCTTGGCCGCTGGCGACCCTTCCAACTCGCATTTATTTTGATGAATCTGAGAAGCATCGCACAACCGCGGAGCGCCGAAAGAAACATCGTAGATCTGATCTGGTTTCCGACGGGCGGAGGCAAGACAGAGGCCTACTTAGGCCTGACCGCTTTCACAATTCTTTGGCGACGGCTGCAAGAACCAGAAGACAGTGGGACGACAGTCTTGATGCGCTACACTCTGCGCCTCCTTACGACACAACAGTTTCAACGCGCATCATCGCTTATTTGCGCCTGTGAGCTCATCCGCAAAGAAAACAAGAACCGGCTTGGGGGCGAACGCATTTCCATTGGCCTCTGGGTGGGCAACACCGTGACGCCGAACAAGCAGCCGGACGCAGTGGCTGCCCATACGAAACTGCTAAATGAGGGCAAGCCCAACCCTTTTGTTGTACTCACTTGTCCTTGGTGCGGTGTCGAAACTGGAGCCGTGAAAGTCGGCAATGCCTATCGAACGCCGGGATACAAGCGCCAAGGCACGAAAGTCGTCTTTTGCTGTGAGGACCCACACTGCGAATTCAACGAAGCGGGAGGCGGTCTCCCGCTGCACGTCATTGACGAAGCCATCTACGCGCAACGACCGACACTTCTCATCGGTACGGTGGACAAGTTTGCAATGCTGCCTTGGAGATCGGATGCTCGTCGACTCTTTGGCTTGGAATCCGACGAACAGCTTTCTCCGCCCGATCTCATCATCCAAGACGAGCTTCATCTTATCTCAGGAGCTCTCGGCTCAATGGTGGGGCACTATGAAGGAACACTCGACGCGCTTTGCCAGCAGGGGGGTGAAAAGAAGTTCGGAGCAAAGATCGTCGCTTCGACGGCAACGATTTGCCGCGCGCCTGAACAAGTGAAGGCACTCTACGCAAGGGCCGTATTCCTGTTCCCGCCACAGGGTCTTAGGGCCGGTGACTCGTTCTTTGCCGAGGAGGCTAAAAACACACCCGGACGCCTTTATGTCGGAGTTTTTGGCTCGGCGCTTTCTTCACACGTGACAGCACAGATCCGTGTGATGTCAGCCTTACTCCAAGCCGTGAGGTGTGTTCCCATCGCATCGTCTCAGGACTTGGATCCATATTGGACTCTCATGGCCTATTTCAACAGCCTGCGCGAACTGGGTCATGCGGCCACTCTGATTCGCGCCGACATTCGTGAATATCTCAACGCAGTTTGGGACCGGCTTGACATTCGCAAACCAGAGGCAGGTTCCGATGCGCCTGACCTGCGGCGGTTTATCAACCGCGATTTGGAACTTACGAGCCGCATTCAGAGTAGTGAGATCACCGAGGTTCTGCAGAGCTTGTTTGCCAATTACAATGAAGGCCGCGATACGAGTGGCAAGTTGCTGAACCGCGCCGTGGATGTGTGCCTTGCCACCAACATGATTCAAGTGGGCCTCGACGTGCCCCGACTTGGGTTGATGACAGTTGTCGGCCAACCCAAGATGACTTCTGAGTATATCCAAGCTACCAGTCGTGTCGGACGTGACGCACGCGGTCCTGGTTTAGTTGTCACGATTTACAACACCTCGAAACCACGTGACCGCTCACACTTCGAACACTTTCGGTCCTATCACCAAAGCATCTATCGATGGGTCGAACCCACGAGTGTCACGCCCTTCGCCGTGGCGGTGCGAGAGCGAGCTTTGCATGCACAGGTTGTCAGTCTCGTTCGCTATTGGGACTCCCGGCTCACCGACGGGCCTAAACCACCGCCCGGTGATGCTCTGGTTGAACGCATCCGGAAAACTATCCTGGCCCGAGTGTCGGCGGTTGATGCTGGAGAAGCAATCCTTACAGAGGAGATGTTCGACGAGATTATCGAACGATGGCGGAGATTACAGCCCGCCCTCTACGGGCAATTCGGGCCGCGGCCCGATGAAACGCCACTTATGTATCCGAGTGGAACGCAACCCCGAGCACTTTGGGCCAGCCGGTCCAAAGCTACACCTTCATCGATGCGAAACGTTGATGCGGGGTGTGATGCTGCAGTCTTGAGCGATTTTCCCAAACCTTGAACTTATTATGCCAGCGCGCAAACCCATCCGACGCAGTCAGCTCATCTCGCCCTTCGGCATCGGGGCCATGGTAGATTTTCCGAGGGACGAATCTCTCATGCCAGCAGGTTTGGACGCTTGGCCTTCGGCAAATCTGCAATGCCCCGCTGATTCTGGCTGGCTCATTCGGGAAGAGAGACTTGAAACGCGATTAGGCGTGTCTCATTTCCGCCTGCCGCCTGATTTCCGAGACCCAGAGCCGGGAATCCCTCATACCTTGCAAAGGATCCCATTCGTTCGCTTTCCTCGTTGGCACTATTGCTACCATTGCGGGTCGATGGATTTGCTGTCACCGTTTTCCGCTTCGGCAGAACGATGTAAGGGCCCCAAGTATGATCAGAAAAGCTGTGACGGAAAGCCGGTCTACAGGAGATCATTCCTCATTCCAGTCCGGTTTGTCGCTGTGTGTGGACGTGGACACATTCAGGACTTTCCATTCTTCGAGTGGGTCCATCGGGACTCCTCAGTACAACCCGACTGCAGATTGCGGCTCCGAGCTGGTCGGTCATCCGCTGGACTAAGCGGAATAACAGTGCAGTGTTCGTGTGGTCAACGAAAGACACTGGGCGATGTTTTTCGCTTTGATGAGAAGGACGGTGGACCACTTTCCAAAATTGGTTGTCAGTGTAAAGGAATGCGACCGTGGCTTGGTGATATGGACAGTGGATCACAGACCTGCGGGCAACATTTGCGAGTCTTGCAGCGAGGCGCTTCAAACGTTTATTTCCCGCATGTCGTAAGTTCGCTGTACCTTCCGCTTTGGGCAGAGAAAGTGGATCGCGACATCATTACTGTTCTTGAGGAGCCCCACATCTGGAGTCAAATCACAAGTAGTACGCTAGCTGGACAGATGCACGAAGAACGTTGCCGGTGGATAGCTGAGGCTCTTGGGCTCGACCCTGATAGGTTCGTGGCCGCTGCAAGGAAAAAGCATGAGGGACAACCGCTGAATAGCTCAGGCGCTGTGGCAACGGACGAGGAGGACTTTCGTCGGTCCGAATACCGGGCACTCTGTGATGCCCGCGGAGGCGAGAAGACAGAATTGTACATACAAACTGCAAATATGACTCCCTACGACTCAGACGTAGGACAGCATCTATCCCGCGTCCAACTGGTTCACAAGCTGCGCGAAACGCGGGCTCTGGCAGGCTTCACTCGCATTTTGCCGCCGGACGGTAGCCTTGCTAGTGACAGGCTTCAAGATCTGAATCTCGATCCGAATATCGACTGGCTGCCAGCGATCAAAGTTTATGGCGAAGGTCTTTTTCTCGAGCTAAACTCCGACGCGATCGACCGTTGGTTGAAGAGGGAATCGGCGATCGTTCCGCGTATTGCGGCGTTGGCCGCGCACTACAACGCAATTCGGACGCTGCGTGGTCAGCCGCAACGAAACGTCACCGCTAAATTCGTACTTCTCCACACTCTTGCACACGTCCTAATCAATCAGTTGAGCTTTGACTGCGGCTATGGCAGCGCTTCATTGCGCGAGAGGTTATATTGCAACTTCATCGACTCCGCTCGATCGATGCATGCCGTCCTTATTTACACTGCCTCAGGTGATTCAGAAGGCACAATGGGCGGATTGGTTCGGCAGGGCCGGCACGGTCGTCTTGAAGCAACTCTCCGCGGTGCGCTTCGCCATGCCGCATGGTGTTCGTCTGACCCTGTTTGCATGGAGAGCGCGGGCCAAGGTGCTGACAGTGCCAACTTGGCTGCCTGCCATGGTTGCTGCTTATTACCCGAAACATCGTGCGAGGAAGGCAATCGATTGCTCGACCGCGCTCTGCTGGTGGGAACACCGGAACGACCTAAATTAGGCTTTTTCCGAGAGCCCTTATGATCTTTTAGGTTCTCAATGGTGGATGTCCTCACACCTCAACAACGCAGCTTCAACATGTCGCGTATTCGCAGCCGTGACACACGGCCTGAGATGATCGTTCGATCACTTGTTCATGGAATGGGTTTTCGATACTCGCTTCACAAAAGGACGCTTCCTGGGAAGCCAGATCTTGTCCTCGTGCGACATAGAAAGATTATCGATGTCCACGGTTGCTTCTTTCATATGCACGATTGCAGGTATGGAAAGGTAGTTCCAGCAACTAATGCTGAGTTCTGGAGAACTAAGCGACTCTCAAACGTCAAACGCGATCGAAGGACTTTGAGAGAGCTAAAGCGGAAAGGCTGGCATGTGATGATCGTCTGGGAGTGTCAAATTAGAGACCTTCCTGCTTTGGCTAAACGAATCGAGAAGTTTCTTACGCCATCAAAGTAATTTCAGTTAGCTGACTTGTACTCATTTGGAGCTGACATTTCGCAAGTCTCTGACCGATAACCAACCTGGGGTCACTCAACTTCCAAAATCGCTTCGGCGTCGATGGTAAGGTCTATGGTGTTGCTGACTACGAGGCCGGCTTTGTCCATAGTGTCGTTCCAGCTCACACCGAAGTCCTGGCGGTTGATTGTCGTGGTGGCAGAGAAGCCGGCGCGGGTTTTGGGGCCTTTGTTGACGCCGTCTTCCCACCAGGGGGTCTGCCACTGGCCGAGGTAGCGGACGTCGAGGACTGCCGGGCGGGTGACGCCGCGGATCGTTAGGTCGCCGGTTACCTGGTAATCGTTCTCGCCCACCAGGGTCACCCCGTTCCCGCGAAACGTTATCTCCGGAAAGTGTTCCACATCCAGAAAGTCAGCGCTGCGCAAGTGCTCGTCGCGAGCCGGTTCTCCGGTCCAGATCTTTCGCGCGTCGATAGTGACTTCGGTGGAAGATTTCGTGGGGTCTTCCGGATCGAACACGAGTGAGCCGTGTACGTCTTTGAAGTGTCCACGAACGTTGGTGACCATCATGTGCCGGGCGGTGAAGCCGGCTGCGGTGTGACCGGGTTCGAAAGTCCATTTGGGCATAGTGGGTGAATCGTAAACGGTAAATCGCAAATCGTAAAGTTTGGAGTGCGGTGACCTGTCACCGCTTTGGTCTCCGGCGACCTGTCGCCGGATTCCTTTTTTGGGTTTACAGAAGTCTGCGACAGGTCGCAGACGGGAAAGCGGTGACAGGTCACCGCACTCCATAAGGGGGAAGCGGTGACTGGTCAGCGCACTCCAAATCCACTAGGCCACCCTTCACATCTCGGATAGAATCCCCCGACCCGGTTCGTTCATACTCAATCCAAGGAGATAATCCGTACATGCGTTCCTTTGTCACCTCTGCTGCGAAGCTAAACCAGAGCGTTTTTAGGCTCGTTGCTGTTTCTACATTTGCCCTCATATTTTCGGTCACTGCGCCGCTGCCAACATTCGCCCAGGAAGAGAAGGCGGCGGAAAAAGCGGCGGTTGAAAAAGCCCGGGCTGATGCGGCGGCTAAGCAGCAGGCTTCGCCGCAACCGGCCCAGCCTCCGAAAGCGGATGAGTCCAAGACTGACGCCGAGAAGGCGGAAGAGGAAAAGAAGCCGGCGGACCCTATGTCTTCGGGGACGTTCAATGGTTTGAAGCTTCGCGGAATTGGTCCGGCGTTTACTTCCGGGCGCGTGGTCGGGTTTGCGGTCGATCCGAATAACGCGGCGCGGTATTACGTGGGGGTGGCTTCGGGCGGCGTGTGGAAGACCGTCAACAATGGCGCCACCTGGACTCCCATCTTCGATAAAGAAGGTTCGTATTCGATAGGCGCGATCGTGCTTGACCCGAAAAATCCGCTCACCGTGTGGGTAGGGACGGGAGAGAACAACAGCCAGCGCAGCGTTTCGTATGGCAACGGCGTCTATCGTTCGGATGACGGCGGCAAGTCGTGGAAGAACGTGGGATTGAAGACCTCGGAACACATCGGCCGCATCGCAATCGATCCGAGAGATTCGATGACCGTGTACGTCGCGGCCCAGGGGCCGCTCTGGGGGCCGGGTGGAGATCGCGGTCTCTATAAAACTACCGACAATGGCAAGACCTGGAAAAAGATCCTTTCGGTCAGCGACAACACGGGCGTTACCGAGATCGTGATCGATCAGCAGAACCCGGACACGTTGTACGCCGCGTCCTACCAACGTCGCCGGCACATGTGGACCTTGATCGATGGCGGGCCTGAGAGTGCGATCTACAAATCGACAGACGCGGGCGCGACCTGGAACAAGTTGAAAGCGGGTTTGCCGGCAGTGGAGTTGGGGCGCATCGGTCTCGCGATTTCACCGGTGGATTCCAACGTTATCTATGCGACCGTGGAAGCCGCGGACCGGAAGGGCGGAATCTTTCGTTCGAACGATCGCGGCGGTAGTTGGGAACGACGTAACGAGTTCGAAGCGACCGCCATGTACTACGCGCGCATCGTGGCCGATCCAAAGGACGTGGATCGCATTTACATCATGAACGTTTTCCTGATGGTCTCTGACGATGGCGGGAAGACCGTGCGGCGGCTGGGTGAGAAATCCAAGCACGTCGATAACCACGAGATCTGGATTGATCCGAACAACACCGATCATTACCTGGTTGGCTGTGACGGCGGGATCTATGAAAGCGAGGATCGTGGCGCGAACTGGGACTTCAAAAACAATCTGTCCATCACGCAGTTTTACGACGTGACGACTGACAATGACGCCCCGTTTTATAACGTCTTTGGCGGAACCCAGGACAATTTCAGCATGGGTGGTCCATCGCGTACCCGCAGTGCTTCCGGGATCGTGAACTCCGACTGGTTTGTGACCGTGGGCGGCGATGGATTCCGCAGTCAGGTCGATCCCGAAGATCCGAATACGATCTACGCGGAGTCGCAGAACGGCGGACTGGCGCGCTTTGATAAGCGCAATGGCGAGCGGATGGGGATTCAACCGGCGCCCGGGCGGGGCGAAGATCCGCTGCGATGGAATTGGGACTCGCCCTTTATTATCAGCCCGCACCTGCACACGCGAATTTACTTTGCCGCCGACAAGCTGTTTCGCAGCGACGATCGCGGCGATAGCTGGACGGTCGTCAGCAGCCAGCTCTCCCGCGGCCTGGATCGCGATCGTCTGCCGGTAATGGGCAAGGTCTGGGGCATCGATGCAGTTTCCAAAAATGCATCCACGGCATTCTTCGGAAATGCTTCGGCGCTGGCCGAGTCGCCGAAGAAAGAGGGCTTGATTTATGTCGGCACTGACGACGGGTTGATTCAGGTTACCGAGGACGGCGGAAAAAACTGGCGCAAGTTGGAAAAGTTCCCCGGAGTGGCCGATATGTCTTACGTCAGCCGGATTATCACCTCCAATCATGAGACCAACACGGTCTATGCAGCTTTTGACAATCATCAGAACGCCGACTTCAAACCTTACCTGCTGAAGAGCACTGATGCCGGGCGCACCTGGGTCTCTATTGCGGGCAACCTGCCGAAGAATGGACCAGTGTGGGCGATTGCCGAAGATCATGTGAACTCGAACCTGTTGTTTGCCGGTAACGAGTTTGGGCTCTACTTCTCAATCGACGGCGGGCAGAAATGGATTCAGATGAAGGGCGGGCTGCCGACTATCGCTGTGCGCGATATCACTATTCAAAAGCGCGAGAACGATCTGGTAGTGGCCACTTTCGGCCGGGGAATTTACATTCTCGACAACTACACGCCGCTCCGTGGCCTGACGCCGGAAATGTTGAAACAGGATGGACCAATCTTTCCCGTGAAGGACGCTTTGCTGTACGTGCAGTCGCAGCCTTTAGGTGGGCGGGGCAAAAGTTTTCAGGGCGAATCTTTCTTCACGGCCGAGAACCCGCCCTTCGGCGCGACCTTTACCTATTACCTCAAAGACGAGTTGAAGACGCGCAAGGCGAAACGGCAGGAAGCGGAGAAGGATGCTGATAAAAAAGGCACCGGTACGATTCTTCCCAGCCAGACAGATTTGCGCTCTGAAGATGAAGAGGAAGCGCCGGCGATCATCATCACGGTCATGGATGGAGAGGGACGGGTGGTGCGCCGGTTGACCGGGCCGGTCACGGCCGGCATTCAACGCGTGAACTGGGATTTGCGTTATCCGCCCGCGTCTTTGCCGCCGCCGCCGAACCCTGATACCGAAGATATTTTTGCGGATCCTCCGGGTGGGCCTTTAGTTATGCCCGGCAGCTACAAGGTTTCGATGGCCAAGAGAGTCGGCGGAGTGATGACACCGCTCGGCTCCCCCCAGGAATTTCGGATCGTGGTCGAAGGCCAGGACGCGATGTCACCGGCGGACCGCGCCGCGCTTGCTGAGTTTCAGCGCAAAGCCGCGCGTCTGCAGCGAGCGGTGCAGGGCGCGTTGGAAGCGGCGAATGCTTTGAAGCCAAGGCTGGCATTGATCAGGCGAGCGTTGCTGGACACACCGGCTGCGGGAGACAAACTGTTGGATGAGGCTGCAGCTCTCGACAAACGCACCAACGAAATCCTGCGGGCCTTGCGCGGCGATACGGTCTTGCGCGCGCGCAACATCAACCTGCCGCCCTCGATCACGGAACGGGTAGGCGACATCGTTGGGGCGCAAAGGACCTCCACCGCGCGTCCGACACAAACGCAGATGAATCAATACGCGGCGGCGGCGCAGGACTTTGAACAAGCGTTGGCCCAGCTGCGGCAGTTGATCGAAGGCGATCTGGCGAGATTGGAAAAACAGATGGAAGCGGCTGGCGCGCCGTGGACGCCGGGGCGGATTCCGGAGTGGAAGGATCAATGATGGGGTGGTTGATGGTTTCGTGAGTAGAAAACCGGAACCATTTTCCATTTGTCATTTTCCATATCTCATTAATACGGCAACTCGAGACGCTGTTTGAAACTGACTGCCTCTGAGCGATCCAAGGCAGCGGCGTTTGAGGCGACGATCAATTTATTACTGGGAGCGCGGGCGTCCCGCCCGCCCCGTGCCGCTGATTCAAAGTGTAAGAGAAGTTTTTCGCGCTTTGCGCTAAGTTGCGGGCGGGACGCCCGCGCTCCCAGTAAAGAGCGCGAATCATTTCCATCGTCCCAATGACCGATGAGATATGGAAAATGGTCTTTTCGCCCTCTCATCAATCCACAACCTTGATCCGAACCTCCGCACCATTCGTCCGGATCTCCGGCACGTACATCGCATGGCCCATCACCGGCAGCGCGTGAAATACGCCCGGACTTTCGGCGCGCATCTCGTAACTCATCTGCCAGATACCTTCGGGTAGATGATCGATGAAAAGCGCTACCTTACGGTCCCTTAGTTCCTGATAGACCCAGCGGGTGCGCCCGGTGAAGTCTGTTGGTGATGTGTAATTCATTAACAACAAGCGACTGCCCGTGGCGTTCAAAGGCTCATTGCCGGCTGCAGCAGCGGCGGTACGAGCAACGGCGCCGGACTTGAGCTCCTTCACATAAAGATTCTCGCCGCTGCGCAGTTCTACGGCTTCCAAACCGCCTGGCTTCAGGTCCTCGAAGAGCAAATATTCGTAGTTGTTCTTCCCCTCGATGGTGATTACGGTTTCCACGCGCTCGCCGCTCTTTACCGAATCGCCATCGTTCAGCGCGACGCGTTCAGAGACAAAACCCTTCAGCAGCGTCGGGTGGTTGACGATTTTGAAATACTGGCGCCGCACGAAGATTTCATTGCCCGCCGGCTTGATCGGTTCTTCCAAACTAAAGAACTTTGCCTCGGCCGAGAAATAGAGCGGTCCAGACCCACTCGTACGGCGGATGCTGATCTCGTTCTGACCGTCGCGAATAAACTCGCGCGGAACTTCAAACCTGCTGGGCGCGCCGAGCGCGTCTTCAGCCGTGATTTGTTTGGTGGCGACCGAGTTTCCGTTTACGAGCAACTCGTAACCGAGCTGCTGCTGTAGTTCTTTGCTGACGCGCAGGTAGTCGTTAAGTGTCAGGACCACGATTGCGGTGTCGCGAGTATTGCTCCACTGCGCCCCGCGCCGGTTCTTGATCAGCCAGTTGGTGACCGGCTCAATCAATTTGTTCTGCGGATCGATTGCCAATAGTGCGCGTAGGGCAAACGAAGTCGCTTCGACGCCGCCATCCGACCAGCGCCAGTAAACCCCATCTTCGCCCCAGTGAGCTGTACCCAGCACCGAGGGATCGGACGCCTGGCCGCCCGACTGCACAATCGAGGTATCGGGTTTGGTGTCAATCTTGACGCCATTCTCAAGATTCTCGATCAGCGTTTTCGCTTTGTCGTAGTAGCTGAAGTTCTGCGCGGACAACGCCAGCAACGCGCGCGTGTACGCATTGAGTTTGTCGCGGTTGACCCAAAGGTTGTTAAAGGCTTTCACCTGGAACTGACTGATGGTCGGATCAGCCAGTGCGGCCGGCGTTGACAGCGAGTGGTGCGTCGCCAGCGCGTGCAGCATCCATGCCTGAATGTCGTAGTTGGTTTCTTCTTCGACCAGTTCCTTATCCAGGTAACTTGCGGCCCGCGCGGCGGTTTCGGGTTTAACTTCGATCCCCGCCTGGCGCGCGAGGGCCATGCCCCACAAAACGTACGCGGTCATGAAGTGATCGCTGTCGCCTTCTTTCCACCAGCCCCAGCCGCCATCGGCATGCTGGAAGTTGTAGAGACGATCCAAACTTTCTTTGGTAATGCGATTCAGTTCCTTCAGATCGTGCTTGCCCTTAGGATGAGTCGCGGCCGCGCCCGCCGGTTCGATACCGCCGAAGATCTTGTTCATGGCCGTTTCCGGTTTCAGACCGAGGTCGCGCAACGTCTTGGCGGTAATTGCGGCCGGCAGAAAACGGCTCATCGTTTGTTCGGTGCAGCCGTAGGGATAGTCAATCAGGTAAGGCAAAGCATCGAGCATCGTAGTCGCCATGCTTGGCGCCACCTGGACAGTCAACGTCGCTGACTCCGGTCGCCGCTCTTTCGGAATGTCGAGTTTGACTGCGACACTGTCGGCGCGCATCTTGCCGGAACGCGAAATAAACTTTTCGATCCCATGTTCATAAACAGTAAAAGTCTTTTCCATCGCGTCAGCGTACCTGGCGCCGCGCGCTTCGGTTTTTAACTTTACTTCCCCTGCTTGTTGCGCTGAGACCAGCCAATCAATCCGCAGCTCGCTATTGGCCGCAACTTCCACCGGGGTGATTTTGGTTCCGACGTTCTTATCGTTCGCAATTCGTCCTTCGATCCGCAGTCCTTCGGCATCAAGGCTGGGAGTGACCAGCATGGAACTGTCCGTGTTGTTATTGATCACCGCTGAAACGGTGACCGAATCGCCCACCACAAAGAACCGGGGCGCCTGGAGTCGAGCGATGAGCGGCTGCTTCGTTAGCGTTGTCGTGTTGCCGATGCCGAATTGATTTCCCGCACTGGCCAGGCGCGCGGTCGCCTGCCACGTCGTGAGGGAATCCGGATACTTGATCTTCACCGTGGCCGCGCCATCGACATTCGTCGTTACATCCGGTTGCCAGAAGATAGTTGAACGAAAATCACTGCGCACCTGGACGGCCGGTTCCTGCCCCGGGGGTGGTGGTGCTTCGTTAGCGGCATCACGCAATCCGGAACGACTAACACTGGGAGCAATGCTATAGAGCGACTGGACGGTGCGTTGAGTTGGGAAATTTGAAAATTGCTCCTTCGCTGCGCCCGCAACTCTCACGGTCTCGGCGCTATCGTAGGAAACGTTGTTGTCGCCCCGCGGAGGAGCGGCTGGCATTTCCTGGTCGGAAAATGAACGACCCTCTTCTTTCAAGCGCTGGGCCTCCAGGATGTCTTCAGTGACCAATTGCTTATCTAGTCCTTCGACCAGTTTTGCGTATTCCTTTTGGTTAAAGGTGCTCTGCGTCTGGACCAGTTGGCCGCGCTTGCTGCCGTAATAAAACTGGCGCGGATCGCCGGCGTAATCCTGTTGAATGTAAGTCACTGATTCGTCAATTAGTGAAAGCGCAATTTCGGCGGCGACTGGCTTGCCGCCCGCGTCCCGCGCGGTTACGGAGAGGGTGCCTTCTTCGCGCGGCTGGTACTGTTCGCGATCGGCCTTCACTTCCACTGTCAGGAACTGTTGCACCGGCGGGACCACCACCTGCTTGTTGTCCACAGACAATTCCGCGTCGCTCACCATCACTGCGCTTAGATAAATGTTGGGCACATGCCGCGCTTCGATGGGCAATTCAATTAGCTTGGCGGTCCCCGTCACGTGAACCAGTTGATAGCTGTAGAGATCTTCAGCCTCCACGCTGAAGAGGACATAGCGATCCGCTGTAGGCACCGACAGCATTACCGGCGCGGTCTCTCCCGTGCGGAATGTGTCCTTATCGACAATGATTTCGACTCCATCATGACGATAGCCCAGTTCGCTGGTCGCATTTGTCGCCACGAAGACATAAGTTTCGGCCTTAATCGGCGGCAGGACCCGCTCGCGTTTACTGGCGACGGCGATTGTCTCGCTAGCCTGCGAGCTCTCCCAGGCCACGCGGTAGTAGCCATCGCGTTCGGGAGTGAATTGGAATTGAGCTGCGCCTTCGGCATCAGTTTTTACTGTCTGGGTGAGGATGTCGTCGTGCTGGTATCCGCGAAATTTCAGACGCCATCCTTTTGTCACCGGGGGTGGAAAGGCGCCGTGCAACCTTTCTCGCAACAGGCGCAGCTCGTCACCTTTGATCTCACGTCCGTTGGGATCGAGCCACACTTCCCACCAGTAATCGCGTGTGACTTTGATCGTTCCGGTGGTGGTTACCGGCTGTTCATTGGCGTCCAGCGCCTTGATATCCACAGTGACTTTATCTTTCGGGCGATAGATGTTCTCCGCCGCACGGGGATAGACGTAGTAACGCTGCCGCGTGACGCGCACGGTGTCGCTGGCTACGACCTCGCGGCGGGATGAATCGGTAACGCGCGCTTCGATGAGGTACTGGAAATCCTGATTGTAGTTTTCACGCGGCGTGTCGAAAGAGAGCGTGGCTTTGCCGGTCGCATCCGTCTTGATCGTCTCGCGTTTGATCACCTGGCCCTGACCGTAATAGCTGGGGCGGCGCAGTTGTTCGAGGTCCTCGTAATACCAGGCGTAGTCGTGATGCGGATACCAATAGTGATAGAAGGGGTTTTGGTAGACGACGACTTCCACCGCCGCATTATTGACCGGGCCGCCAAAGTAGTAGTCGGCCTGAATGTTTACTTCTACTTTTTCGCCCAGCCGGAAGGCCTTTTTCCGGCCATTCTCAACGGGCGTTTTTACCGCTACTTTGAACTCCGGCAGTTTGTATTCTTCCAGGCGGAATAATTTTGCGC
>JAWVFI010000041.1:0-12251 GCA_033856235.1 Blastocatellia bacterium | reverse complement strand
GGTCCTTCGAGATTGTCTCGGATTTGTGGTCAAGCAGGGTGCGCGCTTCAGAACCCAGCATCTCCTCTATGCGACTGAGTTCCGATCCCGAACGCTTCAATTCCGTGGCCATTTCTGTCCTCCTGAGCTCATGCCCGGCGTGCAAATTGTGTAGTGCGAGGGCTGATTATAACACAGCCGAATTACAAGTATCTGCGCCGGCGAAACAGCCCCCCTGACCGCTTGCAGACTGGTTTCCATCTCAAGTAGAATGCCGGCTCCGACGCGTAGAAGGGCAACCCCAGAATTGCCTGGATACAACTAAGCCCTTAACCTCGACTCCGATTGTTATTCCTCGAAAGGCCTTACGCTCATGAAGTTTCGTAGTCTTGTCTCCCCTGCCGCCTTATTGTGTGTGCTGCTGCTCGCGACAATACCCGTCTTGGCTGACGACTGGCGCCCACTGAATCCCGCTGAGCTGGCGATGAAAACGCCTCTGGTCGACAAAGACGCCGACGCCGAGGCAATTCTCTGGGACGTTCGCGTCGATGATAATGTCGAAGGCGGAACCGTCCGCACGGTGCTGAAGCACTACATTCGCATCAAGATTTTTACCGAACGAGGCCGAGAGTCGCAGAGTAAGATCGATATTCCTTTCTACAGCAACTGGAGCATTAGCGACATTGCGGCGCGCACCATTAAACCGGACAATTCGATCATTGAATTAAAGAAGAGCGACGTCTTTGAGCGGACTATCGTGCGCGCCAGCGGCGTCAAACTTAAGGCCAAATCGTTTGCCATGCCTGCCGTTGAGGTGGGCTCGATCATCGAATATCGCTGGCGCGAAACCCGCAACGATCAACTCGCCAACTACATTCGCTTGCAGTTTCAGCGCGACGTTCCGGTGCAATTGGTCACCTACCACATCAAGCCGCTCGCTCTTGAGACCTATGGCATGCGCATCCAGCGCTTTCGCGGTGACTACACGCCCTTTCTAAAAGAGAAAGACGGCTTCTACACCACCAGCATGGAACGAGTGCCGGCCTTCCGCGAAGAACCAAGTATGCCGCCGGAGTCACAGGTTCGCCCGTGGATGCTGGTCTATTACAGCGAGGACAAGAAGCTTGCGCCCGATGCCTACTGGAAAGAAAAAGGCAAAGAGTTCTATGAGAGCTTTAAGTCGCGCACCAAGATCAGCGACGAGGTGAAAAATGCCGCGGCCACTGCAATCGGAGATGCGAGCACCCCGGAAAAGAAACTTGAGCAACTCTTTGAATATTGCCGCGCAAAAATAAAGAACGTCAACGATGACGCGTCGGGGCTGACGGCGGAAGACCGGGCTAAATGGAAACCCAACAAATCGCCCGCTGATACTTTGAAGCGCGGCATGGGAACGGGGACGGACATTGACATGCTGTTTGCCGCCCTCTCGACAGCGGCCGGGTTTGAGACGCGGATAGTTAACCTGGCGGATCGCAGCGATACCTTCTTCGATCCCACGTTTCCCGACGACTACTTCATCAGTACTTACGATGTCGCGGTCCGCGTCGGTGACGGCTGGCGCTTCTATGATCCCGCCAGCACCTATGTGCCGCACGGAATGTTACGCTGGCAGGAAGAAGGCGAAGATGCCCTGGTGGCCGATCCTAAAGAGCCAACTTGGATCAAGACGCCCCTCTCCGGGCCGGAAAAATCAAGGCAAATCCGCACGGCCAAACTTCAGTTAAGTGAAGACGGCACGCTCGAGGGCGATGTGCGCATCGAGTACACCGGACATTCCGCCGTCGAGCGCAAAGAGTGGGACGATGACGACTCGCCGATCGAGCGCGAGCAAACTCTGCGCGACAAGATCAAGGAGCAAATGAGTTCGGCCGAGCTTTCCGACATTCACATTGAGAACGTCACCGATCCCATCAAGCCTTTTGTTTATGCGTTCCATGTGCGGGTGCCTGGCTACGCCCAACGCACGGGGAAGAGGCTTTTCCTGCAACCCGCTTTTTTCCAGTACGGCCTGGGGGCCCGCTTTCCCACCAGCGGCCGCATTCATCCAATCTACTTTCACTATCCCTGGTCCGAGGAAGATGAGGTGCGGATCCAGCTGCCGGCGGGATTCATGCTTGACAGTCCCGACGCCCCGGCGCCGTTTTCTTCCGGGACCCTCAGTAGCTATAAAGTACAGATTCAAGTCACCAAGGATCAGCGCGAGTTGATTTACCGGCGCACCTTCTTTTTCGGCGCCGGCGGAACTGGCTTGGAGAGACTCTTCTACGACGCCTCTGGCTACTCTGGTCTGAAGGCCTATTTCGATTTGCTGCACAAACAGGACAGCCATACCGTCACCCTGAAACAAGAGGCTAGCCCCGTTAAGCCTGATTAATATTTGCCGGCGCTGGCCGACCCCCGAGGGCCAGCTCATTTTTAGTTTTAAAGGAACCCTGATGCTCCCACGAATAATTGGACTTGTATTCACTCTGCTGTTGTTTGTAACTCCGGTGCTGGCTGGTGACGAACCGCCGGCCTGGCTGCAACAAGTCGCCAAAGTGACGGCGCCCGCCTATGAGAATGATGTCCCAGCGGTCGTCCTGCAAAAAGAGCAACACGTAACGGTGAGCGCAGACGGACGGATTACCACTGTCTCGACTTATGCGATCAGAGTCCTGGTGCGCGAAGGCCGGCAGTACGCGGTGGCGCGAGAGTTTTACGAAAGCGACGGTGGCAAGGTGCGAGACATGCACGCCTGGCTGATTCGGCCGTCAGGACAAATCAAGAAATACGGTAAGGACGAAGTTATCGATGCCATCGAAGATGCCGATGATGTCTACAACGAATCGCGGGTCAAGATAATTGATGCTTCGGACGATGCGGATACCGGCTGCGTTTTTGGTTATGAAACTACCACGGAGCAACGTTCGATCTTTTCTCAGGACGTCTGGAGCTTTCAGGACCGGCTACCTACGCTGCTTTCTCGTTATGTGTTGACTGTGCCGGACGGCTGGCATGCGAAAGGCGTAACCTTCAACCATCCGGACATCGAACCGGCGATGGGTGGCTCTGTTTACACTTGGGAGTTGCGCAATCTGGCGCCGATCAACCTGGAGCCGAGTAGTCCGCAAGTGTCCAGCCTGGTGCCTCGCCTGGCCGTCAGCTTTTACCCCAAGGGCGACACGCAGCCCACGAGCCTCCAAACATTTGCCAACTGGGCCGAGGTTTCCCACTGGCTGAGTGAGTTGCACGATCCGCAGGCCGTAGCCGACGAGCCTCTGGCAGCAAAAACCCGTGCGCTGACCGCCAACGCCACCACCGAACTGGATAAGATTCGCGCCATCGGCCGGTTCGTGCAGAGCATCAAATACATCTCCATCGACATCGGCGTCAGTCGCGGCGGCGGTATGCGCCCGCACTCCGCGGCGCAGGTGTTCGCCAAATCTTATGGCGACTGTAAAGATAAGGCCAACCTGATGCGCGCGATGCTGAAGGTGGTAAACATCACTTCATACCCGGTGGCCATCTTCTCCGGCGACGCCTCTTACGTGCGCGAGGAATGGCCTTCGCCGCACCAGTTCAACCACTGCATCATCGCCATCAAAGTCGCGGATGAGACGCAGTCCGCGACCGTCATTCGTCACGCCACGCTCGGGCGCTTGCTCATTTTCGACGCAACCGATGAACACACTCCGGTGGGCGATCTTCCGGATGAAGAACAGGGCAGCTTCGCTTTGATCGCGGCGGGCGATGCAGGGGCCTTGATGCGCATGCCGACGATGGCCCCGGAATCCAGCCGCCTGGATCGCGAGGCCGACGTCGTGCTCACGGCTGACGGCGCAATTACAGCGATTCTGAAAGAACAGTCGGTGGGCCAGACCGCGGTCGGTGAACGCCGGATGTTTCATTCGCTGTCCAATACAAACTACCGCGGCATGGTGGAACGTTGGGTCACGCGAGGAGCCAACGCGGCGCAGATCACAAAGGTAGCCCCGGTGGATAGCAGCGAAGGCAAGTTCGACTTGAGCGTGGACTTCTCAGCCCTTAACTATGGGCAACTGATGCAGGGCCGCCTGCTGGTCTTTAAGCCGGCGATCATCGCGCGCCGCGAATCACTTTTCCTGACTGACACAAAACGCAGCCAGGCAGTCGTGCTTGACGCCCGGGCTTTCAACGAAACCGTGCGCTTTAAACTTCCGGCTGGATTTGATGTGGACGAACTGCCGGATGCGGTCAAGCTGGATACGCCGTTTGGCGTTTACAGCACCAGTTACGAGGTGAAGGACGGCCAGCTAACTTTCAAGCGCGCTCTGGCACAGCGAGCCGTGACCATTCCGGTCGCACAATACGCTGCAGTGCGGACTTTCTTTGAGAAGATCCGGGCCGCCGAGCAAGCGCCAGTAGTGCTGGCGAAGAAGTAGTTGGCAACAACCCGGTACAGAATCCACTCAAGCTCTGTACTGGGACCGCGGGCGTCCCGCCCGCACCTGTCCCGAATCCGCAACGTTGACTTACGGCAGTTATGACGGTTAGTTTTGTTTTCGCGCTAGGCGCTCATTTTGCGGGCGGGACGCCCGCGGTCCCCGTGAAGAGCTAGCGCTTTCTCTGTTGCGGAAGCGTCATTCCCCACTCAACGTCAGTTGCCGAAATCCTTCACGCAGGGTCGTGACGACGCTGCCCATGCTGATCGCGTAGCGGTGAAAGTCAAAAGTGGTGACCCGCGCCACGCCAATCGCTGCCGAGGTAAGAAACACTTCCTCGGCATCCGCCAAATCGTTCAACTCATAAACGCCTTCAACCAGGGGAATGGCTAACTCCCCCGCGAGCGTGATCGCGCGCCCTCGGGTAACGCCGGCCACAGCGCCGGTCGCGAGCGAAGGTGTATGGATAGTTCCATCCTTCACCCAGAACAGATTGGCCATCGCAGTGGAAACGATTTCGCCCCGCTCGTTGAGCATCACCACGTCGTCAAAATCTCTGGCGCGCCCTTCTTCCCAGGAGAGAACGTATTCCAGCGAGCTGATGCTCTTGACGCCGGTCAGCGGAGACACACTATTCACGCGATAAGGCGAGACCGTCAGCGTCAGGCCTTTTTCGGGAACTCGCCGCGCCTCGCCGGTCATCATTAAGAGATCGGTTTTACGACCGACGGCGCTCTTTGCGAGCCAGACGTCGCGGCCTTTGACGGCCAGCAAAACTATCCGGGCGCGCCCGTCGCGCACCTGGTTCACCCCAATTAATTTTTGCAGGCAAGTTGCGAGGCCTGCTTCACTGTAAGCGCTGCGATCCACGCGGGCGCGATCGGCATGTTCCATCAACCGGGCCCAGTGCTCGGGCCAGAGAAAAGGCCGGCCACCGTAAACCGCCAGGGAAGTGAACACACCGCGTCCGTAAAGCACGGCCGAGGAGATCGGAGCAATGCGCGCCTTCGTTGCTTCGACCATATTCCGGTTGAGGTAGATGATGGGATGCATCTTTGGAGTGCGCTGACGTGTCAGCGCTTTCGCCGGTCGCGATCTGTCGCGACCCGTTTCCATTACGACCGTTCAAAAGAAATGCGGCGCCGAGCCGCCGCAGGCCAAAGCGGCGACAGGTCGCCGCACTCCAAAATTACTCGGCGCCGGCGGCGAGAACTTCCGCCTTGAGCCGCTGCGCCAGTGCCGCGCGCCACGCGATTTCCATTTCGGCGACAGGTAAGTCAATCACGTCAGCGCCGTCGCTTTGCATGCGGAGGCGATCGGAACTGACGCGGCCGAGAATCGTCATCGCACAGCCCGCCCGGGCTACGGTCTCCTCAATGTCACCCAGCGCTGCTTCGTCAAAGCTGATAATGATCCGCGACGGCGATTCTCCAAACAACCGGGCCGCAAGCGAATACTCGCCAGTGACATCCAGGTCAGCGCCGAGGGCCGGACGATTCAAATAAGAAAAGCACGATTCCGAAACGGCAACGGCCAGCCCGCCGTCCGCGCAGTCGTGGGCGGAATGGAGCAAACCCGCTTCGGCGGCGCGCAAGCAAGCCGTTTGTACCGCCTTCTCAGTTTCGAGATTCAGGGCCGGTACCTGCCCATTGGCAATCATCTGGTCCAGAGTCTGACCATTGATGACACTCGCATATTCGCTGATGGAAAGGTCGTCGTGGGTTCGTCCCAGCAACGCGATGAAGTCACCTTCGGTTTTGAAACCAGGCTGTACGATGCGGCGGACGTCATCCACGAGCCCCACCATACCGATCACGGGAGTCGGCAGAATTCCCCTCCCCTCGGTCTCGTTATAGAAGGACACGTTGCCGGAAACGACCGGGGTTCCCAGCGCGTTGCAGGCCTCGGCCATGCCATCGACGACTTCGGAAAACGACCACATGACTTCCGGGCGCTCCGGCGAAGCAAAGTTCAAACAGTTCGTGATCGCCAGAGGCTGTGCGCCGACACAGACGACGTTACGCGCGGCTTCCGCGACCAGGAGCTTCGCGCCCTCGCGCGGGTTCGCAGCGCAGTAGCGTCCGTTGCCGTCAAGGCTGATCGCCAGCGCCCGGCGCGTTTCCTTGATGCGCACGACCGCCGCGTCGGCGCCGGGTAAGACTGCCGTGTTGGTCCGCACCATGTGATCGTACTGGCGATAAACCCATTCTTTGGAGGCGATGTTCGGTGAAGCGAGCAGGCGCAAGAGCGCCTCATTCAGTTTCGGGTTTGGAGTTTCGAGTTTCGAATTCGCCGTTTCATCTTGAGAGCTTCGATTATCAGATGGTGACTCGTCGTTCGAACTCGAAACTCGAAACTCGAAACTCGAAACTTGCTGCTCATCGGAACTCGAAACTGGCTTCGCCATCGGCCGCTCGTACCGCGGCGCTTCATCCGTTAAAGCCGACACGGGAATGTCGGCAACGGTTTCGCCGTTGTGGATAACGCGCATCCGTTGGTTGTCCCGCACCCGCCCGATCACCACCGCATCCAGATCCCACTTGCGAAAGATGTCGATCACTTCCCGCTCGCGTCCGGCATGGGTGACGATCAGCATGCGCTCCTGCGATTCCGAGAGCAGCATTTCATAGGCCGTCATTCCCTGCTCGCGCTGTGGAACTAAAGATAGATCCAACTCAATGCCGGTGCCGGCGCGCGCCGCCATCTCGCATGTTGAAGACGTTAGTCCCGCTGCGCCCATGTCCTGGATGCCGGCCACGGCGCCGCTCCGCATCGCCTCCAGGCACGCTTCCAATAGAAGTTTTTCCAGAAACGGATCGCCGACCTGCACGGTGGGCCGCTTGGCCAGGGCCGCGTCATCAAACTCCGCCGACGCCATGGTGGCGCCGTGAATTCCGTCGCGCCCGGTCTTTGCCCCGACATATAGCACCGGATTACCCGCGCCCGTCGCTTTGCCAAAAAAGATTTGATCGCGCCTGACCAGCCCGAGAGCAAACGCATTTACCAAAGGATTAAACGCGTAAGCATCGTCGAAGGCGACCTCGCCGCCCACCGTGGCCACGCCGAAAGCGTTTCCATAATGCGCGATCCCCGCGACCACGCCGGCCAGCAACGAACGATTACGGCGGCCGTACTGCGGATTATCGAGCGAGCCAAAACGCAAACTGTTGAGTGAGGCGATGGGGCGCGCGCCCATGGTAAAGATGTCGCGCAGGATTCCGCCGACACCGGTAGCGGCGCCCTGAAACGGCTCAATGAACGAAGGATGATTGTGCGATTCGATCTTGAAGGCTGCACACCAGCCATCACCTACATCCACGACGCCGGCATTTTCGCCCGGAGGGACGATGACGCGCTCGCCCTTGGTGGGCAGACGTTGCAGGTGCACGCGGGAACTCTTATACGAACAGTGTTCCGACCACATCACCGAAAAGACGCCCAACTCGACGAAGGTCGGTTCGCGTTCCAGCAGCGCGGTGATGCGCGCGTATTCTTCCTGGGTGAGGTTGTGGGCGGTAACTACTTCCGGGGTGATTGAATCCATTATTTGTGGGAGCACTAGATCAGTGCGTCCTTTAGCGCTTTTTGAATCTTGTCCATTTACAGCCGGCTAATTACTTCAGAGGCTTCAACTCCGCCCTTCCGTATTTTTGTAATGTCTACAACCTCTTCCCATTGCTCCTCACCGGCCGTAATTGGGCTTATTCTGAAAATTGGTTTCGAACGCTTAATAATTACAAAGGATTCACCCCGCTCCACCCTGGAGGCGTAAAGCGAGACGTTTTCCTCTAGTTCCTTTAACGGGATCCTTTTTTCCAAAATGTGAAATTCCTTTCAGAATCGAGTCTTGAACCTGGGAAGGCTAAGCTTTGCACAAAAACTCCGGTTTCGTGTTCTTTAGTGTGATTAGTGTGATTTCGTGAACCGTATGACTCCGATTCTTCAGCATACGATTCACGAAAATCCACGAAATTCACGAAGTGACACGAATCAAAACAGGTCTTGGAGATCGTCAGGGCTCTTTTGTGCAAAGCCGGGAGGCTACGATCAAGATTATCAGATGCGCTGCCGCCCTCAGGCTGCCTGATTATCAGTTTCTCAATCTCGGCCCGCAACTCTGCCGGCTTGATTGGGCCCTTGTATTTGTAAACCATGGTCCCGCTCCGGTCATAAAGAAAGGTTGCGGGCATGTCGCCTTGCCAGGTGGCATCAACGATATCAATGATGCTTTGCGGATCGGGAACGTCGAGCAGGAACACCGGCATTTTAGCTCGTTGCGACCGCAGAAAGTTTGGCACTGCCGTCTTCATGTCGGTCAAATCGTCGAGCGAGATAGCGACAAAGTCCAGCCCCTTGCTGCGATAGTCAGCATCGATCTTCACCAGATCCGGAAACTCTTCCCGGCAGGGATCGCACCAGGTGGCCCAAAAGTTCAGCAGCAACGGCCGGTCCTGTGGCGGCGTGCCGCGGGCCAGCAAACTCTTCATACCCGCGTCATCGATAACGCGGATCTGCGTCCCGATCAAGGAGGGAGCGCGCGCCCTCCGCTTGCGCGACCGCGGACGCTGCGGCTGGCCGATTTTGCCATCCGCGATCGCGGATCCGCCCATTGAAACCAGCAGACCCGCGGCGCAGACAGTCGCTACCAGGCTGATTAAGCGACGTCTAATATTCATTGCGCGTTAACGCGCTTGATCGAGCAACCGAACGCCTTCGCCTCCGTCTTGGCAATCGGCTTAGCAGCCAGCAGGCTGTCAAGCGCGTCACGCAAGTCGTTCGAGGTAATGGCGTCTCCGTTGCGCGAGTTATCGATGCGTCCGTGGTAAACCAGCTTGCCGGCGGCATCGACCAGGTAAGCTTCCGGCGTCACCGCGGCGCCCCACTGGTCGGCGATCTTGTTGTCGGTGTCCTTGAGGATCGTAAAGGTGAAACCCTTTTCAGCAGCGTGCGACTTTACATCCGCGGCGGACTCAGTGGAGTTGGCGTTGATGCCGACCACGTTGATGCCGCGCGCCTGGTAGTCCCGCGCGATCTTCTCCATCCGTTCGTTGTAGCCGTTAGAGACAGGGCACTTCGTCGCGATAAAGATAAAGAGCGTGCCGCTCTTGCCCTTCAGCGAGTTGAACGAATGCGCTTTGCCGTCAGGGTCGGGAAGGGTGAAATCCGGGATCAGCTGACCGATGGCCGCCACTGCTCCGGGAGTATCGCCGGCGCCGGCGACGCGCTGCACGAGGGAGGCACTGGCTACCGTTAGCAACAGAGCAAAAATCAGGCCGGTGATGTAGTGCTTTTTCATGATCGAAAAACTCCTTCAGGTCAGGTTTTTATCAGCAGGGAGAGCGCAAGGTTAACAGCCTGCTACACAGACTGGCAAGCCTGCCACTTCGGCGAAAACTGACGCCTGGAGGCAACCAAATTTTATCCCTGAGAATCGGAAGCAGTTCCGCACCGCGAAGAGCGAGGTCCTGAACTGGGATAGCAGTGTCTATTCGACAGTGACGAACACCTACGATCAACTCGACCAGGTCACCAGAGTGCGACAGTATGCCGGGGCGGAAGGCATTGGCAGTTATCAGGACACCGATATGGCCTATGACGGCTATGGCAGGCTAAAGACTAAACACACGCCCGAGCAGGATAGCGGCACGGCCACGCCCTGGGATTACAACACCGACAATACGGTCCAGAAAGTGACTGACGCCCGCGGCGCGAGTGCTACCTACAGCTATAACTCTCGACAACTCCTGAGTGGTAATACCTACAGCGCTCCTGCCGGAATCACCGCGGCAAACAAGCTTTAATGGTTTTATCGGATCCTATGGTGAACGCCGCGCTTGCATTGGTGAAGCTCACTCGCGCGCAGAGGGCGCAAGACACAGATCGCTTCAACCGGTATCAGGAATCTACGAGGCTTCTTTGGCCATGCGTTTCTTGAGTTAATGGCGAACAGACTGCGGCGGACATTCGGCGGAGGGTAGAGTTATGAAAGCGTTCTTAGCGATGACATTCGCGCTATTCTTTGGGTTCTACCTAACCGGTGCTCAGGCAACGAATAAGACGGAAGACCAGCAACCGCAAGCGGGAATACAAGGAGAAGCGCGACGGTTGTGGGAAGAAGCCCTCGCTGCAAAAGGGGGGCGCGAGCGGCTTTTGGCAGTCCGCAATATCGTAATCTCGTGGCGAGATAACAAGCACGTGGATTTATACGTCTTCCCTAATAAGATTTGGCGTTGGATGGACGACCGGCCTTCTCAGATAGGACTGACAGTGAGTATGCACAACCTGGAAAGCAACTTTGCCTACCTCACGTATCCTGATGATCCCGAATCTCCCAGGAGATTAGGCGAGTCAGGGAGTGGACGAATCCCTCTCCGTGATGCACAGCTCTATTTCTTACTGGAGACACAATGGGTGCGACCTGTACCAATCGGAGTTGCGAGCGCCCGAGTCGGACGGCGCAAGGTGAACGTAGTCAAGACGCTCGTTGACGGGAAACAGGTTGACTACTATCTTGATCGCGAGTCGCATTTACCGCTGAAAGTGGCTTTTCCAGCGGCGGATGATCGGGGCACTTATTACGTCGCCTTCTCGGACTATAAGGCAGTGGACGGCATCCAGATGCCACAGAGAGTTAGCTACCTGGGAAGCGATTGGCTCTCGACCAGCTATCAACTAAATGTCACCTATAACGAACAGATCTTCGAGAGGCCTCCCACAATCGAGGCCGGACCTCAGGCATGGAAGTCGCAGCAGCCATGACAACTGGCAGTCAGCCATCCTCGTCGCGCTTACCGCTGCAACTCGCGGCGGACTATCCTGGAAAAGAATATGAGCTCGGCAGATGCCTGCCAAGTAGTGGAATAGTTCTACTTAGTTCTGCCCAACCTTCCCCTTCCTCGCTTAACGATCAACAACTCAAGAATTCCTCAAGTCCCATTTTCTAAACTCTCGACTGTTTCGGGGAACAGACTGAGGGGGCGCCGGCGGGGTGCGAGGCGCAATCGGGAAAGGCGTAATCGTGAGGCGGAGCGACTTCAGAGAAGGGGGCGTTTACGCCCTTCCCGACGGGCGGCAGCTGATCGCCAGCGAGAGCGGATCCTGGTTCAAGTTCTACGATCCGCTGGCCTGGAAATACCAGGGACCGGCCCTCTACGAAATCGCCGGGGCGATCCAGGGAGAAATTCCGGGCAAACCGACGAGCCCCGGTTTATTGACCTCAATGGGGCGGCCCACTCAGTGGCGGGTGGAAGATTTGGTTGACCAGGGACAGACGGCAGCGTCCTTTGGAGTGCGCTGACTGAATCAGCGCTTTAACAGGCCGCGACCTCGTCTTAGTTCTCTGCGGTAGCAGCGGCCAGCGATACACCCAAGCGGCGACAAGTCGCCGTACTCCAAATTCGGAAACATCTAACAACCTCGTTATGAATTTAACCCTCGATAAGATCACCTTACCATCACACCCGGCGCACGTTGTCCGGGCGCGCTTGTTAAGCCTGTTGCAGGCCGGTCTCGGAACGTTCAGCGCGACCGTCCTCAACGGACGGGCCGGTACCGGGAAATCAGTTCTGGCGGAAGATTTCGCGCGCCACTGCGGACGCACCGTCGCCTGGTACAAAGTGGACGGCGGAGACGCCGGGTCGTCGGAGTTTTTTGAGCACTTGATCACCAGCGTGGGCCAAGCCTGGCCAGCCTTTAAAGCCGCAACCTTTTCAGGCCTGATCAGGGATGCGACGCTCGAAGATTTTCCGGTGCTGGCCGAGACCTTCGTGTACGAACTACTGGAAACACAGAGCGAGCCGCTGCTGATCGTGATCGAGGATCTGCACAGCATCTATGATTCGGAATGGGTTGTTCCCTTCTTTGGCCGTT
>JAWVFI010000040.1:0-9535 GCA_033856235.1 Blastocatellia bacterium | reverse complement strand
CAGCCTGTGACCCTTCGAGGAAGCCCGTCAGGAACAAGCGCATGATGTTGTCAACCAGATGGCCGATCGCAATTTTCCCGTGCGGGTTGTACCAGTTATAAATCCAGTTCATCATTCCGAACAAGGCATAAGTCGCCACCGTCAAATCAATCTGCCGGGTTTCCTGAGGTGGCAGCCGCTGCAGCGCGCTCAGAATCCTCCGGGCCAGCCGCGTGTATTTCTCTTTCTTTTGTGACACGTCAGCGTGGAGTTCACCCGCCAGGGAATCCGCTTCATGTGAAAGCACCTTCATCTCTGACATGTTGGCCGCAAAAAAAGCGAGGTGGTTTTCAATGAAGATGCGCAACTGCTCGACCGGATCTTCAGTGTCGCGCAGGCGCTCCTCCAGCCGTTCCAGCACCCGGGCAAAACAATTGTCCTGGATCAGATAGAGCAACTCTTCCTTGGAACGACAGTAGTGATAGAGCCCGGCCAAACTGACGCCGGTGGCGCGCGAAATGTCGCGCATGGAAGAGGAATGATAACTCTTCTCCGCAAAGATCTGGGCCGCCGTCCGGAGGATAAACTCCAGCTTCTGATCGTGCCGCGAAATCTCCGGTGAAAGGTTGGCGACCATAGGGATCACTCGCAAAGAACTCAATCAAGAACTGCGTCGGGCTTTGCCCCCTGATGTGCGGAAGGTCTACGACCTTCCGGCACGGGGGTCTTTTTTGGGGCTGCGCCCCAACCCAGGGCGTAGCCCTAACAATTAGAAGCTGCTTGACGGTGGGGCAGAGCCGCCACCGTACATCAGGCGGCAGAGCCGAAAGAGCAGACGAATCACGCGATTCCACTTCACAACTTCACGTATTCAAACTCAAACGGCTTACCCTTTACGCCCGCCGCCGGCGGCGCAATCCAGTTAGCGATCTTGCCGGGCTCAGTCACCGGTCGCATCAAGCTGCGCACATATTCTCGATCCTCAATCGTCGGCAGCCACTCCGATTTGCGCTGCTCAAATTGCTCCCCTGTAATTAGATTGCCCTCGATGTCAAACGAATGTCCGGCGTACTCGCCCACATGCCGGTGGAATCGGGTGTTCGGCAAATACAGCGTTTCCGCTGTCCCCTCTTCACCCAGATACTTGTTCCAACGAGCCAGCGCCCGCTCGGAATCTTTTACGTACTCCTGGCGCAGGACCTCATTCAAAGCATTGCGCAGAGGGACTTCGCGCGGTTGCAGCCTGCCGTCTTCAACTCCCACGAGCGTGTACATGTCGTTGGCAGCCACGTGCTCGTCGTATTTTCGCTGCTCCTGGTAGCGGCCCTTCAAACCGGCGGCAAAAAAATCGGCTGAGTTGGAGCTGATCTCGCCGCCGAACAGATCGAGCGAATAGCTGTACCAGAAGTTTATGTAGCGCTGAATAATTTCCAGGGGAATGCCGCCCAGCTCGCGCACATCGCCGTCTTTGCTTTCGCGCATTAACTGCCCGGTGCGCTTGACCACCCGGCCGATGCCGGTTTCGCCGACGAACATGTGGTGCGCTTCTTCCGTCAGCATGAACTGGCAGGTGCGCGCGAGGGGCTCAAATCCCGATTCGGCAAGCGCCGACAATTGATACTTGCCATCGCGATCCGTGAACATCGTGAAGCAGAAAAAGTTTAGCCAGTCATCGCAGGGCTGATTAAAAGCTTCCAGGATCCGAGGCTTGTCCGGATTGCCGCTGCGACGCTCGAGTAACGCATCCGCCTCGTCACGCCCGTCGCGCCCAAAGTACCGATGCAGCAGGTAAACCATGGCCCAAAGGTGGCGGCCTTCTTCAACGTTCACCTGAAACAGGTTGCGCATGTCATAAAGCGAGGGACAGGTTTTGCCCAACTCGCGCTGCTGCTCAACTGAAGCCGGCTCAGTGTCGCCCTGCGTCACGATGATGCGCCGCAGAGAATTACGAAACTCGCCGGGCACTTCCTGATATGCAGGCTGGCCATGGTTATCGCCAAAGCCAATCTTCGCATCAGGCTTGGGTGGCTCCAGAAAAATGCCCCAACGGTAGTCCGGCATCTTCACGTAATCAAAGTGCGCCCAGCCCTCGGGCTCGACGCTGATGGCCGTGCGCAGGTAAACATCCTTCTGCTGAAATCCGTCCGGCCCCATTTCGCACCACCAGTCCAGATAGTTCGGCAGCCACTTCTCCAGCGCGCGCTGCAGTTTTTTATCTTCGGAAAGATTTACGTTGTTAGGAATGCGATCGTAAAGATTCATAATGTCTTTGGTCTTGGGTCTTGGGTCTTGGGTCTTTGGTCTTTGGTCTTAGGTCTTTGATCTTGCGAATGCTGAGCATCGAAGTCCGTCCCAAGTCCTAAGACCTAAGACCTAAGACCCAAAAACTAGGTCCTCTTATAATCAAACTGCGCCTGCGTGGGTTTGCCGTAGTTCGTCAGCGCGCCTTGCGGGCCGACCGCATTGGGCCGTTGGAAGATCCAGTTCTGCCACGCGGTTAAGCGTCCGAAGATTTTAGTGTCCATCGTCTCTGGGCCGGCAAAACGCAGCGACGCTTCCATTCCTGTCAAAGCATCCGGCGACAGCGAAGTGCGCTCTTCAATGGCTACCCGAATTTCGTCTTCCCAATCCAAATCGTCCGGCGCGAAAGTAACCAGCCCCGCGGCATCCGCGGATTCGGTATCGAATGGACCATCATGCGCCAGCACTTGCTCTGCCTTTGCCGGTTCAGCCAGGAAACGCGATTGCAAACGCGTCAAGCCATTGCCCATCGGCAGCGGGCCCGCGTTCAGTTCGCTGGCGACTATCTGCACCGGCTCGTCGGGGTTGTTAAGCATGTAGGTCCGATCCGATGCCAGGGCCAGCTCTAAGAGGTTGCCGGCAAAACAACTGCCGGGTTCGATGATTGCAAAGAAGCTTTTCGCGGTCATATCCAGACGTCGTAGCACGCGCGCCATGTGCGAAGTAATTTCGCGGACCAGCCAGTGATCTCGATTTGCCGCCAGCGTTCGGTCAACCGCCAGGACTTTATCAGCGTCCCCGGTGGTGCGCAGGCACACCAAACCAATCTCCGGTTCGTTGACGCGGATGTGCAGCAACAAATCATCCAGCTCCCGGTAGGCCTGCAACGCCCAATACGTATCGCCGAGTTGCTGGATCTCGTCCGGCGTCTCCGGCAAATCATCTTCCGGTCCCCGCACCGTCAGATCGGCGTAGCGCTGTTCGCGATTCAGTTGGAGAGTGACGTATTTGTATTCGCGAGAATCGGAGCTTGATTCAAAGCTCAGGGGATTTAGCTTAATGCCGCGGGGAGTTTCAGTTGGCGCGCCAGCACCTGCCACTTCGCTGGCCCGGGCGGCTACTGCTTCCTGAAATTTGCTGGTCGGAAAGGTGCCGTCGATTAGTCCCCATTCCTTAGCGCGCTTTCCTTTCAATCCTTCCGCCAAAGTCGAAAAGACATCGGCGCGGTCGCGGCGAATTTTGCGCTTGTCCACCAGGCGCGTCAGACCGCCGGTCCCCGGCAACACGCCCAGCAAGGGAACTTCGGGCAGGGAAACTGCGGAGTTGCCATCATCGACCAGATAGATTTCGTCGCAGGCAATCGCCAATTCATAGCCGCCCCCGGAAGCCGTGCCATTCAGCGCGGCAATGTACCGGCGGCCCGAGTGATGTGAATCATCCTCGATCGCACAGCGCGTTTCGTTGGTGAACTTGCAGAAGTTCACTTTGAAAGCATGAGAGGACGTCCCCAACATGTAGATGTTTGCCCCGGCACAAAAAATCCGCGGCTTCAAACTAGTGAGCACTACGGCGCGAACTTCCGGATGTTCAAAGCGCAAACGCTGAATCACATCGGCCAGCTCGATATCGACGCCGAGGTCGTAAGAATTCAGCTTGAGCTTGTAGCCCTCGGCGAGGGTGATGTCCTCTTGGACATCCATGGAGAGTGTGGCCACCGCGCCCGTGACACTCAGCTCCCAATGCTGGTATTGCTCCGGTGACGTTTGAAAATCAATCATCAGGACCTCAGGTAACGCAGATAACGCAAACCTCTGAGCTTGCGCGAATGAGCAGTTCGAACGTTCGTTCGAACGCAATCTTAACCAAGCCCGACGCCGGGGTCAAGTGACCCAGTGATCATGGGCAGGGGCTGGAGCAGGACCAGCTATTACTGCTCCTTTCCCGCTTCTTATCCTGCTCCTGCTCCTGCCTACTGCTCCTGGCCCGCTTGCCATAAATCGAGTTACCACCGTTTACTACCCTTTCCGTGGGCTTACTTGACAGTTTTGCCGCCGCCCGCGTAGGGTTTCAGCCTTCGGAGCAACCGACTGCAGACTGTGGAAAGCAGCTGAAATGAAGCTGGAGGCGCATCTGTTCTGGTGAACGGCGCGGTCTTCAAAACCGTCAGTGAGACTGTGAGAACAGGCTCAGGTAGGTTCGATTCCTACACGCCTCCGCCATCTCGATTGCGGATTGCGAATTCAAATTGCGGAGAGCCCAGGGCACTGCCCGCCTCATGAATTCTGCAATCCGAAATCTGAAATTCTTCCTATGCTCCAGGATTGGATTGCCCTGAACATGACTTCCGGCGTAGGGCCGCGGGCCGCAGTCAAACTGCTGGAGCGCTTTGGCTCGGCGGAAGCTATCTTCGGAGCGAGTCGAGCAGAAATTGAGCAGGTGCGTTTGCTGCCGGAGACCGTGGACAGTCTGATCGCTCGTGAAGCGCACGCCAGAGCGGAAGCGGAGATTGAGCAGGTCCGCAAACTGGGCGGAGACATCCTTATCCTCGATGACGGCGTCTATCCTTCCCTGCTGCGGGAGATCTACGATCCGCCGATCGTTCTGTATGTCCGCGGCGCCTGGGCGGAGTGTTTCGAACAACCGTGCATCGCCATCGTCGGCTCGCGCAAGTGTTCCACCTACGGTCAGAACTCAGCGCTGATGTTGTCGCGGGAACTGGCGCAAAGAGGCGTGACAATCGTGTCCGGACTGGCGCGCGGGATTGATGCTTCCGCACACCGCGGCGCCCTGGAAGCTGGGGGCCGCACCGTGGCCGTGATGGGAACGGGCGTGGATCAAATTTATCCGCGCGATCATCACAAGCTGGCGCAGCAAATCGTGGATGGTGGTGGAGCGCTGGTTTCGCAATTTCCCCTGGGCACACCGCCGGTGTCGGAAAACTTTCCCTACCGGAATCGCGTCATAAGCGGCTTGAGCCTGGGGGTGCTGGTGGTCGAAGCGGCAGAGAATTCCGGGTCTTTGATCACCGCCCGGTTGGCTATGGAGCAGAACCGCGAAGTGTTTGCCCTGCCAGGTAACATTACGTCGCGGACCTCTTTCGGCACGAACTATTTGATTAAGGGCGCGGGTGCCAAGTTAGTGCAGCAATGGCAGGACATTGTTGCGGAATTGCCTCCGCAAATCGCTGCCCGCATGCTGCCACCACCAGTGGGCCGCAAGGGCAAAGACCAGGCGTTGGTAAACCAGTTAGCGTTGACTCCCCATGACCTGTCGGAAACCGAGCGGACGGTTTTCAAGTTGCTTTCCGCAGACAATCCGGCGCACATTGATGCCCTGGTGGAAAGCAGCAAGCTGTCGGTTTCGCAATTAACCGGCACTTTGCTGACGCTGGAAATGCGGGAGCTGGTGCGGGCATTACCGGGAAAATGTTTCGTAAGGAAGATGTGATTAAAGAAATGCAGACCGATTTTAGAGGCACTGAAATATTGATCGCCGATTACAGGTGCATAGAGTACAAGCTTTAGCTTGCGTCTTTGAGCGCCGCCAACCTGAAGGTTGAACTCTGAACACCTGGGTGCCAGGGACTTCAGTTTGGGCAACGAGGAAATAGCAGTCGGCAAGCGGAAAAGAATTAATGGCAAAAAACTTAGTTATCGTTGAATCGCCGGCCAAGGCGAAGACAATCAATAAATACTTAGGCAGCGACTATCTTGTGAAGGCGTCGATCGGCCATATTAAAGATCTGCCCGCCAAAGGTTTGGGCGTTGATATTCAGAACAACTTTGAGCCGACCTATGAAGTAATTCCGGATTCCAAGAAGCGAAACAATAAGAAGATCGTTGCCGAACTGAAGAAGGCCGCCAAAGAAGCTGAAGCGATTTACCTGGCGGCTGACCCTGACCGCGAAGGCGAAGCTATCTGCCAGCACCTCGCTGAAGAGATCGTTCCTAAACGACCAAAGAAGCCCCACTTTCGCGTGATGTTCAATGAAATCACGAAGCGAGCGGTTAACGAAGCTTTCGATCATCCGCGGGCGATTGATACCGATCTGGTCGATGCGCAACAGGCGCGCCGGGTGCTCGATCGCCTCGTGGGTTATAAGGTTTCGCCGCTGCTGTGCCGGACCATTGGCGGCAGATTGAGCGCCGGACGGGTGCAGTCAGTGGCCCTGCGCATGGTGGTCGAACGCGAGCGCGAGATCGAGCAGTTCGTTAAAAACGAATATTGGACCATCACCGCCAACCTCGCGGGCCAACTGCCCCCCGCTTTTGATGCGCGGCTCTGGCGCGTGGGCGAGCAGACAGTTAAGACCAGCGGCTTTGAAGACGACATCAAGAAGAACGAGATCCTGATCGGCAACGAGGCCAGCGCCACAGAGATTGTGGCTGAAGCAGAGTCACAAACTTTCCAGGTCAGCGAAGTAACCACCAAAGAGCGCAAGCGCAATCCCGTTCCGCCCTTCATCACTTCCAAATTGCAGCAGGAGGCCGCGCGCAAACTCGGCTTCTCAGTAAAGAAGACGATGATGCTGGCGCAGAAACTTTACGAAGGCATCGAACTGGGCTCGGAAGGTGCGGTCGGTCTCATCACCTACATGCGCACAGACTCTACCCGAGTTTCGGACGCCGCGTTGAACGAGGCGCGCGATTTCGTGGGCCAGCAGTATGGCGCCAACTATCTGCCCGAAAAGGCGATTCATTACCGTTCGAAAAAAGACGCGCAGGATGCTCACGAAGCAATTCGTCCCACTGACGTGGCCCGCACGCCGGACGCGATGTCCAAGTATTTGAACCAGGAAGAATTGAAACTCTACCGTTTGATCTGGCAACGATTCGTGGCTTCACAAATGATGCCCGCGCTATTCGATCAGACAACGATCGATATCCAGGCCGGCCGCTTCATCTTCCGCGCCAGCGGATCAGTGCAAAAGTTTGACGGCTTTCTCAAGGTTTATCAGGAAGGCCGCGACGAAAAGACCGAAGAAGAAGACGAGGCCGAGCGGCGTTTGCCCCTGGTCACGAAGGGCGAGATGCTGGAACTGAAAACTATCACGCCGGACCAGCATTTCACTGAGCCGCCGCCGCGCTTTACTGAAGCCACGCTGGTAAAAGCGCTGGAGGAAAAAGGAATCGGCCGGCCTTCCACCTACGCCGCGATCATGACTACGATCCAGGAACGCGAGTACGTGGAAAAACTCCAGGGACGATTTCATCCCACCACGCTGGGCAAGACGGTTAACGATTTGCTGATCGATGGCGGCTTCGGTGATCTCTTTAACGAGACTTACACGGCGCGGATGGAAGGCGAACTCGATGAAATCGAGGAAGGCAAACTCAAATGGACCGATGCGCTCAGTGAGTTTTACGGCAAATTCAAAACCGACCTCGACAAGTTCGAGCTATATATAAAGACGCTCAAGGAAAAAGACACTCCCACCGAAGAAGTCTGCCTGAAGTGCAACACGCCCGGGATGGTCCAGAAATGGGGCCGCTTCGGCAAGTATCTGAAGTGTCAGGAGTGCGGCGCGACCCGCGATCTGGAACCCGCGCCCGGCAGTAATGGCGATGCCGCTACGGGCGAGGGCGGGTCCACTGAAGCCGAAGAGCCGGAGTCCTGCGAACTGTGCGGCAAGCCAATGCAACTGAAGCGGGGGCGCTTTGGCCAATTCCTCGGCTGCACGGGCTACCCCGAGTGCCGCAATATCCGCAAAATTGCCAAGTCCGGCGTTGTCGCACCGGCGCCCGTTATGCTGGACGAAAAATGTCCCGTGGACGGCGCCCAGATGGTGAAACGGTTTGGACGCTTCGGAGAGTTCACGGCCTGCTCAAACTATCCCAAGTGCAAATACATCAAGCGCGAAACGACCGGTGTCGCCTGTCCCAAGCCCGGATGCAAAGGCGAAATCGTGGTGAAGAAATCAAAACGCGGAAAACTTTTCTACGGCTGTTCTGAATATCCGAAGTGCGATGCCGTCTATTGGGACAAGCCGGTGATCGAGCCTTGCCCGCAATGCAACGCGCCTTTCCTGTTGGAGAAAACCACCAAGAAAGGCACCACGCGAAAATGCGCCAACGAAGACTGCGAATACAGCCGCGAAGTATCGGCAGAGGCAGTTCCCGCCTAACTTGACTCAAGCTCTTCACTGGGACCGCGGGCGTCCCGCCCGCAACTGAGCGCGCAGCGCGAAATCCATTCCTTCAAATTCGTCTTTTGGGAAACGACGCGCTTGGGCTGCGTGTGCGGGCGGGACGCCCGCGGTCCCAGTGAAGAGCTTGGGTCAACTTTTCAAAGGTGGACTCGGGATGAACTCGGTCTCCATGGTAAAGTTATGTTCATGCTATCTGGGATTCCGGCGCGCAAAATCGTAAAGCTCAGCGCTATCGTTATTGCCTTTGCAGGTCTGATGTCGGAAGGTCGCAGCAAACCCTTTACAATTGATCAGCAAGCAAGCCTCCCTTCGAGCCAGGAGCAGCAAGCCCATTCGACTAAACTCAACTGCCTGCCTCCGGGAACAACCCTCGATGAAGTAGTGTCGTATGGCGGAAACGCGCGCCGAAACGTTACGGTCGGGAAGAAACTCAATCAGCTAAAGGCGCGTTGCCGGAACCGTAAGTTGGTGGATGCCAAGGGCCGGGAGATCCGTTTCCACCGGCCATCGTGCTGGGGCAATCCGCCTGCCGATTACCAGGAAATTCAGCAAAGAGAGAGTGAGGAGTTGCAACGACTACAGAAGCGCTACACCGTTATTGTCTTTGGGTGCAACCCGATGATTCAGTAGCGCATCCGTTTGGAGTGCGCTGACCTGTCAGCGCTTTACCCGGACGCGACCTGTCGCGTCCTCTTTTTAAGCCAGAGTCGTTTGAAAGAATGGGGAAAGCGGCGACAGGTCGCCGCACTCCAAAGGGACTTCATGATTACCATTCGTCATCATAGCCTTACATACATTTTCGCCGGCGTGACCGTGCTTGGCCTTGCGCTCATGCCGCTCTTTTTCACGGCCAGTTGTCGCAGCCTGCAGCAGACCTCCGGGGAGTTGAAAGCGCGTGAAACGTTGCGGGCCATGACCCGCGATGGCCTGCCGCCGGCGGAGGCTCCGGTGGCGCGCATCGAAACGGATTTCCCACGGACAACGGCCGCTGCCCTGGCGCGCATCGTGCGGGCGCGAATCAAAATGAACGCGCAGGACTATGCCGGCGCTGCGTCCTTGCTGGATGCGACTGCTATTCGTGATCACACATTGGTCGGCGACTATGCACTTTTTCTGCGCGCCGATGCTCTCGATAAAGTTGGCCGGCAGGTGGATGCGAGAACTGCA
>JAWVFI010000039.1:0-8520 GCA_033856235.1 Blastocatellia bacterium | reverse complement strand
GCGAGCCCGCTCGCCGTCATTAACTGTTCACAACTGGTTACCCTGGCGGGGCCAAAGCGCCCGCGCGTGGGGCCGGAAATGGGCGAGCTGGCGATCATCCCAGGTGGCGCCATGCTGATACGCGACGGGCGCATCATCGAAATCGGTACTCAGCGCGAGATCGAACGGCGGATTTCGGCTGGGGATAACGAGGTAATTGACGCGGGCGGTGGGGTGATTCTGCCAGGCTTCGTTGATGCGCACACCCACCCAGTCTTCGGCGGCAATCGCGCGAACGAATTTGAGGAACGGGCCGGCGGCGCAACTTATCAGGAAATCGCCGCGCGCGGCGGTGGGATTCAAGCGACTGTGAACGCAACCCGCGCGGCCTCGCATGAAGATTTAGTCCTCGCAGGAAAACGATATGCGGAGTGGTTTCTGCGCAGCGGGACTACGACGGTTGAAGCCAAGTCGGGTTACGGACTTTCGCTCAAAGACGAGCTGAAAATTCTGCGCGCCATCAAAGTACTCTCGCAGGAAACAGCGCTGCGATACGTGCCAACGTTCCTGGGTGCGCACGACATGCCTGCAGAGTTCCGGGGAGCGCCCGGGGTGCGGCCCAGGCGCATGGACTATCTCAACCTAATCATCAAAGAAATGCTCCCGCCGGTGGCCGAGCAAAAGCTGGCGGAATACTGCGATGTCTTCTGTGAGCAGAATGTTTTCAGCATCGACGAAGCGCGGCATATTTTGTCGGCGGCCCGTTCACTCGGCCTGGGTTTACGCATTCACGCCGATCAACTATCGCTTTCCGGAGGCGCCCAGCTGGCCGCGGAGATGCGCACCGCGACAGCCGACCATCTCGAGCACACTGACGCTGCGGGGATAGCGGCTTTGAAATCTGCCTCGGTCCAGCCGGTGCTGCTGCCGGGATCGGTTTATGCGCTCGGTTCATCGCGATATCCAGCGGCCCGCGAGATGATTGACGCCGGCCTGGCCGTAGTGCTGGCGACGGATTTCAATCCCGGATCGTCGCCGACGCCCGCGATGCCAATGATTCTCTCGCTCGCCTCGACTCATATGAAGATGAGCCCCGCGGAATCTATCACCGCCACCACCATCAATGCCGCTTATTCTTTGGGCCGCGGCGCGAAATTTGGTTCGCTGGAAACCGGCAAGTGCGCCGATTTTGTAATTCACGATGCGGAAGACTATCGCGAGCTCTCTTACTTCTTCGGCATCGAGCATGCACGCGCGGTTTACAGCGGCGGGAGTCTTGCGTACGAGCGCCAGTGATATCAGAACCGGGCCGAAACTTTTTGATTGACGCTTCGATCCTTGTAATTTATTATCCCCGGAACACTGGAAAGGAGGTGATCAACAAGTATGAGTTCTTATCACAGTGAGGTGGCTGAGGCCTGACCTCTGGATTGAAATCAGAATTTGTTGGATTCTCGTCCAGATAGTCTTTGCTCAGAACTTCCGGCGCTTTAACCACTGCCGGAAAGGCTACAAGACAACGGGGCCAATCCCAACAGTTCACCGGAAAGCCGCCGGCTTGCGCTGGCGGCTTTCTCTTTTGTTGACTATCAACCTTTGCGCCGCTATAGACATCACAGACCCTGAAGGTGCAGGAGTTCTGGAGGGCGCCGACTTGTCGGCGCTTTCAGCGGCGTCGAGCCGCCGCGGGCTAAAGCGGTGACAGGTCACCGCACTCCAAACCAGGCCACTACCCACACCCGAGTTCTTGCGTGCAAAAACCGCCGCGGTCACCGATTTTTTATGATCCCCAAGGACGCCGTTGGCGGCGGGTTAAGGGCAGTTACATCTTCCTGGCCATCGGCGTTACCGCGCTGGCCGCCGTCTTCATCGCCAGCGTGCTGGCTAATCCGCTCTTACCGCATTTGAACATTCGGCCTGTAGCTAACCTGCCGCACAGCTCTGACATCAAGCCCAAGCCACTCGCCGCCGCCCCACACTACGCACGCGCGCAAAAAGCGAAACACGCACAAATGGAGTTGCAGAAGGCACTGGCAAACGCGCCCGTGCTACCTGCGAAACGCCCATCGCAAACGGCCATCGTTCCGCCGCCTCGAATTCCCATGCCGGCGCCTGTGTCGCCCGGTTCGCGGCCACTGAGTATTGGCTTTTACATAAATTGGGATGAATCCAGCTACGCCTCCCTGCTGCAAAACCTTGATCATCTGGATTGGGTCGTACCGCAGTGGGTGCACCTGACAAACGCCGGCAGCGGTAGCAGTCCGATAGCGACAGATATTCATGCCCCGGCCCTAAACCTGATCCGCCAGCGGCGTCCCCAAACATCCATCCTCCCAATGGTGCAGAACCTGACTGATGAAAAGTGGGAACCTGAGGTGCTGTCCAACGCCATCGCTGACGAGCCGGCGCGCCAGGGATTGATTGCGGCCTTGA
The DNA here is from genome assembly GCA_033856235.1 of Blastocatellia bacterium. GTDB lineage: Bacteria > Acidobacteriota > Blastocatellia > Pyrinomonadales > Pyrinomonadaceae > DASXRU01. The sequence goes on along the minus strand of JAWVFI010000039.1, from coordinate 6,108 downwards.
GTTCTTTTGTGGAGCAGAACAAGTTCGCGGGAATTTGTATTGATTTCGAAGAGCCCGCAACCGAAGACCAGCCGCACCTGCTGCTCTTCATGCAGGAGTTGCACGCCGCTTTTCAAAGTCGAGGTTGGCTGGTGGCGCAGGCAGTTCCCTTTGACGATCCGGATTGGCACTATCGCGACTTTGCCGCCGCCAGCGATTATCTAATGTTGATGGCCTACGACCAGCACTGGGCCAGCAGCGAAGATGCTGGGCCGGTGGCGGGACAGGATTGGTTTGAACAAGACCTTTCCCAACGCATGAACGAGATCGATCCCAGCAAGACGATCGTCTGTTTGGGGAACTACGGCTACGACTGGGCCGCAGGATCGAAAACCGCAAAGGAAGTTACCGTTCAGGAGGCGTTGATTTCAGCGAAGGACTCCGAAGCCGAGATTGGATTTGATCCCGCATCGCACAATCCGCATTTTGATTACGATGAGGACGATGGCTCGCGCCATGCCGTCTGGTTTCTCGACGCTGCCACTGCCTACAATCAAATACGCGCCGCCAGCGGTTACCATCCCGCGGGTTTCGCCCTCTGGCGTCTGGGCTCAGAAGACCCTTCGTTATGGTCGGTCTTCGGTGTCAATCAGAATGCTCAAACCCCCGAACCCTTGCGACGCATTGTTTACGGCTATGAGGTTGATTTTGAAGGCACCGGCGAACTGCTGAAGGTCCAGGCGCGGCCCCATGATGGCGAACGCAGCATGGCAGTTGATTCGGCTTCCGGCTTCATCACATCAGAAAAATACCTTTCGACGCCTTCTTCATATGTAATTGAACGGGCCGGAGATCATCCCGGGTTAATTGCCTTGACGTTCGATGACGGACCGGATCCGCTTTGGACTCCGCGCATCCTGGACATACTGAAACAGGAAAATGTGCCGGCCACTTTTTTTGTCATTGGAAGAAACGGCCAGGCCTATCCCGACCTCTTGCGGCGCGTGGTCAACGAAGGCCACGAGATCGGCAACCACACCTTCACCCATCCCAACCTCGGCGAGATCCCCTTACGCATCACCGATCTTGAGCTGAACGCCACCCAGCGTTTGATCGAATCAGAGACCGGACGGTCCACAGTATTGTTTCGACCGCCTTTCTTCGGCGACGCCGAGGCCGACAAGCCGGAGGAAGTTGAGCCGGCCTTTCGCGCGCAACAGATGGGTTACCTGCTGGTGGGTCTGCGGCTGGATCCGAGCGATTGGCAGACACCAGTGAGCGCTGATGAGATCGTCAATCGCACGGTGCGCCAGGCATTGAGCACCGATCCTGACCAGCGCGGCCAGGTGGTGCTGTTGCATGATTCGGGAGGCGATCGCTCGGCAACCGTCGCTGCCCTGCCGAACCTGATTCATGAGCTACGCCGGCTCGGTTTTCGTTTTGTGCTGGTTTCGGAGTTGGCGGGGCTGTCTCGCGATCAGGTGAACCCGGTGATACCTCCCGGCCAAAGTGTCTATACCCGCACGGATGCGGTCGCCTTTTACCTGATGGCCACTGGCGGTTGGCTCCTGCAGTGGATATTCCTCCTGGGGATTGCGCTGGGACTGGGACGACTGTTCGTGATTGGCGCGCTCGCCGGCGCTCAATGGTTACGGGCACGCTCCCGCAGTCGCCGGCGACAGGGCGGATCTGCCTTACCCATGGTATCCGTAATTGTTCCGGCCTATAACGAAGAGCGGGTGATTACGAGAGCGATTGAGAGCTTGTTAAAATCTGATTATCCGAACTATGAAATCATCGTTGTTGACGACGGTTCGCAGGATCAAACAGCCGACGTCGTGCGCGAACTCTGCACCAGGGACGAGCGGCTGCGGCTCTTTGTTGAACCGAACCGCGGCAAGGCCGCAGCGCTGAATGTTGGTTTGAGCTTCGCGCGGGGCGGAGTGATTGTGGCGCTGGACGCGGACACCATTTTTCCTCCGCACACGATCGGCGCCCTCGCTGCTCGTTTCGAGGATCCGGAAACCGGCGCTGTCGCCGGCAATGCCAAAGTGGGCAACCGCATCAACATCATTACGCGCTGGCAGTCGCTGGAATACATCACGTCGCAAAACATGGACCGCCGCGCATTTGCCAGCCTCAACTGTATTACCGTGGTGCCCGGCGCCGTCGGCGCCTGGCGGCGGGAATTGATCGACCAGGCGGGTGGGTTCAGTTCCGACACCCTGGCTGAAGATCAGGACCTGACGCTTTGCATTCGAAAGCTTGGATACAAGATTGGATATGAAGAGGAGGCGATTGCCTGGACCGAAGCTCCAGACACGCTGAGCGTGTTGGCCCGCCAGCGATATCGTTGGGCCTTTGGCACGTTACAGTGCATGTGGAAACACCGCCACGCGCTTTTCAATCCCCGTTACGGCGCGCTCGGCTGGATCGCCATGCCCCACGTTTGGATTTTTCAAATTCTTTTTCCCTTAGTTTCCCCGGTGATGGATCTGATCCTGGTTTACACCCTGTTCGTAGCGGGCCTGGAGCGGTTACAGCAGGGTACTGGATATTCGTCAACGAATTTGCGGCGCGTCCTTTTTTATTATGCCCTGTTTCTGGCGGTGGACTGGTGCGCCGCCGGTTTTGCCTTCCTGCTGGAAAGACGCGAAAACTGGCGGCTCTTGTGGTGGCTGTTCCTGCAGCGCTTCTGCTACCGCCAGATTATGTATTACGTGATGTTAAAGTCGGTGGCCACCGCAGTCCGCGGCGCGGTGGTAGGTTGGGACAAGCTGGAAAGGAAAGCCACCGTCGAAGTTCAGCCGTAGAAGGGCTTGGGCCTGATTTGTAACGCAAACTTTAGTTTGCGATTGGTGATTGGCGTCAACGCTCCCGCAAACTGAAGTTTGCGTTACCAATAATGAAAAGATGGATTGTCTTCCTGGCGCTCCTACTGGCGGCGCTTGCCTTCCGCATCGCGGTGGCCCACTTCCTCCCGAATGACGACCCGGACGATGGCCGCGTCTATGCACAACTCGCGCGCAATCTGCTGGAGCAACATGTTTACTCACTCGACACGCAGCCCGTCTATGAGCCCACGCTGATCCGGCTTCCGGGATATCCACTCTTCCTGGCCGGCGTCTATTCTATCTTTGGGCATTCAAATAACGCTGCGGTTCGTATGACTCAGGCGTTGCTCGATACGGCAACGTGTGCGCTGGTGGCCTTACTGGCATTCGCCTGGGATCACGATAAAGAGCGAAGGCGCGCCAGTGCGCTATGGGCTTTTGCCCTGGCGGCTGCCTGTCCCTTCACAACGATTTATGTGGCGACAATACTTACGGAAACGCCTACCAGCTTTTTGGCCGTGGCCATGTGTCTGGCCGCGACTCGCGCTTTTACGAATGAGCATTCAAGGAGGCGGCTCGTTTGGTGGTCCATCACCGGATTGATAGCGGGAATCGCAGTTCTGTTTCGTCCCGACAGCGGACTGTTTGCAGCCGCGATTGGCATCACCATCGTATTGACGGAGGGCTGGCCATTCTGGACTGCTGCGGTAAGCGCAGCGCGAGAACGCTTTGGATCGCCAATTGGGGAGTCTTCAACGAGTGACGATCCAAAGCGCCGTCGCCGCTTCGCTCTGCCGGCGCACTCCAAAGTGGGATACACATTGCTGGCGGTTGGGATCTTTTCGCTGGCCTTTGTCGTAGTGCTCGTGCCGTGGACCATTAGAAACGCGCGAGTTTTTCACTTATTCCAGCCGCTCTCGCCGGCACATGCGGAAATGCCCGGCGAGTTTGTCTCGCGCGGTTACTTCCGGTGGCTGCGCACCTGGGTTGATGATCCGCGCTACATCGCCCCCATGCTGTGGGCGATGGATTCGGAACCAATCACGATGGACGAAATTCCCGATAAGGCCTTCGATTCCGCGAATGAACGCGCGCGGGTGCAGGCCCTCTTGGATCAATACAACCATCCACCCGAAGAGCCGCCTGATCCAAATGATGAGCAAACTCCAGAGCCTTCGCCGCCGGAGGCGGAAGCCACTCCGCGTGGGCAAGCGAACACAAATGGCAAGAACACCAGTGCGCCGGACGAGTCAACGGACAAGAACAGCAACGACGAGAATCAAAACAGCGAAGATCAGAGCGACGAAACTGATGAAAGCGGCCAAACCGACGAGGAACAGGATCAGGAACCGCAATCCGTTGAAATGACTCCGCCGGTGGATGCGGGCTTTGCGCTGCTGGCTGCTGAGCGAGTCCAACGCCATCCTGTGCGCTATTACTTTTGGCTACCGCTAAAGCGCGCAGCGGCCCTCTGGTTTGATACTCATTCGCAGTATTACCCGTTCGAAGGAGAGTTGCTGCCCATCGATCAGCTTGATCATCAAACGCATCAGCAGTTTTGGCTGCCACTCTTTACGGCTCTGACGTGGCTCTACACGCTGCTGGGCTTGCTGGGTTGCTGGCTGCTTTGGCGCTCGCGAGATTTTGCGGCGCGAAGATGGGTAGTGTTGGCGGGACTGCTTATAGTTCTGCGGCTGGCATTCTTCTCAACGATCGAGAATCCGGAACCGCGCTACGTGGTGGAGATATTTCCCTTCCTTGCGGTACTCGGGGGAATAGCGATTAGCCACCTGATCGGTAGTCGGCATCGGGAAGCCCCCGTTGCACCAGGCGTTTAGAGTACCGACTTTAGTCGGGCTCTTCCCCTCTCGAAATACCCGACTAAAGTCGATACTCTGAACACTGCCTTGGCATGTCTGTGACTGAATTCAAGGCGTCACCCTGGGAACAGGCGTTTGTTCCGATGCCGGAATCCGGGAAGCGTCTGGGCGGTCATTGGAGGTGTGCAGATGAATCGCTTTCCATTCTTTGCCAATCTTCCGGAAAACGATCGTCATGCGGCCGGTGTTTGTCTCCGGCGTCCCGCGAAATATCAATGACTGGGTCCACTGGCAGGTGATGAGCGCCCCGTCGCGTCCCAGCATCGTGACGCGTAAATCCTTTACGTCCAGCTTCACATCTTTCATTTCCGGGTAAGACGCTTCCCGGTTTTGTTTCAATTGATCCCAACCCTTCGTCACCGTGCCATTGAAATTGAAGAGCACCAGCCGCGGCGAATTCCAATAAGCATTCACTGCCGCAGCGGGGTCCGCGTGGCGAATGCCTTCCAGCAAAGCATTGAACGCGCCCACCACGCTGCTTGGGGTGGCGCTGGGACGCGTCACCGGCGGCCGGGCCGCGGGGGTTTGCTGCGGCGTAGCTTTAGCAACTGCTTTCGGTGTGGTTGTTGGTTTGGCCACCACCGTTCGCTGCCGCCCCGGAGACGCAGCGGGAGTCGAGGTATTTGAGTTTTGGGCCATCCCCGACGCGACTGGGATCAGCGTCAAAGATAAGATGACGAATAATCGCTTCAGCATGAGTGGATTGCTCCTCATCGGGGGGATCGAATTTCGCAGGCAATTTACCACAAGTCGTCCGACAAACTTCACGGTCTGTGAGGTTCGCCACCAATTCCGTCTTCACCGATTCTCGAAAAGCGGCTCAATTACCGCGAAGCGGTTACGGCCTCCAGCCCTGGGTTGCCGCTCAGGCTACCCTGGGTTACGCATCCCCATTTGTCTCAACCCCGATGGAGTTGCGTCCTCTTTCATGCGCCAATACCCAACGTAGCCGCAGCGGCAACGTTGGGCTGGAGGGCGTAACCGCTTCGCCGTAAGAATTTACGAAAACTCGTGCCAGGGCTGCTGGCTCCGTAGCCTTCTGACGGCGCGCTCCTGGCCAATGACGTCGAAAACTTCGAACATCGAAGGTCCTACCGCCTGACCGGTCAGCATCGTGCGCGACGCGTTGATGAACAACCCGGCCTTCACCTCAGCCTCGTCAGCGAAGGCGCGCAACGCCGCTTCCACAGTCTCCGTGTTGAAGGGCTCGATGCTTTCGAGCGTGTCCGCCAGCGCCGGCAACAGTTCGCGCAAACGTGGTTCCTTTAGGACGTTCTTGCGCACGGCAGCCTCGTCGAAATCGAAGTCTTCGGAAAAATAGGCCCGGCCCTGTTGCGAGAAATCCTTGAGGGTAAAAAAGCGGTGCCTGATTAGCTCGACGGTCTTTTCCAACCAGGCGCGTTCGTCATCATCAT
>JAWVFI010000038.1:0-7576 GCA_033856235.1 Blastocatellia bacterium | reverse complement strand
GATGGCGGCGATTGAGCGGACCAGCTTTTCCGGATCGATGGGTTTGGCGATGTGTTGTTGAAATCCCGCAGCCAGTGTCCGGGCGCGATCGTCGTTGGTGGCGTAAGCGGTGAGTGCGACGGCGGGTAGTTCGCGGGCCCGTTTCGATCGTATTTTTCTCAGTTTCTTGATTAGCGTGTAACCGTCCTCGTTTGGCATTCCAATATCGCTAATCAGCAGGTCTGGCTTCCAGGTACGAAAGGCTTCAATTGCCTCAGCCGCCGATTCACAGCTGGTCACCTCGGCGCCGCAACGAGTCAGAATCGTGGTCATAAGCTCTCGCGAGTCGGCTTCATCATCGACCACCAGAATTCGCACGTCATGCAGTATTTCAGAGAGATCTGATGGCAACACGCCGTCGCCTGTCGCTGTTGCCGCGGTGTCGGTCACGGCCGGCGTCGCCCCATCGGCGGCCACTGGCAGACTAACTGTGAAGGTAGTGCCCTGGTTCATCCCGCCGCTTTTGACTTCCACTTTGCCGTGATGAAGATCCACCAGGTGCTTGACGATCGACAGTCCCAGGCCCAGTCCCCCGTGCACCCGCGTGGTCGAGCCGTCCGCCTGACGGAAGCGGTCAAAGATGAAAGGCAGAAACTCTTCAGCGATGCCGATGCCGGTATCGCTCACCGAGATGTGCAGCTGATCTTCACCCTGGGAAACCGCGACACGAACATGACCTTCCCGCGGTGTGAATTTGATCGCATTACTAAAAAGGTTCCACAGCACCTGTTGCAGCCGATGCGCATCACCCCGCACCGAGTATTTCCGCCCTTCGAGGGAGGTTTCGAAGTGGATCGCTTTCGCTTCAAAAGCCGGGCGAGCCGCTTCAGTTGCTGCTTCGATAGCGCCAGTCAGATCAAGGGGAGAGAGTTCGATCTCCAACTTGCCGGTAATGATGCGCGAAACGTCCAGCAAGTCATCGATCAACTGGGATTGCGATCTGGCATTTCGTTCAATCGTTTCCAACGCCCGCGATAACTGCGCCCCATCCAGGTTCCCCATGCGGACCAAGTGGCTCCAACCGAGGATGGCCGTCAAAGGCGTTCGCAGCTCATGTGAAAGAGTCGCCAGAAACTCGTCCTTGGTGCGGTTGGCGCGTTCCGCTTCGGCACGGGCAGCCTGTTCGCGCAGCAACATTTCCGCACGTTCTTCTTCAGCCTGCCGCCGTTCGGCTATCTCCAATTGCAATTCATTGGCGTGAAGCTGGGCTTTGCTATGCAGCGTGGCATTCTCATAAGCGATCGCGACCTGTGTGGACAAGGTGGCGGCCAGCCGTTCATCGGCCTCAGTAAAATCATCAGCGTCTAGTTTATTGATGAGATAGAACCAGCCGCGCACCTTTGAAGAGAAGAGCAGGGGAGCACCCAGAAATGAGCGCACCAGCTCGGAAGTCTGGCCCTTCTCGCGCAGCAATTCGTCTGAGTCATTCAACCGGAGCGGACGTTTCCGCGCGAGGAGGTGTTTCAAAGCCCTTTGCGCCACGGCAGGAATTCCCTCGCTAGTGCTGGAGTGGCCATTTGGCCCACAGCGATAAAAGTAACGAAGCGTCTTCCCGTCGCCATTGAACACTCCGGCCACCGCCTCCTGCGCTTGAACGATATCGGCGGCCGAGCGGCAAAAGCTCTCCAGGACCTGGGCCGGATCATGTTCCGCCGTTAACTGGTGTCCCAGATCAATCAGCATCTTCAAGCGCGCCAGGTTCGCATTCTCAAGTTCCAGGTTCTTCTCGCGCAGCTGTTGGGCCTGACGTTTGACCTGCTGAGTCTTCTTAAACAGCTCTACAAAGACGGCGACCTTGGATCGCAGGATGTCCGGCTCAATAGGTTTGACGATGTAGTCAACGGCGCCCAACGAATAACCCCGGTTCACGTGGCGTCCCCCAGTTGAATCCGCGGTCAAAAAGATGATTGGTATGTTGCGCGATTTGTGACGCCCTCGGATCATCCCGGCCGTTTCCAAGCCGTCGAGGCCCGGCATGTACACGTCCATCAAAATCACCGCTACTTCGTTATCCAGCAGGTAGCGCAGCGCTTCATCACCGGACGACGCGCTCACCAGGTTTCGATCCGGAGCAGCCAGGATCGCTTGCAGCGCCAACAGATTTGTTGGGCTGTCATCAACCATCAGAATGTTTATGAGTTTGTCAGTTCCCATGGTTCAAGTGCGACGGGCAGCCGCTGATATTATTCTTTGCGCAACCTCAGCCTTCCTGGCAAGCGGCCCTGATCTATGTTGTTGGGGTGGGGCACTCCGTGGCCACCCCGTTCGTGGTGGTTCGTCCATGTTCCACGAGTTGCGGGAACCAATGGAACGGCCACGGAGGGCCGCCCCTACACAGCTACCTGGCCGGCGCGCAAACCAGTTTCCGCTACCGATGATTGAGTTAGCTCCACTAAGAGCTGCGCGATCTCTGCCAGCGGCAGGATCGCGTCAACTTTTGTCAGGGCGATCGCCGCGTCGGGCATTTCCCGGCATGCAGCCGAATCCGGATTCTCAACCAGCGCCAGGCCTCCCCGGGATTTGATGCTGTGCAGACCGCGCGCGCCATCATGATTCGCGCCCGTCATGATCACCCCGATGGTCTTGTCGCGGTACTCGTCCGCAGCTGATTCAAACAGGACGTCGATCGAAGGCCGCGCATACGCGACCGGCGCGTCGGTCGATAAGGCAAAGGCGCCGTTTTCTATTAACAAATGATAATCGCGCGGCGCCAGGTAGACCCGGTTAGGAAGGATCGGCTCCTTGTCCTCCGGTTCAATCAGCTCCAGCTTGCTCGACCGCCGCAAAAATTCACACAGCCCAATCTGGGAGTCTTTCCCACGGTGCTGCACAATGGCGACCGGCAGCGGAAATTCAGCCGGCAAAGCGGAAAGCAGGAGTTGCAATGCCTTCAGTCCGCCCGTCGAAGTGCCGATCACCACGATTTCAAAGTCAACTTTCAAATCTTACATTCTCAAGTTTCAAATCTCAGATTTCAAGTCTCAAATCTTAGATTCAAATTTCAAATTCCCTGGTCCTGAGTGGCGCCAGACAGGGACAGACAAGAATGTCTGTCCTACTTATCTCACCTTGCGATAGAGTTTGTCGTTCTCATTCAAATGCTTGTAGGCTTCTTCCCGCGGCGTAAATTTCAAACTCTCCTTGTTACCCAACCCGAAGACTCCGAACATGCTCAAGCTGTCGTAAAGCAAATTGTGCACCCGCGCCTGCAATTCTTTGTTGAAATAGATCATGACGTTGCGACACAGAATCACCTGAAACTCATTGAAGGAGCCGTCGGTGGCCAGATTGTGCTGCGAAAACACCAGGTTGGTCTTAAGCGCATTGGCGAAAATCACACTGTCGTATTGCGCCGTGTAATAGTCAGAAAAGTCGTGAATCCCACCGGCCTGTTGATAATTGGCCGTGTACTCTCTCATGGCGGCCAGCGGGAAAATTCCGTCGCGTGCTTTGCGCAACACGGCTTCGCTGATGTCAGTGGCGTAGATGCGGCACTTTTGGTAAATGCGTTCCTCCGTCAGCAGGATGGCCAGCGAATAAACTTCCTCCCCCGTCGAACATCCGGCAATCCAGATCTGCACTGTCGGGTAAGTCCGCAGCAGTGGGACAACCTGCTCCCGAAACGTCACATAGAAGCTGGGATCGCGAAACATAGCCGAAGCGTGAACCGACAACCCCAGCAGCAAGCGATTGAGAGCGCCAGGATCATGCAGCACCTTGTTTTGAAAGGCTGACACAGTTTCCAGTCGCTCGGCCCGCATCATCTCCAGAATGCGGCGCCGGATTGAGGCCCGCGAATACTCGCGGAAATCAAAGCCATGAACCCGGTAGAGTCCCTCCAGCAGCAGGCCGATCTCGATGTCTTCCAACTTTTCTACTTGGGCTATCGCAGCGCTCATAAAGTTCCAATCCAAATCCAACCCGCCTTACGTCGTTTCGTCGGGGCGATACAGCCAGACTCGCAGGAGCGAGAGTAGCTGATCGATATCCAGCGGCTTCGAAATATAGTCTGAGGCCCCGACCTCGAGACAATGATCGCGGTCGGCCTTCATCGCCTTGGCCGTTAGCGCGATGATCGGAAGCTGTTTGAATCCCTCCATTTGCCGAATTGCCGCAATGGCCTCATAGCCGTCCATCTCGGGCATCATGATGTCCATCAGAACTGCTTCTACGCCGGGAGTGGCTTGCAGGAGATCGATCCCCTCCTGGCCATTCTCAGCGTGAACAACTTCCATGCTATGCGCTTCCAGGGCGCTGGTTAAGGCGAAGATGTTTCGCACATCGTCGTCAACCACCAGGACCTTGCGACCGGCCAGCACCGGATCGGTCCGGTGATATTTCTGCAGCATGCGGCGCTTTGGCTCCGGCAGGTTGGCCTCCACGCGGTGCAGGAACAACGCTGTTTCGGCCAGCAGACGCTCGGGGGAACTGGCTTCCTTGACGATGATCGCGTCGGCGACCTTCTTCAGATGCATTTCCTCTTTTCGCGTCAATTCCTTGCCGGTGTAAATGATGATCGGCAAATCGTAGCGGCCGAGATCCGTCTGCAGCTTTTCGATCAATTCAAAGCCGGTCATGTCGGGCAATCGCAGGTCCAGCACCATACAATCGAACCGTTCATCTCTTAACGCCGACAGCGCTTCCTGTCCGGTGGCGACGGCGGTAGTCTGCACGTCGCCGTTTCCGATTAGCTCGACCACGCTCATCCGTTGCACGTCGTCATCTTCCACCACCAGCAGTCTGCGAACCCGGCGCTCAAAGTCCCTGATGTCATCAAACGCTTTCCCCAGGTCTTCGTGAGTCACTGGTTTCTGCACATGGTTAAAGGCGCCTTGCTTCAGGGCCCGGGTGCGCTCTTCTTCGACCGTGATGATGTGCACCGGAATGTGGCTCGTTTCCGGATCGTGCTTCAGACGATCCAACACTTGCCAGCCGTCGCGATCGGGAAGCCGGATATCGAGCGTGATGCCGGCCGGTTTGTACTTCCGTGCCAGCGCCAGGGCCAGGGCGCCACTGGTTGCCACCACTCCTTTGAACCCTTTGTCGCGGGCCAGATCCAAAAGAATCCCGGCGAAAGTGATGTCATCCTCCACTATTAACACGACCCGGTCGTCGCTTTCGATTTCGTTGCGATCGTCCAGGACCACCGCCGATTCACTTGAAAGCAAAGCCATTGCTTCGCTATCGAAAGTCTCCACCGGTGTCCAGGCAGCTTCGACCTCTTTCACGACAGCCTTCAGTTGTTTTGCACCGGAAACAGCGTTGGTTGCGCCGGCGGGCACATAGTTCCGCGGCAGGTAGAAAGTGAACGTGCTGCCTTCGCCGGGAGTGCTGATGACGCGGATTTCCCCGCCGAGCAGTCGCGCAATTTCGCGGCTGATCGAAAGACCCAGACCCGTGCCGCCGTATTTCCGGCTGGTGGTGCCATCGGCCTGCTGGAAAGCCTCGAAAATGATCCGTTGCTTTTCAGTAGGAATGCCGATCCCTGTGTCCTTAACTGAAAACGCAACCACCTGGCCCGCCCGATTCAGGGATTCCAAACTATAAGTTTCATCCTTCGGCGCGGGAAGGATGTTCAGCACAACTTTACCTGCCTCGGTAAACTTGAACGCGTTGGAAAGCAGGTTCATGAGGATCTGTTGCAAGCGCTTGTCATCGGTGCGCACGGTGGGCGCCAGATCCGGTGCGCGATTGATTTCAAACTCTAGGTTCTTGTCTTTGGCCAGTTGGTGGAAGCTTCGCTCCAGCTGTTCAGCCATGTCGCCGATTACGACGTCCGAAACCTCGATTCCCATCATGCCGGACTCAATCTTCGACAAGTCGAGAATGTCATTAATCAGCGAAAGCAGATCGGATCCGGAAGAGTGAATCGTTTCAGCAAACTGCACCTGCTTGCCGGTAAGGTTCTCGTCATTGTTCTCCGCCAATTGCCGCGAGAGAATTAGCATGCTGTTGAGCGGCGTGCGCAGCTCATGAGACATGTTGGCCAGAAACTCTGACTTGTATTTGGAGGTCAGCGCCAGTTGCTCCGCTTTCTCTTCCATTTCCCAGCGGGCTTCCTCGACTTCGCGGTTCTTGGCTTCGACCTCGGCCTTCTGTCTGGCCAGGAGTGCCGCTTTTTCCTGCAACTCTTCGTTGGTTTGCTGCAGCTCTTCCTGTTGGCTCTTTAACAATTCCTCAGACTCGCGCAGGGATTCAGCCTGCTGCTCGAGTTGTTCGTTGGTTTTCTTGAGCTCGTCCTGCTGGCTTTGCAGCTCGGCGGCCAGCGACTGTGATTGCTGCAGCAGGTCTTCCGTTCGCGTGTTGGCCGCAATGGTATTCAAAACGATCCCGATACTCTCCGTTAGCTGATCCAGGAAAGTAAGGTGCGTGTCGCTGAACGTTTGGAAAGTGGAAAGCTCAATCACGGCCTTCACATCACCTTCAAACAACACCGGCAGCACCACAATGTTGTTGGGAGGCGCTTCGCCCAGACCGGAGGTGACATGGACGTAATTTGTCGGGACGTTCGTCACCAGGATTCGTTCGCGCTCCACCGTGCATTGGCCCACCAGGCCTTCGCCAGCGCGGAATTCATTCGCCAGGTTCTTGCGCTTCTTATAAGCATAACCTCCCAGCAACTTCATCGTGGCCTCGCCGTTCTCGCTTTCATTTACATAGAAGACCCCCTGTTGTGCTTCCACCAGCGGCGCCAGTTCCGAGAGGACCATTTGGGCGACAGTAGTCATATCGCGCTGGCCCTGGAGCATCCGGGTAAAACGCGCGAGGTTGGTTTTCAACCAGTCCTGCTCCATGTTCTTCTGCGTGGTCTCCTTGAGATTGAGGATCATCTCGTTGATGTTGTCTTTTAGTTTAGCGACTTCGCCCTGGGCTTCGACCGTAATCGATCGGGTCAGGTCGCCCTTCGTCACCGCGGTGGAAACTTCGGCGATAGCGCGGACCTGGGTGGTTAGATTGGCCGCCAGTCCGTTCACGTTATCAGTCAAATCGCGCCAGGTGCCGGCGGCGCCGGGCACGTTTGCCTGGCCGCCCAGTTTTCCTTCCACGCCGACCTCACGGGCCACAGAAGTTACCTGATCGGCGAACGTCGCCAGGGTGTCGGTCATGTTGTTGATGGTGTCTGCCAGCTCCGCGATTTCCCCCTTGGCTTCCACCGTCAGTTTGCGTTCGAGGTCGCCATTGGCTACCGCCGTAACGACGCGAGCGATACCGCGGACCTGGTCCGTCAAGTTACTGCCCATCGAATTCACGTTATCGGTCAGGTCTTTCCAGGTTCCGGCCACGCCACGCACATCGGCCTGGCCGCCGAGTTTTCCTTCCGTTCCTACTTCGCGGGCCACGCGCGTAACTTCCGAAGCGAACGAGTTCAACTGGTCCACCATCGTGTTGATGGTGTTCTTCAGCTCCAGGATTTCGCCCTTCACGTCCACCGTGATCTTCTTGGAAAGGTCGCCGTTGGCTACGGCTGTGGTTACATCAGCAATATTACGGACCTGGCCCGTCAGGTTGCTGGCCATCGAGTTCACGTTATCGGTCA
>JAWVFI010000037.1:0-39418 GCA_033856235.1 Blastocatellia bacterium | reverse complement strand
TTCAAGCTTGAGCTTGCATCTGTCGCGAGCAAACTAAAGTTTGTACTCTATACGCCTGTTGCGGCGTTGAGTTAGTTACCGCATTCGGCGTTGCTGTGGCTGACTACTTGTCAGTACCACCTGCGATAGCGGGTGGTTGATCGTGGCCGCCGCCGTGTTTGGTAACCCAAAAGATAAACCGCCCGCTACCGCAGGCGGTTCTGACTTATTGGCCGCATTCGGCGTTGCTGTGGCTGACTACCGAACTGAACCGCTGCTGATATTCAGTCGAAGTGATGAAAGAACAGACCATGCCGCGGTAGTTTCCGACGTCCCCGTGGTTCAGCACATTCAGCCAGAACGTATAGCCTTCCGGCTCCGGATTGCGCCGCAGATATCCGAAGTATTCCGTCAGCACAAAGGCCGCGTTGTACTCCGCATCCTTCAGCACTGCGTCATCTGCAAGCGCTCGCAAGACCAGACTGCGACTCTGACTCAGGTTCGCTCCGGCGTTGTACTGGTTCACCAGCGCGCTGCGCCGGCTGGCCAGATCCAACTGCGATGACTGTTGTACGTTCTGCAGCAACGCATCGACAAAGGATTCGGCCGTGGTGTTGCTTTCGTACTTCTGCACAAACTCAGCGCGGTTCACAAAGCCATCGGCAAACGCGGCCTTCTGCGCTGCCAGAGCCGGGCCGCCAATCACCTGCTTGCGGTCAAGAACATACTCGGAAAACACCGGCTTGCGACCCAGGCTTCCCTTGTACATGTCGTAGATGTAGGAACCGGTGGCCTGAAACTCTTCGGCCATGAAGAACGACGCAGCCACATCGCGGCGGCGTTGATCGACGCAGGTGGAGTCAGGGCCACAGTGCAGGATCTCGTCGCTCCAATAATTGAAGCCACCTTCATCAGGCTCGCGGCCGAGCACATCCAAATACTGCTGTCGTACGAAATACTCAGGCGTATCCAGCGGATTGAGATTGTCCCCAGAGGATGAGCCGGTAAAGGCCGCGTCGGTGTGATTGCCGATTAAGCTGAACGAACGGTTCGCCGGACCAAACGAGTAGTTCGCCCGTGAAGGTGTCACGGTGTAGAAACCATTCGCCTCCACATTGTCGAACTGGTAATAGCCTTTGGCGTTCGTGATTGTCTTGCGGTTCTGTCCGCCGTTAAGCTTCACCACCGCGCCGGCGATTGGCGCGCCGTTGTTGTCAGCGATTACTCCGTTAACTATTCCGTTGGCGGCGGTCGGGGATGACGTAACGCCTGACCATGTCGTATCTACGCGAATACCATCGATCGAGGCATTTGGCGTAGTGGTGGTTCCCTGTCGCACGAAGAATCGAGCCACATCACTAAGGTCACCCAAACTGGTCTGGGTAAGGGTCGCCGCGGGTTCGCTTCCGCCTACTGCCGGGTTAATCCACATATTAACTACGTCGTTCCCAGCACCGGCCACGATCTGATAACTGATTACCACCAACTGCGTCGTGCCGATAGGGAGATCTGTGGACGAGAAGGTCGCTGCCGGGTTTGATGTTGACGCCCTCAATCCCAGATTATATGTATTTGCGACGCTGCCGAGCTTGATCGAAACTCTGGAATTCAAGATGATCGTTGACGTGCTTGAGAGGAACCCCGCAAAGTAATCACCCGTCGTACTACCATTTACCGACAGTCCGGTTGTGTTTGTGACGTTCACCAGAAACGCGGCATAGGTTGTTCCTGTGGTTTGCGTTGTGAACTGCCGGTAGGCGTCCTCAGCCGAAGTTCCGATGCTGACAATGTCGATCTTGTTTCCGGCCGACCCCAGATAGTTGGTGTAACTCAAACTACCGGGAGTCACTTGAATCGCTGCCCCAGTGCCGGAAAAAGTTGTCCAGTTACCACCGCTTACATTGGCGCCGGCATTAAGGTTGGTCAGTTGCCCTGTCGAATAGACAAACTGCTCTTGCATAACCTGGGCTTGGGCCGCTGTGGCCATCACCGTCATGCAAAACACCAACGCCAAAAAGTACGTTACTTTTTTCATAGTTCTCTCCCCTGTCAGCAGACGTGAGATCTGCTCCCTGCTTGTTGTGAGTTTAAAGCGCCCAATCATAGGCGCCGGTAATTCGAAATCGATATCTGGCTTAACCCAGCTGCGTTAGCTCGCCTCGACCCAGGCCCGCAGCAAATCGCGTCACTCTTAATAGACAATTCCCAATTTGATATGGCAGCCGCGGCAAACGGTTGAATCTTCCCTTCACCGCGACCGTCGCCAGAATCGGATTCGGCCAACGGTTGCGCAGGTCGCGCAGCACGCCCCGCGGCCGGCGCAGGTACGCAGCCATCGGCGCGGCGTGATTCATCGGCTCCTGTAGCATGTTCGAAGGAGCTTCCCATTGCTTCAGGACGTTGGCGACCAGCCAATCCGGAACCTGTCTGGCCTGTGCAGCCAATGCCGGCTGCTTGATTTGCGCGTCCAGCAACGACTGAGCCAAACCCAACGCAGTCGTGATCCAGTTAACGCGCAGACGCTTTTGCCCCAGGCACAAGTCCCAATCGAATGTTTCCGGCAGCGCGTCCAAAATCACCGCCAGATCGCAGAGCCACAACGGCCGCCAGGCCCCGTGCTTCAGCAAATGAATTGCCAGCAGGGCGGAATGGTCCTCGAGGCCAAGGACGCGAATTAGTTGGTTTCCTTCCGTTGGGACAGGCAGGAATGCCTGTCCTACTTCAACCAGTTGCGAGCGGGTGAACAAATCTTCGAGTTTGCGATCGTCCAGCTCCAGCAGGCGCTGATGCAAGTCCACCCAGCAGTCGCGGTTCTCGGGCTCGCTCAGTTTCAACTTCGCCGCGGCATAGTCTTTCGGGTGCACCAGGATGTCGATGTCCCCGTACGGGCGCAGTCCCCGCTGCGGGTACAGCCGGGCGACAGACCATCCCTTGAAGAGGATCGGTTCGATCCCCACGCCGCGCAGCAGGCGAAAGACTTTCCGGATCTTGGTTTCGTTGATGGATGACTGCAGCAGTTGCAGGCGGTAAGCCTGATGCAGCAAATCGCCCGAGGGGGATTGGGAAAACTCGGTTGACTGGATGCGTTGCCAGCCGAGCGCTGCCGCGCCCGACTCATAAAGCAACGGCGTCACTTCATTGAACTCGCTCAGGGTGAGATCGAGTTGGGGCGGCTGCGCCCGCCAGGAGCCGGCCAGGACCGCAGCTACCAAAGAGCCCGAAGATTCACGCCTCTTAATCATAGTGCTTCGTAAGACAGGCGAGGGCCCCGGCGAGGCGACGCTCGCGGCGAGGCTAGAAGCAACAAGCTACGCTCCGCAAATGTTTCCAGGGCTGGAACAAACATTGCTACAGCAGGTCGTCGGTCCACCCGGACACGGTTGGCCATTCGCCAGACAGCTCACGGCGTGGGCGGTGGTCGGCGCCACGATCGATGTAATCACCGGAACGGCTATCGCCGCTGCCAAGCCCATGGTGCGGACCATTTGCCGCCGCGTCATCCCGGCCATGAACGCCGGCGCCGCAAGGCTTTCATCCAGCAAATTGTCACGTCCCAGTTGGTCCAAGGCGAACCACACCAGGCGTTCGTCCACTTTAGTTTGGGTCTCATCCCCCAAACGGGCAGCGATGGTGGCGACATCCGTCTGGCCATCACACTGCTTCCATACCAGCGCGGCGGTTTGATTCAGGCAATGAGCCTGGTCGCTTTCCTGATCGTAAACGAGCACTTCATCGGAAAGCTCCTGAATGACCAGCTTGTTTCGTCGTGCCTTGGGCAGTGTATTCATCGTTTGCTCCTTAAGATTGCCTTGACCTGATTTGTATGGATCGGGCGAACCACAGCGCCGTTCTGATTTTTCCTACGAAGACTGAAGTAGTGGTTTCACGGGGGGCCAGGAAACTCACGCCAACGAGTTAGTCGGATCACGCTCCAAACCGACGAGTCCCCCGCCTGACGGTTTTTGAATGAAGCGGGACGATATGCTAAACGCTTTCGCAAGTCAATTAATATTGAGCATTTGGTGATTCGAAACTCCCACATTCGGCTGCGTTAGATGCCAGCTTTTGTGTGCCTTGCTGTATTTAGTGTTATTAAGTGAATCGTAGTCTGAACTCCCGAAGCGCACGATTAACGAAGGACACGAATCACACGAAACAAAACCAACTGAACGCTCAATTTAGATTCGCTCAAGGCTTTCCTACTTCCTTTGCATGGAGAAAGAGTCAAGCCACAAACTGCCAAAGATGGGGCAAGGCTCTGAAGCACAGGATAGTCGCTTGATTTGAACCACAACTGCCTGCGTCCGGTCCGAGGTCTGAAACTCCACATTGGAATCGCGCCACTGGTCAGTGCCGCCGGCGAGGCCGGGCGACACAATAAATTCAACCTGCGGAGCGGCGGCATCCGCTACGACAATTACCGGCAACCCTCCGCTCACAAGTTCCTGCACCCGGCTGGAAAACTGCAAGCGGTAGTGTGTTTTGGGCTCGACCAGGACCATTTGCGAGACCGCGGACGGAGCGTTGGAAACGCCGTGAAAATCAATGCGCAAACTCTTCGCGCCTTCGCGAGGGTTGTTGGCGTCAATGGATAAATTGACGTTCGTGATCTTTTGACTGACGCGCCAGCCGAAGCCGGGGTCGTCAACCGCCAGGGGCCTTTCGAATCCGCCGTCATACATCAGCACCCCGGGCGGCTCCGGATTAGAATTCCCCGAGACATATGCCTGCGCCCATAGTTCGTGAGCATCTCGATAGGCGCTTTGCCCTATCAGTTGTCTGATCAAACTAACAATCTCGTCGCGATTTTCGCTGCCGGAGCTATGCCATTCAGCAATCGCGTCGGCGCCGTCGCCGTGCCTGGCGAAAAAATGTGCGAGGGCAAGGTGTTCGAATGCGGTCTGCGGTTTCAGAATTTCTTTGATCGCCGCCGCACTCGGCCGCACCGCCCAGCCTAACTCGATCGCTGCGGGTACAAACGTAGAATCGGTTTTCGCCGCCCGAACTAGTTCTGCCAGAGCTTCGTCTTGGCGGCCAGCGCGAAACAATAGATTACCCAACTGCCAGGCAGGCTGCGCATAGTTCGGCGCCAGTCGCTTCGATTCGCGGAACGCCAACTCGGCTCCGGCCGCGTCGCCCATGCGGTCGCGGGACATTCCTAATTCCAGCCAAAGATAATAGTCGCGGGGGCGCAGCTGAGCGGCGCGTTCCAACTCCGCAGCTGCTTCGCGATGATCACCGCGCTGGGAAAGCAGAGCAGCGCGATTGACGCGCGCGTCGGGGTCGTCCGGCGTCATTCGCAGCGCTTGATCTACGGGCCCCAAATCTCCAGTGAGCAAGCCATAACCTGCGAACATGCGCGAGAGACCCAGGCGGACAGCCTGCGATGCAGCGCCGATGCAGAGAAGCGATAGGAAAACTGCGAGCAGCAGGCGCAGTAGCCGGGAAATGACTGATCTCTGGGTTGGCGGTTCCATTAGCTAGCTGAAAGTGGGGAGCTCAGAATGCAATTTTCCATATGTCATTTTCCATTTCTCATTTTTCATTGAGGGCGCACGGGGTTCGTTCCAATCGAGCGCTGCTCACCAATGTAGAAGAGAATCGAGCGCCGCTCAGAAATGTAGAAAAAGATGACCGGCTGACAAATGGAAAATCTGGCCTCTGTCCGAAGGCCAACCCAAACAAAAAGGCGAGCCTTGTTAGAGCAAGGCCCGCCTCTTCGACAAACGATGCAAAATCCGTATTAGGGACTGTTATTTCCGCCACGGAGGCCCCATGCCAAACCGCCTACGGTGCCGGCAATCGTCAGGCCGATGGCCCACCATAAAGCGTTGCTTGATCCGCCACCCGCAGCCGCTCCGCCTGCGGCAGCCTGTTGAATCGGATTCAACCCTCCATTGAGGTAGCAAAAGCCCAGCGCCTTGCGATTGTCGTTGGTCTTTTCAGAAGCGCCGTTGGCAGTGTAAATCTCGCCGGTGCCCTGACCGCGATGGTTGACTCTGGCGCAGCCCTTGAGCAGGTTGACGCGAACGGTACCGTCATCGGCAAACGTCAGCTCGATGGTTGAATTGGGTTCCAACTCGACGACGCCGAGCGGTCCCAGGTCAATTGACGCTCCGACAGCATCCGGCGTCTCTAAAGTCATGCCGGTCATGATGGTGCCGCCGCTGTTCATGCTGGCGCCGTTCACTATGATTGCCCGGCCTCCAGTTGTCGTCAGCCGGCCGGATATCAGGCGCGCGCCCTGGGCCATTCCAATTTGAACGCAAAGTTGTGAAAGAGAAACCACCGTAAGAATCGCAAGAGTCTTAATGGCAGTCCCTTTTGTTAGTCTAATCATAAGGCCGTCTCCTGTTAGTTTCCGGCAAGCTTTTAATGAAATGGGTCCGAAAGCGGCGTCAGTGTACTGCCCTTCCGAAACAAGGTCAACGCTTTTTATACACTTTCGAGTAAAAAGTCAAAAAACTTCCGGCACCTACCCCAGTTACCGATCGGGAACGCGGCGCCGGAGTTCGGCGGCCAGGTTTTGATCCAGCTTAAACACCGCGTTGTACTCGTCGATATAACCCTTCTTGTCGCCCTGCGACGCGTAGGTTATCGCCAGTCCAAAATGGGCCGAGGCATAGTCAGGACGGATGTTTAAGGCCGCTTTGAACGCGTTTGCCGCTTCCGGCAGGCGCTTAGCCAGATAATAAACATTGCCCAAATTGTTATGAACTTCGGCGCTTCCTGGCTCGGCTGTTGCAATCTTCTCGAAAATCGCGGCAGCTTCAGGGAATTTCCTGGCGCCGTAATACGCGCGACCCAGGTTCGCCTGGGCTTCGAGGTTTTCAGGCATCAAACTCAGGGCTTTGGTGCCGGCCTCGATAGCGGCCGGGAATTGGCCCGCCTTCTGATAGGCCGCGCCCAGGTTGTTATATGCCGGACCGAAGTCCGGCTTTAACTGCGTGGCATGCTGCAAAGCCTGGATCGCCTCGTTGAATTTTCCCAAACCAAAATACGCTTTGCCAAGGTTGTAATGCGCGTAAGCATAATCGGGCTGCGCAGCCACGGCCCTGGTGAGCAAATCAACAGCGTCCGCAAAACGGCCCTGCTTGTCGTAGACATACGCCAGGCCATTCAATGCCTTTCCATAAGCCGGCCGCAACCGCAGCGCTTCCTGGTAGGCCGAAGTCGCCTCCGCGACCTGTCCCAGCTTCTCGTAAGCAAACGCCAGATTGTTATTGATCATAGCGTCGTTTGGCTTGACGCGGCCCGCGTCCTTCAGCGTGGTGACCGCATCCTGATAACGCTCCATGTTCGTGTAGGCAATGCCGAGATTGTTGCGCGCCTCAGGATGGTCGGGTTTCAACCGCACCGTTTCCAGGTATGCGGCTGAAGCCTCAGTAAACTTCCCGGACATTAGATAAGCGTTGGCCAGGTTGTATTGCGCATCGGCAAGATCCGGACGCGCGCGGGTAGCGCTTTTGAAAGTCTCGATCGCTGCGCCGAAGTCTCCCAGGGCGTATTGCGCTGCGCCCAGATTGTTTTGGATCTCAGGATCACCTGGCTTCATTTGCAGCGCGCGAGTAAAGGCCTCCACCGCCTCTTTGTATTTTCCGGCCTTGTATGAAGCCGCGCCCAGGTTGTTGTAGGCAAAGACATCGTCGGGCTTGATCTGGATCGCCTTCTTCAGAGCTTCGATCGAATCGTTGTAGCGGGCCAGCTTATCGTAGGCGAAAGCCAGACTATTAAAGGCGGCGGCATTGTCCGGTTGTAAACGGACTGCGGCCAGATAGGCCGTCAACGCCTCTTCATAACGGGCCGCGTTCACATAAGTATCGCCCAAAGCATTTTGCGCTTCGGCCCAGTCGGGCTTTAGCGTAAGGCCCTGTCTCAGAGCCTGGATCGATTCTTCGTATTTGTCTGCGGCGCCATAGGCCACGCCCAGATTGTAGTAGGCCTCTGCATCGTCGGGCTTTGCCTGAACGGCTTGCTGAAAGGCCGCGGCGGCCTCCGGGTTGTGGCCGAGACTGAATTCCGCTGCGCCCAGATTGTTGTAGGTAAGCGGGTCGTTCGGTTTAAAGCTCAGTGCCTTTTTGTAAGCCTCGACAGCTTCGGCAAACTTACCGACGTCATAGAAAGTATTACCCTGACTATTGAAAGCGTCTGCCTTGTCAGCGGCGGAAGCCTGCGGCGCGGCGACGTTAACAGGTACAGCCGGCGCCGCACGGCGCTTCATGATCATTGCGACGTTCTGCGCGCGCGGACGCGGGCGACGAAAGACTACCGCCGCGCCGCCCATGATGTCCTGGCCCAGCAACGAACTGGCGCCGCCCGCAATGTCCTGAGGCAAGAGCGCCAGAGTGGTTTGGCTGAGCAGCAGCAACGCCAGGGCGATGCCGGTGAGGCTATGGTTTCGTGTTTGGTTCAATGTTGATCTTTCGTAGGGGTGGCCCTCCGTGGCCACCCCCTTCGTGGCGCCGAAGAATTCCCTGACATTAACGCTATTAAGAAGCGCGTCCGAAAAGGGGGCGGCCACGGAGTGCCGCCCCTACACTATTCGAAGCCGCGGCGATGATCGCCAGCAGCCACAAAAACACCACCGCGTTGATTGTCTTATGCAATCCAAAGTCAAAAAGACAATGGATGGCTACGCCTGCAATGGCTATAGTCGCTCCCCACGCACTGGCGCGAAAATCTGCATCGTCAGAACGGATGGCGCTCCGCACCTTGCGTCCCCAAACGAAAAGGAACCAGATGCCAATGGCCGCGCCGATGATGCCGCCGCTGGCCAGCAGCTCCAGGTAATCATTGTGCGCCTGTTGCGGCGTTAACTGGCCTGAACCATCGTGATACAGCGGCACCGCGGCCCAGTATCCACCCAAACCCACACCGGCAATTGGACTGTCCTTAATCATCAGCCAGGTGGCCCGCCAAATATCACGGCGCCTCGCTCCTTCGTGATACTCACTCGTCGGTTGGGCATTCAATTCCGTGGAAGCCTGCTCGACGTTGGACAACAATGGATCGCCGCCAACCCAAACCATGCCCACAATGACTACGAAAATCAGGGCCAACACGAGGACGATTTGGACTACCAGCGAACGTGCAAATCGCCACACACTCGTTGACTCTGTTTTGGATGCGCCGGTTCCCTCTCCGGTTCGATGGCGAATAAAGACAATCAGCGCCAGGACCATCTGTCCGATCATGGCCAGCAAGCCGCCGCGTGAATTAGAAAGCACTAGGGCCGTCCATAGCACCAGCAAGACCGCTCCGTAAATCATCAGGCGGTCCCGCCGCACGGCCCGGGCCACAATCAGTCCGAGCGCCAGGCCCAGGGCCATCTCGACCAGAAAGGCGAAATGGTTTTTGTTAATGAACTGTGCATAGCCGACATTGAAGTCAAGATATGGCAACACGAAATCCTGTTTGGGCCGCTGCAGTCCCTGGCGGAGAATGCCGAAGATTGAGCTGGCCACGGCCACCCCCAGCACCACGGCAGCCGCAGCCTGCAACCGCCGTCGACCGATCAGGTAGCGAATCATCAGCGCGCCGGCCACCACGTAAGCGGCCATCTTTAAAGCGAAGCGCCGCGATTCGAATGGATCCGCGCTAATCGCCAGCCAAACTTTTCCGCCCGGCGATGCCGCTACGTTTGCAGACCACAGCGGCACGCTCTGGAGTAGCGCCAACACAATCAGGCCGACGGCAGGAAACAAGAGCATCGAGCCGGGAATGCGCCACGATCCGCTAAGATAGCCCTCGATAACGAACAACAGCGCCAGCGCGAATACGACGCTTTGAAAGATTGCCTCTGACCACGGTTGCACGGTGCCGTACGGAATTGCCGTCAGCAGCGTCAGCAAGAGCAGGCCATAAAAAACCACGCGACCTAAAAGGCGCGTGGCTTTTGTTCCTGCTTCAGGATCTTCAGTCGAGATGGGGCGTCGATCCCGCGCTCCCGACCGTGGGTAGTTATCCACTTGTCTTCCCTGCGGTCATGGGCAGCCCCAGTTGTGCGCTCAAGTCCTGGTCTTTGCAGCCGTCAAAGACTCGCTCGGCCGCCGAGCTCAATTCTCGCTGGAAAAAACTGCAGAGGTAATTGATATCCATCTGCAGATCGGCGCTATCGAAGGCGCGGTAGAGATTAATGTAGCCGAGCACTTTTCGGTTAGTGCTGAGCGGCAAACGAATCGTCCAAAAGCGGCCGGAGCCGATGACTTCTTCCGCACCCGCAGTCCCGCTTTGCCAGCGCCATTGAATCCGTCCGCCCTGAAGTTCTGCATCCCGGAGCGAATTGCTTCGCGCGGAACGCGCCAGCGCTTGTTCATTTATCTCCGCCCGATCATCGCAGCTCAATTGCACCGTGGCGTAACTAAATTCCCCGAACTCCAGCATCTCGAGCACGCCGTCAAAAAGATCGCCCAGCGTGCTGGCCGTTGACAGCGCGCGACAGGCGCGCCGGACGCCGATGTTATTAGCCGCCCGCACGCGCCGATCACCCAGATTGCGTTTCATGCTGGCCTTGATTTCATCGACTTCATGATAACGAAGATGACCAACGCCCATGACCAGGGCCGCGCTGACGACAAACAGTATCAAACCGGTAACGTGCTCAACTTTACTTACGATCAGCAACGCCAGCACGCCAAAAAAAGCGCAGACTCCGTAAAGAATTAACGTCACCTGGCGCTGGGACCAGCCGCGGGCCAGCAGCATGTGATGTACGTGCTCGCGATCACCTTTGAAAATGGGTTTGCCGCTTATCAGGCGGCGGACCATCGTGATGGAGGTATCAACCACGGGCAGCCCGAACGCGAGGACCGGGATGGCAACCGCCACCGCGGTGCGCGACTTTTCAGAACCCGTAATGGACAGGGCGGCCAGCGTGAATCCGACGAACAGAGAGCCCGAGTCGCCGAGAAAAATCGATGCCGGGTTGAAGTTGTAGCGCAGAAACCCAACCAGCGCTCCGGTCAGCGCCAGAGCCACCACCGTCACGAGTGGTTGCCCGAACAGTAGCGAGACGACAAAGATCACCAGCGACGCAAACAGCCCGGCGCCCGTAGCCAGTCCATCGACACCGTCGATCAGGTTGAAGGCGTTGCTGATCGCCACCGTCCAGAAAACGGTAAGAGCGAAAGCGAATACCGGCTTCAAAGTGATCAATCCGAGGTAGGGTACGGAAAGCTCGTCAATGCGCCCGCCCAGCGCGTACAACAGCGCCCCGGCCAGAGCAAGGCCAATGAACTTCACAACCGCGTTGGCGCCACGTAAGTCATCATAGACACCCAGCAGCAGGACCAGGGTGGCCGGCACCAGCATCGTGAAAAACTTTCCCCGTACCGGCGCCAGCGCCTGCGTCAACATGTTGTCGAGCAGCATCAGGCCCGACAAAGCCAATATGACGGCGATGAAGATCGCTATGCCGCCCAGCCGCGGCATTGGCCGCACATGCAATCGCCGGTCATCAACTGGTTCATCCAACAGCCGGTAGCGCTCACAAAAACGGCGCAGCAGTGGCGTCAGGACCAGCGACGAGAACGCCGCAATCACGAATATGGCGATGTAAGTTCTCACGAGATTACGTCACGGGAATGTTATCGGGAGTTGAACTGAGAAGAAATGAGTTCTGCCTCGTTCTGTATCGCGTCAATGTATAGAAGTCGGCCCCGGATGGCAAGACGCTTCGAAAGCCGGAAATGTTCTACTCTGGCAAGCGGTGCCAGAGTACCGACTTTAGTCGGGCTTTTATCGACCGAAGACAAAACCCGACTAAAGTCGGAACTCTAAACACCTGGGTCTCATTCCGCCATCGCGTTGGCGGCTTCGCGTGGCGCCCGCGTCGCGAAATCATCGACCGTCAGCCGCAGTCCCTGGCTAAGTTTGATAGTTGGCGTCCACCCCAACAAAGTTTGCGCCCGCGAAATGTCGGGTTTGCGTTGCTGTGGATCATCCGCAGGCAACGGAAAGTACTTCACCCCGGCTTTCGAGCCGCACATCTCCGCAACTTGATCAGCCAGCTCTTTGATAGTGAACGTATCGGGATTTCCCAGATTAACTGGATCGTGAATGCCGTCCGCATTCATCAGCCGCACGAGGCCTTCGATCAGGTCGTCGACGTAACAGAACGACCGTGTCTGCTCGCCGCTACCGTAGACGGTGACTGGCTCGCCGCGCAGGGCCTGGACGATGAAGTTGGATACCACGCGGCCGTCGTTCTCCGCCATTCGCGGGCCATAGGTGTTGAAGATGCGCGCAATGCGCGTGTCAACTTTGTTCTGGCGGTGGTAGTCCATCATCAAGGTTTCAGCGATCCGCTTGCCTTCGTCATAGCAACTTCGAATGCCCACCGGATTCACGTTGCCCCAGTAACTCTCAACCTGCGGGTGCACGATCGGATCGCCGTAAACTTCGGAAGTCGAGGCTTGCAGGATGCGGGCGTGGACGCGCTTAGCAAGGCCGAGCATATTGATCGTGCCCATGACGTTCGTCTTTACCGTCTTCACCGGGTTGTATTGGTAATGGACGGGCGAGGCGGGGCAGGCCAAATTGTAAACCTGGTCCACTTCCAGCAGCAGCGGCTCAATAACGTCATGACGCAGCAGCTCAAAGCGGTGATTATCCAGCAGGTGCAGGATGTTGCCGCGGCGGCCAGTAAAAAAGTTATCGACGCAGATCACGTCGTGGCCTTCGTGCAAAAGCTTTTCGCAAAGATGCGAGCCAATAAAACCAGCGCCGCCGGTTACGAGTATGCGCATACGAAGTTAACTCCGTGGGACTGTTTTCCGTCGCTTCTATGACAGCTGTTCCCTAATCCAGGCGGGGTCGCGACGACAATCCAAGACTGCGTGAATGAAGACGGTGTTGTTCTGGACTGTATAGAAAACAGCGAAAGGAAATTTTAAAGATAAAAGGCGAAAATACTGTTTATAGGCTTTTTCGTGAATGCCTGCGTTAAGCATCACCGATTCAATATCTGTGGAGAGACCGCTCAAAAAGTACGAGCCCAGACCGGCCTCCTGCGTTTCGTAAAAGTGATAGCCCTCAACAAGATCATCCGTCGCCCGATCAAGGACTTCGATCCTCATGAGGTTCTATCGCGAAGCTGCTGCTTAGCCGTCTCCCAATCCATGAATTCTGCTTTGCCTTCGTCAATCAATCGCTGGCGGTGATCCAGTACATCCTTGTGCCACTGAGGCATCGCCACCGACGCGCGCGCACTCAAATCGGCCCACAGAGCCTCCATCACCTGCAGCTTTTCCTCGGTCGTCATTTGATCCAGCTGAAGATTAACGCTCACTGTTCTTGCCCTCCATCTCCCCTTTATTTGGCAGTCTTCATCAATCGAAAAGTACCGCACATCGGAACATCGGCTAGCTTCAAGGAGACCTAATCATACCAGCGACCGACGGGAAGGGCGAACAATTATCGGTTTCTAACCCAGGGCATTGCCGCGGGCGTTAACCTTTCCACCTTTGGCGGTAATAACCTCGGCGTCCTGGCCAATTGTTAACAGCAGGGCCCAATATCGCCGCGCCAGGTCTTTTCGATCATGATGTCGGGCGACGTAGTTGCGACCGTTCTCACTCAACCGCCGGTACAGCACCTGGTCGCGTTGAAGATCCTCAACGACCTTCACCAAATCATCTGCATCTTCTGGCGCGAAACAAATTCCCGCTTCGGCTTCGGTAACTATCTCCGCTGCTTCCCCGCGAATGCCCAGGGCGATAGGCTTACCCATGACCATCGCTTCAAACATCTTGGAAGGAATCACCGTGCGAAAGAGAGGCGCGTCCTTCAAATGGACTACACAAACATCAGCGAGCGCCAGAAAATAAGGGACCACCTCGCGCGATTGTTTGGGCAGCAGGCGAAAGTTTTTCAGCCCACTCTCTTCCTGTAGCCGCGCCAGTTGATCGCGCTCGGCCCCGGCGCCGATGACCATAAATACAATTTCCGGATCCTGACAGCGAGCGGCGGCTTGCAGCAGAATATCCGCGCGATGGGCCATCCCGAGGGTACCGATATAGGCAGCGACGAATTTTCCTTCTAAACCGTAAAGGCGGCGCAGCTCAGCCAGTTTGTTTGTATCCGGGTCTTTGCCAAAACCTTCCAAATCGGCCCCGTTCTTGAGGACCGTAATCTTGCGCTCATCAATTCCCTTCCCGGCGATGACGCGTTTGAAAGATTCAGTGACCGTGACGATGTGCGTGCTGTGCCGGTAGAGATACATCTCCAACTTTTCAAATAGCCGGATCAGCCAGTTACGTTTGCTGGCGCCCACCGCCACAATCGAGTCCGGCCACAGGTCGCGGACCTCCAGCACGAACGGCACGCGCCGCCAGCGACTGATGACGTAGCCGGCCAAACCGGAAAAGAACTGCGGCGAGCTTGCTACTACCAGGTCAGGTTGTCGATCAAGTGTGCGCGCATACCAGATCGCCGTCAGCATGAAAGAAATGTAACTGATCGTCCGCCGGAACGTGCCGCGGTTTTCCGCGATGTACATGGGCACGCGAGTGACAGGTATTCCTTCAATTGTTTCTTTGGTGAGCCGGTTGCGATAGCCATCATAAACCGCGCCCTCGGGAAAATTCGGCACCGCCGTCAGGACTTCCAGACTGCCTCCGTCTCTGGCCCATTGCCGCGCGTGCTCATAAAGGCGGTTGGCGGGGGCATTCACTTCCGGAGGAAAATAGTTACTGATGAAAAGGACGTGCATTTTGGAGTGCGGCGACCTGTCGGCGCTTTGCCCGGTCGCGACCTGTCGCGACCTTGTCATTAGTTAAGGCGCTGCAGTTGAAAGCGGCGACGAGTCGCCGCCGGACAAAGCGGCGACAGGTCGCCGCACTCCAAATTAGTAACTGATGGTGTAGGCAAGTTCACAAGGAACCCCGCCGCTAATCGCGATCACTGTGTTCCGTTCCTTCACGCCGAAGCGGGGGCAGTACCAGCCATCTTCGATCGCCACCTCGCCCCGTTCGACGGTTAGCAGGCATTCCACCTCTTCGCATTTGAGCGTGAGGCGATTCCCGTCCCGCTGGACCGCAACCGAAGGATGCAAGTGCAGCATGCTTTCCGCTAAATGTTTCCCTGTGCCGCTGACTCTATCTGCAACCCGAATGCGGCGATCGGCCTTTGTGCTGACGATGCTGCGTTGGTGGATGACTTGATCGCCAATCAGCTTGCCATAACCGTCGAAAGTTCCCGCAAACCTACTCCCTTCGGCGTCAGTCCGGAACGAAACATCCTTCGGATCAAAACGGCGGGCGACCCGAAAGCTGCCCCAGCATTCGGCCTGGTCTAATTTATCCACCGTTACCGTGTTGTGGGCGCGTGTGCTGCGCGCGTACTGCCGCATCTCGCCGGCCTTATACTCACAGACCCCGCTATCGACCACGATGGGCCGTTGCTTCACCGAGAGTTCAAAACTGAAGATGTCCGCGTGAGCGTGCGCCGGCAAAAAGCTGGGGCCGATGGGCCCGCCATCAATAATCAGGTAAAGGTCCTGCGCTTCATCAACAAAATATCCCGAACTGGACGCAGTAACCTTGCGCGCTTGATACCCGGTGAGCCTTTGGCCGTAGTCCAACAGGTCGGCTGTGGGTGGAGCAATCTCCTGCGTTGAATCATTAAAGAGCGCGAGCTGGCCGGACGGGTGCGTTACCGTGATGAGAAAGTTCGCCATGCGTTTGGCAGCGTCGATGAGCGGAACTGCTTCATGACTGTTTCCGTGCAGGTTCATTACGTCGAGGTAGCCTTCCAGCACCAGGGCGTGATACATCGGGCTGCGCTCGAAGTACCCGCCATCGTCTAACACCTGGGCGGGAGTTTCGCGCTCATAAATCTCCAGACCTCTTTCCAACCAACGAGGCGCTTCACCCTGTTCGCCGAAGTACGTCCCGGCAAAAACCAGCGCGCGCGCATTCTCCAGCAAATGATTACCGGGATGGTACGTCTCCTGGTTGCGGAAAAGAAACGCGGCTTGCTGGTAAATGCTTTCCTGAACCTCACCGGACTTCAGGTTTGCTTTGCACCAATTTACGATTCGCAGTGATGTGGGATAAGGATGCCACGCCGGCTTGCTTCCCAAAGCGTTCGCTCGAATCCAATCCTTACAAATCTCTTCCCGCTCTGCTCCGTCAAGCAAATGCAGGTAGTGGAAGTAATGTAGGTTGAACTGCCAGAGCAAAGGCAGTGTCTCCGCGGCCCGCCAATTTACCGGCCATCCCAGATGTTCCTCATGATTGAGGAAGCGAAAGCGTCCGTCGCATAACTGCTCGCGGCCATTCCAGGGATCGTGGTACAGAAAAGGAGTACGAGGATTGAGAGAGCCGTTAAGACTCGGCGGCAACGTCACCGGCCGCGGACGCCGCATGCGGTCTTTCGCCATCGCCTGCAGCCGTCCGGCAATCTGGCCCGGCTTAAGATGACGAACGGTATCGTAGTAAAGCATCACTCGCCGCAAGGTATTAGTTAAGGAGTACGGTTTAGTTCGTGTGATTTAGTGCGGTTCGTGTCATTTCGTGAACCGTGGTTTGAATCTGCGGCACACGATTCACGAAGAAACACCAAAAACACGAAGCAACACGAAAAGGACGACTTCAATCCACAAAGGCCTGCATCCACAATTCCAAAGTCAGAAACTGCCACACCTGGTGTGACCAATCGTGCCGCCCGGAACGCTGCTCCGCAATCAATTGCCGCACCTTCTCAGGTCGAAACAAACCCCGCGCTGTAATCCGGCTTTCGCTCAGCAGGTCATCCACCATCTCTCGCAAGTCTCCCGCCAGCCAGTAATCAATCGGCGCCGCAAAGCCTGCTTTCTTTTGGTGCAAAACTTCCGCCGGCAACATCGGCCGCATCGCCTCCCGCAAAATGTGTTTGGTCGTTCCGCCTTTCATCTTCAGTTGCGGCGGCACATTCGCGGCCACCCACTCCGCGAACTCCCAGTCCAGAAAAGGCACTCGCACCTCGACGGACGAAGCCATGCTCATCTTATCGTTGTAGTTCAAGTTCAAGCTGACCATGAACGCCTTGGTGTCGAGGTAGAGCATCTGGTTAAGAAAATCAGCGCTCGCAACTTCGGCGAAATACTCCCGGTGCCTGGCCCAGGGGTCAGCGCCATTGATTTGCGCCCGCGCCGCTGGTCCATACAGCTCGCCCTTCTGTGCTTCAGTGAGATAGACGCTGTCCATGATGAAGCGGTCCGTGCGCGGCAATGAGCCACTGCGCACCATCTTCTTAGCCAAGCGCGCATGACCCTTAAAGGGCGTGCCGCGCATAACGGGCAGCGACTCCACCAGAGGGCGAATGACACCTTCGCGCAAGGCGCGCGGGATTTGGCGATAGCGTTCGGCCAGAAAATGCGCCTGGTGCTTCCGATAGCCGGCAAAAAGCTCATCGCCGCCAACGCCCGAAAGCAACACCGTCACGTCTTTCCGCGCCTCGCGATTCACGAGGTAAGCAGTGATGATTGCCGGGTCGGCCACCGGTTCATCCATATGCCAGACCAGGCGCGGCAGCAGATCGACTACGTCCGGCTCAACGAGGATCGCGGTGTGCCGGCAACCAAAGTGGTCCGCCGTCCGCTGCGCAACTGCGGTGTCGTCAAGCGTGACTTCGCCGCGCCGGTATTTTTCAGGAAACTCTATCGTGAAGGTGCGCACCGGTTCGTCGCTGGCTGTGGCCATGGCGGCGACGATGCTGCTCGAGTCCATCCCCGCGCTAAGAAACGCGCCGAGCGGGACGTCGCTCAGCATTTGCTCACGCGTGGTTTTGACAAATCGTTCCCGCAGCTCGCCTGCGAGCTCAACTTCATCTTTGGGAAATGCGTGACCGGCTTCCGGGTAGTGCAGATCCCAGTAGCGCTCAATCGTCAGCGACCCTTGCTTGAAAATTGCGAAATGCCCAGCCGGAAGCTTTAACACTCCGTCGAGCATCGTGAGCGGATCAGGGACCCAGAGGAAGGTCAGATACTGACTCAGCGCTTCGTAGTTCAAACGCCGCTGAAAGTCAGGAAGCTCGCGGAATGCTTTTGCCTCTGAAGCGAAGGCAAAGCGTTGGTTGTCATGGCAGTAATAGAGTGGCTTGATCCCGAAATGATCACGGGCGAGAAACAACTGCTGCCGTTTTTGATCGAGAATGGCGAACGCGAACATGCCGCGCAAACGACGCACACATTGTTCGCCCTCCAGCATGTAGAGATAGAGCAGCGCTTCTGTGTCACTCTGCGAGCGAAAATGAAAGCCGGCGGCTTCCAGTTCGCGACGCAGTTCCGGGTAGTTATAGATCTCGCCGTTATAGACAATGGTCAGCAAACCATCAGGCGTTTGCATCGGCATATGCCCGGCGCGCGTCAGATCGAGAATCGCGAGCCGTCGCGAACCCAACCCCACCCACGACCCGTCCTGCAGTTGCGCCTCAGAAGTCCCGCGATCGTCGGGCCCTCGATGCGCCTGCACGTCCGTCATCCGCCCCAGCGACTCCGCGTCGCCCCAGTTAACCGCCCCCGCTATCCCGCACATAGAATTTGTTCAGAGTCTTCTGCCGCGAAGCGCTTCACACAAGCCCCCGCTCAACCCTTGGAGTGCGGTGGCAGAGCGCAGCGGCGACACCGCTTTGGATTGATATGTCCGACAAACTTCAGTTTGTCGTTTCTTAGTGGCATTCAATCTGCGGCGACAAACTGAAGTTTGTCGGACATCCAAAGCGCCGTCACCGCTTCGCTCTGCCGGCGCACTCCAAAGAGATTTGAGGCAACCCCGTCGGGGTTGGGATTGAGACCTCGAATGCTTTGCACAAAAACTCCGGTTTTGTGTTCTTTAGTGTTGTTCGTGTATTTCGTGAATCGTAACACCGCGATTCGTCAGCGCACGATTTACGAAATACACGAACTCCCACGAAGGGTAGCCGCGATGGCAACCCCCGGCTGGAGGTCGGAACCGCCTTGCGGTTCTGTGGAGACGACTTTTCCTGTTCCGTCCCGATCTTTCCGTGTTCCGGCGCGATCTTTTCGCGTTCCGACTCGATCTTTCAGGGTTCCGACCCCATCTTTCCGTGTTCCGGCCGGATCTTTCCCTGTTGCGACGAGATCTTTCCGTGTTCCGACCAGATCTTTTCGTGTTCCGAACAGATCTTTTTGTGTTCCGACGGGATCTTTGCGTGTTCCGACGGGATCTTTGGCCGTTACGCTTCCATCCTTAGCCGTAAAAACTCCTTCCTGAGCCTAAAAAGTGCATATTTGCTCAGGAAACCGCAGCTTTTCTAACATTGCGAAAGCTGTAGGGGCGGCCCTCCCTCGACAGAGCGCCGCGCATAGTCATTTGATAACACTCGCGATGAAGCGAAACGTCTCCTCGGCACAACGCTCCCAGGTGTAGAGCTCAGACCGCTCCGAAGCCAGGCGAGCATATCGTCCCCGCAACTCAGCGTCGGAAAACAAACTCTCCAAAGCGCGCGCAATGTCGCGCGCCTGTTCGGGGTTAAAGTAAATCCCGGCATCCCCCAGGACTTCCGGCAGGACGCTGCGATCGGAACAAGCGATGGGCAATCCCGCCGCCATCGCATCAGCCAGCACGAGGCCAAAGCTCTCGCAGCTTGAAGCAAACACAAATGCATCCGCGTCCTGGTAGTACTTCAACAACTCGTCCTGCCCAGCGGGCCCGCGATAGTGAATGAACTCTTCCCGGGGATCGAATTCAGTTATCGCTTTGCGCAACCGTCGCAAAGCCGGCGGATAATACGGCCCGACTAGATCTAACTCCACCGGCATTCCCTGGCGCCGCAGTTGGGCAACTGCCTCTACCACCTGCCACTGATGCTTATAAACGTCGATGATTGAGACATAGAGAAACTTGAAGGGACGCGCAACCGAATAAGCGGAGGCCGCTTCCTGCTTGCGCACCGCCCGGCGAAAACTCGGATTGATGCCGTGAGGAATTACCGCAGAAGGCTTTCCTGCTATATCCAAACGAGGTTCGACCATCCGCCGGGTTGTCTCCGTGAGAAAGATAATCCCCGCCGCTCTGCGGAAAGTTGCAGACTGAGTCTCCACCAGCAGTTTCAGCCGCAGCCCTATCTTCGAAAGACCATAGCGCTGCCGCTCCTTCGGCTCAAAGACGAGCTGGTTCTGGGCCATCGTAATAAAAGGACTGAAGTCGCCGGAGTAACTTCCGCCCGGTACAAACAAAACGTCGCAGTTCTCTTTCGCAAGCGACGTCAGTTGTCTTCTTTGCCAGGCTAATCGTTTCGTTAACGGCCCATCCAAAGCTGCCTCATGCTGGAGCTCTAGCCACGGACGGCTGGCAACTCGATCGAGCGTGTCCTTTCCTCCCCAAACGACAACGCTGGTTACTCCATGACGTTCGGGCTCCGCATTCCGTACTAACTCCGCGAGATGCGTGACCCCACCCCCGGCACGAATGTTCGAAGCGTCGATTCCAACGCGTAACCGTTCTGGTTTATTCGACAAGAGAGCGAGCCGACTATGTGCGGGGATAATCCGGACTGGCCGAGGGAGATGCGCCGGTACTCAATGATGGAGTTTGCGAAGCGAATGATGCGGGCAAATCAATGGCGCCAGCCCTTCTGGCTGCCCCAAGATGGAAGTCAATAATTCTGGCGTAGGCTTTTTCCGGCGTATGCTTCAGAAGCACATGTTCGCGGCCCAGCCTCCCCATAGCTAACGCCTGTTCGGGGTTCTTGATCAGCAATGCAATTTTTTCCGCTAATTCGTTTTCATCCCCGTTGGCGATCAGGAACCCGTCACGGCCGTTATCAATCAAAGACTCAGGGCCGCCACAGCGAGTCGCTACCGTCGGGACCTCGCAGCCCATCGCTTCCAGGACGACGATTCCCTGCCCTTCTTCCTGCGAAGGCAGCACATTAATTAGAGATGATTGATAGAAGCCGGGAAGTTCGGCGGCTGGAACTTGTCCAACGAATTCCACAAATGGTTCTAACTTCAAAGTCCGAACCACTTGCTGGATGTGCTCGTTCGGCATCTCACCCGCCATCTTTAAATGGACTTCAACCCCGCGATCCAAGACCCGGCGCAAAGCCGAGAGCAGCAATGGAATCTGCTTCCGCGGATCATTAACCCGGCCTACATAGCAAATCGTATTTTGCGATTTGTCTACCTCGGGATCAGGTTTGAAAAAGTCGGCCTCAACCGGAACGGGAATGCAGTTGTGATCAGGAATTTGCAGATCGTAGGAGCTCTCCAACAGCCGTCGCGTGTACTCGCTGATAACGAAAACCTCCGAAGCTTTGTGTAGCGTTTCTCTTTCGAACCGTCTGATGAAATGGAACTGCATATCCAGCCAGCGTTTCTTGAGAAACGAAGAGTGCCGGTATGCCTCGGCCCCATCAGCCTCTCTCGTGGAAGCCACCCAGATGGCATAAGGGGTTTGCGACTTTGACGCTGGAAATCCCTGGGCTATGCCACCTCCCATTACTTGACAAGAATCAGCCCAGCTCAACAGATCGTCCCAGGCCGAATTATCTGCGTAGCGGTTGAACTCGATCGCCGGGAGGGTCGGCCGGATCGCATGATAAGAAAAGCCCTCGACATCATGGATACGAACTCGGGGGCTGGTTTGAATTGAGTTAACGTTTCCCGCCTGAGGATAGGCAACTCGAATGTCGAATCCGCCCAATTGCCGCAGATGCTGGCAGAAACCCATAGTCTGGGTGTATCCACCCCCGATCCATTGGGGCGATAACGTGATCACGAGAAGTTTATGTAAGGGCATGCTGCGAATGCTGCGAAGCGCGGAGGGGCTGAAACACTCTAACGTTTAAAAAGAAAGTATTGACTCGCGAGCAGCAAGGGAACGTTGCGAATCAGATTGATCAGGATCGAATCAAACGAACTATCGATTACCGCCAGTGAGCTCGAGAGCGCAAGAAGAACCACCAGGCCGCCGCTGCCCGCGAGCCAGAATCGCTTATAAACAGCCTGTTGAATGACCCCGATAAGGAAAAAGCCGAGAAATACCAGTAGCCCACCCCCAGCAAAATAGAGATAGCCAACCGGGCTCATCGCCACAGAATTGAGTTCGGTATCTTGTTCCAACACCTCATTCGCATACCAAAGGCCGATGTTTTGCAGTGGTTTTGTAGGCATTAACATTCTCGGCACCACCGCATGCACAGGGACGAGGAACAGGTTGTCCAGAAACTCGGGCGCGTTCACTGAGAGACCTGATTGATCCATGTATTGGATCGAGCGCGCTGCTTCTGGCGTGGAATTTAGTCGGCTCACAAAGTTTGCGAAGTACTGACTGGGGTCATTCACAACGCCGTTGTCAGCGCGTTGCTCGCCCTGAACTTGATTCACCATTACAGAGCCGATGTTTACTACATCGCGGTTTTGAAAGTTCGGATCCGCGTAGCGCACAATTCTGTAGGGCTCAATCACAACATATGCAAGCATGAAAAGCGCGAAAACGCCCACCACAACCTTCTTCGGCATATGACCTTTGATGGCGTAGTAACAAAGCCCGACGATCACCACTGGCAGAATCACCTGCCCTTTGAAGCCAGACAGGAAACCAAACAGCACCTCGAATGCCAACAGTCCTATGAGTAACAGCTTATGCGTTAGGATATTCCTTGGTCTCGAGAACAAGGTCAGTGCGCACCCAACCAAAGCAACCTTGCCAAAACTGGCAGCAATGTCGAGATACTCTCTGTACGCGGCAAGCCCGTAGAGCTGTGCGACTTCGCTGTTATACCCGTATAGGCCGAGTGAGACTTGCAGCAGACGAGACGTCAAGGTAACGACAATACAAAACACAATAAATTCCCAGCGCAATTCAAAGCGGGTTCGAAGAAGTTTTCTAAAGAACGGCATCTGCCAGAGCTTCGCGCCGATTCGTCGTCCTATCCCTGCATGATAGCCTTGCCACATAGCGAACGCCGCCAGCAGCACATAGAGCATGGCGTGACTCATCCATCGGTAGGCCTCAGTACCCAGAATCATCTCCGGGTAATCCTGTTCAGGAAGCAACCACAGGATGTTTGTTAATCCGAATGCAACGGCGAACGTCATTGCTGACGCGAGCACCACGGGACTAAGTAATCCCCGATCCGTTTGTACCTTTAAAAACTCGCGGACTTCGTAGGCGAGATATGCCAACAAAATCAGCGTTAGTACTACAAAGCGGACCTTTTCTGAAAGGGCTTGATCCATCTCCGCCGTCGCGGCAATCGCTAGTAAGAACACAACGTAGACAATGATTTTCCTTCCCATGGCTAGACGCTTTCGTTATCTCAAAGAATCAATGTAAAGCGAATCTTAGTAGTTACTCGAGGGTCTCAAGATCGACTTTTACCATCTCCTTAATCATGTCTTCGAAGGTGTACTGAGGCTGCCAGCCTAGTGTCTCCCTTGCCTTGGTCGCGTCACCCAGCAAGGAATCGACTTCGGCGGGCCTCTGAAAACGCTCGTCCACTTTGACGTAGTCGCGATAATCCAGATCTGCTTCGGCAAAAGCCAGCTCACAAAACTCTCGCACCGTGTGTGGGATTCCACTGGCCACCACGTAATCGTCCGGCTCGGTCTGCTGCAGCATCAGGTGCATAGCGCGCACATAATCCGCCGCGTGTCCCCAGTCGCGCACGGCGTCGAGGTTGCCGAGCCGCAGCTCCGTAGCCAGACCATGTTTAATGCGGGCTACGGTGCTGGTGATCTTACGCGTCACAAATTCGAAACCTCGTCGCGGGCCTTCATGGTTGAACAGCAAACCACTGAGGCAAAACATCCCGTAAGCTTCGCGATAGTTTCTGGTGAGATCGAACCCGGCGACCTTGCTAATGCCGTACGGGCTGCGCGGGTGAAAGCGCGTGGTCTCGCGCTGCGGAACTTCTTCGACTTTGCCAAACATCTCGCTGGAGCCGGCAAAGTAGAAGCGGCACTCGGGTCGCAGCTCGCGGAGAGCGGCCAGCATGTAGTGCGTCCCGCTGATGTTGGTGTTCATCGTGGAGAAGCCGTCCACGAAACTCTCGGCAACGAAACTCTGTGCCGCCAGGTGATAGCACTCGTCGAACGCATGCTGACTGACAACGCGAAAAATACTTGGGTAACTCTCCAGGCTTCCCGGATGCAGCGTGATCCGATCGAGCAAATGCGAAATACGCGAGAAGCGGCGTTCCGGATCTTCCAAAGCCACGCGCCTCACAATGCCGTGGACTTCGTAGCCCATGCTTAAAAGATGCTCAGACAGGTAGCTCCCGTCCTGACCGGTGATGCCGGTGATGAGTGCTCTTTTAGTCATACAACTGTTTTAGGAAGGCGGCTGGCAAGATAGTGGTCGAGAATCGTTCGGGCTCGATGGTCCCAACTATGCGCCTGCTCGACCAACTCCCGCCCGCGCGCCGCAATCCGGAGCCGGCCGGCTTCATCCGCGAGGATGTGATCGATCTTCTCCGCTAGTTCGTCCACGCCCGAAAAGCAAACGCAGCTTTCATCCTCCTGGAAGATTTCAAGTAAATCCGGGGTGCGCTGATGCAACATCAATCCGCCGCAAGCCGGAATATGAAAAGTACGGCTCGTAATCTGATCGCCGCTCGAAGCTCCGGGGATCGCTTCCTGCAACAATCCCAGGTTGATAGGCGAACCTGCGATGGCCTTTGCGTATTCGATTCCAGTTGCGGCCCTAAACATAAC
Source organism: Blastocatellia bacterium (assembly GCA_033856235.1). GTDB lineage: Bacteria > Acidobacteriota > Blastocatellia > Pyrinomonadales > Pyrinomonadaceae > DASXRU01. Next base: position 14,778 of record JAWVFI010000037.1, on the reverse strand, counting down.
AGATTTTCGCAACGGCGAATGCGGCGGTAGCCGCTCCCATTGATTGCCCCAAACCTTTAAGTTCAAGTCGGGGCGCCGTCCAACCAGTTCCTCAAGAATGGCGGCCTTACGCGGTGAGAATTTCCCAATGAAGGAAACATCGCACCAGTAGATCTCATCTTCAGGACCTAACCGGCGGGGCCGATGAATTTCCGGATCAAACGCATGAGGGAGATAGCTACTCTTAGTGACGGCCAACCGCGCGCTCAAATCCTGCGGGCCGAAAGATTTCGTGGTGAATATCCAGTCGTACTGCTTTGCGGCTTCCGGAAGATACGGCCCGAATTCAGTAAACGACAGATCCGGAAAAAAACAATAGAGAGCGGCGCCAGCGTTGCGCATTTCCTGAAGGGTTTGAGCTTGAATGAACTGTCCTTTGACTGCCAGGAACAAGTGAGGCTTCAACGCGAGGGTCACTTTGAGGAGCGCCTGATTGAACTCCCGCACTGCGAGCGGCCTTGTCAGCTTTGCCAGCGCCCGAGGAAAAAATGACTGATACTTCAAAGAAATATAGTCGCCCTCAGAGATTGATTCCGCCATGCATCCGGCTCGCAAGAATGCGTTGAAGGCGGAAAGGCCGGTGCATCCGAGCCAATTTTCGCGCAATACGAGGATCCTGAGATCCAAATAATGGGTCATGAGTAGGTCGGAATCCGCCTCAATCGAAGCGCTGCGCTACCACTAACCCGATCAAACCGATTATTGGGCTTGACGTTAAAGGTCGAATCCAGGAGCGCTTGTCAAAGGGTGCTGCTTCAAAGAACACAGGTCCAGAGACTACTCTGAACCCCGCACTTGCTAAGATGGCTTCGCATTGACGGTAGGACCAAATATTGTGTTGCAGCTTGAGATGCCCTGCCGCCGGAAAGCGAATTTCTGCGTATTTCCGCCAAAGGCTTCTGCGGTTGGCATAGCTTATTATCAGGCTCCCATTCGGCCGTAGAGCACGGTGGAAGTGACTTAACAGAGCGGCCGCGTCGGCGACATATTCTATGGTGCTAGAACAGACAATCCCGTCATATTTCGAGCTGCCCAGCGTTTCGCCATTGCCGTTTAACTGATCGAAATCAAGTTTTAGCGAACTAATGTCTTGACGTCGCGCTTCCGCCAACATTCCGGCCGAAGGATCGAGAGCATGTACGCGATATCCCTCCAAAGCAATCAGCCTCGCGATGCGTCCTGGTCCGCAGCCGTAGTCCAGCACGTCGCCGCCAGTTGGTATCGCGCGCTTCACCGCGCTAACGAACATCTCGCCGCGCTTATATTCGTTCCGCGCTATTGCGGCGTCAGTGGACCCGGCGAACTCTCGCGCGCTTTTATCGAACAATGAATCTGTACTCACTACGCTCATTGTCTTCAGAGGGCCATGGTGTTATAGCGGTCCCAGGTAACAACCCGGGTCGGGAACCACTTCATAGCGTCAGCGTGAATAAGGGCATAATTACCTTCGAAGAACCTTTCGAGTTCCGGATGCCATTCACTCAGGATCAATAGTTCATTTGGCTCCAGTTTTACCAATTTGTAGGGCAATTTCTCGATAATCGAAAAAGCATCTCTGAGAAAATTCCGCGAGAAGACCCACCGATGATTGTATTCAAACTGCAAAATCGAAATGCTCCCTTTCTCAAGCAAAGGCAAGGCCCCTCTTATTAACTCCATGTCATGCCCTTCGGTGTCCGACTTGAGCAAGTGAATATTTTGAATTCCATGGGCCTGGCAAAAGTCATTGACGGTAGCCTTGACGATAGGAACCTGTTCCTCGCCGTGCCTTAGCGGGTTCGCATGTAGCGAGTTGATCCCGTGGCTTTGCTCATCAACAAAAATGACTCCGTCACCATTCTCAGATGAGAGCGCGACCTGCTCATAGTGCAACCGGGGATTCTCGGTTCCGAACCTCGCTTTAAGCAATTCAGCAGTCGCAGGGGCGGGTTCAAAGAGATAGAGAGCAATTGGCTGTGCCGCATCCGCGCTCGCCAAATAACTCAGGAAGGCATCAGACCAATCACCAGCGTTCGCGCCAACATCAAAGACTACTAAAGGATCGCCGGATAACCTGTTTTCCTTCCAAGCATCTATCACGCACTTCTGAACGAGGGACTCCCCGTTGTTCATGATGTGGTTAGGAGTGTCACCCCTGGCCCTCTGATACAGCGCCCGTCCGATTCGAAACGCGGTGCGGCTTCCCAGCAATAGAGTTGTAATTTGTTTATCCAAGAAATCCATGCCAGCGCACGGTGGACCGGGCGCAAAGAGTCACTTCAAAGACTGAATCAACTCTGCAACCGCCCGTTCGGGCTTTTCCATGGCTGTTCGTAAGTCTGCGTGAAATGGAAACCTGATTCCTGGCGGGTCATTCAACGCCTCAAAGGGCCGATATACAAGGCTGTCGAAATGAGCATTTATCGTAACGGCAGCAGTTTTACGCGTGCGCTCGAAGCGAAACTTTTGATCCCGCGCCTCCGAGCAGATGCTAACAATCGCACTCAAGAGTTCCTTATTGTGATCGATCAATCGCGATGTTCCTTGTCCAACCCAACTACGAAGAGATGCCACCCTATTACCTATTGACGAGTTCGTGGTAACTGCTTCGCGAATGACGGTTGGGTTCAATCCCATCGGTTTGCTGTACCACTCAACCAGGTCTGCAAAAGACCATGCCGGACTGGCGATCATAGTGTAGGTTTTTGGCGCCACCCTCGCAAAAAGCACGGAACGAATTGCTTCCGCAATTGAAAAGACGAAAATTGCGTTGCTCGCCTGGTCCGGAACGTGGATTGGTCCCGGATGGTTCGAGAGATTTACCTTCAGGGACTCGCTGCAAGACTGCAGCGCGCCATGAACCTGGCCGAGACGAAAGATAAAGACGGGCACATTGTTTTGAGAACCCAGCCGACGCGAGAGACGCTCCGCAAACAATTTCATGGACCGGTATGCGCGAAAGAAAGGTAATGACGAGTTGTATCGATAAACGGCGGTCGTACTCGCCAGTATGAATCCTTTGGCTGGGCGTACAGCCAAAAGAATGGAGGAGATGCGGGCCCTTAACATTCTCTTCGTTTCACGAATATTCTTCCCGCTCGGGAATGCTAAATCAAAAACGAGATCGCAGTCTGCCAGCAATTCGGTCGCTATCTCGGGATTTGCCACATCACCCCAACGACAATCTATTCCCGCTCGCTTTAAGAGAGCAGTGCTGTGCGCGGATCGGGCGATGCCAATAGGTTGACAGAATCCCATCACCTTGAGATAGAGACAGACTTCTGTGCCTACTTGTCCGTTCGCGCCTAGGATCGCCACACGTAGACTGCCCGGCGAGACTTCAGTGCTCAAGGGCTTCCTTCCGCAGGCAGCGCATAAAGGAGTTCGATAGCTTTTGTCGTGAGCACTGCTTGACTCGCGCTGGTGTAGTTTGCAGTACGGCTGCGAACTGCGTCGATTACGTTGGTCCAGTGCATTCCGAACGACGCGAACATGTCCAGAGGCCCCGTCCTCGCTTCCGGCACGAGGTTCCAGTTCGCGCAGCCGGTTGTGCGTGGCGCAACCGTCAACGACCGCTCCCCGTACATGACACTAAAGGACACCGTGGCGCCGGCAAAGGTAATCTCAATGCGATTGTCGGCTGGTTGTAATTGCGTCACGAGAATGGAGAGTGGAACTCTTTCTTCGCCTTTCAGCTTGAGATCCAGAAGTCCCTCGACATGAATATCCATGCCGAGTTCGGTAATCATCCGACCGTCGAGAAGTGCAACATCCTCGGCCTCGGAAGCGAACAGGACGGCGTCTAAAAAATGTACCCCCATCTGGAAGAGGGCGCCGCCGCCGGCGAGGACGGCATCCGACATGAAGCTGTTTCCGATGAGAACACGACCTAATCCGCCAAATCGAATCTTGATTGACTCCGGCTTGCCAAAAGGTCGATGTGTGAAGAGATCGCGAACCAATCGCGTCAGTCCGAACGAACGTCGGTCATACCCTATCGCCACCTGCCACGGAGCCTTGTCTGCGACAATACTGCCGTGCTCAGACAGTGATTTGGCAAGTGGTTTTTCGACATATAGAGCTGTTTCTTGATCTCCTGCGAAATAATTGTAGTAAGAATCACGAACCCCATTGGGGATTGCGAGAACCACAATGTCTGCAGATGGAACTCTGATGTCTGGTAATGAGATCTGGTGAAACGGTATCGAACTATCATGTGACAAAGCGCGTCCCGCAGCACTGTTGGTATCAGCGATCCATGCCGCCTGGACCCCGGGCAGGGCGTTCAAGACCGGAAGATGGACGTTGCGGGTGATCGACCCACATCCAATCACACCAATCTGAAGTTTGGGGTGATTAAGGCCCGAGCTCATGCCTCGTTATTCTCCACAATGCGGTGTCCCACCATGCGTACCAGTCGGCTCTTTACATCGCGTTCCAGCGTGAACCAACCCCACGTCGCGGCCGCCGCTACTCCCAACAAAGCGACCGGATAAATTTGTCGAGCAACCTGGGCACCGAAAGCTTCCGTAACTAGGAACGTCAATACCGCGCAGGAACTAATAGCGATTGGTGTAAGCGACTTGAGCGGAAAATCAATCCCTTGCCCCGATAACTCGCGCGCAACAAAATAGTGGCCTGTCAATAATAGGGCGAACAGTTCGCCGGCCAGGATGCCCGCCCCAAATCCAGCAAGTCCGAGATAAGAAAATAGAAACCCACCAACTCCTAAGCTACAAATTCCGCGCACGACTGAAGCTGCCAGAACTACCCGCAGGCTGTTAATGCCGTTTAGATACAGCGTTACCAGTCCTCCTACGTTCGCTAGTACTACGCCAGCGAGGAGGAGGCAGAGTAAAGATTTATCCAGGACAACTGTGTGGCGGGTCCAGTAATAATAAATCGGCTGGATCAGGGGATAAGTTGCCAGAACGGCGCCGTTCATCGCCGACCCAACAAGCACCCAATAGGCCTTACTAACGCTGACAAGCTTGTCTCCCTCGCCGGTGGCACGATAACGAACTACATCCGGGAGCAAGGGAGCGGTAAGCACATTGGTAACATTGGTCCAGAGGTTAGCCAGGGTACGAACCGTCGTAAAAACAGGAACCGCTGCCGGGCCCGATAACGCTGAAATTAGCATGATGGCCCCATTGGTCGATCCCTGCTGAATAAAATTACTTGCTGTAAGCAATAGCGATTGACTCAGATCCTTGATTCCGGTACGGGGAAGTCCGTTTCTCCACCAGGGGTAATAGGCCGGCAACTTGTGTCGGACGTAAAGGGACGAGGAGACGTAAATGACAGATTGGACCATCGCGAACAACAAACTGGTTTGGAACAGGTTTAAGTGAAGAATCGCAGCTAAAACAATCGCAATGAACTGACATATCTGAAATCCCATCGACCACCATGCGGCCTGATACATTAGACCAGTAGGTATCAATAATCGGTGTACGATTCCCAGATAAGAACCAAATATTGCCCAGGTGACAATGAGGACCAACAAGGCCGCACTCGATTGGAAGTGCGCCGCGGTGTTCATTGAGACATCCAACAACAGGACAATTCCGCGCGATGAAATTATAAAGACAGCGATTGCCATCTCCAGGAAAGCCAGAATTGCTATCCCGGTAACGGCTGAAGCCAAATGCTCGTGTAGTGCCTTTTGGTCCTGGTGATAAAGGTAATTAAGCTTATTGCCGACGTAAGAGACAAACCCGCCATCGAGTGAGCGTATCAGCATGAAAACCGCATAAAGCGCTAGCCAACTACCGTAGACTTCTTTGCCCCAGAATCTCAGACAAATGGGTACGGATATTACCTGGAAGCCAACTCCCAAAAGGGTCGAGAGGCCGGTAACGAAAGAAACCCTGGCAGCCCGGTGTTCGATTCTATCGAGGCTCACCCACGCACCCGGCTCAATGCCATCCAAGTGCTGCCAAGAATGTGTGAGGCAAGCATTGCTAACTCGGCAGGCTGTGCTTGATGGAGAAGGTGCGCTGCAGCATCAATCGGAAAAAACGCAGAGGCCACAGATCGTAACGGGTCGCCGATTCAGCACTCGTAGCGATAATGTCGGGTTTTCTCTTCACTAGTGCGTAGAGCAGCCACTTCGTCGTTTCGTAGCTTAATTTGAGCCTGAAGCCCCACCAACGGAAGCGCCCTATTAGTGTTCCACGATCTAGATAGTCCAGCCGGTTTGTCGAATGAATATCATAGAGCAGTCGTTGACGCCTCCAGGACCAGGTGATGCTCTTATATATTTCAGGGTAGTAGCTTGGCCTGTCCTGCCGGACGGTAATCACAGGTTGAGCGACGTAACCTACTGGCCATCGCATGGACAGCCGCATCCACATATCTACATCAGCCAGCAGTCCGAACCGTTCACGCATCCCCCCGACTTGTACCCAAGCCTCACGCCGAATCATGGCTGTTCCACGAACAATGCAACCCCAATGGGCGAACAGATGTTTTTCAAGCAACCACTTTCCATCAATTTTGGCACCGGGCATTGGCTCACCGAAGATAACCTCACTCTCTACGACCGAGTAGGGGTTGAAAACAAAGGCCACGTCCGGATAGCAATCAAGGACGTCGGCCCACCTTTCAAGGAGGTCCCTTCGGTAGAGATCATCATGGTGCAAAAGGGCGATGTAGGGGCGATCGGAGTGCCCCACTGCGAAGTTAGCATTGCGCGCCATGCCGAGATTACGCGGAGTGCGAACGGGCTTGATCCGCAGGTCTTCTGCCGCGAGCTCTAGAATGCGCTCCCATGTTCCGTCAGTGGAGCAATCGTCACTGACGATAATTTCGTAACCGCTCAGGGATTGATCGACGATCGACCGTAAAGTCGATTCAATCATCCCGACATGGTTAAAGGTCAACAGGCAAACAGAGATATCTGTCCCGCTTGGCATTGAAGTCACGAGCGCTTTCTGGCCTGTATCAGGACCTGGTCTCCAAAGAGATTGGGGTAAACTTTGCATCCGATTCGGTCTAACCAGGCGCTTAGCCGCTGGGGGAAAACATGCCGTCGAAGGAGCCAGAGCGGCACACTGCCGCTAACGCTCTTCCTGGTAATTCTCAACCCCGCGAGATTCGAGACCAGATATTGGTCCGCCGTTAGGTATGTAAAGAATCTCAAATGCGTGTCGTCTAATACCCCGCCATTCAGATACTCGAACTGCCCGGCCATAAACTTGAGCCGTTGCGACCAAACCAGGACATTAGGCACTGCTATGAGCAGGAAGCCCTCAGGCTTTAGAAATCGCAGAAAACGCTCGAGTATCTTAGGGGGCTCTCGAAGATGCTCCAGAACGTGAGAGAAAATAATGGCGTCGAAGGTCCTACTGCCTAGAAACGCGAGGTCGGATGTTTCTATGTCTGCGACCCAACCTGCCTCAAGGTCCTGAGATGCGGCTTCTAGTTCAGTCTGCGATAAGGTAATTCCGAAGACTATGCTTTGAGGCCGGCGTTCTTTGAGAAGGCGAGCATTGTCTCCTGATCCGCAACCAACATCTAAAATGAACTTGCAATTCGTCTCGAGAAGATCCAGGAGCGCCGGATTGCCATTGTTGTAGTAAGTCCGATCAGCAACGCTTTCCGCAAGCGCGACCGCTGCCGTGCGCGCTTGCCCTGGGTCAGGCGTATCAGCGGGGAAACTCACGTTATGATCAACCAATTGAGGTAGGCTTTGCGAGGGGATGCTGTAAATGAGGATATCGACCAGAAACAATAAGACGGAATTCAGGTTAGCGCGGGCCGAGCACGTGAAGTTTTTCGACGGCTTCCGCCAACGCCTGGGCAGCCACTCTTGGATTTTGCGTTTCTGCAATACTCCTCGCAGCTTCCGACATTTGTTGAAATGTGTCTCGTTCGGAAAACAGCCTCGTAATCGCCTCACTGAGTTTTTCCGTATGCCCGCAGGGGTAGACGAGTGCGTTCAGGCCTGGCCGCGCAGTATCGTTCGGCCCGATGCAACCGATCTGATCGCTCACAATAGCGGGCAGGCCGAACGCGGCAGCCTCACTAACCACCAATGGATGCGGGTCACGCGATGAAGTGACAGCCAGCACGTCCGAGGCCCTGTAGTACTCAGGAATTGTGGATTGGTTTACGAATCCCGTAAAAATCGCCTGATGGAAATCCTCTCGCGCACAATATTGTTCCAGCGCACTCCGTTCCGATCCTTCTCCCACGAAAAGACACCAAACTGGGACTCCTCTTTTTGCGGCCGCATGGGCGGCAACCAGCAAATCCATTGGCCGCTTTCTCGCGGAATATTTTCCGCAGAACAAAACCACAAACGCGCTTTCCGGAATACCCAGCCGAGACCGAAGTCCGACGGTTTGGGCGGGCGACTGACTAAGGAGACGTTCATAGTCGATGGGATAGACTCCCTGAAACAAACGCTCTTCGGGAAGGCCAAACTGGCGATGGTATTCGCGGTTGTTGTCGCCCACAAATAACGCTCCGTCGACCTTACTATAGAAGTCGCGGACGATGACCTGCTTGGGGATTCGCTTCCAGAGGGTGGAGCTGGCCCGGGCATTTGAATCAGAGTAGATCAGCAAAGGCTTGCCAGCCCGTTTGGCCCAACGGGCAACTCTCCAGTTGGTGCGATAAGCGTACCCAAATACTTGCACTATGTCTGGCTGAAAATCGTCTAGTGCCTTTCCGACAGTCGGGTTATCGATCTCCCAGAAACTAAGCTTTGCCGGCCGCTTCGCAATAGGTAAAAACTCATATTCATATCCTTCGAGCAGGGGGACGTCCCACTCCACCTTTGCCTGGAACTCCGGGTCGACGTATTCCGACGAACCCCAGTCACAGGAAAAGAAGACCTTCAGGTCTATTTGCTTCCGCCGGGCGACCTCCCGGTGCCAGGGCGCGAAATGCTGAATGGGATGACTTACGAAGGCGGCTACGCGCAATAGCATTCTTCTTTAGCCCGCCTGGTTGGAATTCTCAAAGACATAAACCGGCCCATAACTATCTCGCAACTGGAAGCCATGAACCTCACTGAACATCCGAAAGAGGCGGTCCACGCTAATCGCGACGCCGTCCAGGACCGCATCATGCAACTCAATAATTATCTGCCGGCAGTTTTTGAGAGCGCTGGAATCGTTAAGAGCAATTCCGGCTTCGGCTCCTTCAATGTCTGAAACCAGGACGTAAGAGTCGAGGCTGTTGTCTTCCAAGATTTGCGACAGCGTTCCTCTTTCAACGTTGACCTTGTGATCAGTGTCGGAACTAGAAGAAATATGTCCGCCCAGATTGTCTCCGCTAAAATTCATCGGTACTGCCTGCGTGTGGGCGCTGTCGTAACCGATTGCTCGATTGAGGATAGCTACCCCCGCCGTGAGCTTGTTCAGGTGAAGATTGTTCTGAATTGAGCCGATGAGCTTGGGGTTTGCTTCAACACAAATTACTTTTCGATCAGAAGCGATCAGTTTTCGAATCTGACATGTGACGACGCCGATGCTCCCGCCCAGTTCGACCACGTCGAGATCTCGCCGCAAATGTCGTTGGATGAATCTGATCTCGGCGCTCTCATACAGGCCCCAAAACAACATCGCCTTGGTTTTTGCACTGACGAGGGGATTGTTTGTATCGACGAGGATGCCAGCAGCGGGAATCTTGTCCGCGTAGAAGAATGCCAAAAGCTTACCCACTAGCGGATGGCAAATTACCGCGGCAATGCACTTCTTTGCCTGTGCTTCCCAAGGTGGCAAATTCCTCATGTTTTCTGGTTAACGCCGAGGCGAGAGAAAGCGTCTAATGTGCAAGGTCCGATTCTACGTGTCTCAACCGCCTTCAAGGCGCCTGGCTTTCCACTTCGACTTCAGTGTTGTAGTACGATCGGTTGTAATACTGCTGGTAGTAGTAGTAATCGTGCGTTTGCAAATTGACGTTGTTCAGGACGACGCCGAAGACCTTCGCGCCGATGTCATTCAACTGCTGGCGCGAGCGCTTCACTACGCTACGCGAGCTGCGGCCGCCATGAACCACCAGCAAGACGCCGTCCACCATCGAGGAAATCAGCACGCCGTCGGTGAATGAACTGATCGGCGGTGAGTCAACTACGATGTGCGTGAAGTTTGAACTTAAGACGGCAATCAGCCGGCGCATTTGATCCGAACCAATCAGCTCCGCTGGGTTGGGAGGGATGGGGCCGGACGTCAGTACATGCAGGCCGCTCGCCGGATCGGATTTCACCACCGCCAGCATCTGCTCCTCAGTCATCTCGGTGGAAAGAATTGAGCTCAGGCCCTCGCGATCCTTGAAATCAAATATTCCCTGCAAGCGCGGGCGGCGCATATCAGCGTCGATGATGATTACTTTCGCTCCGGTCTGCGCCAAACTGATGGCTGTGTTCACTGCGGTCGTAGTCTTCCCCTCTCCGGGTAGGCTGGAAGTGATCAGCAAAGACTTAGGCGCGCGGCCGGCAGTCGAAAGCAAAATCGACGTGCGCAGCTGGCGATAACTTTCCGCCAGCGCCGAGCGACCGTCGAGGTTTATCAACAGCTCAGGATTCATTCTCCCGTTTCCATTGCCATCGCCGTCGCGTTTCTGTAATGCCTTACCCGATGACAAGAGACGGCGGCGGGCGTTGCCGCCAACCGCTGGAATCACCGCCAGGGCCGGCAGGTGCAGCAGGCGCTCAACCTCGTCCGTCGAATGCACGGTGTCGTCGAGATATTCAAGGAACAATGCCAGGCCAACTCCCAGGGCGAGGGACAACATGAATGCCAGCATCACGCCGCGGTTTCGCGCCGGGCCCACGGCGCCTTCGGGGGCCAGTGCATAATCGACGACGGAAATATTGTTCGGTCGTCCGGCCAGGACTACATCGTTCTCTTTTGAACGTTGCAGCAAACTATCGAGCAAACCTTTGTTGGTCTCAATCTCCTGCTGAATGATGTGATAGTTAATGGCCGCTTCGTTCTGGGTGAGTGTTTCACTGCGCTGTTTGTTAAAGGAGGTACGTAAAGCGTTTTCCCGGGCCATCGTTTGGCGATAGTTTGTTTCCAGATTGGTCATTAGCGTGCCGGTGATGCGGCTGCGCGTGTCGACCAGGTGCTTGTTCAACTCGGTGATTTGCTGATCGATTTCTTTTACTTCCGGGGCCAGTTCGGTGGCATCAACTAACAGGAGGGCGCGTTTCTGACGCAAGTCGGCCAGCTTGGATTCCGTGTCGGCGACCTCCTTGGCATCGGTTTCAGCCAGGGCGCCGGCAGCACCTTTGGCTTGGGCGGCCTTATATTTGGTTTCGGCGTCGATACGTTCTTGTTCAGCGGCGACAAGTTGCTTATTGAGCGCGCCCAGACGTTCCACAACCGTGTTCTGGTTGGCGTCGAGCGAAAGAATCTCTTTGCTCTTGCCATAGCTGACCAACCTCTCCGCATCACTGCGAATTGTTGATTGCAGCTCGGCAATGCGTTTCTGCAGAAACTCGCTGGTGGAGGTGTTGGTTTCGCTCTTCTTCTCTAAGTTCGCGCGGACGAAGCTGTCAGCGATGGCATTGACCATTCTTGCCGCGACCTGCGGATCGCCATGAGTGAAAGTAAGATCGATGAGCCTCGTGTCTTTGTAAAACCCGGTCCGGTTCTCGCGCACAGGTTCGACTTTCAATCCACCTAACAGACCGCCGACGAAGGGAGCCAGACGTTTGGCTTCGGCCAGGTCTTCCGTGCCGGTTGGGGGAGCGACCGCGGTGGTGAGTGGCAGTTCCTGTGGCGCTTTGTTCGTTTCGGGATTTTCTTTTTTGGCAAATCCCAGCATCGACAGCATGGTTTGCCAGGTCGAGCGTTTACGTGAAGCTTGCGGATGCAGAAACGCCTGATCGTGTTCAAGGTCCAGAGTCTTAGCTACCCGTCGTAACAACGCGGGACTGGTTAGAATCTGTAGTTGGGTGTTGAAGTACGACGGATCGTTGGCGTAAAAGAACGGGGTGTTTTTGCCGCTCGAATATGCGGGATCGTTTTCCTGGTTCACCTGCACGCGGGCCGATGCCTGATAAATGTCCGGCTTGCGCGCCATATAGATCATCGCGAGGGTGGTGCAGAGCAAGGCGACGCCAATAACCAGCCACAAGCGCTTTCGCACCGCCCGCCAGTAATCCAGCAGGTGCACTTCGTCGGAACTGTTATCGCCGCTGTAGCCATACGAGGCAGCGCGCGGGGGTTGCGGGGAGTCGGCGGATCTTTCCAGGTACTGCGACTCCGGCGTCCTTTTGGCCAGATCGAAATTATCGTTCATGATTTTCACCTTCGGTGGGCGCAAAGCGCAAAGGGCTAAGGGCAAAGAGGTAAGGGCAAAGCGTCGTATGTGGCCCTTCGCTCCTTATCTTAGCTCCCTGCTCTTTGCTCCTTGCTCTTAGCCCCTATCGGCTAAGTGTTCGGGAGAAGTTCGTTATTTTGCGACTTAGGATATCGCAGTCACTGACCAGTCCATCGACCTCGGTCTCCGTGATTAACCCCAGGGTTTCAAACACCATTAACATGGACGTGTCCTCAAACAGAGATCGTCGTGCGATATTCAAAAACTGCTGGAATTCCCGGGGATGCGTACTGCCCGAGCCTTCGGCGATGTTATTTGTTAGCGAAAGACCCGCAGCTCTCAATTGCTCCGCGTAACGATAGAGACGCCGCCTATCCAGTTCATCGGCCAGCTTGTGTAACTTTACCGCGAGCTTTCGCGCGAGTTGCCAAATCTCCAGATCCTCGAATCGAAAATGAGGTCGCATGTAAGGTCGTACCCTCTCATTCTGCTTTGAGCACCTGGGTTGCCCTCATGCTAGTGTTTCCTCTTCTCCTGCTTCGGGGAGGTAGTCTGCCTGGTCTTGCTTCTTGCTCTTGGCTTTTCGCTCCCGCCTTTGCACCTTGCGCTTTGCCCTTTGCTGATTCTCTAGCGCTTCGCGCTAGGGAATCACCCGAACGGGCAACTGCGCGATTGACGGCGCTACTGAACCAAGCAAACTGCGCAGCAGGCTCTTTCCGGTAGAAGTCGGCACCTCGATGATGTCATTCGGACGCAGCATCAGGTCTTCGGCGCGTTTCTTCGCGACGGCGCCGAGGTCAACGTAAAGCTCGGTCTTGGCTCCGGTGCCCGGTTCCTGTCGCAGCACTTTGATGCGGCTGGTTTTGGAATCCTGCAGCGGGCCGCCCGCCATCGCGATGGCTCGCGACACAGTCATGGGCTCTTTCAAAGGCAGCGTCTTCGGCGTGTAAACGTTGCCGACTACATAGACTTGATCCGCCTCGGGGATAGTGATGATGTCCCCCGCGCGAACGTAAGGGTTCGCCCGTTCCAGGCCGCTCATCGTGTCGCTCAGGCGGACGCTAAGTAGCGCGTCCCCATCGTCAACATCAGCAGCCTGACCTTCGCAGACAGACATCTTTGGACCACGAACAATGTTCACGATTTGGCCGGCTTTGTCCGAAGGGCCTTTCGCGTAGCTGAGCAGGTCGAGCAAGCGGTAGCGCTGTTTCATCTCAAAGCGCGCGGGCTCAATCACGGCGCCCATAACTGCGACCTGGCGCGCGTGGTACTCCTTAATGAACACATCAACCTGGGGATTCCGGTAGAACTTTAGATAGCCCTGGGCAATTTCCTTTGCCAGCTCGCCCTCGCTGCGACAAGTGGCGCGGATTTCACTGTCGATAAGGGGCATGCGAATCATGCCATTGCCTTCCACCCGTACGGCGTCGCGCGAGAGTTGCGGGCGATTGAGGATGCGTATGTCCAGCACGTCGCCGGGCCCTATGCGGTAGCGATCATCTTGCGGCGCGGTGGCCACTGTTTGCGCCGCGGCGGCTGTGCCTAATCCGATCAGGATCGCCACGACCGCGATTAATTGCCGGGGGCCCGAGAGTAAATTGAGTTTCATAATTTCTACTTTCCGGAAATTCCGATGCGGCGCGAAAGCAAAGCCTCGCGCATATGATTGGGGTGCGCCAGATTTAGCACAGTGTTGCTGACCAGCACCATTAACTCTTCATGCTCGCGACTGAACGAGCCGGTCAGGGGTTTGTCGTCGGTCTTGACGACAATGCCGTCCCGCACCCACTGCCAGAACTGGGCCTGGGTGGTCCAGAACTCTTTCCGATCGCGGCAGACTATGAGCGCGGTCTTCTTTTTCTTTTTCTTGTCTTTCCTGGTAGTTGCCATTTCCGTTGACTGAGCACACTCCCGTCCCATGCATGCTCTTGTGGTTTTGAGAACCTTCAGACATGCAGCGACCCCGAGGGGAAGCCTCAGAAGCGAGGCGGCTCCTAATTGTCAAACTTTGGAGTGCGCTGACCTGTCAGCGCTTTCTTCGGTCGCGACCTGTCGCGACCTTGCGGCGTCAAGCCGCCGCAGAACAAAGCGGCGACAGGTCGCCGCACTCCAAATTACCCGCCGTGCATGGCGCCGGCTTTTTCGTTCACAGTTTCCAATCCGCCTTGCGTCAGCAGACGGGACACCAGTTCAGTCCGCCGCTTGACTCCGAACTTGGCAAAGATATTTCGCAAATGGAACTTCACGGTTTGCTCGCTCACCCGCAGCTGCCTTCCGATTTGTGCGTTGGTCAGCCCGTCGGCGCAACAGAGCGCTACCTGAGCTTCGCGCCGGCTGAGATTGTTAAGATTGACGACGCGCTGGATTGCACGGGCGAACGGCACACTGCCTTCGTGCGCTTGCAACTCTTTCGGGTAGGCTGGCAGTCCGGCGTTACGCCGGCGGGCGAGAATCTCTTCCGGGCTAAAGATCAGA
>JAWVFI010000036.1:0-19213 GCA_033856235.1 Blastocatellia bacterium | reverse complement strand
TCTTTGCTCTTTGCCCTTGGCCCGCGCTCACTGAATCACCCGGGCAATGATGCATTTCAGATAATGCGTTTCCGGCATCCCGGCCAGAATCGGATGGTCGCTGGCCTGAGTTCGCTTCTCGACTATTTGCAGGCGGCGATGCGCATCCACTGCCGCGTCCGTGACAATCTCTAAAAACATTTGCTCGGAAATATGGTACGAGCAACTGCAGGTTATCAGCACTCCGCCCGGCTGCAGCAACTTCAAAGCCCGCAAATTGATTTCCTTGTAACCGCGCGCTGCCTTGGCGATGCTGCGGCGGTTTTTTGCAAACGCCGGGGGATCGAGCACGATCGTTTCGAAGCGCTCGCCCGCGTTCTCCAACTCCCGCAAAGCGTCGAAGACATTCGCCTCACGGAACTCCACGTTGTGAATGTCATTGAACGCGGCATTTCCCTGTGCGGCCGCAATCGCTTCGGCTGAGATATCCAGAGCCAGAACGCTTGCGCAAGCGCCGGCCAGATGTAACGCGAACCCGCCATTGAAGGTGAAGCAGTCGAGTGCTCGCCCGCGCGCGAGCGCCCGCGCCGCGCGATAGTTCTCGCGCTGATCTAAAAACGCGCCTGTCTTCTGCCCGCCGAGTGGCGAAACGCGAAAGCGCACGCCGTGTTGGTCCATCACAAGTTCGGCCGGCACCTCTCCAAACAGCGTTCCTGATTGCAGCTCCAGGCCTTCGAATTCACGAACTCGAACATCATTGCGCTCGATGATGGCGCGCGGCGCGAATTCTTCCGCCAACAACTCTACCAGCAAGGGCTTGAGCGTTTCACTTCCCTGCGACAGGGTTTGCAGGACGAAAACCTGATCATAGACATCGATGATCAGCGACGGCAGCAGATCGCCTTCGGAGAAAACCAGCCGGTAGGAATTCGTATCAACGGCAATGGCCGCGCGCCGGGCAGCGCAGGCACGCAGGCGCGCTCGCCACCATTCGCGATCGATGATTTCTTCCCGGGTGGTCAAGAAGCGGAGGGCAATCTCTGAGCGATCGCTGTAGAACGCCTGGCCCACAAAGTTTCCCGCTTCGTCGACGACGCGCGCGATCGAGCCGCCGGGCGCTTCGATCACACCTTCCGGTTGCAGGTCGCTGCGATAGACCCACAAATGTCCGTTGCGGACGCGCTTGGCGCCGCGGCGAGTGATTTCAACAGTATTCAGCATGCGTTCGTTGAGGTTAGCACGCGGCTCTGCCGCCGCACAGTGGGGAAAGACTTTGTATTTAGTTACCAGCTGGCAGGAAGTGTCTGGGTGTGAGCTTTGCCTCAAAAGTACCAGACTCCACGAAGTTCGACGCGTAGCGTCGGTGGAGTTTAGCCGTGGTTTTCAAACCACGGGTCACGAGTTTCCAAATGAATATTTCGACGTTGATGGTGTTCCCGGCCTTGAAAGCCGGGCTAAACTCATTACGACGCTACGCGTCGTAAACACAGCGTAAGACTTTTGAGGCAAAGCCCTGGGTGTGCGGTCCGCTTGAAAGTGCCAGCGTCAGCCCACCGTTTGCTGAGCCGCGCCCAATAACCGGTACAACGACGGCGCGATCACATCCAGACCGCGCTCGCCGGCGGCAAAGCCACGCAGCTTGTTCTCAGAATCAAAAATATAATAGGCCGGCACGTAACCCTGTTCGTTGAGAAAAGCATCACGCAGTCTGTGTTCATTATCAATGGCGCACGGTTCCGTGATGTTGTACGTCACAATTGCATCGCGCACTGCGTCGGCGTCCATGTCCGCCGGATAACGCGGCATGTGAATCGCGATCACCTTTAGCCCTTGCTCGCGATATTGCTCTCGCCACTCCATCACCCGCGGCAGGTTCTCTTTACAGGTGCCGCAACTCAGAGACCAGAAGTGGATCAGCGTCAAACCGGAAGGGGCGGCGGCTGAACCTATCTCAGCAGTCCCATTAATCCACTCGGTGGCGCCTTCGAATGACGGTATGGTGGTACCAATCCGCATAGGCATGATTTTCTTCCCTCCAAAAATCAGCGACAGAACGGACCCGCACTGGAGCCCGTTCTGTCATTGAAGTTGCCGTTAGGGGTTAACCCTTGAGTGTATCCTGGCCGGGCCGCCATTCAGCCTGGCACAAGCCACCAGTCTGCAAGGCTTGAATCACGCGCAAAGTCTCTTCGGCCGATCGACCGATGTTCAAATCGTGAATGACCTTGTATCGCAGGATCCCTTCCGGATCGATGACGAACAAGCCACGCAGAGCGATGCCGCGATCCTCGATCAGCACGTCATACTCGCGCGACATCTGCTTGGTAATGTCCGCGGCCAGGGGGAAGCGCAGACCTTCCACGCCGCCTTTGTCGCGCGGCGTTTGCAGCCAGGCGCGATGCGAATAGACCGAATCAGTGGAAACGCCGATGATTTCGGCATTGATACCTTCGAAGTCTTCGTACCGATCACTGAAGGTGGTCAATTCGGTCGGACAAACAAAAGTAAAGTCCAAAGGATAAAAGAGCAGAACAACCCATTTCCCTTTATAGTCTGAGAGCTTGACCGGCTCATTAAGTTTCTCGATGTTCTTCGTGGACGGGATTTCAAAATCCGGTGCGGGTTTGCCCACCTGGGCCTTTTCGAATGCCGATGTGACTGCTGGTGCTACTGCTGACATGTTTCCTCCTCAAGTTGATGGTTGTTTAAGCCGCTAAGCCGGCTCCATTCCTGGTAAATATTGATGGTCTATTGTCCGGAAGCGCGACAGTCCGGACAAACTCCAATCAGAGTTAGATGAACTGACGCCGCCTTGAAACGGGAAGAGCGCGCCGCCGACCTCATCAATTCCATGGTGGCGGGCAGCGCGAAATCCACTAGCTTTCCACACTCTGAACAGATTGCATGATCGTGGCGCTCTGTTTCTCCGTCATAGCGGCTGGCCCCACTTCCAAAAGTTACCTCGCGCACCAAACCTGATTCTTTCAGGTAGCGCAAAGAGTTATAAACCGTCGCAAAGCTGATGGACGGCATCGCCTGGCGCGCCGCCTGATATACCTCGGCTGCGGTAGGATGGGAATCCGTGCGCTGGATCACTTCGAGCACGACTCTCCGCTGGCGGGTTAACGCCGGCAGCGCCGTTCTGCTCTTCAGGTCTGACTCTTTGTGGTTGCGGTTCATTGAATTAGAACTATTCTAATTATAATTCCAGAAATTGTCAAGCGGCGAGCTGGCCTTCCCTCGGCGGGCCCTCCCCCATTACCCCACGAGCATGGCCTGTCTTGAAAGCCCCTCGGCAAAGATGTAGTCTTTCTCTGACATTCCCCCATCACAATTCATCCGCTATTGATGAAGAGGATGAAAAATTATCGCTCTTTAGTCAGACTGATTTCGGTCGGCCTAAACTGCGCTCTCGGTACGATTATTCGGTAATAGAACTTTGTATAAAACAATCGGGATCCTGACGGGCGGCGGCGACGCGCCCGGTTTGAACGCGGTCATTCGCTCAGTAGTCAAGACGGCTACCGGCGAATACGGCATGCGCGTTATTGGTATTGAAGACGGCTTTGAGGGCCTGCTCGGCGAAACCCTTACGCGCGAGTTGAAGTCGGCCGACGTTCGCGGCTTGTTGCCGCGCGGCGGCACCATCCTCGGCACTCGCAATCGCGGCCGCTTTGTGGCGCGGAGTATCGATGGCGTGGCCACCAAACCGGAAGCTATATACCGGGAAGCCGTCGCCAACCTCGGACGCAAAGGCATCGAGGCCTTAATCGTGTTGGGCGGTGAGGGCACCCTCGGAATCGCCGCGGAGTTCGACCGGCTGGGCGTTCCCGTGGTCGGCGTTCCCAAGACAATCGATAACGATCTCGCCTGCACCGAGCTGACCTTCGGATTCGTAACTGCCCTTGATATCGCGACCGAGGCCCTCGATCGATTGCACACGACGGCGGAATCGCATGATCGGGTGATGATTCTGGAAGTGATGGGAAGAAATACGGGCTGGATTGCTTTGCATTCCGGGCTGGCCGGTGGCGCGGACGTGATTCTGATCCCCGAAATTCCCTTCACCACCGAATCCGTAGCCGCCAAGGTGCGTGAGCGCGACGAGAGCGGTTCCCTCTTCAGCATCATGGTCGTTTCCGAAGGCGCGCTGGAACAGGGCCACGATCTTATCTATCAGGATCTGGGTGATAAACAGGCAGCCCCGCGGCTGGGTGGCATCGGAGCCCACTTGCGGGAAGATTTGGCGCGCGTTACCGGTAAAGAATGTCGCTGCGTCGTGTTGGGCCACTTGCAGCGCGGCGGACGCCCGAACGCTTTCGATCGCATGCTGGCAACGAACTATGGCGCCTGCGCAGTACGCGCCCTGGCTGAGGGCAAACGCGACGTGATGGTGGCGTTACAAGCATCCGACGTGGTGACTGTCTCCATCTCCGAGGCCATCGCCTTCGTGAAAACAGTCCCGCCGGAAGGACAACTGGTGCGCACCGCCCGCGACACCGGAATTTCCTTCGGCGCGCCGGACGAAGCAGATCATCATTGATAGACGAGGGGACGCAACTCGTCCAGGAACTCCAGGTGAATCGCGCGCGGCATCGCGCAATCAAAATCATCGAGGGTCTGCACGAACTCGCACACCACTTGTTCGTCGAACTGAGTACCACACGCCCTTTGCAATCTTTCCACGGCGATGGCCTGTGACAGGTGCTGCCGGTAGGGCCGATCGCTGGTCATGGCATCGTAAGCGTCAGCGACGGCAACGATGCGCGCGCCGATGGGGATCTCTGTGCCGCGCAAACCTGAAGGATAGCCGCACCCATTCCACCACTCGTGGTGATGTTTGACTATTGCCCGCACGGCATCCATGTGCGGAACGCCCTGCAGCACGTGCTCTCCATGGTCCACATGGCGGCGCATCACAATCGTCTCTTCGGCAGTGAGCCGCCCGCTCTTGCACAGAATGCATTCCGGCACGCCAATCTTCCCCACGTCATGCAGCAAGGCGCCGAGTTTGATATGGGTAACTTCTTCCGCGGACAGATCTAAACGCTGCGCCACCGCCTCGGCATAGTTCGCGGTCATGTTGGAATGCTCGCCGGTGTAGTTATCCTTGATCGCCAAGAGGGAGATCAGGGCCCGCACGGTAGAAACAAACGACTGGCGCGATTCCGCTTCCAGGACGCGATTCCGGGCCCGGATCAAGCTGGTCACCAGAACGTTATCGATAACATTCAAGAGTTCGCTGTGGCCAAATGGTTTGCAGAGGTACGCTGCCAGCCCGTGCTCCAAAAGCTCGCGTTGCTCGCCGCGGTTATCTGTCCGCGCAGTGAGCATCACCACCGGCGTGTATCGCAGGGTTTCATCCGAGCTTTGGGTGAGTTCGTAAAACACCTCTTTCCCGCTGATGCCCGGCATCATATAATCCAGGATGATCAAGTCAGGCTTCAGCGTGCGAGCCAGGTGCAGGCCTTCGAAACCGTTGGGAGCGCCGGCGAAAACATAACCGGCCCGCTCCAGGCTTACACTCCCGAGCTGTAGTAAGGCGGGGTCGTCTTCAACAAAGAGAACCAGTTTTCCGCGATGCGAATTTTTGTCGGGCATTTTGCTTTTTCGAGGTGAGTGGGAGCGATCACCGCGTCCTTTCCTGGGGTAGAATTATTCGACGCGACTACCAACGCAAGCACCAACGTCCCGGCCGCACGCAACGGGGCTTGCTTCGCTTCGGAAGTCCAGAGAGAGAAAAATTTGGGAGTGTCCCGGTGGGCCAATGCGGCCCTCAGAACGGAGCGGAGTATATGACCGATTCTGAGAATTGTGTCATTGTAGTTTCATTGTAAATGGATTGTGTGCGGTGCCGTACAGAAGGCAGGCAGGAGGCTCGTGAGCGAACAAATAAAACTCCGCCTACAAGCGGAATTGGAAGAGCTGGAATCAGAACTGCGCGTGCATTTGCCCAAAGAAATCAAGCGGGCTTTGGAGTTTGGTGATCTGCGCGAAAACTCGGAATATCGGGCGGCGCTGGATAGGCAGAACGTAGTGAAAGCCCGGATCGTGGAATTACGCCAGCGCGTCAGCGAAATTGCCTCCATCGATCTCACTAAAATCTCCAAAACCAAAGCCGGATACGGCTCCAGCCTGGTGCTGTACGATGGGGAAAAAGAAGAGGAAGTGACCTATCGCCTGGTTACGCCGGAAGAAAGCGATCCGCAGGCGGGGCTGATCTCGACGATGTCTCCGATTGGCAAGAGTCTGATGGGCAAAGAGGAAGGCGACGAAGTAACCGTCCGGACGCCGGCGGGCGCGCGAAACTTCGAGATTAGAAAGCTGGTGACGTTGCACGACCAGCCGAAGTAGCAGGGGCAGGACGCAGGGGCGGGTTGCAGGAGCAGACTGCAGGAGCAGGAGGCAGGCGAAATCGTTTTCTGAGATCTCATCATTAACAGTGTCCTGCTCCTGCCGCCTGCCTCCTGCCGCCTGCCTCCTGCCGCCTGCATCCTGCATCCTGCTGCTGCCCGCTCCGGCTTTCGCAGTTTTCTTGACAACAGGGTTTAGCCCTCCCTATCATGCGCTGTCCGAGGTTCCATCCCTGAGTTCTGAGCGCTGCCGGTTAAATGCCTTGCCTGACTGGAGAAACCTGAAAGAATGTTCGGTGCGAGTATAGGGCGAGGCGCGCAACGCATTATTGACGCCATGGTCCGCTGGCTGGCCCACGGACACATCAATCCGAACTTTTTGACGGTAATCGGCGTTGCCATAAATGTAGGGTGCGGGCTGCTGTTCGGACTGGGCCATTTTTTCTGGGCCGGCATCATCCTGATCGTTGCGAATCTCTTTGACATGCTTGACGGGCAGGTGGCGCGGCTCTCGGGCCGCGTGACGACCTTCGGAGGGTTTCTCGATTCTTCGCTCGACCGGCTTTCCGACATGGTCGTGTTTATCGGGTTGATGGTTTTTTACGCCCGGAACACGCAATACCATTCAACGCTTAATGTTTTCCTGACCGGCGCGGCCCTGATGGGTTCGGTGATGGTCAGTTACGCCAGCGCCCGCGCCGAAAGCCTGATTGCTAAGTGCGACGTTGGGTTTTTGCGGCGGCCAGAGCGGGTGGTGCTCTTGATCATTGGCGGATTAACGACGCATCCCGGCTCAACCAGCCCGTTCTTTAACCGGATGCCGGCGGTACTCTGGGTCCTGGCAATAGGGTCCTACTGGACTTTTGCTCATCGCATGTACCACACGTGGCGCGAAGTAAAAAAAGCCGATGCGGCCCGGGCGGTTACAGCCAAGAGCTCGATTGCTGCATCAAACGCCACTTCGGAGCTGCGGCAGCCGCCAAAGCTCGCTCATAAAACGAGTTAGGCCCGATAATTTATCGCTCACTCTGTTACACTGTTCCCCTGAGGTTAATAACGTGATTATTTGTCCCTGTTGCGGCTACAAGTTTGAAGGAAACCTGATGGCGGGTTGTGATTCCTGCGGCGCTCGCGCGGTAGGTCCTCCGCTGGCCAGGCCGCAGCATGAGCTGCCTTCGTTTGGTCGTGCATTTTTCGTAGCCGTGACCGGCGCCATCATGCTTTCAGTATTGGCGGGCTTTACTATCTCGGCGTTGCTGCAAAATGGACCGGTTTCGACTAGTTTCTGGTCAATGGTGGGCGCGGCCGAAACAGCAGCGTGGCGTTTGAAGTGGTTCGCTTTGCCTGTCAGCATTATCGCGCTCTGGGCCGGGACACGACTGAGCCGCGGGATCAAAGCAGCGCCCTTGCGCTTTGCCGGACATCGAATGGCTCGCGCGGGATTGATGACCTCGGCAATCGTAACTTTGGCTATCGCGACGCTGATCGGTGTCACCCTGCCTGAGCGCTGGCAGCAACATCGTGATTCGGTTGAGGCTGGCATCAAAACGAATCTCTACACTTTTCAGCGAGCGCAGCTCGAGTATCAACAGCTCTACGGCACGTTCTCCGGCGACTCTAACGATCTGAAGAAAGGCCTTCCCGATCCTGATGGCTCGATCGCCGCCGCCCTCGCAGAAATTGATCCCCTCGGCTACACGCCGACCACCGAGGTGGCTGTTAAAGCGAAGCCCGGGGCCATTCGTAGCACCGTATTTCGCAACGTCTCGCAAATTACCGATGACTCAATTCATCAGGCCGTCTCCTTTACAAACTACAAGCTCCGGTTCCCCGGCGAAGACAAGATACTGGGCAACCAAGACGACTGGATCATGCGCGACGGGGCGATCGTAAAAGTTGCGGACGACCTGGAATCCTCTGCCACCACGTTAGCGAAGCCGGGCAAGCCTTAGGCTCGTGCGTTATGTCCTTCCTGGCTCGTTTCCGACGAAAAAAAGAAGATCCCGAGATTGCACGCCGCGCCACCCTGTTGCGCGCCGGACGTGTCGGTGAGGCTGTCCTGCTGGCGAGCAGCAAGGACGAAGCCGGCCGTCTAACCGTTTTCTACAATTACAATATCGCCGGAGTCGAATACGAGTCGTCGCAATTGCTGGATAGCGAGCAAAGCAGTCGCGAGGATCAGTACCAGCCGGGAAGTCGGGTGACGATGCGTTACGATCCACACTGGCCGGCGAATTCGGTTGTGGTCTAAGGGGAAGTCCAAACAGATTTTCCATTGGTCATTTTCCATATTTCATTTTTCATTTGTCACCCGAGTTTCAAGTGCTGTCTCTCACCTCTGATCAATGACAAATGAGAAATGGAAAATGATATATGGTAAATCTTCTCTGTACGCCAGCCATAGAGGCTGGTATGAATCAACTGGCGCCAACAGGCCTGCCTGCTTTGTTTAAAAAGATCTTAATCGCAAATCGGGGCGAAATTGCGGTACGCGTCATTCGCGCGTGCCGCGATCTGAGTATCTCGCCCGTCGCGATTTATTCAGAAGCCGATGCCGCGGCGCTGCATGTGCGCCTGGCCGACGAAGCCGTTTGCATTGGCCCGGCAGCGTCAGTGGATAGTTATCTGAATATCAACGCGGTAATTGGCGCGGCCCGGCAGGTTAACGCAGACGCAATTCACCCGGGATACGGTTTCCTGGCGGAGAATGCCGACTTTGTGCGCGCCGCCAGCGCCGCGCGCATTGTCTTCATCGGCCCAACTGCCGCAGCGATGGAGGTGATGGGCTCCAAGACCTCCGCCCGGCGCGCAGCGATCGCCGCCGGCGTCGCCGTCGTTCCGGGAACCACCGAAGCGCTGAAAACATTTTCTGAAGCGCGCGACACCGCCGCGAGGTTTGGCTATCCCATCATGCTCAAAGCTGCGGCCGGTGGCGGGGGCAAGGGCATGCGGCTGGTCCATTCCGAATCTGAACTGGAATCATCCCTGGCCGGCGCGCAGTCGGAAGCCGCTGCCGCCTTTGGCAATGACGCGGTATACATCGAAAAGGCCGTAGAGGTACCTCGCCACATCGAAATCCAGGTGTTTGCCGACACGCACGGCAACGTGGTCCATCTGGGCGAGCGCGAATGCTCCATTCAGCGCCGGCATCAAAAAGTGATCGAGGAATGCCCTTCACCAATTAACGATCCGGATCTGCGAGCCCGCATGGGTGCGGCGGCGGTTAAGATTGCGCAAGCCGTGGACTACGTGGGAGCCGGGACAGTGGAGTTCCTGCTCGCTGACACTACGCGCGAATTCTATTTCCTGGAGATGAATACTCGTTTGCAGGTCGAGCATCCGGTTACGGAACTGGTTACCGGAATCGATCTGGTGCGCGAGCAAATCAATGTCGCCGCCGGCGCGCGGCTTTCCTTCACTCAGGACGATGTCCGCTGGAATGGACATGCAATTGAGTGCCGCGTCTATGCAGAAGATCCGGAGAACAATTTCTTCCCTTCTCCGGGACGAATAACTTTTCTCCGAGTTCCTGCGGGACCGGGCATTCGCGACGATGGCGGCGTCAGCGAGGGTGCGGACGTTTCTATTCACTACGACCCGATGATCTCGAAACTGGCAGCCTGGGGTCGCACCCGTGATGAAGCGATCGATCGTTTGCGGCGCGCCTTGGACGAGTACGCGGTGAGTGGGATTAAAACTACGCTTCCCTTCTTCCGCCAGATGGTGCGCGACGAGGAGTTCAGAGCGGGCAAACTCGACACCGGGTTTATCACGCGATTCCTGGAGCGGCGCGCAGGCGATACTGCCGATTCTGCCGACCCCCGCGAGGCGCAGAGGAAACGGGACTTGGCAATAATCGCCGCTGGGCTCGATTACGCCGGCCCGCAAACTCCGGCAAGCCCTTTGGCGCCCGCAACAGAATCTAACGCCTGGCGAATCGCCGGACGCTCCGCCTTGCTTCGGGCCCGGCAACCCGATACGGCGCGCCTGCTCAAAAGACGATGAAACTAAAGGCAGAAATCGCTGGCGCCGATCATTTGCTCGAACTCCGGCGAGACGGGGCGCGAATCGTCGCGAAGGTTGACGATCGGGATTACGACCTGCAAGCCCATCCTGGGGCCACGGGCGTTTATCTAATTCATTTGGGTGAGCGCGTTTTTGAATGTCGCGTGCGCAGCGTCGATGCTTCGGCAGGCCTCAGCGAAGTACACGTGGGCCAGGAAGAGTTTCAAGTAACACTTACCGATCCCCGGCGCTTAAGTCATGCAAGCGTCTCCGGAACCCTGGCCGCGGGACGGGCGGCCGTCATTGCCCCCATGCCGGGCCGCGTTGTGCGAGTTCTGGTGGAGATTGGAACGCAGGTCGAAGCCGGCGCCGGTCTCATCGTAGTTGAGGCAATGAAAATGCAGAATGAGTTAAAGAGTCCGAAGGCGGGAGTGGTGACTGCGGTTAACACCGAAACCGGCGCGGCGGTGAATGCGGGCGATACCCTCGTGGTAATTGAATGATTTCTACCAGGGTCGTCGTTGGGCGTAAGTCACATAGGCGTCGCCATCCAATACGATCATCGGATCACCGGTCTTCGGATGATTACGTTTCTCAAGCGAGTAGGTCGCCGTTCCCAACGAACGTGAATTCCTGGTGATCGTGTTCGCAGTGGCCGTCCAGGTGCCGCTATCGGACTCCTGTGAGGCCGACGACGCTACCGGGCCGGAAGAGCTGGTCTCGCTGTAATAATCATAGGTGCCATTTTCATAAAGGGTAAAACAACGGTTGCTAAGTCGGCCGCCGTTGCTCGCGTTTACGTTCGACATATAACACCACTTGCCGAACAACTCTGGAGACCGTCCTCCCACAGCGGCTCCGGTTCCCTCGGGTTCGTCGCCGCGCAACCGTTTGTAAACTACCCGCCTCTCGCCGACCTGCACTGTTAAAGTGTTGCCCGCCAATTGGAATGGAAGGTGAAGTTCGCCTTCATTATTGGCTAGCGTTATGACATTTCCCGCGACGCGGTAGCGCAGCGTTTCACCGTTCAGAACCAGTGTTCCGTTCTCGTTGATCTGCACGGTAGCTTCGCTGCTTTGCCAGCGTCCTACCAGTCCCTTCTCTTTCGGCTCCGGCTCGGAATTCGGCCTGGCCGCGCCCTGAGTTCGGCGTCCACCCAGCCCCCGTCCATTTCCCTGGCGCGTAAAAATCAAAGGCGAATCCAGATCGCCGCCGGAAACTACCAGAGTGACGCCTTCCAGTTTGTAGCTGTAGCGGTTGATAGTTCCCGCCTCGTCCACGATTAATTGGGCCCCGCGGACCTGGTACTTAATTGGCGCCTCATCGAGGGTGCCGGTCCCATTCGCATCGAGCGTCAAACGGATTGCGACCTCGCCATCCTTTGCCAGCCAAGTTCCGAGCAGCCCTGGATCCTGCTGCGGCGAAGCAGCGGCAACGCAAAAGAGCGTCGTCAACAACGAAGTAAACGAAAACAGTTTGGATAAGCGGAGCATAATCATGGACCTCATAGCGCGGGATAATAAACCTTGCAGCTCGGAGTTGAAAGCTAATCTCGGCATGGCAGCCGTTGGTAGGGTTCGGATAGATCTTCCTCTTCCTCTCTTCCCAGGATTGCCGCGGCGGCGAGCCTGGCTGGAGTGCGGCTCTCCAAATGCAACAGGGATCCAGCGGATTGACCTTAAGCGGGGTCGCCCTCAGAATAGACAAAGCGAAAAACTCATGACGACCATCCAGCCACGCGTTTCCATTGCCAGCCCTGCGATCCGTATTCTCCTTTGGGACATTGACGGCACGTTGATGCGATCTACTCGGACCGACTCGTACAAAGACTACACCGCACCGATGCTGGAGGCAGTGTTCGGGACGTCAGGAAGATTGCACGAGATGAAGGTTTCGGGGATGACGGACTTGCAGATTGTCGCCGAAGCTCTGCGCGACGAAGGGTTCACCCACGAAAGTATCCGGTCGCGCGGCGCTGAGTTGCGCCAGCGCTACATGATGGAGATGGAACGCGTCACGGGGAACGGTAAAACCCAATTTGAACTTCTGCCCGGCGTGCGCGAAACGTTGCAAGCCGTTTCCGAACATCCGCGCTATCAATCAGCCCTGCTCACGGGCAACATTAAAGCCGCCGCGCATTTGAAGATGAAACTGATGGGCCTATCGGAGTATTTCACGCTGCCGGGAGCCTTTGGCGAAGAGTCTTATGACCGCCGTGATCTTCCTGCCTTTGCGGCCGAGCGTATCCAGCGACATTTGGGGATGGAGTTGCAGCCGGCGCAATTCATAGTTATCGGCGACACTCCAAACGACATCGCCTGCGCCAAACATTTCGGCGCCCGGGCAGTCGCGGTCTGCACCGGACGCATGTACTCTGCCGAAGAATTGCGCGCCCACGGCCCCGATGCAGTGTTGCCTAACCTGTCGGACGTCGAGTTAGTTGTCGAAACGCTGGAAGCGGTGAGCAGTGAGCTGTGAGCAGCAGCACATCCCGCGGCTTGCCGCCGCACAGTGCGGAAAGGCTTGCCTTTCCGTCAGTATTTCCCTTGGATCCCGAGGCTTAGCCTCTGATCAATTCTGACCTATCAGCGGTAAGGCAGAGCCTCACCGCACTGTGCGGCGGCCAAGCCGCGCGAACCACCGAACGTGTCCGCACGAAAAGCCCCCTTTGTAATTCTTTACCTCCTCGCAGTCGTTGCGTCGTCCTGTTTCGCCGAACTGAAATACAGGTCTCTGAACTTTCAGACCCGCGATTACGCTTACTACCTGCAGTTCTCTTCAAAACTCCTCGATTCACGCATGACCAAGGCGTATTCCCTCAATCCCGAGGGATACAACTGGTTGCGTTATTACGGCACTGAAGGCGCCGGCAATTTTCATCGCTCGCTACATTTTGAGCCGATCAAATACTTCTATGCGGTCATCTATTACTTCGCGAACACGCCGCGGGTGCTTTTCTGGTTTGCTGCGTTAATCTTCTTCCTGCCGGTGCTATACCTGGGCTTAACGTTTGGAGTCGCACTCCCCGACCGAGCGGGCGGTAGCTCGCTCCTGAACGGCCGATCAAAAGAGTTTGTACTTCTGATTGCGTTACTTTACGTCCTGCTTCCGGCGGCGCTTTTGACACCGGCGTTCGACCTGCGGCCGTATATCTTTTTGACACCGTTCTTTTTCATGACGCTCATCGCCATGAAGCTTTCCCGTCCGTGGTGGGAAAGATTGCTGTGGTTCAATTGTATGTTCCTCGCCCGGGAGGAAGCCCTGATCCTGGCCCCCACTTTCATTCTGCTGGCGATTGTGTGGGACGACGACGACGCGCTGCACCGGCGGACGGTGGTGTCTTTTACAATCGCCTGGATAGTTTGGGGTTTGCTGACCCTGGGCTTCTTTAAGTGGACGGCGTATCCCACAGCGCCCTTTCATGAACATCCGGATCTGTTCAGAATTCTGCTGCTCTGCGGAATTGGCTTAGTGGCTCTGGCGTTGGCCTTCTCAAAGAAGGTGCGCCGCCAATCTTTATGGCGCCGGCCTCTGCAGATCGCGGCTTACTCCACCGTCCTGGTTCCTCTCGGTTTCCAAATCTTTGATGAAGACAGGAATGCGTTCACCTTCTCAGCTGAATGGCTGGCGCAAACAATCTTCTCGCCGCGATACGCGTTGCACGCTGTGGCCCTGCTGGGTCTGTTGCTGGTATGGCGCAAGAATGTCGTCGAAGGTTCCAAAGCGCCACGCGTAGTGCTGGTTTCAGTGGCCGTCTGCCTTTTGGCGCTGGGCGTGGTTTCTCCGTGGGGCTCTGCCAGAATGGGCGCCGGCTATCTTCGGCAAATCGGACCAGCGCGCGATATCTTTGCTCTCAGAGAATCCACGGACAAATACGAAACTTCGATCCTGACCGATTACGCGACTCACCAGGCTTTCGCCGACTATCAGAACGTATACGTTTACAACCGGCTGCCCTGGGACACGACGCCTGGCGAGGGCAGATACTATCCGGCCAACAGTCAAATTGTGCAGGCCCTCGTGAATGAGCGCATCGAATACGTAGTGGTGTCGAAAGAAAGCGCCGCAGATGTGGAGGCCTATCATGTTGAAAACCGGCAGGAGACCGTCTCGTTATTCGAAAACGAGAAATTCTTTGGGGTAAGGATTTCCAGGAAATGACCGAGGCGCCATTCCATCCTTCGACTCAAGTCTCTTTAGACCAGAGCCCCAATTCAGGAGACTAGTTGCGACTGGTGTGACGAAGCGCAAGGATTTGAATTGCCGGCTCGGTAGTCACCCGGTAGTAAAGATGATAGTGAACACGAGCAAGATGAACGCGACGGACTTCTCCCTCCCTGAAGTTTCTCGCCCGCGCGCCGATAGCAGGATGCGAAGCAAAAAGTTGTATGGCGTGTTCAAAATCCGTGACAAAGGCTGCCGGCACATCAAGGCGATTTGCGGTCCACCAATCAGCTGATTCCTAATCGCTCGAGCCGCGCTAGTGACGGCACGAACAGGAAGGGGCAGCCTCATGAATTACGAAGTTCCTGGAGTAGCTCATTAGCACTGATGAGCTCGCCCCTCTCAGCTTGAGCAATCGCCGCCCTCAGTTCGACTTGCTCGACCGAACTAAGCTCAAACGTTTCATCACCTTCCTGCGCCAGCACAGTTACTCTAGCGCCGTCAGGCAGGCCCTTTGAATCGAGATGAACTTTACCGTCTGTAACCTTGCCAGTTGTGATTAACATGGTCAAATCTAGCACCTAATAGGCGAGGCGCGATAGTCATGAGTTGATTTGGTCTCTTCGCGGGTTTGCAGGATTTTCGGTAGGCCTCAATGATGCAGCCTGCCGGCCTCAGATGCGATGGAAGCCTTTCAGAATATCCTGATTTGCCAGCCGCAAAATCACCGGGCGGCCGTGCGGACAGGTGGTCGGCGAAGACGTCAGCAAGAGGCGATCGATTAGCCAGCGCATTTTTTCCGGGGCCAGCGGCGTGTTGATTTTGATGGCGGCGTGACACGCAAGGGAGGCCGCAATCTCGTCGCGCATCGTTTCGCGGGCGGCGCCTTTCTTCTCAGCATCGACTGCATCCAGAACTTCAGAGAGCATGTTGCGCGCTTCACTGGCCGGGAGATCGGCGGGCGTGGCCTTGATCGCTACTGTCCGGCCGGACAAACGCATCAAGTCAAAGCCGTAGGATTCCAGCCCGGGGGCGACAGCATCAAACGCCGCAGCCTGCGCGGGCGTGAGATCGAATGTTTCCGGGATCAGGAGGTTCTGCGATTCGGCGATGCGCTCACCGACCAGGGCGCGATACTTATCAAAAAGGATCCGCTCGTGGGCCACATGCTGATCGATTAGCAGCAAGCCGTCGCCATCAGTGGCCACGATGAAACTTTCATCGAGTTGGCCGATGGGTCGAATATTTGCAGAGACCGAACCCAGCACGGCTTCCTTCATGAACTTCGATGCCGAGGCCAATGGTGGGAGACCCGCCGATGGCTTCTGAATTCCTGCCGCGATCGCCTGCCCTGCGTCATCCGCGCCAGCGTTGGCCGAATCACTCGAGTCATCGTCCGCATCTGCCTGCGCGTGGACGTCGCGAAGAATCGCGTCCAAATCTCTCGCGGTGGCACTCTTCTCGACTGGTGGTTCGAAGGGCTCGACGACTCCCTCCTCGCCCTGAATCGGCATGCCGGCGAAGTCCATTTCTTCCTGGCGCGCCGCCACCGCTCTTTCAATAACGTCGGGAGAAGCGAACGGAGAAATGTCAGGGGCGACGCTGGTAACCAACGGAATCGAAGGCGAAGAAGGCGAATTTGCGTGTTGTCCGGCTGCCGCCGACAGAGATGTCACCTGCGTGTCTTCCGGCGTAATCGGATCACTCGCGGGCGACGCAAACGAGCCGGCTTCCGCGCTCAAGGGCTCACGCGCGGGCGCGAAACCTGCGCTGGCGAGTGCGCTCCGCACGGCGTCACGCACAGCATCCGCCACCACTGCAGCGCGGCGAAAACGCACTTCCGTCTTTGCTGGATGAACGTTCACATCCACTTCTTCCAACGGGACTTCGATAAACAGGAGTGCTGCCGGATAGACGCCATGAGGCAGGATCGAGCGATAGCCCTCAGACAAAGCGCGCCCGATCAGGCGATCTCGCACAAAGCGGCCATTCACGAACAGATACTGCGCATCTCGCGACGTGCGGCGTTCGCGCGGCGCGGAAACATAGCCGGTAACGCGTGTCATTGGCGGTGATTGAGAAATATCCTCCGGCTGCTGTGCCCCAACTTCCAGCAGGCTGTCGATAAACTGCTGGCCAAACACCTGGTAGGCCCGTTCGTGCAGGTCTTTCGCCGGCGTAGCACGCAGCGTCTCGCGACCATTGCTCGTCAGGGTAAATGAAATCTCTGGATGCGCGAGCGCGTAGTGGGTCACCAGGTTAGTCAGGTGAAAGCTCTCGGTGGCTTCTGACCGCAGAAACTTTCGGCGCGCCGGTACGTTGAAGAACAGATCACGCACGGCGATCGTGGTCCCGCGAGGATGGGCCGCGTCCTTAACGTCGCGCATCCGGCCACCCTCGATGATCACGCGCGTCGCCGCGGGCGCTGGCTCCGTACTGGTGATCAGTTCGACCCGCGCCACCGAAGCGATGGAGGCAAGGGCCTCGCCGCGAAACCCGAGCGTCCCGATTGCATTCAAGTCTTCAGCGCTGGAGAGCTTCGACGTAGCATGGCGTTCAAACGCCAGAATGGCGTCGTCGCGATTCATGCCTTCCCCGTCATCCGTGATCTTCAGAAGCCTGCGGCCGCCAGCCTCCACATCAATCGCAATCCGATGCGCTCCGGCATCGATCGCGTTTTCGACCAGTTCTTTGCAGACGGACGCCGGACGCTCAACCACTTCGCCAGCCGCGATCAGGTTGGCTAATTGATCGGATAAGACGCGGATTTTGGTCATTGACTCCGTTAGTTGTCAGTGGTCAGTTGCTAGTTGGAGAGGCGGCCAGTCTTGCAACTGACTACTGACCACTAACAACTGACATTCTTTAGAGATAAAGAACCTGGTGATCGTTCGAGCCAAGATTGATGGCGTTATAAATCCAATCGGTGACGTAGTGTCCGTGGCGGGCCAGCAGCGAAGTGATGTTGATGCGGCGCTCCTGCAAAGTCTTTTCCGGATAGAGCAAGTCAAACGCCCGCTGTAATTGACGATGCACGGCTTCGTCGCGCGCCATTTGCGCGCGGTGAAATCGCGTGCGCAAACCGTCAATCTGATAATTGATTTTCTTCCTGCCGGTTTCCAGCGCGTCCGCCAACGTCGGATCAACCTGCCGCAGTTGCTGCTGCAATGAATCCAGTTCGTGGTTTACGGAGGCTTCCGTACGACTGAACGATTCCGCCGCCGCCGTGCCCAGGTGCTCTTCAACTACTCGCGCCAGCACCGGATCCAGGCCGGCAAAAAAGTCGATCAGCTTAAGATCATAACGTGCCAGTGAACGGCCGGTATGCTTTTCGATTATGGTCATGCTGGCGCGGGGGAGAATGGGAGTCGCCGGCCGGTCAAGCACGCGATAGACCTCTGCCGTTTGCGCGAAGTAAGCAATCTCGGCCGCGCCGCCGGAGTAAGCAATTGTCGGCAATAAGTAATCCTGAACCACAGCCCGCAGGGTGACATTCGGACTGAACCTCTCGGGCTGGTTTGCAGCTTGGTCGGCGAGTTCTGCCGCGGTGAACTTTGCACCGCCGGCCTTCGTCTGATAGCGGCCGTCATCAGTACGCACTACAGCCTGGCGCGCCCCCTGCGCGTCGAGCATGAACAACGGAAAGGAATTCTCTGAGGCCACCACCTGCACGTGATAGCCGGAAGATTCCAGCTCGCGACTGCGCTCAGAAACAGCGATCGCAATTTCGTGCGCCCGCCGGGCGGCCTCGGCGTAAAGCGGCGCCGCCAGCTTTTTCAGATCCGGATCCAGTGGATCAAGGATTATCAAGCCATGTTGGCCTAACAGTGCAGCCAGCATCCGCGCAAACGCTTCGCCATAGGTTCGCCCCGGTTTCCAGGTGTCACGCAGCAGCTGCTCCAGTTCCGGCGTAAATTCCGTGCTCGGCAAGGCAGCCAACAAGCTATCGACCGCAGTGCTTACTGATTCGTCCAACACCACGTTCCCTACCGGAACGCCTTCCACGTGCATTGAGGAAGGGACGCTAACGCTGCCGAAGCCGCAATCGCGATTTATGAACTCCGCTTTGGCAACCTCGGCGAAATCGTGGTCTTCGGTGGCTATCCAAAACACCGGCACTGCCCGCGTGCCCTGCTGCGAGAGACAGCCGGCGAGCTTCACGGCGGACAACGCCTTGTAAATTGTGTAAAGAGGGCCGGTGAAGAGTCCTGCTTGCTGGCCGGTTACGGCGGCGACGCAATCGGCATTGCGCAATAAGTCAATGTTCGCAAGGGTGGCCGGGCTTGCGCCCCAGCTCCGGTTCATTCGCGCCAGCGCGTCGCATAGCGCCTGGCGATCGATTTTGTATTTTGCCAGGACCTCCGGCGCTCGCGCCGGGAGCTCATGATGAAAACGCACCGCCGATGGATAGAACCGGCGCAATGCAACTGGATCCTTTAGATAGTCCAGAAACAAACGCGTCTGGTGTGGAATTTGATCGAACGCGATCGTTTCCACTCGCAGGCCCACTTCTTCGGGCGTGCTGTAACAAGCAATTTCCGCGGTAGTCAAAGTTTAAGTTAGCTCCTGCCGCTCATTTTACGCGGGACGATGGGGTTTCTACCAGCAAAGAGCACTCTGTCGCAAAAAGAGCGGGGGCAAGCCCGCCTTCCTGACTGCAAGTGTTTCTCGTTGAGCCGTACTCTTGCATCATGACTCAACACCAGCTGACT
>JAWVFI010000035.1:0-61495 GCA_033856235.1 Blastocatellia bacterium | reverse complement strand
GGGCTGCCGTCTGATCGCACGCATGCGATCGCGCAGACGGAGTTCGGCATCACGTGGTTTGCAACCGACGGAGGACTGGCACGCTATGACGGGCGGCGCACCAACTCCATCTCCGCCGAAGGGATGCCGGCGGGACGCGTGCTGGCGCTGCAGGCAGGTGAGGCCGGGTCGCTCTGGGTGGGAACTGACAACGGCGCGGCCAGGCTGGCGAATGCGAGGTTCGAACTCATTAAGGAAACCGCGGGCAAAGTCATCACCGCCATCATCCGGCCAAAACCAGATCGCATCATCATGGCCAGTGAAAGCGGCGTTATCTTTGATTGCCAGGTGAAGCCGGATCAATCGGTGGCCGTACGCATGATTCCCGATCAACCGCTGGAGTCCGCGGACGTGGACCATCCCGGTCCGTTGAAAATCACGGGCCTCGCCCTGATAGGGGAAACAATT
Organism: Blastocatellia bacterium; assembly: GCA_033856235.1. GTDB lineage: Bacteria > Acidobacteriota > Blastocatellia > Pyrinomonadales > Pyrinomonadaceae > DASXRU01. The sequence goes on along the minus strand of JAWVFI010000035.1, from coordinate 61,048 downwards.
TATGCCGGCACGCAAAGCCGCGGCCTGCTCATGATCGAGAATGGCGAGGTAAAGGAAGTTGGCGGCAAGCCCCGCGCGTTTTTTATCAATGCGGTAGAAACCGACGGGCAAGGTCATCTATGGGCCGGAGCCCGCGCGCGTGGTGACGAGGGCGGATTGCTGGATTTGCGCGAGCCACTGAAACCTACCAAAGCCAAAGGCGCTACGGGCTCGGTAACAGCGATTGCCCGCGGCGCGCATGACGATATCTGGGTGGCCACCGATAACCGGGGAGCGTTCCACTTTCTCAATGGAAAACTGACCGAGCATTTTACTTTCGAAGAAACTGGCGGCGCGCTCCGTTCCGATCACATCTTCGGAGTCTTTGTGGATGCGGAGGAAGTTGTCTGGTTCGCTACCGACAAGGGAGTTTGCCGCTACGACCCGCACGCGACCAGGACGGAAAACATCTCCAACGATGCTGCGACCAATTATGTGCGAGCGTTATGGCGCACGTCGCTGGGCCAGGTGATCGCCGGCACCAATTCGGGCTTGTTCGTATATCAGCCCGACAACAAAAAGTGGCTGAACCTTCCTGAACTCGGCCGCAGAATCATTTATGCGATCCACGACGATAACAATGGCCGCGTGCTGGTGGCCACGGCTAGCGGACTCTTCGGTTCACCAGCGGACCATCTCAATTTCCAGCGAATTGGGACCGATGAAAAATTGCCCCAAGGCGATAGCGTAAGGGCTATTACCAATGCGGCGGGGGCGACTTACGTTGCCACCTTCGGCTATGGCGTGGAAAAACTTGAGGGGACTAAGCGCTCGCTAGTCTGGCCAACTGGCAATGCCGATGAGCACCTGCGCGAAGTTGTGAGCTTAAATGCCGATGGCGGCGGACGCCTGTTGATCGGTACGGCCAGCGCGGGGCTGTATTTCTTTGACGGCAAACAAACGTCCACCGAGCCTGCGCTGGAGCCGCTAAAGAACGAAAGCATCTGGTCGGCAGTCCCTGATGGTAACGGATTCTGGCTGGCGACCGGCCGTGGACTATATTTCTATCAAGCGCCACAACTGAAAGAGATCGCCGGCAACACCAGCGCCCGGAGTATCTTCCCCGTCAACGGCCGCGCCGGCGAAATCTGGTGCGCCACGGTCAGCAGCGGGCTGTTGCGCGTGTCTCTGGATGAACAATTCGGGGGCATCGTTTCGCGGCTGGATGTGGAGCAGGGGCTGCCTTCGCAAAGGGTCTTTGCCGTACTCACGGAAAAAACCGCCGCCGGAGACGACAGTGTGATTGCCGGCACGAATCGGGGCATCGTGCGTTACGAGCCGGGTCGGGTGGCGCCAACCGTGTTGCCGGCGCGAATCATCAGCCAGCGAATTCACCAGCCCGCAGAACTGAGTGCGGGCCTGCAGCTCGATTACCCGCAGAACAGTCTGCTGCTTGATGTCACAGCCATCAGCAGCCGGACCTTCCCGGAACAGTTCCAGTATGCGTTCGCTCTGTATGACAGCGGCGGCAAAGTTATCAGAGAGAAACTGTCTCGGGATTCCCAGTTTGCAATGGAAGGGCTGCGGCCCGGCAACTATCGCGTCGTGGCCCGGGCCTTCACCAAAGATTTGGTGCCGGCTACTCCCCTCAAATTTGAATTTAAGGTGGGCGGCGCTCCGTTCCCCTGGACCACGACGGCCCTCGCGGTGTTGCTGTTGTTGGCGCTGATTGCTTTAACGTGGGCGGCCATCGAACACCGGCGGATCGTCACAACCAGCGGCGCGCTGGCCGCAGCGAATCGCGAACTCGCCGGCGCGCGCCTGCAGCTGGCCAATGAAACGGAAGCGGAGCGCCGCCGCATTGCGCGCGATCTGCACGACCAGACCCTCGCGGATTTGCGCAACCTGATGCTGAGTGTGGACCAATTGCCCGCTGCAAACACGGGGAGACAAAGCCCGGTGGCCAGTGACCATGCAGTGGTTGGCTCGGAGAGTTACGATCCGATTAAGTTGCGCGCTGAGATTGAATCGATTTCCCAGGAAGTCCGCCGCATCTGTGAAGATCTTAGTCCATCGGTCCTGCAAAACGTGGGCTTTGCGGCGGCGCTGGAATTTGCGCTGAATCACGCGGTAGAGCATGCCCCGCCTGATTGTAAGTTTACCTACGACTTTGTCTGCGACGAATCATTCGATGAACGATTGGCCCTGCCGGCGAGCGTGCAAATCCAGATCTACCGGATCGCGCAGGAAGCCTTAAGCAATATCTGCCGCCACGCCGGCGCCAACCATGTTCGCATGTCTATCAGCGCCGCACACGATGGCGCCCTGGCGCTGGAGATCGAGGATGACGGTCGCGGTTTTGATGCCCGGGCGATAAAGAAGAAGCCCGGCCGTGGCGTGGCAAACATTCGGGCGCGGGCCAGCATGATCGATGCCGAGGTGGCCTGGGTGCAGCGCGATGGTGGTGGTACGGTATTCCGATTGTTACGCAGGACAAGTGGACAGGATTAACAGGATTAGGGCCGTGAGAGTTGACGAGAAACCAGAAGGATTGATTACCTCACTGTCATCTCTTCCGGATCAGCCTATCTTGTGAATCCTGTTAATCCTGTCGAAGTAAAATGGCAAAATCGTTGTTAAAGCTTAATGAGGAAGTTCGAGCGGCGCTGGCGGCAAACCAACCGGTGGTGGCGCTGGAATCAACCGTGATCGCTCATGGCTTGCCCAGACCGCAAAACCTGGCGACGGCGCAGCGCCTCGAGCAAATCGTCCGCGAGGGCGGCGCGGTCCCGGCCACCATCGCCATACTCGATGGCAAACTCTGTGTGGGGTTGGACTCGGATCAACTTCACCACATTGCCACCACCGATGATGTCAGAAAAGTGAGCACCCGCGATCTGGCCGTCGCAATCGCCAGGAATTTGGATGGCGCAACGACCGTTGCCACCACGATGTGGATCGCGCATCGCGCCGGCCTTCAGGTATTTGCGACTGGAGGAATTGGCGGCGTCCATCGTGGGCCATTGCCGGACGTCTCTGCGGATTTACCGGAGTTGGCGCGAACGCCAATGGTGGTGGTCTGCTCCGGCGCGAAGATCGTCCTCGACCTGCCCGCCACGCGCGAGTGGCTGGAGACTAATGGCGTTCCGGTCGCCGGCTACGAATGCGACGAGATGCCCGCGTTCTATTCGCGGAGCAGCGGCTTGCCTGTCGATGTGCGGGTGGAAACGCCCGAGGAAGTTGCTGTGCTGTTTCAAGCCCAGCGCTCACTGGATCTTCGTGCCGCCTTGCTCGTCACCGTGCCCATTCCCGCTGCCGCCGCAGTCGACGCTGGCCGACTGCGGACGGTCCTAAATGACGCGCTCGCCAAAGCTGAGCGGTTGCAGATTAGTGGTCGCGAATTGACGCCCTTCCTGCTTTCGCGCATGGCTGACCAAAGTGGGGGCGCAACTCTGGATGCCAACATTGCCCTGCTGGAAAACAACGCGCGCGTCGCGGCTGAGATAGCGACCTCTTTGGTCACGGGAACCTAAGGTGCGCAACCAGATTCGTGTTCCTTCGTGAGGCTCGTGTTCTTCGTGAATCGTGCGCTTAAAATCGCAGCAATACGATTCACGAAACGACACGAACCACACGAAAGACCACGAAATTAAGTTCCGTCGCAACGCCCTCTCTCCAAAGAATTATTTCGCGCGACCAACAAACCCTCCGCGCCGCCAGAGCATCTCAGAATTCAAATCCACAGCTCCTCCCCAGGCTCACGATTCATTCGCCAGGAACCACAAGTTAGCGTTGTGCTCCGGAACTTCCGGGTACAACCGTTGTCTAAATCTCTACTTTGAGATGCTGAGCCTCTCCCCGGGTTCTCCATTCAAACTTGCGTATTTGAAAAGGAGCCACCATGTCAGAGCCCATCCGTTCTCTCAATACAATCAAAATCGAGTCTCCCTGTCAGGCCGATTGGGATTCGATGACCGGCAACAGTCAGGTGCGATTTTGCGAGCATTGCGCGCTGCAAGTCGCGAACATCTCGGCCATGACGCGCCAGGAAGCCATGCGGCTGGTTAACCGTTCTCGCGGACGGTTATGTTTGCGCTTTGTTTCAGCGCCGGACGGCACGCCTCTTACTCGCAGCGTGCCGGAGAAACTACATCGCATCGGCCGCCGCGTGTCACGTCTGGCCGCCGGGGCATTTTCGGCAACCCTCGGTCTCTCTGCTGTGGCGGCGCAAACGCGGTCCGCTTCCAGTACTCCACCATTGCCTGAAATTGCCAGTATCGCCAAAACGACTTCGCCAGAAGAAATCGTGACCACCGTATCGGGCGTGGTCACCGATGCCAACGGCGCAGTGGTGCGGGGAGCATCGGTTAGCCTGAGCAACCCGGTCACTCATGTTTCCTACATCTATACCACCGATGATGACGGCGCATACCGGTTCGCGGTGCTGGAGGCGGGCAGTTACGAATTGATGGCCGAAGCTGCCACCTTCGCGCCAACCGAAGCGTCGCTCGTTTTGCAGCCCAATGTAGGAATCGTCCTGGACCTGAAAATGCAGTTGCCGCAAATTGTTTTCGAGGTGGAAGTGAAAAACACGATCCTCGTTGAAGGCAGTACTGGCGGAGCAGTTGCGATACTTGAGCCCGCGGATCCTCTGGTCAAAGCGGCCTACAGTAATGACCTGGCCGCAGTCACCAATCTCGCGCTGATGAGTTCAGATGTAAATGTAAGTGACCAGCTTACCCACACAACTGCTCTGGCCCACGCCGTGGAAAACGCGAACCGCGATATGGTCCAGGTGCTGCTCTCGGCGGGAGCCAATGCAAATGCCAAAAACAATTACGGCGCCACTGCGCTGATGCATTTGGGGGAGAATGCGACGGTCGAACTCGTCCACGATTTATTGGCGGCCGGAGTCGACATCCACGCCGCGGATGAGTCAGGAATGACGGCTTTGCTCAAGGTCGCCAGCAGTTGCAAGTTCGAAGTGGTAAACGAATTGGTCAGCGCCGGAGCGCGCATCGATGTCAAAGATAGTGACGGCACGACGGCCCTCATGAATGCGGCCGGAAACACCGACGCGCGAGTTGTGAAGTATCTCCTCGAGGCCGGCCTCGATGCGGCTGCTAAGAACGAGAACGGCGAAACTGCGCTGATTATTGCGAGCCGTTGGGAAAGCGCCGACGCCGTTCGCATGCTGGTGGAGAAAGGGAATATTAATGTGGCCGATAACGACGGCACCACGGCTTTGATGTATGCGGCTAATCAGGAAAAGCCGGAGATCCTGCGGATGCTTATCGACAAGGGGGCAAATCTTAACCTGAAGGATGAAGATGGCCGGACCGCAATGATGTTGGCTGCCGGCTCCGACCGACTTGCAACGCTGCAGATGCTGCTTGCTGCCGGCGCTGACATTAACGCCCAGGATAAGGAAGGGCAGACCGCCCTGATGCGAGCGGACGAGACCGACACCGTGTTGCTCCTGTTAAATGCGCGCGCTGATATGTCAATCAAGGACAACAACGGAATGACTGCCCTGGCCCTGGCGCGCAAAGAGGGAGATGAAGAAGTTGTGAAGCTGCTGGTATCGCGGGGCGCTCGCGAGTGATGGAAGGCTCGTCTCGCCGGCGGCTATGATTCTTTTTTGCTCAAACGTGGCCCTGTGTTAAGCTACGCCGCCCGCTATTCATAGAAATCGTTTGGAGGAAGTCTCATGGCTGACAAAGAAGCAAAGCAGTGTAAGAACCCCTCGTGCACCTGTCCCCCGCAACCTGACGGCAAATATTGCAGCGCGTCCTGCGAAGGCACCGGCAAATTAATTGAGCTTGATTGCGACTGCGGTCATCCCGAGTGCGGCGGCAATTTCTAGACAGCGACAGCCGTAACGCAAACTTCTGTTTGCGCCAATACCTGAGACGCAAACTAAAGTTTGCGTCACAAGTTTACTAGCGATGTTTGCTGAGGACGCTCGCCAGCCGGCTGGCGATTTGGGGATCGATCTGTCTGAGCCTCTGCTCTTGTTCCCGGGCTTTCGCCTCATTGCCCAGAATCAGATAACTAATCGCCAAATTGTAATAGTAAGAACCATCTCGCGAATTCAGGGAAATCGCCTTTTCGTGAAAGGGAATCGCCTCACCCGCTCTGCCGGATTTTGAGAGACAGACCGCCAACCCGTCGTACGCCAGCGCATATTCGGGTTTGTCTCGAATCAAATGACGGTAGATAAACTCGGCATACTTCTGTTGTCCCAGACGATCGTACGTGACGCCCATGTTGTAGCGGGCCTTTGATAAGCCTGGGTCGAGGGTTGACGCCCGCGTGAATGCTTCCAGGGCCCGCGGAAACTGGCGCAACTCTCCGAGTGATTCCCCGAGGTTGTTGTACGCCTCAGCAGACGTCGAATCGATCGCCACTGCTCGCTGGAAAGCGCTCACCGCCAGATCAAATTTCTTCATCAGCATGTAAGTATTGCCAACGTTAAAGTAAGCACGAGAGGCCATCTTCGGCTCCGCGGCCGACAGCGTCGCGATCTGGTTGTAAGAGCGAAGGGCATCTTCGTAGCGGCCTTGCTGCGAAGCCACCTGGGCGGAGCGCGACAGCCTTTGTATCTCATTAGTGGCATCGGCGCCCTGCTGTCCGGAAACGCCCGGGACGAACGCAATCGCCATCAGCACGAATGCAAAAGTTATGGACCACCCTCTTAAGATCGACACTCCGTTAGTCTCCATTGTGTTACCTGGCTATACAGTTTTTAGCCCGATGTCCGGGGCGAAGCTTTGATGCAAACGATTTTGGCGCAGGCCAGAATTAAACTAAACAAATAATCGCGCGGAAATTGGGATTTGAATCCGATTGCCATTATCTTCTGTGCTAGTATCGGCTCTCTTTTTCAAACTAGTCTCAATGGGAGGGGTAGATCCGTCATGCGGAAAACCTTGTTGTTATTTGTGATCGCGCTGGCCTGTGCGCCGGTGAGTTTTGCGCAAAGCCGCGATTACTCTTTCTATGAATTCTATGTTGGCTACGCGCACGAGCGCGCCGACAACGGGGCCGATCGATTAGAGGATGGCGCCACGGCGGTAGTGAATGGGGTCACGCTCACGAAGGTGAATTTGCAGCCTCGCCGGGAAGGCGCCAACGGGTTCCTGGTAGAGTTCAATCAAAACGTGCATCGCAACGTAGGGATCGTTACCAGCCTCAGTGGCACCTATAACACCGTCAACTATTTTGACAGTGTCTCGGGCCACACGTTCCGCGCAAGATTGGCGCGTTACGACCTGCTGGCCGGACCGCGATTCAATGCGCGTTACTCGAACGCCGTTCCCTTTGCCCACGCGCTGTTTGGCGTCTCGCATGTCCGCGCAAGCTTCGATGAGGTCTTCAATACGCAGCACAAAACGGACACGGCCTTCGCCATGGCGTTCGGCGCTGGATTGGATTTGAAGGCCAGTGAGCACGTTGACGTTCGGGCGGGACAAATCGATTACCTTCCGACGTTCTTCAATGGAAAGCGGCAGGACAATTTCCGGTTCTCAGCGGGTGTGAAGATCAAGTAGCTGAGGCCACTAAATTCTGAGAAGTCGCTGAGCCGCGCTTTTTTGCGCGGCTCTTTTTTTTCCACCAGCGCGGCCAAGCCCAGCGAATCACCCAAGCTCTTTACTGGGATCGCGGGCGTCCCGCCCGCAATGAGCGCGAAGCGCAAAGACTTTCATTACTTCTTAAGGAGATATTTATCGTTCGCGTTGGCGGGCGGGCCGCCCGCGGTCCCAGTAAGGAGCGGGAATCAACTCTTGGATCACATTCACCGCGCAGCGGCTAACTCTAAGAACTTCGCTGCCAGCCTCGGGCCAGTTCCCTCGTCCTCATGTTTGAAGAAAACGAAAGCGTCGTTCCATTTCTGATCGCGAACTCGTTGCAGCCATTCCTGCAGCGCTGCGTCGTCGTACAGGACGCGCCGCAAACGCAGGTACCCCCAATCAGTTGTGCGATCGATGTGCGTCACCGGCATGTCATCAGTGTCAGAAATGCATAAAGCCTGGCTCGCTTGCCGTAGAACGTTAAGCACGTCGTCTTCCATCCACGTCGGATGGCGGAACTCGAAAGCGGCGCGGGTCCCGGCTGGCAAACTTTGCAGGAAGGTTTCCAGCCGCGGCAAATCCTTTTTCATGTTGGGTGGCAGTTGAAAGAGCACCACGCCCAGCTTTTCGCCTAAACACGAAATCGTATCCAGCAGGTATTTCGTTTCCTCTTCGACGTTGTTCAGCCTTTTGAAATGCGTGATGCGCTGTGAGGCTTTAACCGAAAAACGGAAGTTTGCGGGTACTTGGTCCCGCCAGTTTTCCAGCAAGCTCGGTTGCGGCATCCGGTAGAAAGTGTTGTTGATCTCAACGGCAAGCAAGCGCGTCGCATAAAAGGCAAGCATGTCCCTGGCGGGAATTTTCTCGGGATAGAAATTCCCCTTCCACTCTTTGTAGCTGTAGCCGCTGGTGCCGACGTAAAGGTTCATTTGATTGGTGTAGGGGTGGCACTCCGTGGCCGCCCCCTTTTTTGTTGTTGAGTATCAATCATCTCCGGGGTCGTTATTCCCCTGCAGTGGGAGGAGTTAGGGGAGGGACGAAGTTGCCTCTCCGACCAGATCAAGGATTACGCGCGGGCATAAGCCCGCGCTAATGTCTGTTTCGCGTCCCGCCGATGTAACTTCGTCCCTCCCCCTAACCCCCTCCCACGCGGAGGGGAACAACCCTCACGAAATCGCGCGGGCGATCAAAAACGCGGCGCCGGCGGCGAGACTTCCGATCAGTGCAGTCTGCAACGCGCTCCGCATCGGCCTGGTGCCGGTGTAGCGGCCTTTGATGAATCCAAACACCAGCAGCGCCAGCAGCGTCATCGTCACCGAATAGAGCAAGGCCGTAGAAACCGGCGTGTCGGGAAACTGGCCGCTGACAATGTAAGGGGCGAGCGGCACGAAGCCGCCAGCGGCATAGGCGCCGCCGATCGTTAGCGCACTCACGAGGGCCCGTTTGGGATCAGGCTTCTCCAGCCCGAGTTCGAATCGCATCATGAAGTCGATCCACTGCTGCGGACGTTGGCGCAGAGCTTCGACAATCGGTCTGGTTTCTTCCTTCGTCAGGCCATAGGACTCAAAGACTTCGGCCACTTCCCGCATCTCCTCGTGGGGAATCTCCGCGACCTCGCGTTTTTCCCGCTCGCGTTCCTTCGCGTAATGTTCGGCATCGCTCTTGGCGGCGAGGTATCCACCCAGCCCCATGGCGATTGCGCCGGCGGCAATCTCCGCGAGTCCGGCAGTCACGATAATTCCAACTGACGTTACCGCGCCGGTCAGGCCGGCGGCGAGCGCAAAAGGAACCGTCAAGCCGTCGGACATGCCGATGACAATGTCCCGCACAACTTCGCCGGCGGTAAAATGACGCTCAACGTGCACCGTCTGTGGCATAGCGATCTCCTGTAGGTGGCCCTCCGTGGCCACCCCCTTCGTGGTTCCTTTCCACGCCGGCCCACAAAGGCAACGAATGGGGCGGCCACGGAGTGCCGCCCCTACACTAGAATTTGCCGATCAACATCAAGGCTCCTATAAGAACAAACAGCGCGCCCGCTCCGCGGCGCACCCACTCCAGCGGCACGTATTGACTGACAAAGCCTCCGACCACGACGCCAATGGCGGATACCAACGTAAGCGCCAGCGCAGCCGCAATAAATACCTCCCAGGGCTTTTTTGTTTGCGCCGCCATGGTCATCGCCGCAAGCTGCGTTTTGTCACCCATCTCCGCCAGAAAGATCACACCAAAGGTAGTCAGCATTACTCGCCAATCCATTTTATTTTCCTCCAGGGCCGTTGATGCCCGATAATCTAGCACTGCGATGACAGATTCCACCACGGAATTCCTGGGAACCAGCAGATTTACGATCCGGCGACGGCTTGGCTCCGGCGGCATGGGTGTCGTTTACGAAGCGCACGATCGTGAAATGAACAAGACGGTGGCGCTGAAGACCCTGACCCGGGCGGAAGCCATTCACATCTATCGGTTCAAACGAGAATTTCGCGCCCTCGCCGATGTGACGCATCCCAATCTCGTTTCCCTTTACGAGTTCATGTCGGACGGGAAATTCTGGTTCTTTACGATGGAGTTAGTCAAAGGCGTTAACTTCCTGGAATACGTGCGACCGGGTTACAGAACTCGCCGTGCCTCTTCGAAGTCTTCCACCCTGCTCACCAGCCCGCGCGATCAGTCTTCACTGGATTTTGAAGCGGACACGCAGGACTTTAGCGACGCCCACCCAACGTGGCCTGCGGAAAAGGACGAGGAAATCTCGCAGTCGGATTGGTCCAACGTCAAGCTGGATGAGGATCGTTTACGTCTGGCCTTTCGCCAGTTGGCCCAGGGCGTTCACGGCCTGCACGAAAACGGCAAGCTACATCGCGATATAAAACCGTCGAACGTCCTGGTGACCGCTGAAAGCCGCGTCGTGATTCTTGATTTTGGACTAGTCGCCGACGTCGAGCCCGAGGGGCACGATCACCTGACGCTCGCCGGGACACCTGATTACATGTCGCCCGAACAGGGCGCGCAACAATCCCTCACTCCGGCAAGCGATTGGTACAGCGCCGGCGTGATGCTTTACCAGGCCCTGACGGGAAGGCTCCCCTTCAGCGGGAAGTTTTTCGAAGTGATGATGAACAAGCAGAGTAAGGATCCACCGGCGCCAATCGCCATCCAACCGGACGTACCGGCTGATCTGAACGAGCTTTGCATGAAACTGTTGCAACGCGATCCGCAGGCGCGACCATCCGGGCCCGAGGTATTGCGTCAGCTGAGCGACAGTCGCGAACACCTGGAACCATCGACGCGCGTGACCCAGAGCGGGCCCCTCATGTCAATTACTACGGAAGCGCCATTCATCGGGCGCGAAAAGCAATTGCAGGCCTTGCAGGATGCATTTGGGAATATAGGCAAAGGCCAGAGCATGACGATCTACATTCACGGCAGCTCCGGCATGGGTAAGACCGCGCTCGTTCGTAACTTCCTCCAGGAGTTGAAGGATCAGGATCGCCGCGTTGTAGTCCTCGAGGGTCGCTGTTACGAACGCGAATCGGTTCCCTACAAAGCGCTGGATGGAGTGGTCGATAGTCTGAGTCGTTATCTCATGTCCCGCTCGCAATCGCGGGTTGCCCCCCTTCTGCCCCGCGACGTGCACGCTCTGGCCCGGCTCTTCCCGGTCATGCTTCAGGTTGATGCAGTGTTCAATGCTCCGCAGCCGGTGCAGGAAATCGCTGAGCCATTGGCGTTGCGGCGCAGCGCCTTTAACACCTTGCGCGAGTTGCTGGGCCGGATTGCTGAGCGCCGCCCGCTCGTACTCTACATCGACGACTTGCAATGGGCAGATGCCGATAGCACCAACCTGCTGGAAGACTTGTTGCGGGCGCCGGACGCGCCGCCGTTGATGCTGATTGCCAGTTTTCGCAGCGAAGATATTGAGACCAAGCCCTTTCTAAAACACCTGCTGCAGCAGACAAGCACTCAGAATTGTCAGGAGTTGTCAGTCGCGCCATTGGCGGACGGCGACGCTCAGGATTTGATCCAACAGCTGATTGGGGTGGAAGCTTCGATACACGCCCCATTCATTAACTCGATCGTCCGCGAGGCGCGCGGCAATCCTTTCCTGCTGGAACAACTGGCGCGCTATGCCCTTACGAGTGACATGGCCGCCACCACCGGAATCACTCTTGCGGTGATGCTGGAAGCACGACTGCAAGGATTGCCGAAGGGATCGCGGCGCTTCCTGAACACGCTGGCCGTGGCCGGACGTCCCGTTCATCCCGACGTGGCTTTTAGGGCGGCGGGGCTAAAAGGGAATGAGCTGCAATTGATCAGCGCCTTGCGAACGGCGCAATTGCTGCGCAGTGGCGGCTCCAGCTACGGAGTGGAGCTCTATCACGATCGCATTCGCGAGACATTGACGGCCTTGCTGGAGCCGTCAACGATTCAACAAATCCATCGCCGGATGGCCCAATCGATCGAGGCCCGCGGTTTGGATGACCCCGAAGCATTATTTGAACACTACCTCGGTGCGGGGGAACGCGTCCGGGCCGCAAGTCATGCCGTGGCTGCGGCCCACCGGGCCACTGCGGCGCTGGCTTTCGATCGCGCCGCGCATTTCTACCGGCGGGCCGTGGAGTTGACTCCGCTTACCGGCGGTGCCCTGGTGGAATTGAAGCGTGGCCTTGCCGATTCTCTGGCCAACGCGGGCCGCCCGGCAGACGCCGCTCCGGCCTATCTGGAAGCGGCGCGGGGAACATCATCCGGCCGGGCGCTCGACCTGCGCCGGCGCGCTGCCGAACAGTTACTGATGGGTGGCCACATCAAAGAAGGCTTAGCGGTTTTGCGCACCCTGCTCGAGGCGGTCGGCTTTAAGTTGGCCGCGGGCCCGCGCCGCGCTTTGCTTTCACTGATCCTGAGGCGGTTGCAGATTCGCTTGCGGGGTCTGGATTTTGTCGAACGTGACGCGAGCCGCATTCCCGATGCTGAGCTGCTGCGAATTGATATCTGCTGGGCCGGGGCGGCCGGACTCGGCGCGGTGGATTTGATTCGCGGGGCCGACTTTCAGGCTCAGCACCTGCTGCTCGCTCTGCGCGCGGGCGAGCCTTATCGCATCTCGCGGGCCATTTCCTTCGAAGCAGTGCAAAGTGCGGCGGCGGGTGGCCCCAGTGAAAAGCGTTCGGCGCAAATTGGCCAGAAAGCCCGGCTCCTGGCCGAGAGGGTAGGGCATCCACATGCGATCGCGCTATCGATATGGTCCAACGGAGTAGCCTCTTATTTGGTAGGACACTGGAAGCAGGCGGCGTTTTCCTGTGAACGCGCTGCCGAAATCTTGCGTGACCGTTGTACCGGGGTGACCTGGGAACTTACGATTGCCCACCGGTTCATGTTGAGCGCTTTGATGTACCTGGGTGAAGTCGGGGAAATCTCGCGCCGCGTTTCCGGCCTGCTGACTGCCGCCCTCGAACAAGGCAACCTCTTCGCTGCCGTCGATCTGCGCACGCGTCTGAATTTGATCTGGCTGGCGGCCGACAAACCCGACGAAGCCCGCCAGGAAGTTATCAACGCGTTGCTGTCGTGGCCGCAGGAGGGTTTTCACCTGCAACACTACACGTCCCTGCAGGCGCTGGCGCAGATCGAACTTTATACCGGGGATGCCGAAGTCGCTCTAAAACATATCAACGGGCAGTGGCAGGAGTTGGAGCAATCGATGTTATTGCGCTTTCAGGGACTGCGCATAGATGCCTTGCACCTGAAGGCACGCGCAACGTTGGCTGTAGCTGCCGCCTCAAGAAATCCGGATCCTTATTTGAAAACAGCTTCCCTTCTGGCGCGGCGAATTGAGAAGGAAAACATGTTGTGGTCCACGCCCATCGTTTCTTTGATCAGGGCCGGCGTGGCCAATCTTCGCGATGATCCGGACATTTGCACGGCGTTGTTGTCAGCAGCGATCTCGGGATTTGAACAGGCCGACATGTGCCTCTATGCCGCAGCCGCGCGGCGGAGGCTGGGACAAGCGTTGGGCGGCGACCGCGGACGATCTTTGATTGGGGAAGCAGACGCGTGGATGGAGAAGCAGACGATCAAGAACCCCACCCGCCTAACGCAAATGCTGGTGCCGGGATTCAAAGAGTAGGACAGACATTCCTGTCTGTCCCTTAATCTAATGCGCCCATCCGCAGATTTCGCAGATCGCACAGACGTTTCAGGCAGTTTCCTACCTGCATTGATAATCTGCGGAATGTGCGGATAGCCCTTATCGGCTGCTCAACTCTGCGCCATCCGTCTCATCGAATCGCGCGCGAAGCGTCGCTGAAACATGCGGGTGATCGGATAACCCAGTTTCGCTGCCATCTTGTTTGGTTGCGAGAAAGCCAGGATGTCATACCAGACCGAGTCATCAATCGGATTCCATTCCACAGTGAAACGCTCTTCGCCCCTCTCGGCATGATCGGCCAGCGTGCCATACGCAAATCCAAATCTCTTCACGTCGGTTTCTTCATCGATCACATAAACGATCCGGCAGGCGTTGAGCGACCAGAAGTTCAAGTGATGGACCACTACAGCGACGGTTGAGCCAACTGCTATCGGCGCATTCACGGGCCGCAAGGTTACCCACCCTAAATCAAACTGCCGCCATGCCCTTAATGCTTCGCAGGCTTGCGCGTACCTTGTCGCGCCTGAGCCCAGCTGAATCCGATTGTGATCGACGCAGTAACCGGAGGGCGGCCCGTCACGGGTGGCGCCACCTTCTGCATATGAGAATTGACGGCCCTGCTGGGCTGAGAGGAACGTTTTTATGCGAGCGTCGGAAGGGTGTTGGAGCAGAAACAATGAAAGCCCTCTCTTGTCAGAACGCCTGCGGTAGCGGGCGGTTGATCATGCATCCGATCCCCGTTGATAGGCGAGATCAACCGCCCGCTACCGCAGGCGGTTCTGACTTAGAGGGAGTTGTTCGCAAAGAATGAAGTATAAATCAGCGACCTACCTGCTTTTGATAATCTGCGTAATCTGCGGATAGGGGCGGCGCCAACCTATACTTTCTTCGTCGATCGACTCGACGTCCCCGAGCGCGGATGGTGACGATCATAGGACGTACGAAGGTGCCGGTCGGTAATGTGCGTATAGATCTGCGTCGTGGAAATATCGCTGTGGCCCAACAACGCCTGCACTGAGCGGGAGTCCGCGCCGCGTTGCAATAAGTGCGTCGCAAAACTATGACGCAAAGTATGCGGCGAGACTTTTTGTAAACCCGCCTGCTCTGCCAGCGACTTGATAATCGCCCAGGCAACCTGTCGCGTCAGGGGCTTGCCCTGCTGCAGAAAGAATTGCGGTTTGTGTTCGTGGCCCTGGGCTGCACGCACCCTCGCGTATCGTTGCAACCAATAGATGGCGCTTTTGCCAAGGGGCACGCGCCGTTGTTTACTGCCTTTTCCCTGTAGGGTGATTAATCCGGCGTTCATCTCCACGTCGGCTAACTTCAGCACGACTAACTCCGAAACGCGCAGTCCCGCCGCGTACATCAATTCCAACATTGCGCGATCGCGCACGCCCGTTTCTGTCGCCACATCCGGCGCGGCCAGCAACAGTTCCATTTCCTGTTCACTGAGGAAGCGCGGCAAGTACGCAAATCTTTGTGGCGTGTCGAGGTCATCAGCGGGATGCTGCTTTATATGCCCATCGAGCATGAGGAAACGAAAGAAGCCGCGCGCGGCACTGACGGCGCGCGAAATCGATGAAGGCGCGAGGCCGTCACGAGACATCCGGACAATCCATTCGCGCAGATCCGGGCGCGTAAGTTCCGGCAAAGTGCGGTGACGCTGGATCGCCCAAGCCTCCAGTTTCGCCAGGTCGCGCCGGTAACTGGAGAGGGTGTTCAGCGACAAGCCTTTCTCGACCTGAATGTAGCCGAGAAACTCTTTCACCAAATCTCGTCCGGCGTTTTCTTTCATTGCTAAACGACCGCGCTCGGCACTCTATGAGAATTCAGGCTCGCTTTGAAAAGTCTTCAGCCACGAGGGAATACAACACTGCATCTACTGGCTCTCCATGAAGCCGGAGGCGCTTGCGCAACACCGCCTCTTTCAGGGCGCCGGCTTTTTCCGCTACTCGCTGGCTGGGGAGGTTACCGGTCGCGGCCAGGATTTCCAGGCGCTGGAACTTCAGTTGTTGAATTCCGAACCGCGCCACCAACCTGGCCGCGCGTGACGCGACCCCGTGGCCGGTTTCTGTGCTGCGGACCCAGTAACCAAGATTCGCAATCTGGTGCACGCGGCTAACAAAATTCATCCCCACGCCTCCCAGAAAACGGCCATCACGGCGGAACACTCCAAAACCATATTCCGCGTCCCGCTCCCATCCGTCAGGGCGCGAGAGGATGGACGCCGTGGTTTCTTCGATTGCATAGTTGGCGTGACACCATGGCATCCAGCGCGACAACTCGGGAATGGATTCGCGCGCGGCTTCGTAAACCGCAGTGATGTCACTGGGGCGATATGGCCGGACCACAATTTCGCCGCCAGTTAGCTCAACCGATTCGCAGTTCATGGCGCCATCGTACTACAAATAGCCAGACAGCCGGCTGCGGCCCTATGGAGTGCGCCGGCAGAGCGAAGCGGCGACGGCGCTTTGGATTAGAAGCTGGAGAAATTATCAGCAGATTTCGCTGATAAACACGGATCGGAAGCCAGAAATACTTCTGATCCTGGTTACCCGCGCCAATCTGCGGCTTCATGCTTTTAGTTGCTTTGTAAATCCAAAGCGGTGTCGCCGCTTCGCTCTGCCACCGCACTCCAAAAGTCGCGCGATTACGGCGCTAAGCCCGCTTGCTTGCCGGTTGGCGGATGCCTGCGATAGTGATGGGTGATGGGCCGGCGGCGGCCGATGCCAATTGCATTGCGCGAGATGATGAGTGTAGGTGGTAACTGCCGGCGCTTAAACTCGTTGGCCGGCGATTCAACTCGATTCAGCAAATCATAAACCAGGGCCCCATCATGTCCCGCCGCGATTATTTCTTCCGGAGTCGCCTTCTGCTCAAAGTACAATTTCAGAATCGGATCCAGTTGGTCATACGGCGGCAGTGATTGATCGTCAAACTGTCCCGGCGCCAGTTCGGCTGAGGGACGCTTGTCGAGTATCGCTTGCGGAATTAATTCGCCTCCCACATTCATTTGCCGCGCCAATTCGTACACTTCAGTTTTCAGCACGTCACCAATAACGGCGAGACCGCCGTTGGTGTCCCCATAGAGCGTGCAATAACCGAGGGCCAGCTCTGACTTGTTGCCGGTGGACAGCAAGAGCCGGCCCTCAGCATTCGAGATGGTCATCAGAATGTTTCCGCGCAGCCGCGATTGTAGATTCTCTACCGCGTGTGAGCTGGCGTTTGGCGTCGGCAGCGGCAGCTCCAACTCCCGGCGCAGGAGATCAAACGCTTCTGAGATGGGCCTTTCGATAACTTTCATCCCCAGGCGGCGCGAGAGCTCAACCGAGTCGGCAATACTGCTCAGAGAAGAGTAGGGCGACGGCATCATCACCGACAGCACGTTCCCGGCGCCTAAGGCTTCGCACGCCAGCGCTGCCACTACTGCCGAATCAAGTCCACCAGAGAGTCCGAGGACGGCGGTGGTGAAACCGCACTTTCGCGCGTAGTCACGGATGCCCAGCACCAGGGCACGATGCACCGTTTCGATATCGTCACCCGGCAAGCAACGCTCGTCCGCGACCCCGCAATCCAGATCGACAGTGCCGAAGAATTCTTCGAACGGCGGCGCCTGCAACACGATCTTGCCCAGGCAATCCGCCACAATGCTGGCGCCGTCAAAAATTATTCCGTCATTTCCGCCCACCAGATTCACGAACACAATCGGAACGCCGGAAGTCTTCGCCCGATGCGAAACCATAGCGCAGCGCGTGCGCATCTTTCCTTTGTTAAATGGCGAAGCATTGATCGAAACCAGCAGGTTAGCGCCCAGGTGAATTAGCTCTTCCGCCGGATCGTTGGTGTAGAGCCGTTCGCGCCAAAAGGTTTTGTCGTTCCAGAAATCTTCGCAGACGGCGATGCCGACTCTTGTCTCCTCCAGATTAAACAGCCGGCGCTCGCGGGCAGGCTCGAAGTAGCGCGGATCGTCGAAGACATCGTATTCGGGCAGCAGCGTTTTGTCGGCAAAGCCGATTAACTTCTGATCGCGGATGACCGCCGCGGAGTTAAGCAGCTTGCGGCCGGTCGCCTGATCGTTGGGCCGCACCGTGCCCACGATGGCCGTCAATCCCGCGGTGGCTTCGATAATCTGGTTCAGAGGGTCAAGCGCCGTGCGGACCACATCGGGATCTAGAAACCAATCGAATGACATGTAGCCCTGGATAGCGACTTCTGGCACCACTACTAAATCGGCTCTGTCTTTTTTCGCCTGAGCGAGGGCCCGGAGGATGCTGGCAGTGTTGGCTTCGTAGTCGCCGTTGGTGGTGTTTATCTGTCCAATCGTGACGCGCATAAACTAATTTTATCACCAATATCTTGTAGGGGCGTCCCTCCGTGGGGCCCCCTTCGTTTACTGTTCACGTTGCTGCAACGAAGGGGCGGCCACGGAGTGCCGCCCCTACAATTCTTCGCCCCAGCCACCGCCGCCAGGTGTTTCAATTCTCACGCGGTCGCCGGCCTCTAATTCCCAACTGCCTTTGGCGGCGATCGCCTGACGCTTTCCATTCTTCCGCCTGATCGAGTTACGACCGCGGGAGCCGGACGCGCCGCCATGTAATCCGTAGGGCGCACGTTTCCGGCGATCCGCCAGCAGTGACATGGTGGCCGACGCGAGAACCTCAACCTCGCGCACTACTCCGTCACCACCACGATGTTTTCCCGTGCCGCCTGAACCTTTGCGGATTCGATACTCCCGCACGCGCAGAGGGTATGCATACTCCAATGCTTCGGCAGGAGTGTTCAGGCTGTTGGTCATGTGCGTGTGCACGCCGCTCAGGCCATCAAGTCCGGGGCGCGCACCCATGCCACCGGCGACCGTTTCGTAGTAAGAAAACTCAAGACCTGTGCGCGGATCGAGACCACCGATAGTCAGGTTGTTCATCGTGCCCTGACTGGCGGCCGGAATGCGGTTCGGAATCGCGCGGGCCAGCGCTTTGAAGAGCACGTCAACAATGCGCTGTGAAGTTTCCACATTGCCACCGGCAACCGGCGCAGGATGCAAGGCATTAACAACTGAGCCTCGCGGCGCAATGACTTGGATCGGTTCCATCAGGCCGGCGCTAGCGGGAACATCGCTGCCCACCAGGCACCGGAAGACGTAGGCCACTGCGGAAACGGTGATGGCCTCGACTGCGTTGACCGGCCCCGCAACTTGTGGCGCGCTGCCGGTGAAATCGACCACCGCACTATCATCTTTGACTGTGATGCGAACTTTAATGGGCACCTCGGTCGCACTAATGCCGTCGTCATCAAGGGCGTCTTCGGCCTCATACACGCCAGCCGGAATCGAGCGAATTGCGTGGCGCATCACGCGCGCCGAATAAGAAATTAGATGCGCGGCATACTCGGCAGTCTCGACCGGGCCCCGGCGCTCGACAATCTCCAGCAAGCGCGCCGCGCCGGTATTCAAAGATCCTATCTGGGCCCCGAAATCCGCGCGACGCTCGGCGCTACTACGCACGTTCGCGAGGATCAAACGCATGATGTCGTCTTCAACCTTGCCGCCGCGAATCAGGCGAACAGGAGGGATAGAAACGCCTTCCGCATAAATGTCTGCGGCCAACCCCATCGAGCCCGGCGTAGCACCACCGATGTCGGCGTGATGCGCGCGATTGGCGACGTAGAAGAGCGTCAGCGGTTCGTAGTCAGTTGTCAGTTGCATGTCGTTTTTCCACGCGGGTCTTTTCCCACTGACAACTGACAACTGACTACTAACCACCGGCATCACCAGCGTCACATCCGGCAGATGTGTGCCTCCGGCAAAAGGATCGTTTAAAGCTACGACGTCGCCGGGCGACATTTTCACGGCCGTGAGCGCTGCGGCCACGGCCATCGGCATAGAGCCAAGATGTACCGGCATGTGATCGCCCTGGGCTATGACGCGTCCTGATGAATCAAAGACGGCGCAGGAATAATCTCGACGCTCTTTGATGTTTGGCGAAAACGCAGTTCGTCTCAGGGCAATGCCCATCTCTTCCGCCACCGAGGTGTAGAGGGCGCGGTATATCTCCAGCGTAATGGGATCGAATTTGGGCTTCACTTTTATTAGACTCAACTTCACTAGCCGTCTTCAGACGGCTTCCCCGGAGGGTTAATAGCCCAGCGCTTTTAGCGCTGGGTACAGCCGCGCACCTTGGCCATTAGCGCGCTTCAGCGTGCTTTGAGTTAAATACTGCTTCAGCAAATCACGGCTAAAAGCCACTGGTAGAAGCCCGTTGAAACGGGCTTTCAGCTTCCGCGGCCTTCATCACCCCGGCGTAAAACGCCCGGTCTATTAACCCTGCGGGAAAGCCGCGTGAACGCGGCTACAAAACTCATACATCGATAATCAAATTCCCAAATTGATCCACCCTGGCTCTCGTACCGGCCGGAATCAGCGTGGTGGCCGAATACTCGGCGACGATGCAGGGCGCGCGCAACGTGGCCCCGGGTGGCAAATTCTCGCGTTGATAAATTCCGGTGCGCTGCGGTTTGCCGGCAAAATATGACATTGCCGTTTCAGGCGGGGGTAGATTCTCCCGGCGCGCGGATCGCGCTCTCTCAATTTTCAGTTCCGTCACCAATCCCAGGGAGCGCAAACGAGCACTGACAATCTCAACCGAGTTATCTTCCTGAGCGTAGTCGTAGCGCTGCAAATGCGCTTGATGAAACGCAGCCGCCAAATCCCCCGCGCCATTTTCAACCTCAAGTTCAAAAGACTGTCCCTTGTAACGCATGGCCAAACGCTGCTCATGTCGCTGAAACGTTTCCGGAAAGCCCTCGCGCTTCAAGGTCGCGCGTGCCGTGCGCTGCATTTCGCGAAACACCCGTTCCAGTGTTCGCGCCGTGCCGGAGTTGACCTCCAGCATCACAGTCCGGCTCTGCTCCTGCACAACATTAGCAGCGACGATTCCGATAGCCGATAACGCGCCGGGGTGCGCCGGTAGAATCACGCGCGGAATACGCAGACCGCGCGCCAGCTCAACGGCATGCAGGCCGCCCGCGCCGCCGAACGGCACCAGGGCAAACCCGCGCGGATCATGGCCGCGCTCAACCGAGACATGACGCAGCGCACGCTCCATGTTCACGTTCACGACGTCAATTATCCCCTGCGCGGCTTCCATCCCGGTCAGCCGCCGTTGTGCGGCCACGCTCATTTTCCCGGCCAGCCGATCCAAGGCCGTGCGGGCCCGGCCCTGGTCCAGTTTGAATTCGCCACTCAGCAATGCCGCGTCCGGCAAATGTCCAAGCACGACATGCGCATCCGTCACGGTGGGCAAATCGGATTTGCCATAGCACGCCGGCCCTGGGTCAGCGCCTGCCGACTCCGGCCCCACCCGCAAGCTCCCGCCTTCGTCAACTCGCGCAATTGATCCGCCCCCGGCGCCGACCGTGTGGATGTCCATCATCGGAACGGCCACCGGCATTCCAGCGACCAATGCTTCATTCGTCAAACTGAGTCCGCCGTTACCGCAAAGCGCCACGTCCGTCGAAGTTCCGCCCATGTCAAAGGTAACAATGTTTTCAAAACCGGATACCGCCGTGGCGCGGGTCGCACCTACGATCCCTCCTGCCGGTCCCGACAGAATTGTCCGCACCGGCTCACTAGCCGCCCTCGCCGCAGAGATGCTGCCCCCTGAGGATTGCATCACGCGGAGACGTCGCACGCGGGCGTCCAGGCGGCTGAGGTAGGCGCCCATCAGCGGTTGCAGGTAGGCATTGATCGCCACCGTCGAAGTTCGTTCGTACTCGCGATATTCGGGAAGGATTTGATGGGAGATTGAAAGTGGAATTTTTAGCGAAGTTAGCGCCGCAGCAATTCGCCTTTCATGTTCGGGGTAAGCGAACGAGAAGAGTAGGCAGATAGCAACTGATTCCACTCGCGCCTTTCGTAACTTTGCCAGCAACGCGGCGATATTCTCTTCGTCGAGCGTTTCGATTACTTCCCCGTTCGCGGCCACACGTTCGTTGACACCGAAGCGCAATCCGTCCGGGACCAGAGGCGGCGGCTTTTCCGCGTTCAGGTTGTACAGCTCCGGTCGGGCCTGGCGTCCGATCACCAGCACGTCTTCGAAGCCGGCCGTAGTGACCAATGCAGTGCGCGCTCCACGTCTTTGCAGCAGGGCGTTGGTGCCGACAGTCGTGCCGTGAACTACTTCCAGGGCACTGCGTTCGGTTCCAGTCTCGACCTCGATGCGTTTCAGTCCAGCAATGATGGCTGCCGCTGGATCGTGCGGCGTGGAGGCGAGCTTAAAGACACGAAGTTTTCCGTCCGCTACGAAAACGAAATCAGTGAAAGTGCCGCCGGTGTCCACCCCGACTCGCGACTTCACAGTCTGCAGATCGTTGGATTTCTTTTTCACCATTCGTGGGACAGTCGGCAGGAGCAGTCTGCTCCTGGCCCGACTATAGTCACTGGGTAAATCATTTGGGGCGGTTACGGTACCAGCAGCACGGGGACTGAAAAGGCCACCAGGAAATAAGGCACCGCAAGTCTTGAAAGAGAGCGGAGGAGAGTCAATTCATTTTCCATATATCATTTTCCATTTCTCATTTGTTATTGATACGGCAACTTGGGACGATGTTTGAAACTGACGCCTCTGAGCGATCCAAGGCAGCGCGCGTTTGAGGAGCCGATCCACTTATTACTGGGAGCGCGGGCGTCCCGCCCGCCCCGTGCCGCTTGATTCAAGACTCAAGAAAGAGTTCGTTCGCGCTGTGCGCTCAGTTGCGGGCGGGACGCCCGCGCTCCCAGTAAAGAGCTCGAGTCATTTCCGTCGCCCCAATGAGAAATGGAAAATGGGCTGAACTCGCCCGCTCTTTGTTCAAACGCTAAATCCTCAAATCTTCGCCCAGCAGCCACTTTCATGCGCGCGCCGCGCAGCATCCAGAACCAACTGTATCCGGTACCCATCTTCGAAGGTGGCCGCGCCGGGGACCGACGTGCGTCCCTCGCGCATGGCCGTGACGATTTCGCAGGCGAAAGCAGTAAAACCACGCGACCAGCCACCGGCGCGCATCCCAGCGGCTGGCTCTCCAAGATCATTTTCTAACGCTTTCCATTCACCTGCCCCTTGGTCTGCATGCCAGACTTCGCCGCCATCTTCGACTCGCAACGCGCCGCGGGTGCCAAAAATCTCCAGACAATGTTCGCTGCGCCCTGACTCCACCATGGACATGGAAGCGGTTCCGCTTGTCCCATTCGTCAAATTGCCATCGGCGAATTTCAGAATCAGGTTCGCTTCGTCATCGCTGGTAACAGGACGCGGCTTCGCTCCATCATTTTCCGCCCGCTCAGAAATATGCGTGGCCAGATTACAGAACACCTGAGTCACTTCCGTGTCCAGCATCCAGCGAAAGCCGTCGATAACATGCGACCCGATGGCGCCCAGTGCCCCGCCGCCCTGCGATCCGTCGGACCACCAGTTCCATGGCCGTGACGGATCGGCGCGCGAGTCTGAGCGGAACGTCAACTTTGCGTGGCGCACCTCGCCGATTTCTCCCTCGTGCAGCATCTGGCGCATCCGCACCCGGCCGGGCAGGAAACGTAGCTCATGATCGATGAGCGCCAGCACACCGGCCTCTCGTGCGCGTTCGGTCATCTGCAGGGCTTCAGCGGCATTCATGGCCATGGGCTTTTCGCACAGCACGGCCTTTCCGTGTTCCAACGCGGCCAGGGTCATCTCGCAGTGCGTCACCACCGGCGTCACGATACTCACTAGATCGACGTCATCACGAGCTACCAGTTCGCGCCAATCTGCGGCCACATGATCGATGCCAAACTCGCGTGCGACCTCCGTGGCATGTTCGCGATGCGCACTGGTAATTGCCGTGACGCGCGCGCCTTCACAGGCCATAAAGCCCGGAATCTGAGTGGAGCGAGCGAAACCCGCGCCAATAATGCCGATGCGAATGGGGTGTGGATTAGACAATTTTCGATTGTTCCTCAGATGTCACTTCTAACTCTTCGCTGACAAGCGCGGAAATGCTTTCAGCATTAGCATTTTGAGTGTTTAAGATAAGTCAAGACAGGCATGCGCTCAAACTTCGGCGACGCGGCTTGCCGCCGCACAGTGCGGAAAGGCTCAGCCTTTCCGTTACAGCCTAATGATTCTGAGGCTATGCCTCACGGAGGCGAAGCCTCCTGCCTTCTTAACAAACCTTACGGAAAGGCTGAGCCTTTCCGCACTGTGCGGCGGCAAGCCGCGTCTGGCCTTATCGATGGGCTTTTCCGGCGAGGCTCTTCTTCAGGGCTTCCATCAGGTCCACGACGTTTGATTTCTCTTCCGCCTCGGCTTCCACCTCAACAATATTTTTCCGCTGCGCGCTCTTCTTCTTCACCAGTTTCAACAGGCGCTCGGTCTGTTCGTCCTCTAGCTTCCGCGGTGACAAATTCTTCTTCGACTTACTGCTGATCAGCTTCTCAAACTTTCGCACGGTGGCCGCCGGCACTTTCTTCTTCGCCGGCAAACCAATGTCCGCGGGCGAGCGCAACTCATCCGGGAAACGCATCGTCTCGGCGCGCAGGATGCCGTGGTCCGAAAAGATAGCGACCAGGTATTCCTTGCCGCGCATGACAAAAGTGGCGATGCCGGCTCGGTCGCCTTTCTCCATTGCCTCGGCCAGCAGTTTGTAAGCCTTTTCGGAGTTAGACGCCGGCGTCAGGAAATAGCCGCGATCGAAATAGACAGGCGGGATCGATTCCGCCGGCACAAAGCGTCGCAGGCCGATGTCGCGGGATTTTTCCGGCGCCAGGCGATCCAGCTCCTCGTCGCTGACGACGACGTATTTGCCCTTGCTGATTTCATAGCCGCGCACCATTTCATCCGCATCCAGATCGCGCTCAGTCTTCTCGTCAAAATATTTGCGAGCCAAAGGCTCACCCTCCGGACTGAGCATACGCAATGGCGACCGGCTGCTCTTGTTTGCCGGAAACAGATTCACCGGAACACTCACCAGCCCGAACGTAAGTGTGCCGGACCAGAACGGGCGCGGCCCAGCCTCGCCGTTGCTTTCCGGATCGCTTTTCTTTTTAGCTGATCGTTTAGGCAGCGCGCTTCCCCTTTCTCAGTGACGCCAGGCTCTTGGCCAGCACACTGTCGAGCGAAGTGGATTGTCGTTTTGCTTTCACGGCGCGTAACCTCGGCGCCTTGCCTTTGGCTTTGTGCTCGATGAATTCCATCACCCGCTGGCGATACTCGTCCTTGTAATCAGCGGGGTTGAATTCGTCTTCCAGCATCTCCACTAGTTGCCGGGCCATGCTTAATTCCTTTTGCGTCGGCGCGCGGCCGGCTGGCTTTGGCAGCTCACTCGCGGAAATAACTTCCTCGGCATTGCGCAGCGTGACCAGCATCAGGTAATCACCTTCGGCGCGCAATGCGCCGGCGTAGGCTTTGTTCCGCATTACCCAGTGGGCAATGCCTTCCCGATCCTTGTTCTGCAAAGCCTCAGCCAGGGCGAAGTACGCCTTCTCATCTCCGTCCGGCGCCAGATAATAAGGGCGCTCAAACCATTGCTGGCTGATTGCTTCTGGCGGAACGAATTCGGCGACATCAATTTCGCGCGAAGGCTTCGGCTGTAGCGCTTCTAACTCCTCGTCTTCGAGCAGCACAAACTTTCCCGGCTCGATCTCATAGCCTTTTTGGATTTCTTCCGCGGCTACTTCATCCCCGTTATCCGGGTTCACCATATGTTGCTTCACGCGGGCGAGGTGCTTGTCGTCCAGAATGTGAAAGCGAACCGCGCGATCCGTGACGCCGGAATACAACTTGACCGGGACCTTGCTCGCTCCGATCTTAAGTTCGCCTTTCCAGATCGCCCGGGCTGCCATTACTTCCCTCCCTCACTCTCCAGATCGTCACAGTCAAAGCAGGTTGGACATGACACCTCCAGCGTGGTAGTCACCTGCACGCAGATTGGGCACATCGGTCCATCGCAATCGAAGCAACGAACCTCCGTTTGATATGCGTACGCCTGATTGCAAGCAGGACAGATCTCTGTCCCCTCTGCCAGCCACCAGGGCTGTCTCCGCTGCCGTTTTGCCATGACTGAAGAACTGAAGGCATTTTCAGTTCCACATCGGCGGTAGCGGGCACGAGTTTTCATTGACGACGGCATCCCCGGTAGCTTATTGTTCCCCTCCCAAAGTCAGGAAAACAAGCTGGGGTCAGCTTTTCAATCCACAATTTCGCCAACCTCCAGGAGTAAATGCATGCGTATGCCATCGAGACTTTTTTTTGTCTCTGCCCTAACTCTCTTGTTCGTCGGATCACTTTTCGTTTTCACGACGCGCACTCGCGCTCAGGATCCCGTGGTGACCACGACGACCACGGGCCCCGGCCAGGACTTTCCGCGTCGGCCCGATGTGCCCGCTGAACCGAAGCCTTATGACAAGGTGATCACCAAGGACGCCAAGTCCGACGTTGGCGTTTTCACCGTGCACACGGTGAAGGAGAAGACTTACTACGAGATTCCGAAGAAGGAGTTGGGGAAAGAGTTTCTTTGGGTAAGCCAGATTGCCAAAACGACTTTGGGCGCAGGTTATGGCGGTCAGGCGGCCGGCAATCGCGTGGTGAAATGGGAACGCAAAGGCAACCGCATCCTGCTGCGCAACGTGTCTTACGAAGTTGTCGCCGATCCCGCGTTGCCCGTCTCCCGCGCGGTGCAGGCGTCAAATAACGACACGATCATCATGGTCTTTAATATCGAGGCTTTTGGGAAAGACGATTCGTGCGTTATCGATGTGGGCAAACTCTTTACCACGGAAGTAACTGAGTTCAGCGCCCGCACGCGACTTCGCGCGCGAGGCTTCGATGCCAATCGTTCTTTCATTGAGAAGGTCAAATCCTTTCCCACAAATATCGAAGCCGAAGTCTCGCAAACATATACCTCGCCACCGGACATGACGCCCGGCGGCGGCGGCGGGCCGCAACCCGCGCCAAATCCGTTTGCTCAGGGCATGCGCGCTGGAACGAACGCCACGGTGGTGATGCGCTACAGCATGGTCAAGCTTCCTGACAAGCCGATGATGCCACGCCTGTTCGACGAACGCGTTGGCTACTTCACCATCCAGCAAATGGATTACGGCGTTGACGAACAGCGCGCGCCGAAACGCACCTACATCACGCGCTGGCGGCTGGAGAAGAAGGATCCGACCGCCGAGCTTTCCGAGCCCATCAAACCAATCGTTTACTACGTTGATCCGGCGACGCCGGCGAAGTGGGTCAAGTGGATCAAGAAAGGTATTGAAGATTGGCAACCGGCTTTCGAAGCCGCCGGCTTCAAGAATGCGATCATCGCCAAGGATCCGCCGAGTAAAGCAGAAGATCCGGATTGGGATTGCGAGGATGCCAGGTATTCCTGCATCCGCTGGCTGCCCTCGACGATTGAGAACGCCTCCGGCCCGCACGTTTCTGATCCTCGCACCGGCGAGATTCTGGAATCTGACATTCAGTACTACCACAACGTCATGAACCTGCAGCGCGATTGGTACTTCCTCCAGGTAGGCCCACTAGATCCCCGCGCCAGAACGCTTCCGCTGCCGGATGATTTGATGGGCCGCTTGAATGAATTCGTGGTCGCCCATGAAGTCGGGCACACTCTGGGTTTCCAGCACAACATGAAGGCCAGCGCCAATTATCCCTTCGAAAAAATTCGTGACCGGGAGTGGTTGCGGACCATGGGCCATACGCCGACGATCATGGATTACTCGCGTTTCAATTACGTGGTCCAACCGGAAGACAACATCCCGGTTGATCTGCTGATTCCGGGTGTCGGGCCGTACGACAAGTGGGCCACGATGTGGGGTTACAAACCGATTCCCGGCGCTCGCACGCCCGACGAAGAAAAACCGACGCTTGATTCCTGGGCCCGGGAACAGGACGCCAAACCGTGGTTGCGCTTCTCCACCGCGGACTCCCGCGGTTCCGATCCGGGAGAGAACACGGAAGCCGTGGGTGACGCCGACGCGGTGGCCTCGACCGCGCTGGGAATAAAGAACCTGCACCGGGTCGCCGATATGTTGTTGACGGCTACGTCGCATCCGGGCGATCCCTACGACGATCTCGAAGAGCTTTACGGCCGCATGCTGGGCCAGTGGGCCACGGAGTTGAATCACGTCACCGGCATCGTGGGCGGGTACAACTCGCAACAGCGACATGCCGGTCAGGCCGGCGTGCGATTCACCGTAGTCCCGCGCGAGCGTCAGGCGGCCGCGGTCCGCTTTCTGAACGATAACGCTTTTGCCAGTCCCACCTGGGCAATTCGGCCGGAGATACTGCGCCGCATCGAACCAACCGGCGCGCTGGATCGAATCAAGTCGGCTCAACTGCGGATCTTGAATTCGCTCCTCAGCAATTCACGCGTTGCGCGGATGGTGGAACAGGAAGCGATCGATGGTCCGTCGACGTATCGTCCGGCTGAGATGCTGACCGACGTGCGCAACGGCATCTGGCGCGAACTCGCGGCGGGGCCGGTGCATATCGATCCGTACCGGCGCAATCTGCAGCGCGCCTATATCGATCTACTGTCGGAAAAACTCAACGGCCGCGCGCCGGTGACCGACGATTACCGCGGATTGATTCGGGCCGAGCTACGCGATCTCAGCGCGTCGCTGGGGGCAGCTTCCGCCCGGGCGACCGACAGGATCACTCGCGCGCATCTCGCTGACGCTCGCGATCAAATCGCCAAAGCCCTCGATCCGAAGTTCGCACCTCCGGCGCCGTCGAACATCGTGTTCCCATTCGGCACCGGCCTCGATGACTTCAATTTTCTGGATTGCTGGAGGGACAACGGGATCAAAGGCCGGCGATAGTCCCTTTCTTTCCCCTCTCGTTCGGGGGAACGAGTCATGCCGAACTATTTCAATGACGCGCGGCCTTAGATGGTCGCGCGTCAGTTTTTTGCGCCGTTCAGGTCGATTGTTTCTTTCACAAAGTAGCTCACGTCTCCGAAGCTCACGAACTGAAAGAACGATTAGCACACGCCGAGATTCTTTTAATTGACAGAGCGTCCACCGTGGGCTAGATTGCGACTGCTCAACTATCTCGAGGCTTCACGTTTATCGCGACTCACAAAATCTCGCGTTAAGCACGGCCTACTCAAACGCCGAACCATACGTTAATCATCAGGGGCAGAATGCGCGCAAGGTTCCATCCTTAAACCTCCTGACAAAACGAAGGCTCTAGCAGTTCGACGTAGTCCTGACCGGAGAACATCTTGTCCAAATCCTCATCTTCCCTGATCGCAGCGTCCTTCCTGGCGATAACTTTTGTGCTTACTTACGGACCGGCGCCATTTCTTTTCACGCCGAACGCACGGTCAGAAGCGGCAACTGTCTCCAGCCCACCATTGCTCGGTTTTCAATGGAGCATGCGCGAACGGTTTGGAGACAAAGACGCTGACGATCTCGTCGAATATCACTGGAACACCAACACTCAGATCTACGAGCCGGGCTACATAAACCCCGCTTCGTGGACTGTCGATTTCGATAGTTGTACCTCGGTGCAACCGCAAAGCTCTCTGAGTTGGGAGGTTGACGGGCAGCTAATACCTGAAACGAGATGCCGTTTCTCTCATGTCTTTCCGACGCTGAAGACATACGTGGTCAAACTTACCGCCACGAGTCCGGGCGGTCCGCCAAACACTGCCGAAGCGAGCGTAACTTTAAAGGATCTCTTCATCGTGTCCCTTGGCGATTCTTTCGCGTCCGGCGAAGGAAACCCCGACAAACCGCGCCACGGCTTGCGCAAGGCGAAGTGGATCGACGAACGCTGTCATCGCTCCGCTTTCGCCGGTCCGGCCCAGGCGGCAATGAACATCGAGAAGGCCGACCCCCACACCTCGGTCACCTTTATTTCATTCGCTTGTTCCGGCGCGGAATTGAGCGCCGGCCTGACGAGCGGGCAGCAAAAAGGATCACGGCTATTGCGGCCACAGTTGGATAAGATGTTTGAAGCAGCGGCGCGCCGGCCAATTGATGCTCTACTTGTTTCCATTGGCGGTAACGACGCCAACTTCGCGACCCTGGTGTTAAAGGCAATTCAGTTACGGCATGCAGAGACCGACACTGGCACAAACAGGTTGGCTAACGACGGGCTGGCCTCGCTTCCCGTCCGATTTGCCGCTATCGCCGAACGCCTGAACCGTCCAACTAATCAAACGGCCATAGCAAATGTATTTATTACTGAGTACCCCGATCTCGTGCGCGACGAGACAAGGGATTTTTGCGATCACTCGCCGGGCGTTCCCGATCTGCTTCATGGAATCAGCGAAGCGGAATCCACCTGGGCGCTGATGCAAGTCATAAAACCATTGAATGCGGCAGTAAAAACCGCAGCCACCATTAATGGTTGGAATTATGTGGACGGCATTTTCACAAGATTTGGTGGTGAATCACCGGACCACATCGCCCACGGCTTCTGTGCGGGAAATCAACGCTGGGCCCGCACCTTCAACGATTCCTTCATTGTCCAGGGCGACCAAAAAGGAACTGTTCATCCAAACTTCGAAGGTCATGTTTGGTATGCCCAACGCCTGGTCGATGAGTTGCGAAGCAAAGGCGTCATTGCCCCCGGCAACTAGTCGGCCAAGTGGCTGATCTTCGCGGGGATCCTACAAGCCGAGCCGTATTTCTCGCGTCAACTGCGACGGGCAAGCATGTTCGCCGCAAAGGAGAGACATGGAAAACCAACAGTCCCTTTTGGAAACTTTTGAGCACGTGGTTTTGCTCATGCTCGAGAACCGATCCTT
Organism: Blastocatellia bacterium; assembly: GCA_033856235.1. GTDB lineage: Bacteria > Acidobacteriota > Blastocatellia > Pyrinomonadales > Pyrinomonadaceae > DASXRU01. The sequence continues at coordinate 30,592 of JAWVFI010000035.1, read as the reverse complement.
CGACAACCTGCTCGGCTATCTTTACCAAAACGGCGTTCCACCCGGGAAACAGTTTTCCGGGGTCGTGGGCAACAACCTGACGAACCCCGATGAGAGCGGCGATCCGGTTCCCGTCTCCACGCAAACTGACTTCCATCAACCTTATCCCGATCCGGGCGAGGAATTCGATCACATCACGGCGCAACTCTTCGGTGTTCCACCTTCCGGCACTGAGACGATGCAAGGCTTCGTTAAGGACTATTTCAATACCTTGACGGCGCTGCCAAACTGGCCCGGCTCACCCGCGAGTCAGAGCTCGGCGATCATGCAATGTTTCACCCCGGCTTCTCTTCCGGTGCTGAGTGGCCTGGCCCAGCAGTTCGCAGTTTTTGATCATTGGTTCTGCGCCGTGCCCAGCCAAACCTGGTGCAACCGCGCGTTCTGGCACGCCGCCACGTCCTGGGGCTGGGTTAACAACCCACCGCTACGCGGCGATGAAACATGGGACCTCGACAGTTGGGCGGAATGGAGCAAGGGGCCAACGCTTTTCAATTTGCTGGAGACGAAATTCGGGGCCGGTAGCTGGCACGTTTACGAGGACCTGGCCGTACCGTTTACCAAACTAATTCATTGGGGAGATTTGAAACACAAAACCGGCAAGAAGTACTTCCGCTACTTCGAGGGCGGACGTCCCTTCTTCACGAACTTCTTCCATGACTGTGCGAAGGGCAGGCTGCCGAAGTACTCATTCATCGAACCGCACTTCATCAACTTCTTCGAAGACGTCATGTGGCACGATGACATGCATCCGTCTTCGTTCGAGTCAACGCTTTACTCGGATGGTGGACCCGGCAGTGTGCTGCTTGGCGACCGGATCATTTGGAAGGTCTACCAGGCAATTCGCAACTCCCAATCCGCTGCGGGTAACAACTGGCAGAATACTCTGCTGATCATTACTTTCGACGAACACGGCGGCGGCTACGATCATGTTCCTCCGCCACCGGTCAACTCGCCTGACCCAGCGGACTTCAACACCGGAGCCGGACAGGAGGGCTTCGATTTCAAACGGCTCGGCGTGCGCGTGCCGATGGTGATGGTGTCAGCGAACATCGCCGCGAACACGATCGTGAACACGCCGATGCATCACTGCTCTTTCTTGCAGACAATGCAACAGAAGTGGGGGCTGACGTCTCTGGGGCCGCGCCAAGACAGCGCGCCGCCTTTCACCGAAGTGTTCACTTCCACGCCACGAGCCCTCGACACCTGGCCCCACTGGAAAGTCTATCCCGGCCCATCCTCGACACTGGTGGAATCACTCATGCGCCAAGCCGATCCTCTCAATGAGCCGCTAAACGATCTGCAAAAATCCATTATCGAAGCGATCAGTAAGTTCTACGTGCACGATCCGGCATTGAGTAGGATGGTGGTCAACACAGCGAGGGATGCGAAGGAGTTCCTTGAGAAGGCCGAAAAACTTCGCCACCCCGAACCGCCCTCGCTCGATTAAAGAAGGCGGAATTTGAAGAGGGCGGCGGGCGCCCAATAAGGCCGGGGAGGTCAACACGCCAAAGCTTCAGTTACCTCACGTTGCGAGTATTGGGCCGCGCTCCGGTTCCGCCACTGCAAATCCGCAATCCAAAGTCCGCAATCCGCATTCAGTTGGTGCCCCCGCAGGGATTCGAACCCCGAACCAACAGATTATGAGACGGTTTGAGGGGCAGCAACAAGGCGAGACGAAGTGAGATGTGGCAATATTTACCGAATCCGCGGCCGTCAAAGTCAGTTACATCTCGCTTCGTCTCAGCACGCCATCGCGCCATAATCACGCCATCAGAGGTCATGATGCTTGGAGCACAGTACAGACGTGGCTGCGTCCGTAATGTCAAGACCCTGGAGTTGGTTCTTAACGTTGTGAGCCATCTCGGGGCATGAAGCAGGTCAGAAAAAAGTGTTTCTGCACGAAACTAAAGTGCGCTGGCGATCGAGAGGATTGTACAATTCCTTCGAAGAACGCTTGGCAGCTGAGGCTTGAAACCGCGCCTCGCTAGTAGTGAACGCTGAAATGTCGAGCAACGTATGAGTTGACACCTGCTGTCGCTTCTTATGACAACGAATGCTTCTGTTAAGTTTCTCAATGAGCCGGGCCTCTGCTAAGGGGAATTAATCGAAGCCGCGCGTTTTTGATGACCACGATGACGTGGAACCGATTACCGGGATTCCAAAATGAGGGAGTTTGAGAACAAACATGTGGCCTAGCCAGGCGATGGAGCGTACGGCCACCGCTGTGGAGAAAGACTGAGGGATGGATTATGACGTAAAGACAAAGCTCGCTTTCGGCGGCGGTCGATGATCTTATTCTGTTTAGGCCCAAACACCTCTTACCATCTATGAACAACCTGCTGCAGGATATTCGATATGCGTTTCGTGTGCTGTGGAAGTCTCCCACGTTCACGCTCGTGGCTTCGCTCACTCTGATGCTGGGCATTGGGGCAAACGTCGTCGTCTTTGGAGTAGTAAATGCGGTCCTGCTACGCCCCCTCGATGTGAACGATCCGCACAATCTCTATCAGATTCGCCTTAAGCCATGGACAAGTGGCAAGGCGCTTACTACATCCTATCCGGCATTCGAAGACTACCGGCAGCGAAACACCACGTTCAGCGGTTTGGCCGGCTTTTACGGATATTCGGCGGGGACCCTGCGCTGGGGCAGCGCGCTGAAAAGTGTCTCCGGCTGTGCAGTCACTGCCAACTATTTCGACTTCCTGGGTGTGCAGCCGCAGCTAGGTCGACTGATCCAGTCGGCGGACGATCGCGGCCCGAACTCAGCGCCCTATATCGTGCTGAGCGATAGTCTTTGGCGTACCGCATTTAACGCCGATACCAACGTCGTTGGGACCACCGTGCGGCTCGGCAAAGATCCTTTCACAGTGATAGGGGTGGCCCCGGCGCGGTTCCACGGCACGGAGCAATTTCAGTGGCCAGCTTACTGGATACCCGTCGTGAATCACTTCGACGCGAATTACCTGCAGGATCGTAAGGGCAGACCTTTGACGGTGCTTGGTCGACTGAAACCGGGCGTGACTCCAGGGCAGGCTGCGGAAGATCTGAGTGTCATTGCGGCGCAGTTGGCGAAGGAGTATCCGACGACAGATAGCGGCGTGCCGCTGCGGCTCGTCCGTCCAGGACTACAAGGGGACGCCCGTGACGTCATCCGCGGATTTCTTTATGGCGTAACCGGGCTGGCTTTGCTCGTGCTAGTGGCAGCGTGCGCCAATCTGGCCAGCCTATTTGCGGCGCGCGCAGCCGATCGCAATCGGGAACTGGCGCTCCGCGTAGCCCTTGGAGCGAGCCGGTGGCGGCTGGTGCGGCAATTGATGACCGAGGCGATCGTCGTGTCGATCCTAGGCGGAGCCGCGGGGCTGCTGGCCGCGACGGGGCTGCTGAGTGCGCTGGACCGATGGCAGTCGCCGCCCTATGGCCAAGTGGCAGTCAGCGTCGATACAAGTGTCTACCTGGCGGCTTTGATCTTGACGCTCGTAAGCGGGCTGCTGTTTGGGATGATTCCGGCGCGGCAGGTGTGGCAGAGCAGTCCGTTGCAGGCGATGAAGAGCGGACCGGTGGATTCAACGCCGCGACGTCGGCTGTCCTTGCGGGATCTGTTATTAGGCGCACAAATCGCAATCTGCACCCTCCTGGTGACCTCCTCATTCGTCGCGTTGCGGGGGATGGAGCGCATGCTGAACGCTCCCTTAGGGTTCCAGCCACAGGGCGCGATGCTGGTCGAGTTGGACCTGAGCGAGGACGAGGATGTAGCGCTTGAGAAGAAGAAGGCGATCCTTGAGGCGGTGCGGAGCATCCCTGGCGTGACGGCGGCGGGCACCGTGAGCAAAGTGCCCTTTACCGGCGGGCTACGCGGTATACCGATTTTCCCTGCGGGGACGACAGAGCTCACCCTGAATAACTCCGTGCTGGAGCCGTACGGGCTAACGATTTCGCCCGCATACTTCGAGGCTGCCGGCACCCGGCTGCTGAGTGGGCGAGATTTCTCATGGCATGACACCGCCCAGACGCCGTATGTGGCAGTCGTAAACGCAACCTTCGCGCGAAAGATGTGGGGCGAGACGTCGGCGATTGGGCAACGCTTCATTGTGTTGGACCACCAGCGGGAAGTGGTGGGAGTCGTCGAGGACTCAAAGTATAACGAGATCGCCGAGTCGTCGCTGCCGGTTGTCTATCTGCCGTTTTCGCAAAACGAGCAGGCGCACATGACTTTCGTCGTGCGGTCGCACCGAGCGCAGAACGAGATGGCGGCAGCGCTCCAACGCGTCCTGAGTGGCGTCGTGCCCGAGGCGTCAATCACGGTCCAGAGCTGGCCCGATGCGATGGCCGGTGCGCTGTTCCCGTCTCGCGCGGCTGCCGGCGGACTCGGAGTAATGGGCCTGCTGGCGGCTATGCTGGCCGTGACCGGCATCTTCGGCATGGCCGCCTACAACGTGAGCCGCCGGATGAAGGAGCTCGGCATCCGCATGGCCTTGGGCGCGCGAAAGAAGCACGTCATGAGCGCCGCGGTCGGGCGCCCTATCGTGCTGCTGGGGATTGGCTCGTTCGCGGGCCTGTTGCTCAGCGTCTTCGCCAGCCGGCTACTCGGCCAGATTGTCTATCAGGCGAATCCGCGCGATCCCGTCGTCGTGGGGGGCGCGGTGCTAACGATGGCGCTCCTGGGTCTTGCGGCGTCCGCCATTCCAGCCTTGCGAGCGCTTGCCGTCGATCCATCCAAACTCATGCGGGAAGAGTGAGGGAAAGAATATTGTCTATAACTTTTTCATCGGTTCACACGTTGTGAGCGACGACCTTCCCGCCTTTGCCGCGTTTGAGCGAGCGAACCCTTACTGAATACACTGCTTTGCTAAGACGCTATGTCCGCGAACCGCTTGGTAAGTTAAGCTATCCGATCTGCGTGCTGTAGATATCCAGAGCGTTTATACGGGAATGCAACGCGCTTAGTCCGCGCGTCATTCGTTACACGCATGCGGTTTTGTCGTCCGCCGGAAGCAAGCCACACTTTAGACTTTGGTTTCCCTGACTCGTGGGAGAGGACTGAGAGTCTTGGGAATCTGTAGATCTAGAACTAACTCATGGAAATCGAAGTGGCCTTTACTAATCGGTGGCACACTATAGGGACGCAAGATGAAAAAGAGGCCATCTGGCGACGGCCTCTACGTCTTGATTCTATTGGTGCCCCCGCAGGGATTCGAACCCCGAACCAACAGATTATGAGTCTGCTGCTCTAACCGTTGAGCTACAGGGGCATGACCTGAGTCGTTGGAATTACTAGGGGATTCTAGCTGAAAAAGTAAACGGCTCCAAAAGCCGCCTTTGGTTTCAGCCAGACTTTTCAGTCAATGTGTCCTTGAGTGTGTCCTTCGCAAAGAAGGGTCACACGATGAAAGAAATAACTGGTTACACCTATAGGGAAGAAGGCCGACTATACGCTCGAATCACCTTCACAGATGAGAATGGCAAAAGAAGAAACCTAAAGCGGAGGGCTAAGAATCCGGCAAATGCCAAAGCCATTCTGAGAGAACTGCGCAGTGAATTGAGCAAGGGTGGTGCCCAGGCTATTGAAGCAAGTCGCTTGACGATAAATGATCTTTGCAACTTCTACTGCAAACATTATTTGCGACCCGCTGAATATGTTAATGAGAGAAAGGTTGCCGGCCTTAGATCGGAAAAAGTCGTTGCCGAATATATTTCGGTCATCAGAAATCACTTTGGTAAAAGGCGCTTGCAGTCTATTACATATAGCGACCTCCTGACTTTCCGCCGCTTTCGATTTGAAACTCCTACCTCACATAACAAACAGCGTTCGCTTGCGACCGTTAATCGTGAGCTATCGTACTTGCGTAGGTTGCTGAACATCGCCGAACGCGAGGGATGGACTCTGCGCAACCCTTTCTCTAGTGGTGATTCGCTCATAAACATCTCCGATGAGAAGAAGCGTGAACGTGTCCTCAGTAGAGAGGAGGAGTCAATGCTCCTCGGCCACTGTATAGGAAGGCGCGTCCACCTCATGCCTATCATCATATGTGCGCTAGATACCGGCATGAGAAGGGGGGAGATTCTGAAATTGCGGTGGCGCGATGTTGATTTTGAACGGCAGTTGATCACCATTCAAGCCTTCAACACTAAGACAATGAGGCAACGAACCGTTTCGATGACGATAAGGCTCTACCAGGAGTTGGAGCAGCTTTGGCTAGTCTCCCGCAGAGATTCGGAGGCGCTAGTATTTGGCATCACTGACACGTTCAAAACAGCTTTTAAGGGCGTGTGCAAAAGTGCAACGATTAGCGATTTTAGGTTTCATGATCTACGCCACACACATGCCACCCGCCTCGACGATTTAGGATTCTCACTGGCAAAGATTGGTGCACAGTTGGGCCACACGCAATTACAGACTACGTTGAGGTATGTGAATCGCGACAAGGCTTCTGTTCAACAGGTTGCTAATGCTCTTGATGGCTTTTATGCGGTGGGCGATGGCGACACAAGATTTCTTGCTGCGGCCCAGTAGACGACCACAGTAAGTGCCTTGAAATCCGAAAAAGAACTCATACGTGCGCCTGTTTGGGACCGTGGTGAACCCGCCGGAGCGCTTGCCGCTCTTGTTTATTTGTGAGGTACTAATACCCGCTCAATTGCGGATATTGGGGTGATGGAGGTGTAATTTGACCAAAGAAGAATTACTGAATGGTCTTAATAACATCCTTAATAATTTTCTTTACGGTCTGATGTGCTCTCGTTTAGTCACGCAAGAGACTTGGCGGCATGTCGAAGATCACGCCGCACTATTTAGAGGACCCGAAGAAGAAGACATCAGAATTGAATTAGGTCCTATTTCAAGGCGCGTCACAGAACCTGATAGACGCGAACGGTTTATTCGTAATTATGAGAACTCATTGTTGCGGGCGTTAGTGCGGGAGACCCACGAGCTAATTATTCTGTACTGTGAAGAAACCGGTCAATTCGCAACATACAGAAGAGAACCATGGTTCCAGTTTGCGAGAATCCTTAGAAACATCGTATCCCACAAACAAGGCGGAGTACTGAGGCAGTGGCCTAGAGACTTGGGTGAAAGAGGCATAACGGAGGTCACTTGGCGGAATCGAGTGCTGAACACTAACATGATCGGCAACGCCATAAACTTTTTCCCCTTTGAAGGATTGCGGTTACTGAGTGACCAAATAGAGTTTGTGGAAGCTAGACTAGTATGAAAGTCTCCTGATCAACGTAGCAGTTAAGTAGCTTTTAGACGACAGCTTAGACTCTTCTGATTCATCACACCGGATTTAGTCAATCGATCGGGAGAAAGTATTATGTTGCTGAAACTTGAACGGGAGCAGGTTGTGATTACGATGCAGCGCAATGATTTCAGGCATATGCTGATGCATTGTTTGGACCAAACGGGCGATAGGTACGACAGTGACCATCTGCGAAGGCTTAGTCAGATGCTGTGGGACTACTTTGATGCGGCGGAGGAGATTGAACAGAGGGCGCTGAGCCAGCTCGGGAATGGCACGTGAGGGACTAAATTCGATTTTCCAATCATGATGATGATGCCTAAGTGAAGTTTTTTCTGCCTGCCACCACTAGGGAAGTTGAAACCCGATAAATCATGAAGTTGCTTAAAATAGAGAAGGTGAGATCCTTCTGAGAGTTCACCTATATCTCCCCTCTTCCGCCAAAATACCGCTTGCATCGAACAACGCCGTCTTGTACATTGCGCCTCCATTGCTTCCATAAAGGAAGTCGGCGGAATGCTAACCGTCACAGTGAAGTCCTCAGCTGATAGTCCGAGTACGTCGGTAGTAAGCAACCCCTTCTAAGTTTTCTAAAACTGATGCTGCGCACATGCGCAAGCTTTGGGCCGAAGTGTGCCCTTATTCGCTCTGATCTATACAGCGCACTTTGCAGAGGGTGCCGGTCAGAGCAAGTCATAACGATGCGAGTCTGCGCGCATTTAACAAAGTAGAAGGAAAGTGATTGAGGAACTTTTTAGAAAATGGAAGAAGTGGAAACAAATACGCACAGCACCGGTGAGACTTTACTCGCTGCAAGGACCAGCTTGGCGAATGGCCTGTCGATAATTCCTGTCAGGCCAGATGGCAGTAAAGCAGCGGCTGTTAGTTGGAAAAAGTTTCAGGAGACCTTGGCTTCGGAGGACGAGATTAGCCAGTGGTTTGATTCTGAAAACGGGTTGGCGGTCGTTACGGGCAAAATCTCCGGTGGGCTCGAAGTTCTTGATTTCGATGAACCAGCGCTGTTCAAGCCCTGGTGCGAGAAAGTCGATGAGCGCTGTCCAGAACTTTTAGGCGATTTGCCATTAGTGCAAACGCCCTCCGGTGGCTATCACCTGTACTTCAGATGTGAGGCCATCGAGGGCAATCAAAAATTGGCTCAACGACAGAAAGACGGAGGGGGTGTAAAGACTCTCATAGAAACTAGAGGTGAAGGAGGATACGTAATTGCTCCACCGTCACCCGCTGCCTGTCAGACGAGCGGGAAGTGTTATCGATTCGTTCAAAGCAACTTTCGGTCAATTCCAAATATAACAGTAGCGCAGCGGGCCTTACTGCTGGATATGGCACGCTCGTTCAATGAATACGTCGGAGCGGAAGACGTCATTACAGGTAACAAAGTCTTTGAAAGATCTTTTGCCAATGCTCCAAAACGCGCAGGTGATGATTTCAATGACTATGAGTTGTGGGAGGATATTCTTGTGCCCCATGGTTGGGAGTGTGTGGGACAAAAGGGAGAGAAAGAGTACTGGCAAAGACCTGACAAGAACGGCGAAGGAGCCAGTGCGACGACGAACTTCAAGGGTTGCGATCTGCTTTATGTATTCAGCACGAATGCGGAACCGTTCAAAGCAAACAAGGCTTACTCGAAATTTGCCGCTTATACGTTTCTGAATCACGACGGCAACTTTAGTGCAGCAGCCAAAGCTCTCGCGCTGGATGGGTATGGTGAAGTAGGTCTGGTAAAGCCAGTAACCGCACTGCAGCGAGTGGACCTCTTCAACACGAGTGAAGCTCTTGTTTTGGGTGCAGGCCTTCAGCGCGAACTTCCCTCCGTCCTCACCGAAGCCCACCTAACTGATGCCGGCAATGCGGAGTGCATGCGTGAACTCTTCGGCGAAAAGTTTAGATACTGCCGCACCAGCAAGGCGTGGCTCGTATGGGACGAGCAGCGTTGGACTATTGACCGGAAAGGGCAAGCGGAGGTTGCGGCGGTCAGAGTTGCTCGTGCGAGGCAACTTGCTGCTGGAACACTGGCTGAGTCAAATGCGGATCTGGATACGAGAAAGCGACTTTTGAGTTGGGGATTAACTAGCGAGAGCATGAGGAAAACTCTCGATACTCTACGCATGGCTCAGGTTCTTTCACCCTTTGCAACAACGATTGATGACTTCGATCAGAATCCGCTTCTTGCGGCAACTCTTAACGGTACTCTTGAACTAGGCACTGCAAAGTTTCGCAACTCGAATCCAGCAGACAATATTACACTCCAATTGGGAGCTAGCTACGACGGTCAAGCCGACGCGCCCCTATGGCGACAATTTCTCAAAGATGTTTTCAGCAAAGACGAAGAGCTGATTTCTTATATCCAACGCGCTGTTGGGTACTGCCTGACTGGAGAAACAAAAGAACAAGCCTTCTTCCTGTGCCATGGCGTTGGCGCAAATGGAAAGTCAGTCTTTCTAGATGTCATTTCTCAGATGATGGGCGACTATGCCGGCGCTGCCAGCTTTGAGAGTTTCGACGCTGCCAGGCGCAGCGAGTCAAGTAATGACTTAGCTGCATTGAAAGGCAAACGGCTGATCACGATTATCGAAGCCGACGAAGACCGGCGGTTGGCTGAAGCGAAGGTTAAGGCAGTTACCGGCGGAGATCCCATTAGCTGTCGTTTTCTCTATGGCGAATATTTCACTTACCGCCCGACATTCAAGATTTGGATGGCAGTGAATCATAGGCCAATTATCAGAGGTGGGGATAGGGGCATCTTGAGGCGAATACATCTGATTCCCTTTCACCAGTCTTTTGAAGGCAGAGAAGACAGACATCTGAAACAGAAACTGCTCGCTGAGTCCTCTGGCATTTTGAATTGGGCTTTGGAGGGATTGAGGCTTTACAACAGCGAGGGCCTGACTATGCCGAAAGCTGTAAGTGAAGCTACAGACCATTATCGTGACGAGCAAGACTCTATTGGTCAGTGGCTCAACGAAGAGGCAATAGTCAGCTCTGAAGCGGAACTAGCGGCAGCGGAAGGATATCAACGCTACAAGACTTGGGCTGAGACAAGAGGTGAAAAGCCTTTCGCTCAAAAACGCTGGAGCAACTATCTTATTGAGAAGGAGTTTGAGAAGGCACGCCGCAACTCTGGCATCTTTTATAAGGGGCTCAGAATTAACGAGGCGTAACTAGTCGGCAAGGTCCGGCAGCATCCTCTGAGAGTGAAGGGTGTGTATTAAGCACCAGCGAGTTCTCTATTTTGGCACCCTATGGAGACTTTCTGATCCTAACTACACACCCTTCACTATTTACACTACGGAGCCAAAATAGAAGATCTAATTAAAGAATGATATTGCTGGAATTGCTGGCTAACCCTCTTGGGGGGCCTATCCTTCCCTCCGTTGTTGATGGGGTAAGTTGCAGACTGTTTATCCCAACGGGCCTCAACATATACAAGGAAGAATCTTTAGGTCTAAGGGACGGTGATATTGAGTGCCAGACGCCTATTGCTTGCGGACGATGTTTTGATAAGACACTCAGAAGCTTCGACTAACAACATTCAGTACCTAGTCTTAGATCGGGTTGAAGGATCTAGATCCCTACCCACCCATAGCTACAATCAGCCCCCCCCTTCTGCTTAGTGTTGGCGGGCACTAGTGGGCAAGGCAATGGAATAGGTTAGATGAGATAATCGATTCATGATCGGTTGTAACGGTGCCAGCAATGGTTCATTGTGAGGAACCTTACTGCAAGAAGAATAGTAATGAATTGGGCAACGATAATTCGCGATTACCAAATACGGCATAGAACTAACAGCCAAAGGGAGCTTATTTGGTTTCGCGACCAGCCCTCTCTGGAGGCAGCAATAGTCACAGCTGCTAGGGCGAGAGATAAACACGGCAAACGATATGTACATCAAAACAGAATTCGTCAAGAAGCTCTTCCAAAAGCTGAAGCTCATCTTTTGGCCCGACAGAATGAACTGCGGAGTTGCAGCTGCTTTCACGAACTTTGGCTGCTCATTAAAGACACGCTAGAACTGATCTATGGTATAGGAGAGCTTTACGTTTACGATGCTTCACTCAGAATTGGGGCATACTTAGACTTGCGACCTGAGCGAGTTTATCTTCACAGCGGAACACGTTGGGGGGCTAGAGTATTTGGATTTGAAACGAGGAATAGGAAGTGGTTAGAGTTAACCAAGTTGCCGGAAATTTTACAAAAAATGCCTGCTCATGAGATAGAAGACATCCTGTGCATTTACAGGCATGAGTCGCCGTTCTTGAGGACAATCTTGCCGATAGCGACGTGACTCAAGGTAGAGCCATAGCTATTACCTTAAGGCATCCAAAAGGAGACTTCCGCCCCCCCTAATTTGCTATTAATTGGGCCAACGTCGCGCAAGCTGTTCAAAAGGGAAACTCTTTATTCGATTCAAAGCACGCTCAATTCTACCTCTCTGTAGTCCGGCAACCTTTCGATCCCAAATGCCGTCTCGCTCAGGCACTTGGCCAACACATATTGTGTGGATGCTTTATGATAAAAGATACAATCGCACCAGCTCGCCATCTCACTAATAGGATCGGAGAGAAACACCCGTGCTTGACGATAGTGATATTCAGACATTTTATGCTCTGAGAAATCTGCGGGAGTTTATCTCGAACAAATCAAACCGTTTGTTGCTCTGGATCGGAGCGGGTGCCAGCCGTTGGCGACAAGTCCCTAGTTGGGAACAATTGGCAAATCAGGTTCATTCACGATTCTCGAAACTTGAGAGCAACTATGACACGAGCGAGGCGATAAGACTGATAGATCTGAAAGACTTTCCATCCTTTTTCAAGATTTGTCGCGATGTAAACGAAGGCCGATATTTCAAAGAACTATTGAGCTTCCTTCGTCCCAAAAAAAGGGCTGGCGTTTATTCGCGATTCATCGAGAGTCTGCGGGCTATTCAACCTCTAAATATTCTCACTACAAACGTAGATGAATTGTTGGAAACCAGTTTGGACGGCATGCTGACGATTCAACGTTCGGACTTAGCAAGGTGCCTAGACCTTCTCAGAGACGGCAATGGTTTTATTGGAAAGATTCATGGATCAACTAGTCAAGCAGAATCGATGGTGTTCACCTCCTCCGATTATGACGACTTGATGCTTGATACGAACTATTTGAATCTCATCCAGCACATATTCGTCGAAACCACCGTGCTTTTCATAGGCTATGGCTTACGCGATGAGTATGTCCTGAAGCTGCTGGAGAATAGTAAGCAGCTCAAAGGGCTGTTCGACTACCAACACCACTACGCGGTCGTTAACGACAGCCAAAATTTACCTGCGTTTATTTCGCCGATACGGTATCTCCCTGTCCCACATAAAGACCATCGCTCGTCCATTCAAGTCATTGAAGAGCTTGCTACCGAGATGAAGACTTCCGATGAAATTAAGAGCCTTCCATCGGGACAAGCGAATCTGAAAAGCGCGCATTTGATTTCAGATATTTTTCCTCCAGGCAAAACCTCATATGCTGGATGGGAGTACATGATCTCTGATGGTGCGAGAGTGCTGCATGGAGTGGGATTGACCGATGACGAATTGTTAAGCAGTCCAAGGAACTCAACACACGATCTTCTTGTGGGTTTAATCTGCTTTGATACGGTCTATATTCACCTGACATCGATAGGCAACTTGCTGAGACTGGTCGGCAATTTCGCCTTTGAAACCTTGCTGAAGGAGGACTGTTTAAGATTTATAGAATGGCCCATTCAAACGGTTGTCCTGTTCCCTCCTGAGGATTTAGAGAATGGCGGTGAACTACACACGGTAGTTCTTCAGGATGAAACACCATTGGAAACGATGCGCACAAGTATTCGCAAATCTTTGAAGCCAGTTATCGGTAAGGAATCCGAAGCAGAGCAAGTATTCGAATACATCGAGCGAAGGAGCGACAGCATTCCTCGCGAGTTGGAATTGAGCATTCCGAAGTTAGCCCAAGGGTTACTGATGCGCCCTTCAATTCGAAATCTCCTAGGAATGAGCGGAGGAACTTTGGTAAAGCGATTACCGCAGTGGATGGCCTTCCCAATCTTGAGGCTAGCATATGTCGTTAAGCTTGGAGCAACCTGCCAATCTTTGGGGATTGCTTCAACCAAGCTGGATCAAGGGTTCGCTGAACTCGCTGCTCCGTCTTTTGCTGCTGCTATTGGTGCTGAATGGGCGGATGGGATGGCCAGCTATGTTTTAGCTCATAGGTTCAATACGGACCTCAGTGAATACTCTCTGGACGACCAAAGGGTTCTCGATTCGATTTTGAGGTTTAGAGCTAGCGCAGAAGGAGTTCAGCTTCGGCGCGAGATTCTAGATCAGTTGAGTATTAATGAAGGAGCTGATTTCGTTGCATCTATCAATGCTGGCCTACGCGCCGTTATACCAACCAGAACCTTGCAGGCGGCAAGAGATAAGATGGCAGGTCTTCTTATCCATCAGGGCGTCATTTCCAATCTAACGCCTGCTCTTTGGAACAACACTCTCTCAATGAAAGCTCTGAGTCTATGGAAAAGGAAGAGTTCGAAAACATTTCAGGAGTACTGCAAAAAGCATCATATCGGGCCTAACGATTACTGCCCTTGCGCATCCGGCGAGCGTTTACGTTTTTGCTGTAATGAAAGTCTACAAAACTAGGGAGGGACAAAAAAAGACTTTCCTTCCCATATCTTTCAATTGCACAAAACTAAAGGTGGGGGCTTTCATTGTCCCTTGCTACGACTCATGAGCTGGTTGAGCGCGTCTTGCTGTTGTCGAGTCAAACTAGCCTCGATATTGCCAATCTGCATCTCAACCTTTTCAGCCTTTATTATCTCTTCGGCGGCCTCCGCTGGAATCGCCAAGCTCCAAGTCGTCTTGTAAACGGTATTCTTGAGATTCGGCGACGGCGCATTCGTTGAGGCCGTATCCTCGCTATCAAGCCGTAAAATGCCGGCTTTCAACCTCTTGCCATCAATCAATAGAGTGACCTCGCGATCTTCCTCGTTTAGGAACATTTGGCGCAACGAATTCAGATGGAACCTCAGAGTTATTGACTCAGGTCGCATTGGCTTACTGCCTTGATAACTAAAACTCACTGCAATACCAAGCGAGTAATTCTCATCCGGCACGTTACGTAGCACCATTGTCGATGTGCTAATTGTCGTGCTATCCCTAAAGCGATCATACTTCTCATTTATGGTTAGAGGGCCAGCTGAAACACCAAAGTTGGGCGGCGCGCTTGCGGTATCCAAACCAGTTGTTAGTTGCTGAAATTCCTTAGCCGCTTTGTCGAAATCGGCGATAGCTTTATCCAGAAAAGTCAGAATAGGCTTCTGAAAACTGCCCCCTAAGCCTAGGCGATTAGCCACCTGCGGGGCACCTTCAAAATAGATCCAGAAGTTTCTAGAACCCCCTCTTAGATCTATCTCAAAGTAATTGCCTCTATTTCTCACGTTCCACATTCCTGTGCTGACACTCTTCGCTTTCTTCACTTCCGTACGTGGCTCATCAAATCCGTCCGACTTCTCCTTGTCAGGCACGTAAGCAATATGATTCCGAGCGACATAGAGCCACCCTCGGTCATACTTGATGCCTTCTATGTGCCACACGGGAACGGCAAAGGCGTTCTCCCCATTGTGTTTCTGAAAGTACAACAATGAAGTGTACCCGTCTCTGCTTACAAATCGGAGTGCGGGAATGCCATTTATTGAAACTACTTCGGCGCGTTCACCGCTTACAGGCTTCCCAGGTATCAGAACGCTTCCCGAAGACGTTTGAGCCTTTGCTACGAAGGGGCCAGCGAACAGTGTGTAGAGGGTCAGGATCAGGATTGTTATGGCTAGTTTCATTTCCTTTTAAGCGTACGCTAACACTGCCAGCGGCTCAAGGCTATCCAGTGGCGGTCGTCATAGATCCCGATCAGCGTCGCAGCGAGTGGGTGACGCTAGCTATTGACCCGAATGCAGCCTTAGGGGTGAGACGGATCAAACAATACATCCGCCCAAAGCTAACCAGCCGCTGAGCTTTTCTTTGGTTCGTGGGTAGTGAGTTCAGCGGTGATTCTTGAAATCTCTCCAGCGAAGTCCTCAGTCAAGTCGGCGCGAATGGCTTGAAGCGATGGGAGAACCCCATCAATCAGAGCAGCGAGCCAAACTTCTGCTGCTGCAGATACAGCCTTAGTAATGTGCTCATCGCCTTCACTCTGTAACTCATCATAGGCCGCTTGCACTGAGCGTTGGATGTGAACACTACTTTCCGTAATCATCAGCAATACCACATCGGATAGTTCACGAAGGGTTTTCCTGCTGATATGAACCGCCTTTTGTACGCGGTCCGGATCGTCGGCTGTTATCCTTACTACATCCATTTGTTGTCTTGATTGAATCGCTGCGCGGCAGTTGTTAGTCCACCATCGGTTACCTTGCCCATAATTCTCTCCAGTGGTTCAAAAATATTCCCAATGCAACTGACTTACGGAATAATAGACATTGCGTAAACCCAATTCCTTCGTAATACCCGCCCTAAGAACGCCGCCATTGCATCTCGTGATTTTGAATCGGGAGGGAAACCTACGGCGAAGCCTTTAGCAACCAACATGGAAGAAAATGAGATGGTAATGCCTGTGACCCAAAGACCTTTGTAACTCGCCCAGGTGAGTTCAAATCCCGTTATGCGAATTGGAGCCGCAAGTACTGCCGAGAAGACTTGCTCCATCGGGCTAGGCTCGCCATTCTCGCGAGCAAAAAGAGAATTCGCTACTTCACCTTCGTATGCTTCCCACTTCTTTACCAACTCGGCATCACCTTCTCTGCGTCCTCTTTGATAGAGATCGAAAAGCTCATTCTGCGAACCTTCGGACGGCGGCCCTAAGAGAAATGTGAGTGTTGGTTCAATCGAACACATCATATTTCACCGGTTGCATCTAGAGTTACTTGCAAGCCGCTTTCAGTATGTCTGCGCCCATCGACTCAGGCAGTACATACGTCCACTTATCATTAGTGAAACTCTTTTGAAATATCACTTTGCCATCTCTACTAAAATCCGTTGTCTGAAGAAAACGATACTTGCCCTCACCGCAGTCAACCTCCCACAGGTCCTGATCGTAGGCGACCTCTGATTTCGATGTAGGTCTAGATTTGGCAAGAGCGCTTACCCATACTTGCCGGAATAAGGAGTCTGCTTTTTTGAGCCGGTAGAACCATGTTACACCGTCTTCATCGTCACCTACTCGCTTCCACATATCGGAGGATTGCGGCGGTGACGTTTTTAGCGGTGAAGCATTGCGTGCTGGTTGCGACAGAGGCGGCCCGTTATCTTTGCACGCAGCCTCTAGTAGGGCCTCGCCGACCGACTCTGGTGCAGGGTAAAACCATCGACTCCTGAAAAATGGGTCATTGAAAATTGTTTTTTCAGTCTTTCCATTCCGAAAGTAGGCCGTCAGCTCCACCGTTTGATAGGAACGCTTCTGGCAATCGTACTCTTTCAGTTCTATATTTCCCTTCAGTTCGGCATCAACGCTGAACGGTATTACCTGTTTCTCCCATACTAGTCGATGCGCCGGAATGGGAGGCTTTCGATCTTTCTCGATCTCGTGGTAGTACCTCGTTCCTCCTTCCGATTCGACTACGAAATGCCAACCCGCCTGAGTGCTAATTGATGACACCAAAAGCAACATGATGATGGTAGATATGATCAGTGTTCTAGTCATTAGCTCCCCCCTCCCTAGTCGTCTGGATTTGGTTAGTCTCTCAGTACTAGTGTGTTATCTTTTGAACAGCGGTGACTTTAAAAATGTGTAAGGCGGTCTCCCATAAGCGGTGAGATTCGTCGCTGTCGAATTAAGGAATTCAAGAGTTTCGACGGCGCATACACGAAGGTTAAGGCTAGAACGAAATCGTTCTAGACGCAAGCGAATTAGCCCGTCAGGAGGTGACTCCTGATGGGGTTAAGGCAAAGGCCGAAACCGGCCCTTCTCGCTCCGAAGCTTTCTCAGATTCGGAACGCTCTCAATCTTTCTCAAAGTGAAATGCTAGGTGTGTTAGGGCTGGCAACGCGCTCTTATAGAAGCGTTATCTCTGGATACGAGTTAGGGACCAGGGAGCCTCCACTTCCGGTGCTTTTGGTATATGCTCGTGCAGCGGGTGTTTGTGTAGACGTACTGATTGATGACAACTTAAAACTGCCTGAAAAGCTCCCGTCGATTGCAAAGCATAAAAGGTAGGAAGTAACCTTATTTCTTATTCAAAAGTCAGCATAAATGAGCAAATTGGATACTCCTTATCACCGGCTTCCCGATTATTCGGTTCTCATAGATCGGTTATATCAGATTCGCGCCGCTGTCAATTCAGAACACGAGGACTTGGGAAAGACCATACGAGAATGCAGGTCGGATGATGCTAGGTTGACCGCCATTGGCCATATCGGGCAGTTATTAGACTCCACAATCCTTATTCTCACGTTTATTCATCGCCACCTGTTGCCACTTGACGGACCATGGTGGGACGAAGTCTATAAGGCTCCTTTCGCACCATTTGACACTAGAAATAAGAGCATACTCATCAATAATCTGACGGTTGGATTTGCAAAAGTGGCTTTCATCCAAAACCTGTTCTCAATCATCGATAGCTCCGTTAGAATTTTTCTGCGCGCCATCGAACCGACGAAGGAACCGCCGATGAAGTTTTCAGACGCTTTTAAGCGATTGAAAGGGAAGCTCGCCCCTCTTCCTCCAGATTCCGACGACCTTTTGACTTTATTGGCTCGCACTCGAAATATCGTACACAACAATGGGGTTTATTTCTTCCCTAATAAAGCGGACGAGACTCTGGAATTTAAGGGGAGATCGTATGAGTTCAAATATGGACAGCCGATAAAGTACGTAACTTGGGAGTGGCTAATAGAAAGAGTACCTGAGGTTTTGCTTGTGCTAAATCATGTCGTCAGAGACCCGAGGATCTTAGAGATCGAGTACATACATGATCCGTTTGTCCTAAGGCCGCAGGAGGCAAACCGGTCTGAGGAGGGCGTTATTGACTAGGCACCATTCGATTCCGCCTATACACCAGTAAATGTTTAGGTCCCACCCTAAATACGCTCTGCAACTGGTTTTTTTGGAAGATACTCTTCAAACAGCTCAAGACTCTTCCTCTGAACTAACTCGTGCTGTATGGCTGTGATCAAGGCTAATGCTTTTGCTAGTTCTTTGTAGTTTTCGGTCGCCTGAGCTGGAGTCATCTGTGAAAGCTTCGGAGTTAGCTGTGACTTTACAAATAAAACCTCTTTCTCCCATTTCTTTAGTAGTCCTACAGAGTTCAACTCTTCTTCAATAAGTTCAAGCTTATTAATTAACGGATCAGCCGCAGTGGCAATCGCGCCGACGAACGCAACTAACGCCTTATTCTTGTCGGCCTCCTCAATGTCCGTAAGGTTCATTGCCATGCTCATCTGAGCAATGACACCTCCCAACGCCTTTATTTCTGAATTGAATTCTTCCGCTTTCGTTTGATAGACACCGAACATCAGCTCACGAGCCTTCAATTCACGTTCAGCCACAAACGCCCTGTCTTGTAATTCCAATTGTCTCCTGTGAGCGCGAGTCGCCGCCCACATCGACAAGAGACCGCCGACCAAAGAACCGATCAGAGCGGCAGCAGCTCCGACGATGCCAGCAACTACGCGAGCGTCAATAAGATTCAACGATGCCTTCTTTCGTGGCTCATGTTCCTGCACTTCCCAACTAGGAGCTAATAACGCATAGAGATCCTGAACCCTGGTTTATGGTTAGGGCCGACTAGATGCCGCAACTCATGAACAATGGAGAGGTCTAGGTTCTCAGGATCTGCGGCAGCGGGTGATTGTTTGCCCGTAAATGATTCTGATCTGTTTTGCTTTCTTACGACAGACGCTGGTTTCATCTCAAAGTATCACAGCTTGTCCGGCACGTACTTAAGAAGGTCCGCTGGCTTACACCGTAAAACCTTACAGAGAGTATTGAGTGTGTCAATGCCGATCATTCTAAATTCACCCTTCCATAAACGCGATGCAACAGTAGGTGAGAGGCCCAACTCCTTCTGTAGTTGGTAAGCGGTGCTGATGCCCTTCCTTCTTGCCATTTGGTCAACGTGAACTGTAATCATGCTGCGCAGAGTACTGAACTGAACCGTTCAAATGCAAGACTACCTTGTCCTTGACGAGTCTTACTCAATTGCGTAAGATTTGACTCGTTGGAAATATAAGCCAACCATTTCGATCTTTTAACTTTCGGGCTCACTCAAGGCACCATTAAAACTAGCTCAGATGTGTCCGCCAAAGTGTCCTGACTCGCTATGAGATTAAAGCTGGAACGGTTCAAACCATCTACCTAGACGGATTTAAAGAGTAAGACTCTACCCCGAACCAACAGATTATGAGTCTGCTGCTCTAACCGTTGAGCTACAGGGGCACAATTACTTAAAGGCTGTAATTCTCTGGCGTGACGAAATTTAGTTTAGCACGCAGGGCTGCGCAGGCTGCAAATCGGGTTTGCGGATTGTGAGGGGGGGGTCACTCTTGAAAATCTCATTAGCACCGTACTTCAGTGCGGTGATCTGGATGGGGGTTGATGCCACGAACCGTTTTGAACGGTTTACCTGTCCGAAACCGTTGAAACGGTTGCGCAAGAAGGTGGGTCCGTCAACACCTGACTGAAGTCAGGTGCTAATGAGATTTCAAACTGACCCACGACTTTGCAGATGGTGAAGTTACAGTTCGAAATCTTATGATTCCCGCTTAGGCGGCTACGGGCGCGGCGCTTTCCGGTTTTAGTAAGCGACGCAGTTTCATCCGCGCTTTGTGCAGTTGTGACTTTGAGGTACCCACAGCCACGCCCAGGATCTTCGCAATCTCTTCGTGCTCGTGGCCTTCGATATCATGAAGCACAAAAACTGAACGGTATCCCGGCGGCAGTTGCTTCAGGGCGCGATCCAGCCCGATGCGATCCAGGACCGGCATGGAATTTGGGTTCTCAGTCCCCCGTGTTATTTGCACCGGAGTTTCACCGTCTTCTGTGGTGCGTTCCTGCTTCACACTTCGCTTGCGAAAGTGCATCAGCACTTGATTGACCGTCAGCCGGTGGAGCCAGGTCGTGAAAGCCGACTCTCCGCGGAAGCTGCCG
The DNA here is from genome assembly GCA_033856235.1 of Blastocatellia bacterium. Taxonomy (GTDB): domain Bacteria; phylum Acidobacteriota; class Blastocatellia; order Pyrinomonadales; family Pyrinomonadaceae; genus DASXRU01. The sequence continues at coordinate 10,151 of JAWVFI010000035.1, read as the reverse complement.
ATCTTGCGGAACAACTGGATGAAGGCGTCCTGGGTAAGGTCTTCAGCCTCAGCAACGTTTTGGGTCATGCGCAGGCATAAGGAATAGACGCCCCGGCTGTGTCGCTCGTACAATTGTTCGAAGGCTTCCAGGTTTCCGTTCCCAGACGCTATTGCCAGGGCATGATCAGACAAGGGCGCCATCTCGTCCGAAGAGTTGATGGCCACGCTTTTACTTTGCCACACAGGGAAGACGTCGGTGTTTGTCATGATTTCTTATTGAGCAAGTTAGAGGCCACACAAAGAGGGCCGAATTAATTGATAATTCAATCCGTCGTTTTAGCCTTTGCGACCGGACTTAACCAAAAAAGGCCTTGACAGCCGAAAGCGTGTAGTCGCGGGGAGCGAGTTTTCGAGCGATTTTCCGTGAGAGAAACTAAACCAACTTTGCGCTTTCGCCTGCTGGGAATCCTGCCGCTAATTTTCTTCCTGGCGCAGGGTGTTCACTACTGGCGCACCAACGAACTGGGGCACGTGTTTTGGATGTGCAACATCGGGAACCTGCTCCTGGGAGTTGGCCTGCTGCTAGGCCAGCCAATCATGATTCGCGTGGCCGCGCTCTGGTTAGTGCCAGGTCTGGGCATCTGGTATTGGTTCGTGGTCAAGCCTTACGGCATTGTCTTCAGCTCGACCCTCGCGCACATCGGCGGACTTACGGTTGCCATGTTTGCTCTGCAACGAGTGCGTGTGGATGCGCAGGCGTGGCTTTACGCACTGGGCTGGTACTTCATCATGCAAGTGCTGTCGCGCTTCCTGACTCCCGTGGAGATGAATGTGAATGTGGCGCGTGCGCCTTATCCGGGATGGGAGCAGGCTTTCACCAGTTATTGGAAATTCTGGGTGGTGTTGACGTTGGTAGTGGCGGCGAGTTTATGGGTTTTGGCGAAAGGGCTCTCGCTGCTCTGGCCAACCGAACGAAAGAGCGGGGGCAAGCCCGCCTTCCCTACTGCGAGTGTTTCCAGTTGAATCTGATAACCCTCCGTGGACAGTGCACACAATCAAGAGAAAGAGGGACGGGCAGGACTGCCTGTCCTACTTTGTTAGCAACGCGGCTTGGGGGCTCAAGACCAGCAGGTGCCAGCGCGGGAAGTTGTTTACCGGGTCGTTGGGAAACATGCGCACAAACGCGGTCTGCAGGTAAAGTTGATCGGCGCTCGGCCACTCCACGCGCACAATCGAATTGAATGAAGCCGGGATCTCCGCGGGCTCGGCACCCGGCGAGGGCCCGGCTTTGCTGTTTGTATTCTCGGGTTTCGGCGCGGCCTTCTTTTCTTCATAGGCCACCGAGGCTTTGATTAAAAGATCGCGTAGCTTGATGCGCGCTTGAGTCGGCGATTTGCCGGCAGCGTCGTAGATCCCCACGTCAGTATCGAAGGCGGTAGCGACTTTCGAGGAGTCAGGCGACCACACCGGCGCCGCCTCAGCCAAATCGTCGTCAAGCAAACGCTCGCCGCCGTCCAGCGTAATCAAACGGGGGCGTCCTGCGGGCAGCTTGTAATCCCGCTCCCGCGCCGTCCATTCCGCTTCGCGACAGGCGAGCGCCACCAAAGCATGATTGTCGGGGGCCCAGGCAATATAAAAGTAAATCAATCCCTCGCGCGTCGTTAACGGATGGAGGTCGAAACCATCGCGATTGCAAAGGTAGATCTGCTCGGTATTGAACAAGGGCACCGGGGCGAAGTTGGGAGCAATCGTGGCGACCGGCTGAGGCGAACCGGCCGGAACAACTTCGGGCGCCTCTTCCAGCGGTGTTGGACTTGGTTTTGGGGTCGGATTCCGGCGCCCAATGAAGGCGATGAAATTACTGTCGGTAGACCACACCACTGCTTCCGGAAACGAAGCGGCCAGATCGGGAGGCGTCAGGTTGCGTATGAAGCTACCGTCAGCCGAATAAAGATCGATGCGAAAATTTTCGCTCGGCTCGTCGGCGGTGCCATACAGAGCCAGGGCGCGCTTGCCGTCGGGTGAAACAACCGTGCGCAGTAAAGCGTCGTCTTTGCGGCGATTGTTGAAATCGTCCTGGACCGGCCCCAGCTTATTCGCCGCATCATCGTTGGTGTCTGGAGGGGCATTAACATCCGCCTGAAAATGGTAAGCCAGGCGGTTCGCCGGAACATCGCGCAATTGGCGCGGGCGCACACTGCGCGGATCCTGATCGCCGGTGCAGCTGGCTGCGAACAGCAGCAGGTAGAGTCCCAGAACAATTAGTTTTGATAATTCAATCATGCTGAACGCGTGATCATAGGAATGCCCATCACTGATGTCAACGACGTCCGACAAACTTCAGTTTGTCGCCGACTTTGGACAACTGCCTAGTTCAGCTCGATCGCTGAACAACAGCTAAACGGTTTGGGACAACTCAGGACGACAGTAATTCCAGCGCCAGTCTCGCCAATTCTTCACCAGACCTGCCTTAACCGGATTGTTAAGAACATATCTGATCGTCGTACTAAATTTTCCCGGACGAATCACATGATCAAAGCTTTCATGTTCCCAAAACGCCCCTGTGCGCATCAAAATTACGTTGCACTCGCGGGCGCTGCGACCCTTGAGTGAATGCATGATCCGGGATAAACCCGGATATTCACTCGCAAAAACAAGCCCACCATCCGGATCATGGATCTCTGTTAAGTCTCTTTCTGAGAGTAAAGTCTGAAATACGGCGTGAACGTGGTTCGACATTACACTGTAAGCGTCCAGCCTATAGGCAGAGCCATCAAGTCTCTTCAGGTTTTCAGCCACCTTGTCTGCGACCCTTTCGTCCTGCATCCACATTGGACCAACTTTCGCTCTGTGGAGAATGTTCTCAAACTTCACAAACCACTCGCGGTTGAACCTCTCTATTTGGGAAAGCACTGTCTCGAGTTCAAACGCGTCAATACTTTGGATCTTTTTCCGCACTCGTTTGCGCTCGTTCTCCCACCATTCCTTTTTCGCTCGATATTCGCGGACTTTGACCTTTGGAATTGAACCGGCCAACCGATAGGTGACGAAGAGATTTCCACCAGGCGGATTAATATGGGGACGGTGACGCTCGGCGAATTGTTTGTAATCGAGGTTCCCCACGAGCAAATCTAGCAATACGTTCTTGGTTTATTGCATGGAAACTGTGCGACAAACTGAAGTTTGTCGGACATGACTCTACGGCGCATCGGAGAGCAACTGGCTGGCAAAGGACAAATCGAGTGTGAACAGCGCGCGGATGGTGTTGCGCGGGGACAGGTGCTCCTCGTCTCCCTCGTCTTCAACCACGCAGTTGTGCTCAAGGGCGCGGGCCAGGCGGCGGCCGAGCGGTTCCCAGCTGGGAGTGTTTTGGACGAACGCCTGAACGGCCTGGGCGCCAACCATGTCACAGGCCAGTTCTTCAGCGCGCTGGCCTTCGATGCGCAGTCCGGTGCGACCCGCCGCGCGCCGCCCTACCTCGCGAAACAATAGATGCAACGTATCGGATTGCCCGTCCGCAATGTGCGTCAGTTCGTGGGCCAGGACACTGATCATCGCTTCGTCGGATCGCAGCCCGGCTAGAAAGATAGTGCCAAAGTGAATCGTGCGCGGGTCACGCAGAAAAACGCTGGCATTGTCGCGAGCCGCCATGTCCGGCTTGACGCGGGTCACACGCTGCACGCGGGCGATAGCAGTTTGGATTCTGAGTTTGTCGCGCCGGCTTTCATGGATCCGGTACTCATGGGCCAACTGAATCAGCGCGGTGGCCACCAGTTTTCGAGCTTCCGGCAACAGTCGTTGGGCCCGGCGCGCTCCGGCTGCGGCATCCGGATGGCCCAGGGGCATGGAAGGCCGCGCCTGCATTTCATCAATCGGGAGACTGCCGAAAGGATCCTCTACTCGCTGCATGCAGGTGGCCGTGATTGCATGTTCGACTAAATTCCGATTGGCGAGGCTGAAGACCTCGGCGACAGGTTTTGAGTGAGCTCCCTGCCGGCGATTGCGTTGGACCTGGGCGCGCGCGGCGCCCGCGAAGGGTAAATTCAGCGCGGCAACGATGACGATTGAGATCAACGCGCGACCCGCTCCTGGTAACGCAAACTTTAGTTTGCACGCGCAAGCTAAAGCTTGCGTTACTCGCTCCGGGGCAAAAGCTTGTGTGACTTCAGAGAACGGGCTTTTCATTTATGCCGCCACTCCGGTTTGCGCTTTTCCATAAACGCTCTGACGCCTTCGGTAGCGTCGTCGGTTTTCATCAGTTCCAACAGATAGAGATTCTCAACGGCAGTCAGGGTTGAGTCAAACTTAATTGCCTGCCCCAGATCCAGCGCGCGGCGAGTCATCTCCAGTCCGGCTGCTGATAGCGAGCGCAGTTTGCTCAGGAGTCCTTCCACTTTCTGCTCCAACTCGGCGGCTGTCACCAGATGATTGATTAGGCCGTATTCCAAGGCGGTGTCCGCATCGATTACGTCGCCCGTCAGGATTAATTCGCGGGCGCGCTTTTCACCAATAATCCGGCCCAGCAGAATGGCGGCCACCGGAGGAAAAACGCCGAGCTTGATTTCCGGTTGGCCAAAGCGCGCGCGATCCGTGGCGATAACAATGTCGCAGCCTGCGACCAACTCACATCCGCCGCCCAAGGCGGGCCCCTCAACCACAGCAATCGTGGGCCGGGCCAGTTGTTCCAAACTGCGAAAAATGGCATGGAAGGAATCCAACATCTGATACACGGTTTCTTCCACGTGTTCTTCGATGGCCACACCGGCACTGAAGGCTTTGGTATCCGGTGCGGCCGTGAAGAGCACCGCCGCCAGATCGCGCCGCGAAATACACTCTTCAATCGCCCGGCCAATCTCGCGCATCATGGCGATGTTGAAAATGTTCAGGGGCGGTCGCGCAAAGACTATGCGCGCGACCCGGTCATCGATGGTGAATTGGATATGGTGGTAGGAATTCGCCATGGAGGGTGGCAGAGACTTTAGTCTGTAACGGACGTATCCACAACCAAAATCCCCAGCAACCGCGAGGAGGCTGGGGATTCAGGAACCACAAATTTTCCGGCGGCAACTTCGACGCGTAGCGTCGATATGAGTTTAGCCCGGCCTTTCAAGGCCGGGACGTTGAGATCACCCATTTATTCTCGTCGCGTCAGCGACGATGGAATACCCATCACGGATCTGAGTGAGCTCCCTCGTCGCTGACGCGACGACACATCACCTTCACACATGAACCCGTGGCTTGAAAGCCACGGCTAAACTCATGCCGACGCTACGCGTCGTCTTACCGCGGTCCGTATGCCGGGCGCGATGGGTGGCGCGGCGGGTTCTTGCGCAGTTCCTCATTAAGGATCTCAATCGCCTTTTCCAGTTGCGGATCGTGTCCGGCCACTACCAGGTCGGGCCGCGCGTCCATCTCCACGTCAGGTTCGACGCCTTTGTTTTCCACGACCCATTCGCTCTTGCCGTTGTCTGCGGTCCAGATTGCGAAAGTGGGGGCTGTCACCGATCCATTGTCGATCATTGGCAACCCGCCGGAGATACCGACCAGGCCACCCCAGGTACGCTTACCTACAATGGTGCCGATATTGTAGCGGCGGAAATAATAAGGAAATGCGTCGCCGCCTGAGCCGGCATACTCGTTGATCAGCATGACCTTCGGACCATAGATGGCGGCGCCAGGAGTTTTGAAGTCATTGCCTTCGCGCGGTGCGTAGTAGCTCAGGAGCTGCCGCCGCAAACGCTCGACGAAAAAGTCGGGAATGAATCCGCCACTGTTCCAACGCTCATCCACGACCAGGCAATCTTTGTCAGTCTGGGCATAGAAAGACTTGGCAAACGAATTAATGCCGCCAATGGCGGTGTCGGGGACGTACATGTAACCGCAGCGTCCGCCGGTGGCTTCGCTGACTTTGCGACGGTTGCTCTCAAACCAATCCAGATAGCGCAGATTGCGATCATTACCAATGGGACGGACCGTGACACTTCGCGCGCCGGCCTCACTCGGCTTGTCGTTGATCTTAAGAATCACCTGCTTGCCGACGGTGTTCTCAAATAGAGCAAACGGATTATCAGCGGCCCGGAGGGGCTGGCCGTTTACTGCCAGCAGATAGTCGCCCTCGTGAACAATGACGCCCGGCTCAGTCAGCGGTGAACGCGTGTCACTCGCCGAATTGTCCCCGGTGTAGATTTTCTTGAAGCGATAATAGCCATCCCGAATTTCGAAATCCACTCCCAGCAATCCTACGCCAATGCGCTGAACGTCCGGGCTGTCGCCGCCGGACACATAAGCGTGCGACGTGCTTAACTCGGCGATCATTTCCCCAATGATGTAGTTGAGATCGCTGCGGTGGGCCACGTACGGCAGCTCGGCTTCGTAACGCGTTTTGATGGCCGCCCAATCCAGGCCGCGCATGGTCGGGTCATAGTAGAAGTCGCGCTCAATACGCCAGGCTTCGTTGAAGATTTGTTTCCACTCGGCGCGCGGGTCGAGCTTCATTTCCAGCCCGCCGAGCTCGATCTTTCCATCACCAACCTTTTGTCCCGGCTTGTTGTCGATGATGCCGAAGGCCGGACCGGCGCGATAAATAATCTTGTCCCCAGCGCGATTGATGTCGTAGCTGCTGATGCCCGCCAACAGCACCGTGTCTTCACGCTTCGTCAGATCAAAGGTGTGCAGAATGCGGGCCGGCGGTGGCGGGGCGGTGGCATCAGGATTCTGTGGCTGCGGCGGCGGATTCTGCAGATAAAAGATGCGGTCCTTTGCCGCCAGCAGGCCATCGTAACTGCCCGCCAGAATCGGCAGGTTAACTACCCGGCGGCTGATATTTTCGATATCGACCTTGATCGGCTTGACGTCGTCTTTCTTCGGCTGCTCCTTTGCTGGTTCGTCCTTCGAAGCTTCCGCAGTCGCGGTCGCGGGCTCCGCGGGCTTGGCAGCAGTTGGATCACCGCCGCCCGTGCCGGGCTTGCCTCGCTCACCGGATCCGCCGGCGCCCGGAGGCATGGGTGGTTTCGGTGTGTCTTTGGCTGCAGCTCCCTTTTCTTCGTCTGATTCCGGCGCAAATGGCGACGGAGTGTCCGCGGCCAGCGTGACCGCGTAGATGCCCGTAGTGTTGTTGTAGTTGAATGACAATTCGAAGTTGCTAAAGGTCGGCGCCAGGTTACGATCGGAGAAGAAATAGAGATACTTGCCCGTCGCATCAAACACCGGGTTGGAGTCCGGCGTCATCCCGTTGCCAATCGGATAGGACTGCTTTTTGTCGAGCGAATAGAGGTGGATCTGCGGAAACTGGTTATCGTTCGGCTTGGCATAGGCGATCCACCTGCTGTCCGGCGACCAGTCATAGTCGTTGATGCCGCCGTTGCGCGACTGGGCGATCTGCACCGGCTTGCCATCGTTGATGTTTACATAGAACAGCTTCAGGGTCTTTTCCCCGAAGATAAGTTTGGTGGAATCAGGCGACCAGGCAGGGCCGAATCGATAAGCGGCGCCATCGTGAGTGATGCGTCGTTCTTCCCCAATCCCATCCTGCGAACGAACGTACAACTCGTATTCTCCCGTGCGGTCGGAAAAATATGCGATCCATTTGCCATCCGGGGACCACGTGGGCCAAAGCTCGCGCACACCCGGAGAGGCCGTCAGATTGCGCACGTCGCCTTTCTTTGCCGGCACGGTAAAGATTTCGCCGCGAGCGCCGAATAGCGCGCGCGTGCCTGAGGGCGAAAGACTGAAACTGTTAATGAAGCGTTCGGCCTTGCCGTAGGTCGGCCGGGTCAGCGTCAGATCACTTTCAACCGTGATCGGAAGCATCGTGGTCTTTTCGTTCTTCAGATCCAGCGTATAGAGAAGCCCGCCATTTTCATAGACGATTGCCGGATCGCCGGAGCCGCCGAGGCTGGGCCACTTAACGTCATAATCTTTGTAATGCGTCAGCTGCTTCAGCTTTTTGGAACCGAGGTCGTAGCGATAAAGGTTCATGACGCCATCGCGATCGGAGTCGAAGTAGATCGCATCGCCATACCACATTGGGAACGTGTCCGCCGCGTCCGTGTGCGGCACTTCGTCGTACTGGTTGTTCTTCAGGTCATAGATCGAAACAAACTGCTGCCAGCCCCCACGGTAACGTTTCCACGTCCGAAACTCGGTGGAGATGCGGTTGTAGGCAATCTTGTTCCCGTCCGGCGAGTAGGTAGTAAGGCCGGCTGCGGGGAGTGGCAGTTCTTCCGGCATTCCGCCATTCACACTAACGGTGAAGAGCTTGTCGAAGCGACCGGAGAAGCTGGTGCGCGGTGAACGGAAAAGAATTCGCTGGCCGTCCGGCGTCCAGGTCAGGACCTGATCGGGCTGCGGATGGTAAGTCAAACGGCGCGGCTCGCCGCCCGCTGCCGGCATCACGTAAACGTCGGTGTTGCCGTCATAGTCCCCCGTGAACGCGATCCACTTGCCGTCGGGTGAAAACTTGGCAAAGACCTCTCCGCCCGGATGTGCTGTCAGGCGGCGGGCCTGCCCGCCGGAGCGCGACGACAACCAAAGGTCCCCGGCGTAAGTGAAGACCACGCTATCCCCGTGCACGTCCGGATAGCGAAGCAGGCGCGTGTTGCTGTTGGTTTGGGCGCTGGCGGCGATTGAAATCAGCAGCGCCAGAGAGAGCAAGAGTGCGCTCGCAAACGAGCGGCGGAGAGTCTTCGTCGACAAGGGATCTACCTCCAGAGGAAATTCAGATTTTTGGACTGATGCGAACAGAAATGGCTTGCGTTGTTATTACGCGGGGAACGGGAGAAAGTTCTAAAAGTTATGGAGCGAGCGTCACTTATTCCCTCTCCCGCTGGGAGAGGGTTAGGGAGAGGGATTGCGGCTGAACTCCGTTTTGATTGATCTACTCCGTTCGGAGGAGCGGAAGCGTCGTTGTGTCTTACCCTCAAGCAACTGTCCGCTCCTACGAACGGAGCGAAAGGGCGTTACCGTAATCGCGCCAGGCCCTCTCCCCAGCCCCTCTCCCAATGGGAGAAGGGAGGCAACCGAGAACTAAGAGGGTTTCCCGAGATGACCTCGAGCCTCACTGCCATTAGGCCACCGTAATCTCGTCCGACAGGTAAACGTCCTGAATCGCATTCAACAGCTGAATGCCCTCATCCATCGGGCGCTGGAACGCCTTACGTCCGGAAATCAGCCCGGTGCCGCCGCCGCGTTTGTTGATGACCGCGGTGCGCACCGCTTCCGCCATGTCGCTGGCGCCTTTTGATTCGCCGCCGGAATTGATCAGGCCGCACCGGCCCATGTAGCAATTGGCCACCTGATAGCGAACCAGATCGATGGGGTTGTCAGTCGTCAGCTTTTCATAAACCAGTTTGCTGGTCTTGCCATACGAGCCCCCGGCCGCCTTTTGCGCCGCCGGATAGCCGCCGTTGCGCTCCGGAAGTTTCTGCTTAATGATGTCGGCTTGGATCGTCACGCCGAGATGGTTCGCCTGGGCCGTCAAATCGGCAGCCGCGTGCATGTCCCCTTCCGGAGTTTTGAAACCGGGGTTACGCAGGTAGCACCAGAGAATACAAGCCATGCCCAGCTCGTGAGCGTAGGCAAACGCTTCCGCGATCTCGGTGATCTGGCGGGTGGATTCATCCGATCCGAAATAGATGGTGGCGCCCACCCCGACCGCGCCCATATTGTGCGCTTCCTTCACCGTGCCAAAGAGGACTTGGTCGAATTTGTTTGGAAGAGTGAGCAGCTCGTTGTGATTAATCTTTACGATGAACGGAATTCGGTGCGCATACCGCCGCGCCACGCTGCCCAACACGCCGAAGGTCGAAGCCACCGCGTTACAGCCGCCTTCCATAGCCAGCGTCACAATATTAGCGGGATCGAAGTAGGCGGGATTAGGAGCGAAGGACGCGCCGGCGGAATGCTCGATCCCCTGATCGACGGGCAGGATCGAAAGATAGCCAGTACCGCCAAGCCGGCCATTGCTGAACAGCGTTTGCAGCGAACGGAGTACCTGGGGCGACCGATCCGATTGGGCCCAGATACGGTCGATAAAGTCAGGTCCCGGCAGGTTCAGTTGGTCCTTCGAGATTGTCTCGGATTTGTGGTCAAGCAGGGTGCGCGCTTCAGAACCCAGCATCTCCTCTATGCGACTGAGTTCCGATCCCGAACGCTTCAATTCCGTGGCCATTT
>JAWVFI010000034.1:0-7865 GCA_033856235.1 Blastocatellia bacterium | reverse complement strand
AGCAGATGATTCAGCGCATCCTGAATAATTGACTTAGCCATGTTTTGCTCGCGTAAGCCTTAGTTTACCAGCTTCCACCCGCGCCTCCACCTCCAAAACCGCCGCCACCGCCGAATCCGCCAAAACCACCACCACCGCCACCGCTGGAGCCGCCGAAGCCTCCGCCACCACCCCAGCCGCCGCCGCTCCATCCCGAAGACGAGCGTCCGCCACCGCTGCTATTCAGAATGGAGCCAAGCAGAAGCATATTGAGACAACCACCACCACCGCCGCCGCCACCCTTCTTCCGTGCGGCGAGCAGGAAGATCAATACGAGGACGATGATGAATATAGTTCCGCAGGGCGGAAAGCCAGAGCCGGTGTTGGGGGGCCGCGTGGTCGTTGCCGGCTCGCGGTACGCCTGGCTGCGATCCACGTCGGCAATAGTGAACCCGCGTTTCTGCTCCAGCGTGGACACCATGGTCTGCACGGCCGCCATCAAGCCAGCGCTATAATCGCCTTTGCGAAACGGCCCTTGCATCCGCCTCCCGATCTCGCCGACCAATCCATCCGGCAAGTCGCCTTCGAGGTGATCGCTCACCTGGGTGAAGTACTTGTGGTCGTCAACCGCTACCAGCAGCAACAGGCTGTTCTTCTCACCCTCTTTCGATCCGATGCCCCAGCCGCGAGCTACCGCCAGCGAATAGTCAAAAATGTTCTGATCGCCGGTGGTTTTGACGGTTACGACGGCGAACTCGATATCGGCAGTCTGCTTGAGCGCCGTCAGGATCGCTTCCATTCGCTGTTTGGTTGCCGGCTCAATAACGCCGGCAAAGTCGTTCACATATCCGGTGGGCGCGGGCAGAGGTGAAACTGCGGCCGCGAAACTCGCTGCCGCTGCCGACAGAAGGACGGCCAGGACGAGAAGTATCTGGCGCACGGCGTTATGTCGGGAAGGAATTACAGTCATCAATCAAACTCTGGGGATCATCCGGTGCAACAAATAGAAAAGGGCCACACCACCAAATACGACGATGGAAACCAGGGGGTTCTTTTCTTCTTTATGATTGACCTCGGGAATCAAATCGCTGGCGGCTACATACAGGGTGACGCCCGCGGAGAAAGGCAGCGCATACATTACTGCGGTGGTCATGCGCGATTCCAGCAAGGCAACAGTTACCACGCCCGCAAAGGTCGCTGACCCGATAACGAGCGTGGCAACGGCCGCCTTGCGTGCCGAGCGGCCGGAAGCCAGCACGATCGAGGCCACGGTAAAACCTTCCGGAAGTTTGTGCAGGAGGATCGCGATGAAGACCAGCACGCCCACTTTGAAGTTCACCAGAAACGCAGCCGCAATGGAAACGCCGTCAAAGAAGGTGTGAATCGTGAGCCCGCCAATGGCCGCGTAGGTTGCTGACGAACGCAGCATCGATTCCGGATGGGTTTCCGCCCCGAAGTGAAAATGGGGGGCAATCGTGTGCTCGAACAATTGAATGATCAGATACCCGCCCAGTAGCAGCGTCATCGCTCCCACCACCGCCTCGGCGGCAGTCTCGCCCTTCGCTCCCGCCGTCCAGATACTGACTGTCTCCGGCAGGATTTCGATGAAGATTGCCGCGAGCATGAAGCCGGCGCCCAGGGCTATCAAATACTTCAGAAATCGCTGGTCCAGCTTATGGGCGCGCGACGTGGTCAGTAAAAGCCCCCCAGCGAAATTAGCCAGGGCCGCCAGCGCGCCGAACATTAGTAACCCGGTAAAGCCGCTGAAGAGAGTACTCATTAGCAGTCAGTTTCTGTCTTTCCTGGAGCGTCGATACGGCGCGCAACTATACATTATGCGGTTGCGGCTGGCCTAACCTTGACGCCGTTTCGCCGCCCTCCAAGCCCCGCTAGAAAAATCCTGTTTCAATATTGTTTTTCTGTTGACACCCTTAATTTCCCGGCGTAGTATGCGTCGAGGGTGGTCAAAAGTGGTTTTTAATGGAGCGAAAGACACCCTGACGGCTCATTTCTCAACTTATCGGTTTCAAGGTCACGTCTTGACTAGTTTCAAACGCCGAAGTCCATGCTACGAGGGAATTACACGGCTCGGATTGACTCCAAGGGCCGGCTTAAAGTGCCGACTCTTTTCCGCCGTTTTGTGGACGAAAAGTATGGCGCCAGTTTCTATGTGACCAGCCTGACCGGTGAGTGTGTCCGGATCTACCCATTGCCGGAGTGGGAATCCATTGAGCAGCGCTTGTCGCTGTTGCCTTCGATGGACCCGGCGCGACGCAAGTTTCTGGATCGCGCCAACTACTACGGCCAGCAGTCAGCCATGGACGGGCAGGGCAGGGTGTTGATTCATCCGCTACTGCGAAAGAGCGCGGGGGTTTTGGGCGACGTGGCGGTATTAGGTTATCTGACCTATCTCGAGGTTTGGGAGCTGGAGAAGTTCCAGCAGCGGCTGTTGTCGGATCCCTACACGGAAGAGGACGAAGCGGCAATTGCAAGACTAGGGATTTGAGGGCAGGAGCAGGAGCAGAGGCAGGAGCGGGGGCAGTCGCAGGAGCGGGGGCAGTCGCAGGAGCAGGGGCAGTCGGCAGGAAGACCTAAGACCTAAGACCTAAGACCTAAGACCTGAGAATTGAGAATTGAGATTTGCGATTAACGAATTCTTTGACGGTTGCTCTTTGAACAAGATCACGGGGCGGTGGTGATGGCAGCACCTTTGGGGGGCAGAGGAGCGCCCCATCGCCCCGTGTTACTTCGCGAGTCGATTGCATTCCTCGCAGCTGAACGCGGCGGCCTCTTCATCGATTGCACCTTGGGATTGGGAGGCCATAGCGAAGCAATTCTCGAGGCATCTGATAACGCCCGAGTTATCGGCATCGACCGCGATCGTGACGCCATTGCATTTGCGGTGGAGCGGCTGGCTCATTTCGGATCTCGCTTTCAGGCAGCGCACGCGAACTTTCGTGAACTTCCCGGGGTGCTGGCAAATGCCGGAGTTCAAAGCGCCGCTGGCGTGTTGGTTGATCTGGGAGTTTCGTCGCTGCAGTTGGATTCGCCGGAGCGAGGGTTCAGTTTCCAGCATGATGCGCCCCTCGACATGCGCATGAATGCCGGTAGCGAAGAAGCAACTGCCGCGGAGTTGCTGGCCAGTCTTCCCGAAGAAGAAATTGCCCGACTGATCTTTGAATATGGCGAAGAGCGACGGTCACGCCGCATCGCGAAATTTATCGTTGCCGCCCGCGAGCGCGGAGAGGCAATTGCGACCACAGGGGACTTGGCAGAAACGGTCATCAGGGCGATTGGCCGCCGGCCCGGCGATCGCATTCACCCGGCCACGCGCACCTTCCAGGCGCTGCGGATTGCGGTAAATCAGGAATTAGAGGGGCTGGACCAGTTCGCAGTAACCGCCATCGATCTTTTACAACCGGAGGGCCGCTTCGTAGCGATTAGTTTTCATTCGCTAGAAGATCGGATCATCAAGCTGGCTTTGCGCCGGCTTTCGGGCCGTTGCGAATGTCCGCCGCGGCTGCCGCGCTGCTCATGTGGAGCGCGCCGCGCAGTTGAAATCCTGACGCGCCGTCCAGTTGTTCCCGACGAAATTGAAGTAGCGGAGAACCCGCGCGCTCGCAGCGCCAAGCTGCGGGCCTGCCGGAAGCTCCCGCAGCATTAAGCGTTTAACTACCGGGCCTTAACCCTTGGGCCCTTCGGCCGAAACATTCTTCCGAGGCTTGACCCGAAATGAAGAGAGTTCCCTCAAAGCAGCGCAATTTTGTCATTCATCGAGAGCGGGATCGCGCCGCTCTGAAACGGCTGGCCTTGATGCTCCTTTGCGGCCTGGTGCTGGCGGGCGGTTTTGTCTTTGCCGCCCGACAGCATTTCTCAGCGCTGCGCTTCGGGTACGAAGGTGAAAAACTGCGTGCCGAACGCGCCAGGCTGTTCGAGCAGCGGCGCCGCCTCTTGCTGGAGCGCGAGGTTGCGGCGACGCCTGCGCGACTGGAAAGCGCGGCCCTGGGAATGGGGATGAGGGCCGTACGGTCTGCTCAGATCGATCCGGCGCGGCGGGTGAAGCAGGCCTTATCGCCTGAAGTGCCGCCGCCCGCACTTCCTCCTGTTCCCAACAGCTCGGCGGAAACGCAGTAACGCCGGAAAGAGCGGTTTGCGACGACCCTGTTTTCCCTCGCGCGGCAATGGGCACCAACGATCGTTCATGTTTTCGTCGGAGCGTGTGCTGGACACGCTATTCCAAACGGCAAACCAGCTCTGATCGAGTATTGAAATGCTTGCGCGCACCTCTTCATCAAAGCCTCGTCCGGATAGCTACCAGCGGCGCGCCCTAATCGTATCCCTCCTGCTGGTCGGGTGGATGTTTTTGATCGCCGCCCGTCTTGTTAATCTCCAGGTTTACCAACACGAAGGACTGCGTGAGAAGGCGCGGCAGCAGCAGCAGCGGGGCGAAAAAACCAACCCTCGTCGGGGGGAGGTGCTGGATCGTTTTGGGCGCGAGTTGGCCCGCAGCATTGATACCGAATCCTTTTACATCGAAGGCGATCTCTCCAAATTGGATCTGGAAGGCGCCGCTGACTGTCTGGCGGAAGCTCTGAACATCGACAAGGACGTATTGCGGGAACGTTTCGCGAAGGCGAAGGACTCCAACAAGAAGTTCGTGTGGATCGCCCGACGGTTGGGTGAGGTCGATGCGGCGCGGGTCAAAGGGCTGAATCTGGATTGGCTGAAGTCGCAGGCGGAGCCCAAGCGCTATTACCCGAACGATAGTTTGGCGGCGCACGTACTTGGTTTTGTGGATACGGATGAAAAAGGACTGGGGGGCGTTGAGCAGTTCTACAACGATCGCATCCGCGGCGAGGCGGGCCGGCTCTATGAACAAAGGGACGCGCGCGACAATTCTTTTGGTAGTAGTGAAGTGCAGCCGCATCCGGGCCAGACCGTAGTCCTGACGATTGACCAAACAGCTCAATACCGCACGGAGCAGGCGTTGCAGGCGGCGCTCGATCTGACGCACGCGAAATCAGCCAGCGCTATCGTGTTGGATGCGCACACCGGCGAGGTACTCGCGCTCGCGAACGCGCCCAGCTTCAATCCCAACGACTTGCAGGCGACCGGGCCGGAGGCGCGACGCAATCCAGCGCTACAGACCACTTACGAGCCGGGCTCGACGTTCAAGGTCGTCGCCTATTCGGCCGCGCTGGAAAAAGGCCTGGTCAAGCCCGACGACGAGATCAATTGCCAGATGGGCCAGATCACTGTAGCCAAGCGGGTGATTCATGATCACCATCCGTTCGGGCTGCTGACCATTGCCAACGCGCTCGAACAATCAAGCAACGTCGCGGCTATCAAGCTGGGTTTGTTGGTGGGCAATGAGGCGATGTACGACTACATCACCCGCCTTGGTTTCGGCGCGCGCACCGGTGTGGATTTGCCGGGCGAAACCGTGGGTATTCTGCATCCGCTGAAGCGTTGGAGTCCTTCATCGATCGGTTCGATTGCGATTGGCCAGGAAGTCTCCGTGACGCCGATGCAAATGGCGGTGGCGTATGCCGCGCTCGCCAACAACGGCATTAGAGTGAAGCCTCATCTGATTCGGGAAATTCGCTCGCCTGACGGGACGGTGCTCTTTCAGGCTAAGCCGGAAGAAGTCGTCGTCCTTAAGCCCGAAACCGCGTTTGCGCTGCGAGGCATGCTCGAAGGCGTAACTGTCAGGGGCACGGCCAAGAAAGCACAGTTGAATGGTTACCGGGCGGCCGGCAAAACCGGCACGGCGCAGAAAATCGATCCGCAGACCGGCAAGTACTCCAAGACGAAATTCATCGGTTCCTTTGTCGGGTTCGCGCCGGTGAGCAACCCGGCCGTCGTAATCATCGTGGTGATTGATGAGCCCGCCGGCGCTTATCACGGCGGCGACGTAGCCGCTCCGGTCTTCCGCCAAATAGCCGAACAGATCCTGCCGGATCTCAATATCATGCCGGACACCCAGGTTGACTCGGTTCCGGAACTGGTGGCGCAAACGTCGGCCACGCCCATAGCGCGTCAGGCTGCGGTTGCCGAGCAGGTGAGTAGTGAACAGCGCCAGGCGACGCTGCCCCGTGTGACTGTGCGCGATGCGAAGGCTGAGATGCGCGAAGTCGTTTATGCCGCCTCGACCCGTCGCGCGGCCTTGATGCCCGACTTGCGTGGACAGAGTGTGCGCGATGTAGCCCGCCTGTGCGCCCAACTGGGCTTGCGCCTGGAAGCCCGCGGTGATGGGCGCGCCCTGCGGCAAGCACCGGATCCAGGCATGGAAATTGGCTCGGGACAGGTGGTGCGTGTGGAGTTTGAACGCAGAAATTAACATCGGTTGGAAGCGGGCTACTGTCCGCTTTCATCGGGCAGTGGGCCGCCGCTAAACATTACAGGTCGTAAAGGTTAAGATGATCCCCCGCCAACGAAACGCTATCCCCCGGTTTGAAAGTAACGTCAGATTTCGTGTCCACGCATGTCGACAACGCTTGCGGCGCTTGCGCTCAAATCGCAACGAAGTATCTCTAGCCTGCGAAGCAGGCGACCGCATAAAGCCTGGGGTGGAGCGAAGCGGAACCCCAGGTTCGGCGGCAGAACGGCCTGACAAAAATCCAACGCAGGCTCAAATAGTGTGAACCTTAGAACTGCGGCAGAACTGATGGGCGCGACGGCGGAAGGCTGGAGCGCCGAGTTATTTGAAAAACAAATAAACGATTTCTCGATCGATTCGCGGTCCACTGCGAAGGGCGAATTGTTCTTTGCGCTTTCGCAACCTGACTACGAACGCGCGGGTTTCAACGGCACCTTCGCCGATGCGCATTCCTTTATAGCCGGAGCTTTCGAGCGCGGGGCCGTCGCGGCGGTGGCCCGCCGGGAGCGCGTTGCGGACGACCCGCATCTGGCCGTGTTCCGTGATCGGTTGCTGTTGGTTGACGACGTGATAGCGGCGTTGCAAACACTGGCTCGCAAAGTCTATGAGCAATGGGCGCGTCCCGTGGTCGGTATTACCGGCAGCGCGGGTAAGACCACCGCCAAGGAACTGACCGCGCATATCCTTAAAAGCACGGGACGACGCGTGTTGAAAAGCGAGCGGAATTACAACAACGGTCTGGGCCTGCCGTTGTCTGTATTGCAGATGGTCAGCGCCGGCCACTCGCCCGATCAGTATGACCTGGCGGTGTTGGAGATGGGTATGTCATCGCCGACCCACGAGATTCGGCGACTGTGCCAGATTACAGCGCCGGACGTGGGGGTCGAGTTGCTGGTGGCGCCGGTACACCTGGAGTACCTGGGCTCCATTGAAAACATTGCCGCGGCAAAGGCCGAGTTGATCGAAGGTCTGAAACCCGGCGGCACCGCGGTGCTGAACGCCGACGACAAACTAGTGATGGCCATGCGCGAAAAGCACCATGGCCGCGTTATCACTTTCGGCATCGACCACGCAGCCGACGTGACGGCTACTGAAATTGACACGCGGCGCTTTGGCTTAAACCGCTTTCGTTTGCAGACGCCGCTGGGCGAAGCCGCGGCAGAGCTTTCGATGACGGGCCGCCACAATCTCATGAACGCGCTGGCGGCTGCGGCTGTGGCCACGTCTTTCGAGATTGGGCCGGACGAGATTGCCGCGGCCCTGAAGACGGCAACGCCGCCCCACATGCGCGGCGAGGTGCTCGATTTTGCGGTCGGCTTTACAGTCGTCGATGATTCCTACAACTCGAACCCGCGCTCTTTGTTAAGCATGGTGCGGGCAGTGGCGGAATCGGGTGAACATGTGAAGCGGCGGCTGGTCTTGGCAGGAGAAATGATGGAGCTGGGCCCGCAGGCTGCGGAGATGCATCGCGAAGTTGGCCGGGAGATAGCGCAGCAAAGGATCGACG
>JAWVFI010000033.1:0-4345 GCA_033856235.1 Blastocatellia bacterium | reverse complement strand
CCCCGGCCAACTGCCATCAGTATCTCAGCGACTTGCCACAGGATATCGACGTGGTTCGCGTTGAGGTGGTGCGGCGCAAAGTCCCCCGCCCGCACCTCTACCTGACCGCCGCGTAGTTTTCGCGGCTTTGCCGCCGCACAGTGCGGAAAGGCTCTGCCTTTCCGTGGGGTCTTTCTTAACCATCGAGGCTATGCCTCGACGTAAACAGGAGGCATAGCCTCCCTGAGGTAAATGAGTTCCTTACGGTGAGGCGAGCCTCACCGCACTGTGCGGCGGCAAAGCCGCGGGGGCGATTCTTCCGGCAGCACGTGAGCATTCAAAGAAGAGAACAGAAATGGACAAGAGACCAGAACAAAAGAAGACCACGCTTAATGTAGCGCGACCGCGTTTCCCCATGCTCTGCGGAGCGGACATTGAACTGGGTAATTTCGTGCTTGGTTTGAAACACCGGGACGGCACAGGGGACGCGGCTTCGCAACTTCTGCTGAGCGAGATTGAAGGACTGCCGCGCGTCAAAGCCTTCCGTTCGATGTGGTGTAACTGCGCGTCGTGCCGCGCGCAGAACGATGGGGAAACCAACACCCCAATGCAGGGACCTGGCAAAGGCGCTGGGCATAACGGTGGCCGGAAGTTCGGCACGCGCAAATTCAATCCGCAGGATCGAGGCCGCAAGTTTTTGCCCGGCAATGGCGGCTGCGCCTACATCGATCTGGACCATCTGGAGCTCTGCGTGCCCGAGGTGATTAGCGCCTACGATCATGTAGCCAGTTGGCATGCGATGTTGCGTATCGCGCGGACAGCAATGACCAACGCGAACTCACACCTTGACGACGGCAAGAAGATCCAGGTGCTGGTCAATAACACTGACGGCAAAGGCAATTCATACGGCAGTCACCTGAACTTCCTGGTAACGCGGCGCACCTGGAACAACATTTTCATGCGCAAGGTGCACTACCTGCTTTACCTCGCGTCGTTCCAGGTCTCAAGCATCATCATCACCGGCCAGGGGAAGGTCGGCAGTGAAAATGGGACCGGACCAGTGGCCTTCCAGCTTTCGCAACGCGCCGACTTTTTTGAAACGCTGATGGCCCAGCAGACTACTTACAATCGCCCGATCGTCAACAGTCGCGACGAGCCTTTGTGTGGACGACGCGGGTGGCGGGGCGATGACGGCGACGAAATGTCGCAGATGGCGCGGCTGCATGTGATTTTCTTTGATAACACACTCTGCCATGTTGCCAGCCTGCTGAAGGTGGGCATGATGCAGATCGTGCTGGCAATGATTGAGGTCGAACAAGTCAGCCCGGATTTCATTCTGGACGATCCGGTGGACGCAGTTGTGCGCTGGAGCCACGACCCGACGCTGCAAGCGAAGGCCTGCCTGACGAATGGTCGTGAAGTGACGGCGGTTGAATTGCAAATGCTCTTTCTGGAAGAGGCGAAGGCGTTCGTGGCAAGCGGCGGCTGCGATGGCATCGTGCCCCGCGCTGAAGAGATTCTGGCGCTTTGGGAAGACACGCTATTAAAACTTCAGGCCGGCGATTTCGCGACGCTGGCTTCGCGTCTTGACTGGGTCTTGAAACTCTCTGTCCTGCAGCAGGTGAAGGATCAGCGCGCGGATTTGGATTGGGATGCGCCCCAGTTGAAGCACCTGGACCACATGTATTCGAGTTTGGATACGTCGGAGGGAATCTACTGGGCCTATGAAAAGAGCGGCTTTGTAGAACGGGTGGCAACGGATGAACGGATCGAGCACTTTGTGCATTATCCGCCCGAGGACACCCGCGCCTGGACGCGCGCCGCGTTGCTGACCAGAGTCGCGTCAGACGTGATTGACGAGGTGAACTGGGATTTCATTCGTTTCAAGTACCGGAACGAGAGCAACCGGATGATCAGGCGCACGCTCACTCTGGCGAACCCGTTGGGAGCGACCCGACAGCGCGTGGAGCAAATCTTCGAGGAGGCAGAGACTTTGGATCAGTTACTTGATGCTCTGGGCGCGCCGCCTGAGGATAAGAGTCTGGGGAAGGCGAGCTCTTCATCCGCATCCTCGGGAGTTATTTCTAAACTCTTCCTGAACAATTGGCCCGGGCTAGTGAACGAGCGGAAGGAGAGGGATATCGATGCGGACACAAACTAGAATTTGCATTTCACAACGCTGACTGAAGTCAGGTGCTAATGAGAATGCAAAACTGATCCACGAGGTAGGACATAACCGCCACGGCGGTAAGAAGGGAAGCGAAACCATGAGATTTCAAATCAGAGATAGAGAGCGCGAACAGGAACAGAACCCCACGCCGGTAAACCCGGCCGGCAACCTCAGCCAATTGCGATTGGCAGGCGAAGAGATGCTGGCGGCCGGAGCGGATGCAATCAACCTCACCCTGTCCAGCGATAGCGAAGCATTCCTGGCCGCAACGAAACAGCAGGGAGGCCAATAATCGTGTCCCGAATGCTTTTTGGAATGGAAACGGAATACGCCGTTCATGGCTCCGGAGGAGATGTCTCTGAGGCGGAGCGGCAGGCCCGTATGAGGCAACTGCTCGACGTCGCCCGTCAAAAATTCAAGTATGTGGGCGACTTTGGCGGGGGTATGTTTCTGGAAAACGGCTCGCGCCTCTACATCGACTGTGGGCACCACCCGGAGTTGAGTACGCCGGAGTGTACCGACCCGTGGCAAGTCGTGCGGTACATCCTTGCCGGGGAAAGGACCCTGCTGGATATCGCCGGTGAGATTGCGGAGCGAAAAAATGAAACAGCGTTGAGCTTTTTCAAAAGCAATGTTGACTACAGCGGCTCGGGGGCGACTTGGGGATGCCATGAGTCGTATTTGCACCGCTCCGCGCCCGGGGCGATCTCGGAAGAGATTATCCCGCACCTGATTTCGCGGGTGATATACACGGGCGCCGGCGGGTTCAATTCGCTGGCTGCAGGTCTGACGTTCACACTTTCGCCGCGGGTTCCGCATCTGGAGAAAGTGGTTTCCGAGCATTCGACCTCCGCGCGGGGCATCTTTCACACCAAGGATGAAAGTCTTTCCCGCGAGGGCTATCACCGGCTGCACCTTATCTGTGGTGAAAGTCTCTGCTCGCAGACAGCGATGTGGTTGAAGGTAGCAACTACGGCCCTCGTCGTGGCGATGGCCGAAGCCGGCATTCGTGTCAGCGAGGCCGTTACGCCGCGGGCCCCGCTAACGGCCCTCCGTGTTTTTGCAACCGATCCGGCATGCAGGGCGAAAGCGCTGGTCGCCCAGCGACGGTGGATGTCGGCAGTGGAGATTCAACGCGCCTATTTGGAGTCTGCGGAAGCTCACCTCGGTGACAGTTTCATGCCGGACTGGGCGGCAGCCGCTTGCCGGCAATGGCGAAAAATCCTGGACCGCCTTGAAAGTGGATACGAGGGCGTCAACACGACTCTGGATTGGGCCATCAAGTTGACCCTTTACCGGGACTACGCGGCGCGACAGGGCTTCAAATGGGAGACGCTGGCTCTTTGGACGGAAATTCATAATCGCCTGGACGCGGCCTTGGGCTATCCGGCTGACTTCGGCGGCCCCACGTTGGCCGATACCTTGGCGGATGACGCGCGGCTGGTTGATGAGCGAAGGAATCTGCAGCCTTACCTGCACCAGCACGGCTTGCGCTGGGAAGGGTTAAGGAAATTTCTGCAACTGCGGAGGCAGCTCTTCGAGATTGATACCCGGTTTGGTGAACTCGGCGACCGGGGCATTTTTACTAAACTCGCAAACAGCGATGTCTTGACCCACGAAGTGGCGCAACTCGGCGAGATCGGCGAGTTTGTGAGGACTCCCCCACCGTCCGGGCGCGCATTCTTGCGAGGTAAGTTCATCGCCCGAGTGATCGATAATCGCGAACGATTTGAATGCGATTGGCAAGGTATTTGGGATCGTAGTAGAGATCGTTTTCTGGATCTCTCTGATCCTTTTGCCAGCACTGAGCGATGGCTCAAATTGGATCGCCGGCTGGAAACAAGGTTCAACCTGGTTCCCGAAGGATTGCGCGAGCGCATGCGACATCTGGAAGGGTACCGGCGTTACTGAAGGGCTGATAGATCATAAGGCGCATCTCACAAACGACGCTTCATCAGTCCGCGAAGTGGACGAATGATAGTAGTCCAGCAGTTTACTGCTGGGACAATAAGCAGAAGGATTTGCAGTCCGTGAAGCGCACGGCTGAAGCTAACGGTCAGAAATCTACCTTCAGCCGTCCGCTTGTATGTTTCCCCCATGCAAGTTAGAAAGTGATTGTAGCCTGTGCCGATCGCTTGCTAAGTAGAAGAGATTGGCCCGAGGGGTGCAGCAGATCGTTGTCCGCAAGGTTGCTTA
>JAWVFI010000032.1:0-102690 GCA_033856235.1 Blastocatellia bacterium | reverse complement strand
TGCTCCTGCAGGAAAGCATTCAGGCGGGCTATGCGGGTGCGTACCATGTCATAACCGCGGCGCGCGCCTTTGCGAAACCAGGTGGTGGCCGCAAAGAGCATGGGCACGGTCAGCAACGTAATCAGCGTCAACCGCACGTCCATCCACAGCATCATGCTTATGATCGCGACGATCATTACCAGGTCGCCAAGTAGATCAGTTACGCCCGAAGTGAACAGCTCATTGAGCGCATCAACGTCGTTGGTCAGACGCGTCATGATTCGACCGACAGGATTGCGGTCGTAGTAGGCGACCTCCTGGTGCTGCAGCTTGTCATAGAGCTCGCTGCGCAGGTCATACATTACGCGTTGGCCAATGGTGTTGAGGAGCACGGCTTGGAAGTAGGATAAAACGAAACGTGCGAATAGGGCCCCGGCGTAGAGCAAAACCAGCAGAGTCAGCCCGTTGGTGTTACGTGGCAGAATGTGCCAGTCGATCGCGTACTGGGTGAACTTTGGGGGCAGGATTCCCAAAAGGTTCAGGATTAGCGTAAACACGAGGGCAATCCCCAGCATTTTCATATAAGGCCGGAGGTAGCGCAGCAGGCGCCTGGCGACCTGCAAGTCGTAAGTCTTGCCGATTGCTTCTTCTTCGTGGAATTGTTTGGCAGTTGTGGACATTAGTTAAGGACCGCCAGCTCTTCCTCCAGTAGTTGCCGCTCATGAAGATTTGCGTATTCGCCGCCGAGTGCCAGCAGTTCGTCGTGGGTGCCACGTTCGATGATGCGGCCTTCGTCCAAAACGCAGATCACGTCAGCATCCCTAACCGTCGAGACACGATGCGAAACAATGAGACTGGTCCGGTCGCGCATCACGCCGCGCAATTGGGCCAGGATCTTTTCCTCGGTATAGGTATCCACCGAAGAAAGAGCGTCGTCGAGAATCAATATTTTCGGCTGTCGCAACACCGCCCGGGCTATGGCGGTCCGCTGCTTCTGTCCTCCCGATAAGGTGATGCCGCGCTCGCCCACCATCGTGTCGAACTCATCGGGAAACCCGCGCACATCTTCGGTCAATCCTGCGATTTCGGCGGCCCATTCAATTTCGGCAGCCTCGGCCTTTGCGACCCCAAAGGCGATGTTCTGAGCGAGCGTATCGCTGAATAGAAATGTTTCCTGTTGGACGTAGCCGATGCTGCTGCGCAATTGGGCAAGGGGATATTGGTGAACCGAAACTCCGTCAACAAACACGGTGTTGGGCGGCGCTTCGAGGATGCGCGGAATCAGGCTAATCAAAGTGGACTTACCGCTACCTGTGCGACCTACGAAAGCGACGGACTGGCCGGCTTCAATGGTCAAGTTTATTTCCTTGAGCACTGGTTCAGACGACGGGTGGTAACGGAAAGTCAGGTTTCGGAATTCAATTTGCCCCTGAACCGGCGGTTGCTCTTTCAAACCCGGGGCGTCGCCAATTAGGGGCTTGATGGCAAAGATCGCATTCATGCGCTTGAGACTAGCCGTACCTCGCTGGTAGAGATTGACCACATAGCCCAGAGCAATCAAAGGCCAGATCAAGCGACCCAAATAGAGATTGAAAACTGTAAAGTCGCCGACACTGAGATCTCCGCGAACCGCCAGCGGCACACCGACCCAAACTATCAAGACAAATCCCAGCCCGATCAGGAACTGCATCAGCGGGCGCATCATTGCGTCGATGCGCACGAGGCTTAAGTTCCGGGCCATATATTCGCGATTGAGATCGTTGAAGGCCGCAATCTCAGCGCCTTCCTGAGCATAGGCCCTCACCACGCGCACGCCACTGAAGTTTTCCTGAGCGCGGGCGGTTATCTGGGCGAAGAAGTCCTGAATCTTTTCAAAGCGTACGTGGACCTGTTGACCGAAGAATTTCACAGTCAGCGAAACCAAAGGCATGGTGACGAACAGCAAAAGCGTCAGCCGCCAGTTAAGAAGAAACATCAGGGGCACGATCAAGATCACTACAAAGAGAGTCTGCAGCGAGTACATGATCATCGGTCCCGCCAGTTGTCTGACCGCGGCCAGATCATTAGTCGCTCGCGCCATCAAGTCGCCCACACGATGTTCCTGGAAAAACGAAAGAGGTTGGTTGACTAGATGGGCGTAAAAGTCCTGACGCAGGTCGTATTCGATGTGGCGTGAGATTCCAATTAGAATCCGGCGCTGCAGGTATAGAAAAATGCCACTCGCAAGCCCCGCACCCAGCACCTTCAACGCGGCGATGGTCAAGTTAGACCAGGTTACCTGCGGCCAGTTCGCATCGATCGCCCGGCCCACGATTAGGGGAATCGCCAGATTAAAGATTACCCCGGCCACAATGCAGAGAATGCCTGCGGCCAGCGACATCTTATAAGGGCGGAAATATCGAGTAAGCCTGCGTAAACCGTCCATGAACAAAAATGAAAGACCCGTCGATCTCTTTAGTACGAGTATTTACCGCGAGTGGCTATGATGCGGCATTTCGGCGCGGGATGCCAGACACGACGCCACAGACAGGCGCAGGCGCTTAAGACTCAACAGTAATGATGCGGAAAAGGAAGGGAGCTATTGGGCTGGCGCAACTTGATTTTCCGGCGTCACAGTCTCAACCAGGCGGGAGACGGTTTCAGACGCGGATTCAGCGGCTTCGTCAGTAGTGGGTTCTGAGGGAGGCAAGCAGACGCGATTACGTCCACCGTGTTTGGCACTGTAAAGCGCGCGGTCAGCGGCGACGACCAGCGTATCGCGAGACGATGCATGATCTGGAAAAGTAGCTATGCCAAAAGAAGCGCTAATGGTTCCGAATCCAGCGACTTCCTTCTGGGCGATCCGCGCCCGCAGGCGTTCAGCCACGAGGATGGCGCCTTCAAGATCGGCCTGAGGCAGGATAACGGCAAACTCGTCCCCACCGAATCGAGCAGCAGAGTCCACACCCCGCAGTTCCTCTCGCAAACAGTCTGCGAGTTTACGTAGGGCCATGTCTCCTGTGTCATGTCCGGCGCTATCGTTCACGCGTTTGAAATTATCGACATCCAGCATGATCAACGACAGGGGCTGGCGCAGCCGAGTCGCGAGATGCAAGTCTCGCTCGAGCTGCATTTCAAATGAACGGCGGTTGTAGCAGCCGGTCAAAGCATCTGTTAACGCCTGTTGCTGAATCTGCGCAAACAGGTGGGCCTGGTTTACGGCTACCGTAACCTGATCGGCCACCGTGTGCAGCAGGAGGAGTTCATTAGCTTCCCAGGTACGCACCTCATCATCGGAGCCCACAAGTAAAGTTCCCATGAAGCGCCCGTGAAAAATTAGTGGAACCACGGCGAGCGGACTTCTGGCCTCAGCTCCGGGTTCCATGTCAGCGACGGCCTCGCCGTCCTGAACCAGGCTCTCCAGGCTGATGGCCAAACGCGCATTGTAGTCGGCAATGTCCGCTTCCAGCTGCGTTGTTGCCGCGGTGTCGTGATTGCTGTCAGGACGAAAATAGAAATGCGTTAATGTTTGACCAATCGCTTCGCCTTCCACACGAAGTGCGCAGTGCCGTGCATTCAACGCGCGTCCAACCTCATCGACTGTCGTTTGCAGGATGCTATCCAGCTCCAACGAGTTGCGAATGGCGGTAGCTACCCGGTTGATCGCGACCTCACGCCCGGCCTGCTCCTGGAGCAAGCGGGCCAGCTTGGTGGTGACGCTAACCGTGAGTTGCAATGAGGTCGCCTTAGGCATGGACGTTCTCACGGCCGTAGAGAAAGCTGCGGCGTGATACGGATGTTCGGCCGTGATGCGAGCCATGAGATATTCGAGCGCCGAATAGACGACATCGGGCTCGAATGTCCAGATCACCTCATCGCCGGTTGCGGACCCTTCGGTTTCAGGATTGTGTACTGAAGCCAGCAGTGCCGAAAACCTGGCATCGGCAATCACAACAAATCTTTCATTTACGCGGTCATTTGCGGAGCGCTGGAGAAACACCGGCTCGAGGTTGGGATACTGGGTCTTGATAACGAGGTTATTGAGGGCGTCGCCTGGCTTAACAAAAAAGAAGGCCCTGCTGGCCGCGTCTGCCACAACACGAACACGAGCGCGGTCGCGAGCGGGGCGCTGGGCAGCATGGGGCAGGCTCTCCACAACCAATGCCGCCAGATTGTTTTCCAGAACCACATCCTCGAAATAGCGATGCAACTGCGCGATCGTTTGCTCCGCACAGCGCAGAGGAATCACTTGGCGCGAATGCTGCGCGAGAATGGCGTGATAGAGGGAATACATCGAGGGTTCTGGACCGCGGGAAGGCTAGCTGTTATGGGATCCTCGGGAAGGTCAATCGAGGCACACGTATCTTGCCACAGATTAACATTGTTGTCCATGGCTATCTTTTCACTGCAGGGGGCTTGGGAGGGATTCGAATATACGTTGTAACTGCTGTAGATATAAGGTTTTGAGAACTATCGAACACTTCGATAGTAACCACCAAGAGGCGGCGGCCGGACCTCAAAACCCGGGCTATGGCAGTTACGCGTCCGCTATCGACTGGCCGGAGAAAGTGAATGGTCAGATCGGTGGTCGTCGCGCTCTGACCGGGCTCAATCAGGGTTATGACGGCAAAGGCGGCAGCCGTGTCGATCAGGGAAGCAATGCTGCCGCCATGTAGGACATCGTTTACCTGCCGGAGGTCATCATGCGCATCCAAATGCATCTTCACTTGCCCGCGAGATACCTCGTCAAGCTCGATGCCCATGAATTTTGCATACCGAACGCGATTAAAGAGCTCACTTATTCGCGCCAGCTCGGCCTCAGTCAAAGCGCTCTCGGTCATGTCCGGAATGTTGTCCCTTCGAGGGGTTCGACGATTACTGCGGTGCCATAACAGATAACTTCGGTAACTCCGGTCGAAATCTCTGTGGTGTCATAGCGTGCCCCGATGATAGCGTTCGCTCCCAGCTCTGAAGCATGTTGAATCATGATTTCAAACGCGTCGGCCCTGGTCTGTTCACACAACGTCGTCCAAACCGTAATATTGCCGCCCACTATGGTCTGAAGCGTGGCGCCCAAAGTAGCGAACACATTTCGCGAACGGACGACGATTCCGCGCACGACCCCAAGATTCTGCACTACGAGAAAATTTGGCAACTCGAAAGCCGTGGTCACCATGTGATGGGCGACGGAGTAACGTGGTGTGCTTACCTGGTACGGTGTTCGTGACTGGAGAGGATCATTGTTCATGGGGGTTCTCCTGCAGCCTCAGTTTTTGAAGAGACTGGATTGAAGGTCTTTCTCGTCGGATTCAGCTGTTACCACTTCGCCAGCTGGAGACCACTGATAACGTTCGAGGGGACATCGGCCGCGCGCGTTGAATTCTATCCCTTCCGCCTCCAGCATGCGCTGCTGCTTGTCAGCGGGAATTACAACGCGGCCGGTGGAACATGCGCCCTGCGCGTTGATAACCCGATGCCACGGTGTGTTCTCATCGTTGGCTCCATGCATCACGAAGCCTACGGTGCGTGGTGTGTAGTGTTCTCCAAGCAAGTAAGCAATCTGGCCGTAAGTCATGACCCGTCCTGACGGGATCTCGCGGACCAGTGCATAGACGCGTTCACGGTAAGACGGGCTATCAATTGATTCTGGCGAGTCTTTCACACCTGGCATTTGATCTCCTACTGAACTCTTGTTGGGCCTTTGGGATCCCAGTCTGGAGTTCCACCAACTTCAGAGCAGAGTTCGTAAAACCGTGCGGGCCGGCGCGCCATCACCGGCCCCGGCAGCCACGAGCAGTGGAAGGCAGATCAATTCATAATCGCCGCCGGAGACTTCGCTTAGATTCAAACCCTCCAGAATCACGATCCCGTTATCGAGCAAGGCCAAATGTGTCTCATGCCTTTCGGACTTAAACTTCTCAATTGAAAGGTAATCAATGCCCACTAAACGAATCCCCTTGGCTATGAGGAGTTCAGCTGCGGGGTGCGTCAAGTATGTAAAATCAGTACGGAACGTTTCATTTGATTCATACCAGAAACTTGAATTGCGCGTTTTGAAAAGCAGCCGCGTTACCGACTGCAAATCCAATCCGCTGACAAAGTCGTGATCGATCTCTTTCATCTCGGGAGGAGTTTCTACCACCCGCGCCGGCCCTATCAAAACATCAAGCGGCAGGTTCGCCACACCGGCGCCGCCATTGATGAAGTGCGCCGGGGCATCGACGTGCGTCGCCGTATGCGCACCGAAATGCAGAGACGAGACATTCGCGGAGTCGCCATTCGCCAGGGCTTTCCACGGTTGAATGTCTATTCCCGGATCACCGGGATAGACTGGCGTGTGGGCTCCGATGGGAACACTAACATCGTATATGTGCATCAGGTTCTCTCTGTTGGGACGATCGGCAGCGCCAAATATAATTCCAAACTGATAAAGGTTAAAGGCAAATTCATCCGCCGACGGCTGTAGCGCTATCGATCAATTCGTGCTGAGTAGGCTTTTAGGCGGGGATGCCCGTTCGTAGTAACATATCTGCTTACCCCCGAGTCAAGGTAGCGATAATAGAAACACAAAACCGATGCAGCGAAAATTTGATTCCTTGAAAGCGATGATGCTCGTCTTTGGCGTCATGATGTTTGGCGGGCCGTTGGCCGCCCAGCAATCATCGCCGCGAAACAACTCTCCGCAGATCGCGTTCACGGTAGCGATGCCAAAACCGCACACGCACATGCTGGAAGTCGAGATAAGTCTGAAGGCGAAAGGCAACGAACCAGCCCCTTCCGAACAAATTCTGGTGATGCCTGTCTGGACGCCAGGGTCTTATCTGATTCGCGAATTCGAGCGGCACGTGCAGGATTTTACTGCCTCTGATGCATCAGGGCATCCGCTGAAGTGGGAGAAGATTAACAAGAATTCATGGCGAGTGATGACCAACGGCGCGAAAGAGTGGCACGCCAGCTATCGCGTCTATGCCAACGAGCTGTCAGTACGGACCAACGAATTGAATTCCGACCACGCATTCTGGAACAACGCCGCGTTATTGGTGTATCCGGAGGGAATGTTGAGCCAGCCTGCCACTCTTCGCATCCTCGCCCCGGAGCCCTGGAAAATTGCCACCGGCTTGCCAGCGGTTCCAGGTTTGAAGAATACCTTTCGCTCGGAAAACTTTGATGTTCTCTACGATTCACCGGTGGAGGTCAGTAACTTTAAGACACTCGCCTTTAACGTAAAGGGAGTCCCGCACCGCATCGTAATCGACGGTGCAGGGAACTATGACCCGGAACGGATGCGGCGCGACGTGCAAAAGATCGTCGAGACCGAAGTCGAGCTGATGGGTGGCGAGATTCCTTACAAGGACTATACGTTCATTCTGCACCTCCGCTCGAACACCGGAGGCGGGCTTGAGCATTTGAATTCCACTGCGCTTGGTTACCCGCGTTTTGGTTTCCGCACCGAGCGAGGCCGGGGCTCGACATCGGCCGCGCCTGGCGCACAGCCGCAGCGAACTTACCAGGGGTTTCTTTCGCTCGTGGCGCATGAGTTTTTTCACCTTTGGAATGTGAAGCGAATACGCCCGGATGCGCTGGGGCCGTTTGATTATGCGAAGGAGAATTACACGAAGCTGCTGTGGGTGGCCGAAGGGATCACCGATTACTATGCTGGCGTGGTCTTGAGAAGGGCGGGCCTGATTTCGGAAAAAGATTTTATCGATGACGCGGCGCGGGCCTTCCAGGATTTACAGGATACCCCGGGCCGCCTGGTGATGACGGTGGAGGAGTCCAGCTTTGATACATGGATCAAGTATTACCGGCCGGATGAGAATTCCGTCAATTCTCAAATTTCCTATTATGACAAAGGTGCAATTCTCGGTCTCTTGCTCGATCTCGAAATTCGCAAGCGCAGCCAGGGCGTAAAATCTTTGGATGACGTCATGCGACATCTTTACTCCGAAGTCTACAAGCAGGGTCATAACTACACGCCGCAGGATTTTCAGCGAATCTGCGAATTGATGGCGGGATCAAGTCTGGAGGACTTCTTTTCCAAATACGTCCATGGTCGTGAAGAGTTGAACTATGACGCCGCCCTCGCCGCCGCCGGCTTACGACTCGAGACTGGTAGCGTTGCGCCGAATGCGGTTCCGAAAGCGTATTTCGGCGCTGACCTGGCCCAGGAGGGCGAACGACTTATGGTCAAACACGTATATGCCGGAGGTGCCGCGTATGAACAGGGACTGAACAGCGGTGATCAGATAGTTGCTTTAAATAATATGCGCGCCACCAAGGATTTCTTTGATGCGCGGCTGGCCGAGAAGCGACCGGGGGATTTACTTACCCTGACAATTTTTCGTGCGGACGACCTGAGCATGATGGCCATCAAACTGGGCAGCAAAGTCGATGGGCCGTACCGGATCGTACCGCTGGCGAATGCTTCGGCGGAACAAAAGCGAATCTATCAATCGTGGCTGGCCGTGTCATTAACTCCCCAGTAACTCACGAGTAACTCAATAGCCCTAGGATGCTGAACGAGCGCGGGCACGAATTCCGGAGAGCGAGATTCAACCCTTCAACAACCACCCGACGCGCATAGCTGCGTCGAGTTATCTAAACACCGCGCCGCTGATCTGGAGCTTTCTTCACGGCAGCAGACGGCAGAAGGTCAGCATCGTCACCGACACAGCGCCGGTGCGCTGCGCCGATTCGCTGGCCCGGGGAGAAGTCGAAGCGGCCCTCGTCCCAATCATCGAATACGAGCGAATCCCTAATGCGCGCCTGGTTCCCGGCGTCTGCGTCGGCTCGCGTTCGGCTGTTCGTAGCGTGGTACTGATTAGTAAATTTGAAGACTTGAACCAGGTTCGCACGGTGGCCCTTGATGAAGAGTCGCGCACCTCTCAGGCTTTGATCAAAATAATGTTTCGCGAATTCTTAAAGCATGAGCCGAAGTGGCAGTCGTTTACTCCTGATCTTTCTGAAATGTTGTAGACTAACGATGCCGCCCTGCTGATTGGTGACCCGGCCATGACCATTTCGCCTGGGGATCTTCATATTTTCGACCTTGCTACCCTATGGCGCCAATACACTGGAACTGGTTTTGTTTTTGCGATGTGGATGGCGCTCAAGACCGCCGCTGGTCAAATTGCTGAGGTCGACTTCGCCGGCGCTCGTGACGAAGGCCTCGCACACGTGAATGAGATCGCCGAACAGAATGCACCCTCGCTTGGTTTGCCGAAGAGCGAACTGATAACGTATCTGCGCGAGAACATCTGCTTCAGCTTGGACGACGATCTAAAAGCGGGTTTGGAGTTGTACCTGGGTTTGGCGCACAAACATGCGCTCATCTCCAACCAGCCGAGTTTGATAATGATGGGCGAGTAGTTGGATAATATAGCGAATCTTAAACGGGTCTTTACTAATGCCTAACACTATTCAGCCAATCCTCGATCGCGTGCTCGCCGGTGACCGTCTGACATCGGATGAATGCGCCTTATTGCTGGAGTCAAACGACTTCGTGCCCGTGGGCCTGGCCGCCGATGAGATTCGCCAGCGGCGACATCCCGACAACATCGTTACCTACATCATCGATCGGAATATCAACTACACGAATGTCTGCAACGTGGTTTGCACTTTCTGTGCTTTCTACCGGCGTCCCGGCGCGCCTGATACATATGTGCGGACGATGGAGGAAATCTGCCAGAAGATTGATGAGACGATTGCACTCGGCGGAACCGGTGTTTTGATGCAGGGCGGATTACATCCTGACTTTGGCATCGACTGGTATGAAGACCTGCTGCGCACGCTGCATGCAAAGTATCCTGACTTTCAATTACATTGTTTCTCGCCGCCGGAGATTCACAACATCCATCTGATTTCGGGACTGGATTACGAAACCATCATGGGCCGTTTGAAGAAGGCCGGGCTTTACAGCATGCCGGGCGGCGGCGGTGAGATCCTGGATGACGAAGTGCGCCTGCGCGTTTCTACCAAGTGCACCACCGACGAATGGCTGGATGTGATGCGCGCCACACACCGGGTGGGATTGCGATCCACTGCTACGATGATGTTCGGTATCGGCGACACCGTTGTTCACCGCGTGCGTCACCTGCAGCGCATACGCGATTTACAAGATGAAACCGGTGGCTTCACTGCGTTCATCCCCTGGACTTTTCAGCGCGAAAACACAGCCCTCGGTCGTCGCATCAAAGAAGAACCAACTGGCATTGATTACTTAAAGATGCTGGCGGTTTCGCGTCTGTTCCTGGATAACATTGAAAACTTTCAATCGTCATGGTTGACGCAGGGGTTGAAGTTGGGCCAAGTCGCGCTGCGCTTTGGCGCCAACGACATGGGTTCAATCATGATCGAAGAGAACGTGGTCTCAGCCGCCGGCGCCCACAACGAAGCCGATGAACAAATGCTGCGCCGTCTGATTGCCGACGCCGGCTTTATTCCACAGCAGCGCGACATTCTTTATCGCCACGTCGATCGATCCATGCAATCTACTGAGAAGTCTCCGGATCCGCCCGCTGCTGCCGTCATGGTTAACTAAATTCGTCCTCTCACGTTTGTTCAGCCAGGTTCTACCTATGACTCACCGACCATTTTTTTTAAGCATAGCTCTATTTGGCGTACTGGCGATTCCCGTTCAAGCGCAGGAAGTCACGTCCAAAGCAGCGCTCGATGAAAGGACCACTGAGCTTCGCAAGAAAGCGATCGATTTGTCGGCGTCTGTCGCCGAGCAGCTCGGGAGCCTGCAATCGCCGGAAAATCGCGCCCGCATCGCTTCCAACCTGGCCAACCTATTGTGGGACCACGACGAAAAGCGCTCACGTGATCTTCTAGCCGGCGTCGAACAGGATTTAAGGCAATGGTACGGCGAGGTGGATGATGAGGATCGGGACGGGATGGACGATCTGGCCGTCATCGCCAAGTTGCGAAGCGATATTGTGGAACGAATTGCGAAACACGATCTGAAGTTGGCCTTGGAATTCGTACGTTCGACGCGGCCTCCCCTTCGAGTTGATGCTGACGACAAGTTAGAAAAAAGACGCTACGGGTTCGAGCGCGACTTCCTCATGAAAGACTGCGAAGCGGAGCTGGAATTACAACTGGCCCAACAAGCGGCGGCGACGAATCCTCAGTTTGCCTTGCAGATGGGACGCGAGATGTTGGCAAAGGATCTCTCAAGCAATCTGCTGCCGCTGCTCAAGGAACTACAGGGTAAAGATAAGAACTTAGCCGCCAACTTTTACAAGGCGATAGTGGATCAGTTGCGGGAAGCCGACTTTTCGCAGAACTACAAAGCAGCAGGCCTCGCCTACGGGCTGGCGCAAAACCTTCGCCCGCCTACAGTGGACGAACAGGTCTATCGAAATCTGCTTGGATTAATACTCGCTGGGGCTTTGAACAAAGGTTGTGGGAATGCAGGCCCGGAGGAAGGCGGGGCGCCGTGCTACCAAATAGGCCCGCTCATTTCAGTTCTGGAGAAGTACTACGGAGCCCGAGTTACCCCGCTTAAGCGTTGGGCAATTAGTGACGAAGATCTGGAAAGACGGGACGGGTGGCAACGAATCCAGGAGGTCACCGAAAAAGGATCCGTTGATGAATTGGTAGAGTTCGCCGCCAAGTATCCCAATTTGCAGGATTACGCGAGGTCTGTTGCGCTAAGCAAAGCCGAAGCGAGCGGCGACTTGACCAAGGCGCAACAGGTCGCGGAGGGTAATCCAAATCCGGCGGAGCGCCGGCGAATGTTGGACGATGTGGAAGCGCGGCGGCAGTGGGCGGCGGTCAGTGCCCAGAGATCGGCGGCATTTCAACAGGCACTCAGCGCGATGCCCAGCGATAATGAGCGACTCGGAGCCCTCCTTGACGTGGCGCGCGAGACAGCGGCGCGCGATCCTAAAGGGGCTTTAAGTCTTCTTGATCAAGCAGCTCAAATCGTTTACCGAAGCAAATCGGCAAAAATTCAACTTTTTGGTCAGGCCCAATTAGCCCTGATGTATTGTTCCCTAAAAAGCGATCGCGGGTTTGCCATCATCGAGGCACTAATACCAAGACTCAATGAACTCGTCGCCGCGTCCGCTTCACTGGACGGATTGGAGGTGCGTTACATTCGCAATGGCGAGTGGAACATGACGGGAAACGGACTGATTGGCTCATTGCTGTCCATGTTGGCCCTTAACGCTGAGTCCTTTGCAGCGATCGACTTTGACCGGGCCGTAACGCTGACTACTCAACTGCAACGTCCCGAGTTGCGTCTAATGGCGCAAGAGAAAATTGCAGAAGGCATTCTGGCTCCGGGCAACTACATGTCTTTGAAAAGTTATCCCACGAATTCATTTGAGTACCTACGTTATCGTAGAGGGTTCTAGAGCGCAGATTAAAAGGGCCACATCGTTTAGGCATTAACGACGGGCCCTTCGTAAAGCGTCCAGTGATTATCGTGTCACACAATCGCGAAGTCGAACTGCTCCTGATGGATGCGCCCGTCGCTGGTGACGTCCACCGCCCCGAGGTATTCCTCGATCTCAGCTAAGACGTCCTTCTCCGGCCCATGTAGCGCGCGGTAAACTTCCGGATTAACCCGCAGCGTCGTTCCCTTGGCCCCCTTCGCATCAGGTTCTTTTCCCAAGCGCCGCGCCTGGTCCAGAATTTCATAACAGATGGTTTGCGGCGATTTGACCAGCCCGGCGCCCTGACAATAGTCGCAAGGCGAGCAGAGAGTGCGTTCGAGCGATTGCTTCACGCGCTTTCGGGTCATTATCACCAGGCCAAAGTCATTGAACGACAGCACCTTGGTAGGTGACTTGTCTCCCTGCAGAGCGTCCTGCAGGACCTGCATTACGCGCGTGCGATTGCGCCGCTCTTCCATGTCGATCAGATCCAGGACGATGATGCCGCCGAGATCCCGCAAGCGAATTTGCCGAACGATTTCATCGACGGCCTCGAGATTCGTGCGGGTGATCGTATCTTCCAGACGACTGCCGCCACGGCCGACGAACTTGCCCGTGTTGACGTCTATGGCGACCAGCGCTTCAGTCTGATTGATAACCAGATAGCCGCCGGACTTCAACCATACTCGCGGCTTGATCGCCTTATCGATTTCGCCCTGAACATTGAAAGCTTCCAGAATCGGTTCGTCGCGGGTATAGAGTTTCACGCGCTTCACCATTCGTGGCTGAACCCGATTTACAAATTCGACGACGCGCTCGTATTCCCCCTGGTCATCCACGCGAATCGCAGTGAAGTCTTCCGAGAGTTGATCGCGCAGGATTCGTTGCACCAGATCCAGATCCTTGTGGACCATCGACGCGGGCTTCGCCTTTTCCGCGTTCTTGCGAATCTCCAACCAGGTGCGCACCAGGTAGCGCGCGTCCTCGCGCAGATCCGCTTCGCTGATGCCGATGCCCGCCGTGCGGACGATAAAGCCCCCGGACGGCACGTCTTCTTCCGCTCGAATTATCTGAATCAGTTTGCGCAACCGCGTCCGTTCACTGTCGGATTCGATTTTGCGTGAGACACCAACGTGCTCGACTGTAGGCATGTAAACCAAAAACCGGCCCGGCAGAGCGATGTGGGAAGTAATGCGCGCGCCTTTCTTGGCGATAGGCTCCTTGGCGATTTGTACCAGGATTTCCTGGCCTTCGCGCAACAGGTCAGTGATGGCCGGCTGTTGGTGGTCGCGCCGCGAACTGCGATGCGCTCCGCGGCCTCTCGAGGGACGTTCCTCTCGTGAACCACCACGCGGCGCCCGCGCGGAACTGGAACTTTCAGGAACACTCTTCTCGGCTGCTTTTGGCTCGACCGCTGCCACCTCCTCCGGTTGATCGTCAACTTCGGGAGCGGCTTCGGCAGTTTCATCCTGACCATTGGTCGCGCCTTCTTCTCCGGTCCCCGCCGGGCGCGATGATGGTTTGCGCCGCCGCCGTCCACCACGACGCGTGGCAAACTCTTCATGAATACGGCCGGTTGTGACGCTGGCTTCGCTGTCGGGATAGGCCTCGCCATCATTTGAAGTGGCAGCCAAATCCGCATCGCCTGATTCAGTGGCATTCTCCTCCGACTCTGTTTCCTTCTCCTTCTTCGGGGCGGGCTTCTTGGTAATCCGCGAGAGGGCTGAAGCAACTTTCTTGGTCACACCGCCTCGCGACTTTCGTTTGGCTGGCGCTTGCGGTAGTTCGACATCATCGGCTTGGGCTTCCGCGGCCGGCTCATCATCGCTGACGCGTTCGAATGATGATTGGCGGGGAGATTCCTCGATGACGTCATCCACAAACCCTGCAACATGGGCCTCGATCCGCGGTTGGCCGATTTTTGAAGCAGGAAGCCCGCCGGATTCGAAATCGCTATCATCGACCCGTTGAAAGGAGCTATCGGACAGATCTGCGCTGGGGAGAATCGTACCCACCTCGGCGCTCGATACGTCGTCCATGTCGAACTCGACAGCATGTATTTGATCGAAAATCCGTTCCTGCAGTCGCGCGTCCTTGAACATGGCGCCGTTTTCCGCGGCGGCGAGCTCATCCTCGTCCACGACCCGTTCGAAGGAAGAGTCAGGAACGATAAAAGGCGTTTCGATTCCGTCAGATTCGGGAAGGGAAGTCGCCGCGCCCTGGCTGGTCGCCTCGTCATGTGTTTCGTCGGCTCCTCTTCCGCGCCGGCGACCACGCCGCCCGCGCCGGCGAGTGCCGGTTTCAGCCGGCTCTACTTCAGCAGTAGCCTCAGCCGGAGTTTCTTCCTCAGGCTCGTCTGTAACTTCTTCAGTAATGATCGCGCCGGGTTCAGCTTCGCGCAGCGGCTCAGCGCGTTCATGCGTGGCTTCGATGACGCGCTCGCGTTCGACGCGCGCCAAATGAATTTGCTCGGCGGCATCGCGCGCCGCAGTCTCCGCGTCCACCTTCTTGGATTTATCAACTACGATGCGCTCGAATTCTTCTTCTTCGTCGAAGAAATCCGAGACATATAGAAAGGCATCGCGATCCAGGCCGATGTCCACGAACGCCGATTGCATTCCCGGCAATACGCGCATGACGCGGCCTTTGTAGATGTTGCCGACGATTCCCTGGTTCTCTTCGCCGCGTTCGATGTAGAACTCGGTTACGCGTTCGTCCTCGATGATTGCTATTTTCTTTTCGCGTCCATTGACGCTGACTATTAATTCTCTTGCCATTTTGGTCTTTGTGTCTCCTGATGACAGATCACGCCGGCGTCGTCACAACCGAGCGCGCCTGGGCGAGTCCGTTCCAAAGAACAGAGCCGGCGCTCTCAGATTGTTCGAGTCCGTTGAGATTGTCGTGTAGATATTGTTGAGTGCTGCCGCGATAGATCCTCCAAGCCCGAGGGCGAGGCGCTGGCGGCAAACACGGGGAGCGAAATCGAAAAAGAAATCGCAATTAAGAGTAGAAGTGAAAAAGCTTGTCCGACAAACTTCAGTTTGTCGTGATCTTTGAAAAGGACGGCCGCTTGGGCTTACGACAAACTGAAGTTTGTCCGACCTTAGCGAAGCTGTAATGTGCGGGGACGCCGGCGCAGGATTCATCCAGGACGGACGAATCTCTTCGTTTGCGCTAAGGCAATGGAACAGATCCAATGAAAACTCCGTAAGGGCCGCCGGCCCTATGCCAGTGACCTCGCAGTCAGGGAGCACTCAAATAAACACGTGCTCTGGAACCTGCTACTGCGCGCTATCAATTCCGCTGCGATCCGGGCTGTTCAAATCGCGCTCTTGAGCGCAATCCAAGGCGGCCCTGCGGATCGTCTGCGTAACTTTTCAAGAGGTAAAAAACTGGCCGTTCACTTAACGACCGAAAAATCTTGTCTCGCCTGGCGCACACTGGGAAAGTTTCTTGCCTGTGCTGAATGTCTGCAAACGCTGGGTAGGCATTCGTTGCGCCGGGAAGGACGAGCAGGCGGAGTATAGCGGAAAGGCCCGGAAAAGCGAAGTCCCCAATGTCCGATGCGTCTGGTCAGTGCAAATACCACAAACGGCCCTGGCCCAGCCCAAAGACCCTCGTGCGAGGTGCAAACTGCCGCCTGCAACTGACAAACTGCCACCTGCAACTGACAAACTGCCACCCGCAACTGACAAACTGCCACCTGCAACTGACAAACTCGCACCTGCAACTGACAAACTCGCACCTGCAAACGACAAACTGCCACTTGCAAACGACAAACTGCCACCTGCAACTGACAAACTGGCACCTCCAACTGACAAACTGCCACCTCCGACTGACAAACTGCCACCCGCGGCGAACAAACCTGGACGCGATTCACCCGCAACCGAGTGATGGTGCGGACCTCCCCCTGGGTTTGTCGCGGTCCCGATGAAGTCAGTACCACCACGCGGTAGCGGGTGGGTCGCTCGCTCTTTCTCTGTTCCAAAATGAGGGGCGCTACGCAGTGGTGAGTTGTTCAGCGCGAGATTCGGGTTATGAGAGCTTGGAATCTGAGATCGTCACGCAAGGAGGCGAGGTTGGGGTCATGTTCGAAACAGGGCCGGTTTTGGTTGCCCAGGGAAACTGAGCGCTGCAGCCATTCGAATGCGGTATCGGGCTCGTGCTCCAACGCATAGACCGACCCGAGCGAGTAAGCAATATCGGCATCGACCTCAGCGTTCCGTTTGACCGCGTCGGTGATTTCAGCGCGGGCCTGGTCGTGATGGCCCTGGGCGCTGAGGCACATTGCCAGAAAAGGACGCACGCCGTGCATGGTTGGATTGCGTTGGACCACATCCTGCAGTATTGCGGTTGCTTGATCGGTTTCGCCCTGGTAGTAAAGCGTGAGGGCGCGAAACGTCTTCAGCAGAGGATTGTTTGGCTCGATCTCAGTCGCCTGGTCCAACTCGCGCATGGCCTCGTCGGGCTGACCCTTAAAGATGAAAATCAAGGCGCGGTTGTAACTAACTACGACGTGGGCTGCGGGATCCAACCGCACCAGCTTGTCGTAACTCCGCAGCGCGCGATCGTATTCGCCATCCAGGCGATGCAAGGTCGCTTTGACGAAGTGGACCACGGCTTCATTCGGCGCCTGACGCCGCATTAGCCCCACTTCCTCGCGGGCTTTTTGTTTTTCGCCGCGCCAGAGATAGACGAAGACCATCAGCATGCGCGCTTCGATCAATTTTGGATCCAGCTCGAGGGCTTTGTTGAAAGCGGCCTCTGCCCGCTCGTAATCCTCAGCCCCGCCGAGTCCCTTATGCACCCGGTTCACATAACTCGCGCCCAACCCGTCATAGGCAAGGGCGAATTCCGAATCCAGCTCAATGGCGCGGTTGAAGTGGCTAATCGCCGCGTCACAATCTTCCGAAGCTACCGAGCGGAAAATGAATCGGGAGAACAAGTCGCGACCG
This sequence comes from Blastocatellia bacterium, assembly GCA_033856235.1. Classification (GTDB taxonomy): domain Bacteria; phylum Acidobacteriota; class Blastocatellia; order Pyrinomonadales; family Pyrinomonadaceae; genus DASXRU01. The sequence goes on along the minus strand of JAWVFI010000032.1, from coordinate 85,394 downwards.
CGCAGATATTCCTCGTAGGCGGCAGCGTTCACCGTGGTGGGCTGGGCCAGGGCTGCCTGCTCGTCGGGGCTTAGTTCCAAACGCAGTCCATCAACAATCCTTTGCGCGATCGTGTCCTGCACCGTGATGATGTCCGCCGCCGCCGCATCGATGCGGTCGCTCCAAAGGATGTCGCCGGTCGCCACGTCCAGCAGTTGCGCGGTAACGCGAAACCGCTCTCCCACGTGGATGAATCCCGTGGCCAGCACCGCAGTGACGTTAAGTTCCCGCCCCACGTCGCGCGGATCCACTGTTTGGCCCTGATATTTCGCGATCACAGATGAAGGACGCACGACCAGCGAGCGAATTCGAGCCAATTCCGTGATCACCGCATCAGCCAGCGAAAACTCGTAGAAACTCGACTCCGGATCATTGTTCAGATTTCTGAACGGCAGGATTGCCAGACTGGTCTTCTCGCGATCGGCAACCGTCGTGAACGGCGTTTCATGCAATGCCTGCGGCGCTCCCTGGGAGCGGCCCGGGGAACTGGTTTGCGAGGAAGCGCTGGTTTTGGTGCGCAACCAACGCATTGCCCGCGAGACCGGATTGGCGCCAGCGATGTGTCGCGGCGGCGTCGGTAGGTCAGCTTCGGCCGACTCGCCCGGTGTCGATATTTCGCGCAGTACGCCGCGAAGTTCCTCACGCAGTTCGGTGATCTTCTGATAACGGTCGCGCGGTTCTTTCGCCATCGCTCGATCCAATATCTGTTGGAGACGCGGTGGCGCAGGTTCTTTGCGGAGTTCGGCGATCGGCTTCGGCGCGTCGTGAATTACAGCGTGCCGCACATCGACACTGGACTTCCCGCGGAAAGGCCAGGTGCCCGTCAGCATCTCGTAAAGCAGCACACCGGTAGAAAAAATATCGGCGCGGGCATCGACGCGATCGCCGCGGGCCTGTTCTGGCGCGGCGTAAGTCGCGGTGCCATAGGGAACTCCTACTTCAGTCAGTTCGGTTTGGTGAATCTGCTGGGCGGCAGCTTCGGTTTCGTCCATCAACTTTGCCAAACCGAAGTCGAGGATCTTTACCTGTCCGGCGTCCGTCACCATCACGTTCCCGGATTTGATGTCCCGATGAATGATGCCGCGAGCGTGGGCTGCAGCCAGCGCATCTGCGGTTTGAATCGTAATCAAGAGGGCACTGCGTAGTTCCAACGGACGCCCGCTGACGAGCTGCCGCACGTTTCGCCCTTCGACGTACTGCATGGTGATGAAGTGCAGGCCGTTGGCTTCGTCCAGATCGAAGATGGTGCAGATGTTCGGGTGATCGAGTGTTGACGCCAGACGCGCTTCGCGTTCAAAGCGCTTCAGGTTGGTTTCCTTGACAGTGAGTTCAGCGGGGAGGACCTTGACGACAACGGTGCGGCCGAGTTTGATGTCAGTGGCTTGATAAACCGCGCCCTGACCACCCGCGCCGATCTTCCTCGTGATTTTGTAATTGCCGAGAGTTTGCCCGACCATTGGTGCGCGTATTTAACTCCTAACCGGCGCAGACTGCAAGAAGTCAAATCCACGCGCCGCAGAAGGGCGCTGGCCAAGGTCAGTTTACAAAGCGGCGAAGTTGGACACTGATGGCGAAACCGATGGCGATGAAAGTGGTGAGCACCGAAGAAAGCCCGGCGCTCATGAGGGGTAGTGGGACACCAATGACCGGCAGAAAGCCGAGGGCCATCCCCACGTTGATGAAGATTTGAAAAATCAGTCCCCCTACGATTGCCATGATAACCAGCATTCCGGTGCGGTCCCGCGAGCGGCGCGCTCCAGTCACCAGCCGCAACAGCAGCAGCGCGTACGAGGCCAACAGCAACAGGCAACCGAGGAATCCGGTTGTTTCGGCAGTGACGGCGAAGATGAAATCCGAATGCGGTTCCGGCAAAAACTTGAGGCGGCTCTGGGAATACTCTGAAGAAGCTCGCGAACCAGTTAGGCCACCTTCCCCAACCGTGATCATCGATTGCCAGGTGTGATAACCATAGCCCCGCTTGTCTGCGTTTTCCGGATCGAGGATGACATTGATGCGCTCCAGTTTATAGCCATGAAGCAGGCCGGTCTTTACCCCGATCATGTAGCCTGCGGGCGCTGCCAGTATCGCGAACGCCAGGACGCTGACCACCAGCCACATACGAATCGACGAAAGAAACAGCACGATTGCCAGCAAGGGCAAGTAAGTCAGACATTGGCCCGTATCAGGTTCCAACATTATCAGTCCTAATGGCAGGCCGAGTATTCCTACGCCGATCAGGACCTCTTTCCAACTTAATGAGCCCTGCCGATGTTTACCGAAGTATTTGGCGAGCATCAGCACTACGGGAATCTTGACGAACTCCGACGGCTGAAATTGACCCAGGCCGGGGAGCTTGATCCAACAGCGCTGGCCATTGATTTTCATGCCGATACCCGGGATCAGCACAATGACTAACAGCACTAGTCCAAAAATGTAGAGCGCGGGAGCCAACTCAACCAAGCGGCGATAGTCCGTGAAGGCGATGGCCAGCATTGCCACGAGGGCGACCGCGAGACCGAGCAACTGCTTCTGCCAGTAGGTCTGAGTGGGCTGGGCGTTGTGGATCTCCCAGGCGCCGAAGCAGACTATGACTGTCGCCAGCAAGGCCAGCAGCCAGTCGAAGTCTCTTAGACTGCGATGTTCAAGAATGGCAACCATCGTTTAGTAAGCAGTGAGCAGTCAGCAGTGAGCAGTAACGGTAAACCGTGAACAGACTTTCTATCGGAATCGCATTGCGATTTGGGAAGTGGGCGCGGCATCCGGCCGCGTCTTCTTGTAGTAAACGTCATAGACTGCGCGTACCGAAGGCGCTCCGAAACGAGAACCGAGGCCCGCGTTTTCGATGAGCGCGACGACCGAGATCTCCGGTTTGAACGCCGGTGCATATGAGACAAACCATGAGTGGTCCTTGTTGGCCCCTACATCTTTGCCGAGGCTGACCACCTGAGCTGTTCCGGTCTTGCCGGCGATGTCGAAATTCGCCATGCGTATGCCGGCCCCCGTACCACCCTCATTCACTACGGCCCACATGCCTTTGACTACGACCTCATTCTGATCTTTGGGAATTCCCAGCATCTTCGGCTCTGGATGTTCAAAAGTCCTGGCGGGACGCGCCGGTCGGTAGTCGTCAATGTTTGCCGGATCCCCCACAGCGCCAATCTCCCGAATTTCCTTCATCAGATGCGGAACATACATTTTGCCGTCCATGCTGATGGCTGAGTGTGCCCGCAGGAGGGAAATGGGCGTCAGCACATCCTGACCCTGGCCGAAGGATGAATAAACCGTGTCGATGTCTTTCCATTCGGGATCGGCGGGATACAGCTTCGCTTTAAGTTCGCGCGAGGGCGTGATGCTCACAACTTCATGCGGCAGATCAATTCCGGTGCGCTTGTTGAGATCGAATTCCTCGACCATTTGCTGGATTCCTTCGAGCTTCATCTTCAGACCCAGCCGATAGAAATAGCCGTCGCATGATTGCCTGATCGCCACGTGCACGTCCGGCGAGCCATGGTTACCGCCCATGCAGCGCGTGAACTTATTGCCCACTGTAATGCCACCGCCGCATACGAGGTTCGAATGATCGATGGTGATCGCGCCTTGCTGTAGGCCCGCGGTGGCCATCAAAGGCTTCCAGGTTGAGCCGGGCGGAAATCGTCCTTGAATCGCGCGGTTGATGAGCGGCTTCTTGGGATCCGCCAGCAGCTTCGCGTATTCAGCGCGGCCTTCCTTGCTGGCCAGGCGCTGCGAAAAGAGATTCGGATCGAAAGTTGGATAGGACGCCAGCGCCAGGACTTCGCCATTGTTCGGGTCCATGGCGATGATTACGCCGCGGCCTTGCGGCGATTTCCGCAACTGATCTTCGGCGGCCTCCTGCAGATCCATATCGATCGTGATGATCAGGTCCTGACCTGATTGCGGCTCGACCCGCTCGACCTCACGCTGAATGTGGCCGCCGCTATCCACGATCACTTTCCGGTAGCCGTCTTTGCCACGCAGGTAATCGTCGTAAGCCTTTTCCAAACCATCCTGACCTATGACATCACCGGGCTTGAGTCCTTTGCCCTTGTACTGTTGTTGCTCCAATTGATCGGGACTGATTTCCCCCACGTAACCCAACGCGTGAGCCATGAAACCATTCTCGGGATAACGGCGCTGGGGCAACTGCTCAATACGCAGTTCCGGGAACTCCAACTGATGCGCGTCCACCCAGGCGATATCGTCAATCGTGGCGCCTTCCTTAATCGTGATTGATTCGAAGGCAGGTTGCGACTTCACCTGATCAAACCGCTCGCGAAGGATGTCGCGATCAATGACCAGCGCTTGCGAAAGCGGCTTGATCAACTGGTTTAGATCCTTGCCCTTCGTGTCTTCCCGCGAAAGGATCACACTGTAGATTGGTTTTGAGTCCACCAGTTGCCGGCCATTGCGATCGAGAATCGCGCCGCGCGGCGCCAAAATCGGCAGCAACCGCACGCGCTGATTCTCGGCAATTTCAGCGTAGTGCGGCCCGTTGATGACCTGCAGCACGTAAAGCCTCACGGCCAGGAGGGCGAGCAATAGCAGCACGAGTGCCTGAACCATCCTCAAGCGCACGCCGATGTTCTGTGAGTGGTCAGCGAATTTCATGGACTTTGGTCAGTTGTCGGTATTTAGTAGTTCGTTGCTCGTTCGTAGCAATTGTTTTCATCTTCTTCTGAGAAGGCTTGGTCCGCGCCGGGCGACGCGGCGCCGGCCGGCGAATTGCCGTCGCTGGCGCGCGCGATCGCTGAAGAAAATCTCGAAGATGTACAGCAGCAAGGTGCCCACGATCGTTGTGGCCACCAGCTTATAGAGGAGGCCTTGAACAAAGGGCAAAGCCAGCGATTGACCTAACATGCGATGCATGCCGACAAATACGGACTCATTAACTAAGGTCGCTGCCGCCAGCACCGGGATGCGGAGCAGGACCGTGTCCAGCATGACTCGCGCGGCGGCGATGTAAATCAGATAGGCAGTCAGGGTTTTGGAAAAACCACCGGCGCCTAATAACCCGCCGCCGAGGGCATCCATAGCCAAACCGGCGGCGGCCCCAATCACCAGCGCCTGCAGCACATCGCGCTGCAAAGCAAAGTACACCACCACGATTAACGGCAGGTCGATATAGGCCAGCGGCGGCCAACGGGCAAACACCGACTGCAAAGCGATCGCGAGGGCCAGGACGCCCACTATTTTCAGTTGCCGCATTTCAACTACAGTGAGCAGGAAGCCCTGGGGCAGAAAATACAAAGCGGGGAGCAAGCCATAAGGTTGTGCCTGATCCAGTTCAATACAATCATTATTGTTGACTACGGATTACTCGAACTCTTCTGAGCGTTGGGCAATGCCTGATCCGATGCGCTCCGTTCCGGGGGGTGGTACTGAAGCACGAACACTTCTTTCAATTGGTCCATTCGCGCGCTCGGCCGGAGGTGGATCACGTGGGCCTGCGTGGCCGAACCTGGCTTCACCTCGACGATTTCACCGATGTTGTAGCCGGCGGGAAAAACGCCGTCCTGTCCGGTGGTCATTACATAATCACCATTGGCTACTCTCTCCAGGCCTGACACGTAGCGCATATCCAGCAAGCCTCTTTCGCCCAACCCTTTGATTGAGCCGAGGGCGCTTGATTGTCCGAGTTGGCCCACCACAGCGCCGGCGCCGGATTTCTCATTGGTGATCAGCATCACCTGCGCGCTCCACAGGCTGGTGGACACAATGCGACCGACGATGCCGTTCGCATTGACGACGGGCATATTGTTTTCGACCCCAGCAGATCTGCCGCGGTCAATAGTCACTGTGTCGAACCAGAGCGAGGGATCGCGGGCGATAACGCTCGCGGCTATAGTGCTGTAGCTGGTTTTCTCGCGCAGGCTGAGCATGCTGCGCAGGCGCTCGTTCTCGATAGCGTTCGTGCGTGATTCCTTTACTTCCGCTTCCATCTGGGCCAGGCGGCTCTTGAGCTCCTGGTTTTCCCCAGCGGCGCCGCGGAGGGCCGAGAGGCGTTCAAAGAAGCCGAGGCCCGCGCCACCAGCCCCGGAAGTCACCTGCTGCACCGGATAGGCGAGTGTTTGCGCCCAAACGCGAATCATCCGTTGTTTGGTGGAGTCCTGGCGCGCGTCGTATGACATCAGGGCAAAATTCGCCAACAAAAGTCCGGCCAGCCACCAGGGGGCGCGCTGGCGAATCTCTTTTTGGGTGCGAATCGTGGCCACGATTACATTTCCAATTGCCGGTTTTAGATTGCCAATTTGAGAACCTCTTGATGTCCGCGTGAGCCCTCGTTTAGGGCGATCGGCAATCAGAACTTGGCAATTGGCACTGTTACTAGGTTCCGCTGGTTAGGCTGTTGTCCCACTTGACGCGTTTTAGCAGGTTGAAGTCCGAAAGCATTTTGCCGGTCCCCAGCACCACCGACGCGAGGGGATCGTCAGCCAGCGATACGGGCAAACCTGTTTCGATGGAGAGACGACGGTCCAGGTTCTTGAGCAGCGCGCCTCCTCCAGTCAAGACGATGCCGCGCTCGACAATGTCAGCAGAGAGTTCCGGCGGAGTGCGTTCCAACGCGATACGAACGGCATTGATGATTGTCGAAACTGAATCGGCCAAAGCTTCGCGCACTTCCTCGTCGCTCATGGTGATCGTTTTGGGAATGCCTTCGATCAAGTTTCGCCCGCGCACTTCGAAAGAGAGCGGCTCGTCCAGAGGAAATGCGGATCCCAATTCGATCTTGATGGCTTCGGCAGTCCTTTCACCAATCAGCAAATTATATTTGCGTTTGATGTATTGAGTGATCGCCTCATCCATTTCGTTGCCGGCGACGCGCACGGACCGCGAGTAAACAATGCCGCTCAAACTGATGACTGCAATGTCGGTAGTTCCACCGCCGATATCGACCACCATGTTGCCGTGAGGTTCGGTGATAGGGAGGCCGGCGCCGATGGCTGCGGCCATCGCTTCTTCGACCAGATAAACCTCGGAAGCTTTTGCGCGGTAAGCCGAATCTTCGACGGCGCGGCGCTCGACCTGGGTAATCTCTGATGGAATGCCGATGACCACGCGCGGGCTGACCCAGGTCTTGCCGTTGTGGGCTTTGCGAATGAAGTGCTGCAGCATCTTCTCAGTCACTTCGAAGTTCGCGATCACGCCGTCTTTCATGGGTCGAATAGCGACGATGTTGCCGGGTGTACGACCTAACATCTCTTTGGCATCGCGGCCCACTGCCTCGACAGCGTTGGTTACTTTGTTGATTGCTACGATCGATGGTTCTGAGACGACAATGCCGCGCCCCTTGGCGTAAACCAGTGTGTTGGCGGTGCCGAGATCAATCGCGAGATCACTTGAGAACAGACTAAAAATGGATTTGAAAGCCATTAGGATTCTTTCCGCACTTATGGAGAATGATTCTGGAGAGCTGAACGGTTACTGCACGCCACGCGACCGGGGGTCTGAGACGATCTTTGCAGCGAATAAAGTCAGCGGGGCCGCCACCGACTGTGCTGACAACTCACCAAACAAGAGCCAACTGACAAGATACACTTATTGTTTCTGGTGCGCTATCAGGAAATCGACGTTTTGTCTTGCAGACGGAGAAAATGTGGGGGAATGTCGGGCTCGTCTTTGCGCGCGGCTCGCGGAGCCTCGTTACTGAAGCGCACGCAGTTCTTACTCGCGGCTTTGGCTTCGTACATGGCGGAGTCGGCGCTGGCAATGAGCTGCTGGGGGGAAGATGCATGTTGGGGAAATACCGCCACCCCGAAGCTGGCCGTCAGCATTAGACGCAATCGCCGCCCTCCGGTAAACGGATGGCCCTCAATGGTGGCGCGGATCCGGTCCGCCACCAGCGCGGCTGGTTCCAGTCCGGTCTCTGGAAGGATGACGACGAACTCATCGCCGCCGTAACGGGCCACTGAATCGGTGTCACGCACTGATGACAGAATCACCGCGGCCATTTCCATCAACACATGCGAGCCTACGAGATGGCCATGAGCGTCATTCACCCTCTTGAAATCATCTAGGTCGAAGAACAAAGCAGAGACGCTGGACCCATAACGCCGGGCCCTTCTGATCTCGTTCGAGAGATACTGGCGCAGGTACCGGGCATTATGCAGCTTTGTTAGATCATCAGTCTCTGAGAGGCGCTCAGCGTCTGCGATGCGGGCCGAGTTAGCCAGGGCCGCACCAATGGGCGCCGCCAACGCTTCCAGCAAGCCTGCGTCCGACTTGCGGAACGATCCGGCGCCTGCTTCCTCGCGCACTGCTTCCAGCACGCCGATCACTCGCTCTCCACTGATCAGCGGCAACGCGATCATGCGGCGCCCCATTTCGGTCCGGCGAACCAATGCTAATCTCGCGAGGGCTTCCCGGGCCGTTTTGGATTCAGACCCGCCGGGCAACGCTGCGTCACCTAACAGAGCCTGGCGCCAATCATCGTCCGCCACAGCCGGTTGATCAGTGCCGACGCCCCGCACCACGAGAGGCTCAAGGCCGACGACATTTGTCGTTCCCGATTCGACTGTCAGGTAGATGGTCCAACGATCCGCCTTTACCAGATTCGCCAGGCCAGTGATAACGGACTGCGCTGCGGAACGCTGGTCGGTTGCGAAATGCAAAGTGGAGGCCAACTCAAACGCAGAGCGCAGGTCAGATGACCGAAGCGATTTCGGTAAGGCGAAGCAAGTCGTCTCGGGAACGTTCCTTACTGACTCAGGTAGTCGAAGTTCTCCCGTTGTGCCGCGCTCTTCGATCTGGCGGAGCAGCGCGGGTAACTGCGCGGCTTTGTCAGCGATTGCATGAAAGCCAATTCGTTTGAGTGTAGCGCCGTCGAAGACTCGCATATTCAGACTGGCCGCGCCCCGTATGTGATGACGACAAGCTACGGCAGGCACCTCCGGCCACATTGCTGCTGCGTGCTCAATGGCAACGTGGAGGTCAGTGACGTCAGCTCCGGGAAAGACTTCGTACAGGACGGCCAAAGGCTTAGCCATCTCCGAACCGCTATCTGCCTGAGAATCGGGCTCAAGGGTAAGGCCGGCTTCCAGCTCGGCCTCGCGCAATCCTTCCACCCAGACGGTGACTCCTGCGTCCCGCAGAACTTCAATAAGCTCCATCGCAGGCGCTTCATGCGCGTCAGTAAGGAGGATCACATGCCCGTTCATATCGCTATTTCCTGGATCCAACCGATCCGCCGATCTGCACTCGATACTGGCTACTGTTGCCCTGTGGATCCTGGGCCTCCACGGTCACAGTCCTGGCCCCCGGAGGAGCGGTTATTTGGATTTGGAAGGATCCATCGCTGGTGGCGACTGTTTCACGGCCCGCCACGCGCAAGGTGGTTCCGGGCTGCGAAGCCCCGCGAATCAAATAGATTTCGCCACCAACATATTCGGAAACAAGATTGGAAACCGAAACCGGGGACCCCACACCACGCGGGGCAACTATGAACTTTCGTGGTTCGCTCCAATCACTCGTTTGACCAGACGCAGCCCTGGCCCGCAGGCGCCAGAAATAAACGCCCGGCCGTAAGTCGCTGGCATTGAACTCAGTCGCCACCAACTGATCGCGTTCAATGACGCGACCTTCCGGAACGAAGAAAGGCGAGGTGGCCACCTCAACTCGGTAGTAGGCTGCGGTCCCGGATTGCGGACGTTGCCAGCGGAGCGAGATCGTGGCCGCACCATTGCCTGAGGCCATTACCTTCTCCAGGTCGCGGGGCGCAGTTGGGGTCGGAACGTCCAGCAGGCGTTGTGGAGTTGAAAGCGTGCCCGCGGAATTTACCTCCACAAATTCTCCGGCCTTCAAATCAGTCCGCACGCCGCTGCGGTTTGTGCTTTGCACCCCGCCGGCGTTAACACGGATCTCTTCGCTGCCTTCCGGGTTTACACCAAAGCTGGCTCCGGTTTCCCGGCCAATCTTGTTTTGGGTCTTCGGCGTCTCGACGACGTTGTTCGCGCCTTCGGGTTGCTGTTCCGTGCGCACATACATCTGGCCGCTATCGACGACCACGTGAACATTGGAACGCTTGCCGTCATCGCCGCTGGCATTGTCGCGAACGATGATCGTGCTGTTGGGGCGGACTACGACAGTCGATCCGTCGGCCATGCCGATGCGGGCGCGACCGTCGGCCTGGGTCTGCACCGTGTCACCGGGAAAGAGTTGGGTATTGCTGTTCGCGAAAACTACTTCGCGCGTGGTTGCCCGGAGCACGCGCACATCACCTTCGAAGGAAATGAATTTCGCTCCTGTCAGATTCGTTACCGCGCCCACATTGCGGAGAGGATTGCCGTACTTCCAAACATAGAGCGCCGCGCCCGCTGCCGCAAAGCACAGCATGAGCACTAAAACAGCGACATAAATGAAGCGCTTCTGGACCGCCCACCAATCGAGGGCGAAGCGACGTGTTCTGGTAGACATTACTGCGGAAATTCGAGGCGAAACGATTGCGTGTTACAGAGTCTTAGGGTCTTTCAAAAGGTGAGTTCCTCAGGCAAGGGGCGCTAATGCCACCAACGAATCTAACATACGGGAGAAGGCAGGTTCAAGATTAAGCTGCTTTTAATAAGGAATGGTGCGTCTCCTCCTGGTGGGGAAAACAGCATCTGCCCAAGCCGCACTGAACAGAACTCCCCGCTCGTTCGCGCGTGTAAGGTCAGCGCGAGGGCTTCTCTGACCTTTTGCTCCACGGGCCCATGCTATACTCGCGGTTCTGTTTTCGTAGCGGATTCATTGGGTAAAGTGGTCTTCGGCACAGCTTCTACGACCTGAATTCCAAGTTAGACGCGGAGATTGATGGCTGAGTTTATCTGCAGATTGGGAACGCCGGCCGGCGAAGTGATTACGCGTACGGTGGAAGCCGAGGGCGTTAACGAAGCCCGCGGACGTCTGGAGCGCGAGGGTTTCAAGGTCTTCAACGTGACCCCGCCCAAAACCACCGGCGTCGCGGCTTTGACACGCATGGGACGTCCAGGCGGTCAGGCGCGCGTGAAGGCAAATGACTTTCTCCTCTTTAATCAGCAACTCGCCGCGCTGATCCGGGCGGGCATTCCCATCCTTCAGGCAATTTCGATGTTAAGTAAGCGCGCTACCTCGGCACGAGTACGCGCGGTCCTGGGAAATGTCGAGGAGGCTATTCGCGGTGGTTCCGCGCTCTCGGCTGCCTTTGCCGCACAGGGCTCGATCTTTCCTCGGATCTATACAGCGTCGATCCTCGCGGGCGAACGTTCCGGCGCCCTCGATGAAGTGCTGACGCGCTACGTAACCTACATGCGACGCAATGTAGGGCTGCGCCGCCGAATTCGCGGAGCACTTGCTTACCCGACGTTCCTGCTACTTGCGTCCGCCGGCATGGTCACCTTCCTGACGATCTACGTGGTGCCGCGCATGACGGATCTCTTTACCGGTTTTGGCAACGACCTACCCGCGGTGACGAAAATAGTAGTCGGAATCTCAGGCTGGCTTTCGGCAAACGTATTTTGGTTTGGGCCGCTGGTCATAATTTCGGTCGTTGGTTTTTTTCTTTGGTCGCGCACGCCGGCCGGACGCATTGCCATCGATCGTTGGCTGCTCAAGGTCCCGCTGGCGGGAAAGCTGCTAGTGCAGTTGTCGGTCGCGCAGGCTACCCGTTCGCTGGCCACGCTCCTTGCAGGTGGCATCACCTTAGTCGAATCATGGGAGATCGCCGCTGAGTCAATTACTAACCTCGAACTGCGGCGACGCAGCTCGGCTATCCTGCCAATGATTCGCGAAGGGCAGTCCTTTACTGAAAGCCTTGAGTCAGCTGGATGGGTCCCGGCGCTGGCGTCAGATATGATCGGAATCGGCGAGCGTTCCGGCAGTTTACGAGAGATGCTGGACGAGGTGGCAATCTTCTACGACGCGGAAGCAGAGGTGAAGCTGGAACAGTTGACGACCACGCTTGAGCCTGCGATCCTAGTCGTCATGGGCGGCGTGGTAATCATTGTGTTATTAGCGATTTACCTGCCCATTATCCAGTCGATTTCCGGTGGGCCGGGGATGGGTCGCTAGAAGAAAATGAGCATTCGATCCATGAATTTGAACTCCGCGGCAATGATCCTGAGCTTTGCTGCATCTCATCAGTTCGTAGATTCCGTCTGAACGGCGCTTTTCAAACAGGTAATGAAGCAACTTACTGAAGAAGAGATTAGTTCCCCGATAGATAGCGAGTCGGGCCTGGCGGTCGAAGGTGATTTTTCCCTGCCGGAGAATCAGGAGCCGCCGGAGGTGTTAGCGGCGAAGGACCTGGCGCGCCGCTATCGGCTGCCTTATGTTGATCTACTGCCTCATAACGGCGATTCGCCGATCGACTACTCGCTTCTGGGAGAACTGCCCGTTGACCTGATGCTGCGCCATCAATTCGTGCCGCTGCGCCGCGAAGGCAAGCGCCTGCACATCGCGATGGCGGATCCTACCGACCTCGAGCGCCTGGATGAATTGGCCCACGCGCTGCACGCGCGACTGGTCGCGCACATTGCGACCGCGGGCGCCATCGATGTGGTGCTGCACAAGGGCGATGCCACCCAGCGAGTGTTGCAGGAGGCGACCTCCGGCTTTCGTATTTCACTGGTGCGCGAAACGGAGCAGGGCGAGGAAGTACTCGACCTTGATCGCCTGGCAGCAGCCGACTCCGAGATGTCGCCGATCATTAAGTTGGTTGACACGATTATTTTCAACGCCATGGAATCGCGCGCTTCGGACATTCACATAGAAACTCGCGACACGGAAGTTCAGGTCAAGTTCCGCATCGACGGCGCGCTTTACGCCAAGGTGGATCCGATCGATCTCGCATACCACCAGCGATTAATCTCCCGTATTAAGGTCATGTCCGAATTGGACATCGCCGAGCGACGAGTGCCGCAGGATGGACGCTTCCGCGTTCGTTATAAGGGCCGCAACGTGGATTTTCGCGTTTCGATCATGCCCACGGTGCATGGCGAAGATGCGGTCATTCGTATTCTGGACAAAGAACAGATTAACGATGCGTTCAAGGAATTGCGCCTGGATGTAGTCGGATTCAACGACGACGACCTGCGCAAGTTTCGCCGGTACATCGCCGAACCGTACGGCATGGTCCTGGTGACCGGGCCGACCGGTTCCGGTAAGACCACTACGCTCTACGCGGCGCTGAACGAGATTCGCAACGAGGAAGATAAGATCCTGACGATTGAAGATCCGGTCGAATATCAGTTGCACGGCATAACCCAAATCCCGGTGAATGAAAAAAAGGGGCTGACTTTCGCTCGCGGTTTGCGCTCAATCCTGCGGCACGATCCCGACAAGATCATGGTCGGCGAAATTCGCGACACTGAGACCGCGCAAATTGCCATCCAATCAGCCCTGACCGGCCACCTGGTTTTCACGACCGTCCACGCCAACAACGTGATCGATGTCATCGGCCGTTTTCTAAACATGGGGGTTGAGCCCTACAACTTTGTTTCCAGTTTGAATTGTGTGTTGGCCCAACGTTTGATTCGCATGCTCTGTCCTATCTGCAAACGCGCCTATCGCCCCAGTGATACAGAACTCGCCGAATCAGGGTTGCGACCGGAAGAGGAGAAGGGCCGCGTCTTTTTCATTAATGTCGGCTGTGACACCTGCAATCACACCGGCTATCGTGGCCGGACCGCTATTCATGAGCTGCTGGATTTGAGCGACAACATACGCGAAATGATCGTCGAGCGACGGCCCGGCTCTGAGGTGCGCCGAGCCGCAGCTGCTGAAGGTTTGACCAGCCTGCGCGAATCGGCACTGAAAAAAGTCTTCGCGGGCATTTCTACGCTTCACGAAATCAATCGCGTGACCTTCGTTGAAGAAGTAAACCTGACCCGGTGATCACGCGCCGGTATCGAATGAGTCCTGAAATTTATTATGGGACTTCGCGCGTGCTGGGCCTGTATTTGGCTTTGCCGGAACCGTTCCGATAGAATTGCGTGTAACCAGATAAGACTAGCCGCGCGGGCCGCGGTCCGCAGCGCACCGTTACGTATCCCAAGGGAGTTTGCTATGAAATCAAGAGTCAACCTTCGCACCATCTTTGCTTTGCTGGTGGTCGCCTGCATGCTATCCGCGCCGGTAATGGCGCTGGGCAAAAAGGGCAACGGCCATTTCAAGAAAGGCATGGAATTCGAGAAGGCGCAGCAGTGGGAGAAAGCGGCGCAAGAGTTCACGCTGGCCGTAGCGGCCGATCCCTCCAACGTGGAGTATCAACTTCATTACCGGCGGTCCATGTTCAATGCCTCGCAGAGTTTCATGACGCAGGGACGCGCCCTGGCTGAACAAAGAGACTATCTGGGAGGGTATAACGCTTTCCGCCAGGCATTTGCCTATGACCCTGTGAACCAACTGGCGGTTTCGGAAATGGAGCGCATGCTCCGCCTGCAAAGCGTCAAGGACGGTGGCACGGGAACCACGGCTGACGGCAAGAGTGCTCCGGCACCCGAAGACGAGGCTGGTGGCTCGCCCTCATCCGGATCGACTATGCGAGCAGTTGGCCAGGAACCGATTGTGCCGCCGGCGCGCAGTGAAGTGTTGCGCTCGGTAATTTATAGCGGCGATCTGAAAGCCTTCATCCGCACGATGGCTGAGCAACTTAATCTAAACGTCATTTTCGATCGAACCTCGTTTGCCCAGCCACGCACCATCGACATCACGCTGCATGACGTAACTACGGCCCAGGCCTTGGACTATGTGTTTTTGCAAGAGACGCTGTTCTTTCAAAAACTAAGCCGGCGTACCGTGCTGGTGGCCGATCAAACGCGGCGGGCCCAGTATCAGCAGTTGGTCCTGCGCACTTTTTATCTTGCAAACATGAAGCCTGCCGACGCTCAGCGCATCCTGACGGCGGCCATTCCCGCGTCAGTAGGTCGTCCGCAAACTATCGTGGTTCCGGATGAGGCCACCAACAGTTTGACGGTGCGGGACACAGCGGAGAACGTTAGGCTGATTGGCGAACTGCTGACGAGCATTGATAAGGACCGCGCGGAAGTCGTGATGGATGTGAACATCTACGAAGTTTCCAGTTCTGACTTTATGCAGTTTGGCAATCAACTCGGCGACGACAAGACTCTCGTTACGCTTGGTGGGAACACTTCATCGGCAGCGACCTTCAACGGTCTGTCCCGAGTATTTACCGGCGCAGCAGGCGCGTCTCTTCCTGCTGCTTTCGGAGCCGCGCTGATTCTCCCGGCATCCAGTCTTCAGGCATTGCAGACCAAGAACAACACGAGGCTCATCGCTTCCACGCAGGTGCATGCATTTACCGGCGAGGAGTCCACCGCGCGCATCGGACAGCGCGTCCCAGTGCAGACGGCGCAGGCTTATCCTTTTGGCGTGCAAACGGGAACGGGAACGGGAACTACGAACAACGGTTTTCCCACCGGCGGCTTTCCGGTCATTAACTACGAACCTACCGGCTTGACCTTGAGTTTTACGCCCCAGGTATTTCCCAACCTCGACGTCCAGGTCAAAATGAAGATCGAGTCCAAAGACGTGCTCGGAGCGAGCACCCTGACCCCAACATTCACCGAGCGCACCATCACCGGCACCGCGCGGGTACAGAACAATCGCACGATGCTTTTGGCCAGCGTGGCCCAGGATGTTCAGTCAAACGGCCGCAAGGGTTTGCCGCTGCTCGGGCTGATCCCGGTGCTGGGCCGGTTGTTCACCGCCCCGACCAAGGACAATCGCCGCGTGGATATCGTGATTGCAGTCACACCGCGAGTGCTGCGCGCGCCGGCCGTGACCCCGCGGGATGAACAGATGCGCCCCAGTGGAACTTTGTCATCGCCGACCACGGGATCATTGGAAGCGATGCTGCGCGAGACGGATAACGAGGATCGTCTAGCCGAGATCGCCGCCGCCCGCGTTGCCGCGCGGCAGGTGCCGACAAACGTGGTGGTTCAATTGCCGGATGCAGAGCCTGGTCCCGGGTACATCGCAGCGCCCAAAGCCCTCGCGACAAATACCGCAGTAGCGACCACGAATGGGCCGGCGACCAGCCAGGCGACAACGGTGAAGCCGGCATCAATTCCCGCGGTAGTTCCGGCGGAAAAGAAGGATCTCGCGGCTAACATGCCAACCCCTATCGACACCTCAGTGACTACGCCGGCTTACGTTCAGCGACCTGGGGAGATTCAATCGCCGTTGCGGAATCTAAGCAGTCAGAGTGCGTCCACCTCATCCACACCGGCGGGTGCTAAACAAACTCCATCGTTAACTCCGATGGCCCAGAACCTTGCTCCGGCAATTCTTGCTCTGGCAGGCGAAGTAGAGCTAAAGGCGGACGCCGGTACCGAAGCCGCGAAACGAATCGTGGGGCTTGGTCTGACGCCGGAGTCTCAGGAACTCCGCACGGGTGCGAAGCAATCGCTGTCTGTCGATTTGAAGTCAGAAGCGTCACTCGGTATGGCTGTGATTGCGCTGCGATTCGATCCTCGCGTGATCAAGATTACGAGCATCGGCGCCGGCTCATTGTTCAGCGGTTCGCTCAATTCTCCGACGATCACCAGGACGATCGATGATAAAGGATTGATCCTCGTGTCGATCACGCCCGGGGTCGGTACGATTCCCATGAACGGCGAAGGCTCATTGCTGAAAATAGATTTTGAAGCTGTGAGCGCCGGGGAAAGCGCGTTCGCCTTCGACACTGGAAACGTGCATTTGGTGGCCGCGGATGGCGGTAGCCTGGTGTTGCAATTAGGACAAGCCAGAGTAACGGTGAAGCAGTGAAGCAGAAAGCGAGCACTCCGCAACGGTCAACATTAGTTAAGCAGCCTTGGCTTGCGCGGGCATGGTCCCAATCCCGTGGAGGCCGGTCGCTTGCTGGATTCACGCTGCTCGAACTCGTCATTACGGTCACCGTCTTGTCGATCCTCACGCTGGGGGCCGTTCCGCTGGTGAAGGTTTCGGTCCAACGTCAGAAGGAACAGCAACTCCGCGATACCTTGCGCGAGATGCGCATTGCCATCGATCAATTCCATCGCGAGGCCGTCGCGGCGCCACTGACTGCGCAGCAACCCCCTCCCGGGCAGAACCAGCAGGCGAATCCTAACCAGAACCCGCAGGCGCTGGATCCGCGTGTCAGGGTTTACATCAGCGATCAAACAATCTTCACAGTGGATAACTCGGACCGCTATCCTCCCAATTTGGAAGTCATGGTGGATGGCGTTGATGTCATGCCGTTCGCGAGCGGCCTGATGGGAGGGCGCGGCGACCTGCGGGTAAATGCCACGGACGTTGGCAGCGCGCAGCAAACGGCAAAAAAGAAACACTACCTGCGCTCGATACCTATCGATCCGATAACCGGAAAAGCTGAGTGGGAATTTCGGTCCTGCTACCAGGCTGTCGATGATACGTCCTGGGACAATGTGAATGTGTTTGACGTGCGTTCCAAGGCAACCGGCACTGCCTTGAACGGGGAGAAGTACAGTGACTGGTAAGCCCATTTCGGAATTCGGAATTCGGAATTCGGATTTAAGAGGGTGCGGTTCGGATTTCAATCCGCAATCCGCCATCCGCAATCCGCAAGCGAAAGGCTTCACCCTGCTGGAGTTAATGATCGTAATCTCGATCATCATTATCCTGGCAGCGGTCGCCTTGCCCCAGTTTCAAAAGACCATCGTCCATACGCGCGAGACTGTGCTGCGCGATGACCTTTACCAAATGCGAAAGATGCTCGATCAGTTTGCCGCTGATAAAGGGAAGTTGCCGCAGTCACTGGAAGAACTGGTCGCTGAAAAATACTTGCGCGAAATCCCCGTTGACCCGATCACTCAGGAGGCGGAATGGGACGTGATAACCGGCGAGGATCCGGGCGCCACGGACGGAGGCAGCGGCATCGTCGAAGTTCACAGCCGGTCTACTGATATGGGCACGAACAGTAAGCCTTATAACGAGTGGTAAAGCCCTCCCGCCAGGTAGCACAGATTTTAGTCTGCGCTTCGGCCACCACCACAGCCATCAGAGACTGAAGTCTGTTCCACCGATCAAATCGAGAAATATGCCCAGCCCTTTTACCAGACTTATTACTCCTCGCTTTCCGGCCGTGGCGTTGGGCCTTGAGAGCGACTCAGCCGCAGTGGTCCAACTGGAACGAACTCGGAACGGGTTTGCCTTGCGGCGCGCGGCGACGGTTGCGCTGGGACCTGATCTGATCACTCCCGGGTTCGACGAGCAGAACGTCACAAATCCGGCCGCGCTGGTGGAGGCGCTGTCCGACCTGGCGACAAACGCAGGCTTGCTGCGCCAGCGCAAGTGGTCTGTCGCGCTCCCTGAAGCGGCGGCCCGCACGGTGATTCTGAGTCTCGAGAGCGCCGTAGCGTCGCGCCGCGAGTTGGAAGAAGTCCTACAATGGAAGATTGAGCGGGGCTTTGGTGTGCCGGCCAATGAACTTCGCGTGGCGCGCGAGCCATTAACACCAGATGCGCAGGGAAGAGCCCGCTATTTGGCGACGGGCGTGCGGTTGGCGGTATTGCAGGAATACGAGTCCGTCTTCAAGGCTTTGGGTTGGACCGCCGGCCTGGTTCTGCCCCGGCACGTCGGCGAGGAGCGCTGGCTGGTGCGAAACGGTCATCGCGGAGATGCATTGCTGCTGACGTCTCATGACCAGGGATTCACTTCAGTATTGTTGCGTGATAACCAGCCGCTGATCTTGCGCTCGGTTTTGTGCGAGCCGGACGATTGCGACGATGAACTCTATCGCGTGCTGCTCTTCTACAGAGATCGCGGAGCCGGGGCTCCCGACGAAGCGGCCGCTATTGAGCGGCTCTTGGTAGTAGGGGATAGCTTGAGCAAGCAGCGAGTCACCGATATTGTGAACGAAACGCTGGAAACCAATATTCGCCCTCTGGGCGCCGCCGATGTGGGTCTGACGTTGCCACCGGGAGAACTTAGCTTCGATAGGATTGCCGCACCTGCGGGCCTGGCGACGTTGGCATGGTCGTAAAGAGCTTGCCTGGCTTTGGTTGCAGGCGCATTCTTGCTTTGTATTGTTCAGCGCCGTAAGGCTGGATAGGCAGGAATGCCTGTCCTACTTGAAACTTTTGCCAATCCCGTGGCGTACCACGGGAGCATGATGGAAATGACTGCACCCCCGATTTCATTGAAGAATTACAGTGCGCTGGGAGACGGCGAGCTTGTCACCAGCGCCATAGCCGGTCGGGAAGACGGCTTTGAAGAGCTGGTGCGCCGGTACCAGCGGCCGATTAGCGCTTACGTCTATCGCATGGTCGGCAACTACGAAGTCGCCCTTGATTTGACTCAGGAAGTCTTTATTAAGGTTTACCGGTCCCTGGCGCGCTATCGTCCCGAATTCAAATTCTCCACCTGGATTTATAAAATCGCCCACAACGCCGCAGTGGATCACCTGCGCCGCCACGCCGTGCGCGAGCAGGCCCTGGTCAGTGGCGATTCCGAGCAGCGTGAGATTCCTATCGATAGCGGCCGCCCGACCCCGGAGCAGGAGAGTGAGAAGAAAGAACGCCGCGCTGAGATTGAGGCAGTAGTGCAAAAACTGCCGACGCCCTATCGCGAGTTAATCCTGCTGCGACATTCGCACGATCTCAGTTACGACGAAATAGTCGAGGTAACGGGACTGCCGCTGGGCACCGTAAAGAACCGTTTGTTTCGCGCGCGCGAAGTCATGCGCCAGCAATTCCTCCAACGTGGCATTACCGGGAACTGATCCTTAAAACCTGGCAGCGCGATGATCACTGACACACAGCCATGCCGGACCGAAGACGTCGCCGCCTACGTGGATGGCGAGCTGGAGGTCAGCGAACGGGATTCGTTTGAGCGGCACCTCGCCGCTTGTGACGAATGCGCGGGACAGTTGCTGAGACAAAGGCAATTGCTCTGTACCCTGGACGCGGCCTTCCGCAGCGAACGTGAAGTGGAGTTGCCGCGAAACTTTGCCCAGGTCGTCGCGGCCCATGCGGAGACTGATATGCGCGGCATGCGCAACGGTTCCGAACGATGGCAGGCGCTGCGCGTTATTCTGATTCTGGCTGTGGCCGCTTTTGCCCTGCTGGGAACTTCGTCAGGCGAATCCGTGTTGGGGCCGGTGCGAACCACGGCGCGCTTCGTCCGGAGCTTCGTTAACTTTTTCTGGGATGCTGCCTATCAGGCCGGCGTCGGGCTGGCTGTAATTCTGCGCATTCTAACTCGCAGCTTTGTTCTTGAATCGCGCCTGCTGGGCTTCTTCATTCTGCTGCTGTTCGCGACCGCTCTCGCTTTACTCCCGCGTCTGATTGCCCGCTACCATCGCGCTGAAATCGTGGAATAGAGGTCACGCGTCATCCACTTTTCGCCGTCAATGATCGTGAATGAAGCCGGGTTCCCATCCTGCTTCCACCCCTTCGCCAACCCGTTTAGATTAACCCCTGTCTTAAAGATTGCTGCGGTGGTCTTACTCTTGCTGCTGGCGGTGGGCGTCATCGTGGCCCAGGAGAATCCGGTTCAGCCTCATGACGACCCTGCCGCCCTGGTGATCGCGGGGAATAATGATGGCACCGTCTTTGGCATGGGAAGATCGCTGAAGATCACCGGCAACGTCCAGGGAGCGATTGCGTTCGGTGGCGATGTGTTCGTCGAAGGAACGGTCGCGGGCGACGTGGCCGCGGTCGGCGGATCGATTATCCAGCGTGAGGGTTCCCGCATCGGTGGTGACGTGATTGTTATTGGCGGCTCTTATCATCATGGCAAGGCGGCGCCCGGACGCGATCCGCAAAAGGCGACCATCATGTACGCCGGCTATGAGGACCAACTACGGAAAATGATGCGCGAGCCGGCGACACTGCTATCGCCCAGGCTATCCGCAAGTTTCCTTGGTTGGCGACTGCTGGTGATTCTGTTTTGGTTTGTGGTTTCCCTCGCTATCACGGCCGCTATGCCCAGCACCGTTAGTCGCGCCATGGCCCGATTGCAATTGACGAGTTTACGCGTGGCCCTCATTGGTCTGTTGGGGGCTGTCGTTATTGTGCCCGGATGCCTACTTTGTCTATGGCTGTTGCCGACGCCAGTCGGGGTGCTGGTAGGAATATTGGCGCTGCTTTTATTAATTGTGGCCACTCTCTTCGGCCGCGTCGTCGTTTTCGCGGCAACCGGACGCTGGTTGCAGCGCCGCTTCCTTTCCCGTCAGGCGCAATCAGAGTCGATTGCGCTGCTCCTCGGCGTTAGCTTCTGGATCGTCCTTTCATCGCTGCCCTACGTATGGCCGATTGTCTTTGGCAGCCTGCTGATAATTAGCCTCGGCCTGGCTCTGACTGCCAGGTACCGGGTCGCCTGGCAACGCCAGGATTCATCTGATCCCTTTTCCTCAGCAAAAACCTTGTAACGAAACCAGCGACGACGGCGTCTAACTAATGAAGCCGTGTTCCGTGTCGGGGAGCTGTGTGGCCATATGCCGCACCGGGCGAGTTTGCGGAACTATTGCCGTTGCGGGGCGTTAGAGCACTGCCTCTGGCATCGTCTTCGTACTTTCTTCTTAAATCAGATTAAGGCAGAGCTCGCTTGCAACCGAGCGGCTTGATTTTGAATCTATCTAGCCTGCGAGGTTGGAACCCTCTGTATTTAGTGACTTTAGTGTGAACATTCCAGGCTGCCCCTGCGTAACAAATAAACAGATCGTCCGCTGCCCGATCGCATTAAGCAAAAGGGAAATAGAGAGAAATGACCAAAGTAATCATATTCGCGTTGACGCTCGCCCTAATGAGCCTCGTGGGATTTGCCCAAACATCGCCGGCCGCCGGCAACGATCCCGCAATCACGGCGACCCGGGTTTACGGCAAAGTTGCTGAGATTAATGGGCCCGCTGGCGTGATGACGGTCAAGACCGATGCCGGTTCCCTGGTGACCGTGAAGCTTACGGAGAAAACCACGTACGATCGCATGCCCCCTGGCGAAACCGATCGCACCAAGGCTGTGAAGATTACGCTCGCCGATATCACGGTTGGCGACGGCCTTTATGCCCGCGGTTATGTAGCCGCCGATCGGAAATCCGTGCCCGCCCAGACAATTATTGTGGTCAGCCAGTCGGACATTGCCAGGAAGCAGGAGAAAGAGCGCGCCGAGTGGAGACAGCGAGGCATTTTGGGCGCCATCAGCGCGATCAATCCGACCAGCAAAGAGATCACTATTACTTTCCGATCGCTGATGGGACCGCAACCAGTGATCATTCCGGTCACCGACAAAATCAAGATGCTGCGCTACGCCCCGGACTCGATCAAGTTCAGCGATGCAAAACCAAGTTCGTTGGCCGAATTGAAAGTGGGCGACCAACTTCGGGCGCTCGGCGACCGCAGTGCTGATGGAACTCATTTCACCGCCGAGAAGGTAGTGACAGGATCTTTTCGCACGGTAGGCGGCGTAGTTACGGCCATCGACCCCGCGACGGGCGAAGTCAAAATCAATGAGCTGCAAACCAAGCAACCCTTGACTGTGGTTATCAAGAACGATGCTGTGCTGCGTCGCTTCCCGGCTGACATCGGAATGATGATGATGGGAGGCGGCGGGCGGCCTCCGGGAGCAGGCGGTGCGCCGGGTTCCGGTGGACCACCGTCAGGCGGAGGTCCCGGAGGTCCTGGTCGTGGCCCTGGCGGCGGAGGCGGCATGAACATTCAGGCCATGCTGGAGCAGTTGCCGACGATCGCGGTTAGCGATTTGAAGGTCGGAGACACAATCATTGTTTCCAGTACGACCGGCGCGGATCCCGGACGTTTGACAGCCATTACGTTAGTGTCCGGAGCAGACACTCTAATCAATTTACTTGCCGCGCGGCAGCCCCAGGGCGGACAGCCGTCGGGCGCGGGAGGCGGCGGCGGCGGTGGAGGCGGCGGAGGCGGAATCGGCTTCTTCGGTGGTATCGGACCGTGATCCAGCTCGCGATGGAAACGATGGCGGCCGGCTTAATGAATGGTTAGCTTCCATCAGTTGAAATTCTAATTTTTTTCGGCCCCCTCAATTTTGCAGTGTTAGGTTTGGGATTAATCATGAAACTCATTTCGAATGTTTGGTTACGAAGTCTATGCGTCATGGCGGCGTTGGCATTGTTTGCCGCTGTCAGTTTCGGTCAACAGGGGCGCGGCAGTTTGCGCGGTGTGGTAGCTGATGAATTCGGCGCTTCTATTGTCGGCGCTACGGTGACGCTAATGGACGCTACCGGCACGGCGAAAACCGCAACCACAAATAATGAAGGCGTCTATTCGTTTACGAACCTGGCCCCGGGGAAATATACCGTCGTCGCAGTGGCCACCGGCTTTGCTCTTACTGAGGGCGCTGAAATCGACATCGCTGCCGGACAGCGGCAGTCACTAAATCTCGCGCTGAAGGTAACAATTGAACAGCAGCAGGTAACTGTCGCCGCCGAGCAGCCGATTAGTACTGAGCCGACGAACAATGCCAATCAGCAGGTTCTGACGGGCAAAGATCTTGATGCGTTACCTGACGATCCGGACGAACTGGCGGCAGCGCTGCAGGCCCTGGCCGGCCCTTCGATGGGGCCAAACGGCGGCACGATTACGATCGACGGATTCGGCGGGGGACGCATGCCGCCGAAAGAATCCATTCGTGAAATTCGTATTAATCAAAACCCTTTTGCAGCCGAGAACGATCGTCCCTCGGGCGGCATCAACATTTTGACCAAGCCCGGAACCGACAAATTCCGCGGCAGCGGCTTCTTCAATTTTCAGGATGAAAGTCTGAACTCGCGAAATCCGTTTGCCACAAATTCGCCGAAGCGGGCGCCATATCAAGTGCGCCAGTTTGGCGGCAACCTGAGTGGCCCAATCATCAAGAACAAGGCGTCCTTCTTCTTCGATATTGAGCGGCGGGAAACCAATGACAATGAATTGATCCGGGCCACAATTTTGGATAGCGGCCTAAACATCGTGCCATTTGGCCTGGGCGTCGTCGTGCCCCGCCGGGTCATTACTTTCAGTCCGCGCTTCGACTACGCGTTGAACGACAAGAACACGCTGATCGCGCGCTACAGCTTTAATCATTCGACTACAGCGAACGACGGTGTCGGTAACTTTTCACTTCCCGAGCGGGCGTACAATTCAAATTTCACGCAGCACCAGATACAACTGACTGAGACGGCGGTGCTGAGTCCGACGGTAATCAACGAGACCCGTTTTCAGTTTGTCAGCCAGCACAACGAAAGTCTTGGCAATAACACTCTGCCCACGCTTAATGTCAGTTCCGCATTTATTGGCGGCGGTTCGCAAGTCGGACATTTGCAGAACGACGAAAAGCGTTGGGAACTGCAGAACTTTACCCAGTGGCAAAAGGGAAGCCACAACATAAAGTTTGGCGGTCGCATTCGCGGGGTGAACATCACTAACATCAATCCCAGCAGCTTTGGCGGCAGCTATTCGTTCAACGGCGGCCTGGTCCCGCTACTGAATGCGAACGACAACCTGGTACTGGATGGAAGTGGGAAGCCGATTCCGGTACAGGTAACCAGCATCGAACGCTATCGTCGAACTGTAAAGTTTCAATCTCTGGGCCTTAGCGGTCAGGTTATTCACTCGCTCGGCGGCGGCGCTTCGCAATTCAATATCAACGCCGGTAATCCCGAAGCCAGTGTCAGCCAAACCGACATTGGCGTTTACGGCCAGGACGATTGGCGCATAAAACCCAATTTTACCCTGAGCCTCGGACTGCGCTATGAAGGTCAGACGAACATTGGCAGTGATTTTAATTTCGCACCTCGGGTAGCGGTCTCGTGGTCGCCCGGAGCGGGCAATAGTGCCAAGCCGCCCAAGACGGTGGTTCGCGCCGGGGTCGGTGTTTTCTATAATCGCTTTGGTGAGAACTTCACGCTTACCGCGAATCGTTTCAATGGCGTCAACCAACAAACCTTCCAGTTGTCGGAACAGCGACTCTTCCTGACGATTCAGCCGGGCCAGCCGGGCTGCCCTGCCAGTGCGACTACAGCGTGCCTGGTGTACCAGAATCCGGTTGCCAATCCTTTTCTTGATAGCCCTTCATCCGTGATACCGCCGGTGAGCGCCCTGGTAGCTGCCGGGCGCGTGTTGACCTATCGCGTATCACCGGATCTGCAGGCGCCCACGCTGTACCTAATGGGATCCCAAATCGAACATCAACTGCCGTATCGGATTACGATGTTTGTAGGCGTGTTCTCAATTAACATTCAGCACGTCATTCGGGCCCGCGATATCAACGCGCCGCTGCCGGGCACCATTACGTCGACGGCGCAATTTGGTGTCCGGCCCAATCCTGCGTTGGGTGATATCTACCAATTTGAGTCCAGTGGGCGGTTCCGCCAGAGCCAGTTCTTCATTGGATTCAACAACCGGTTGAACCCTGCAATCTCGCTCAACGGAAACTATGTGTACAGCCGGACTTCGAATGACACTGATGGTGGAGGTGGATTTCCCGCGAACTCATATGACCTGACCGGAGAATATGGCCGCGGCACTGGCGATGTGCGTCATCGCTTTACCATCAACGGGACGATCAATGTGCCCTGGGGCAAGTTTACGCTCAACCCGTTCGTCATCGCGTCGTCAGGTGCTCCCTTTAACATCTTCACCGGACTGGATTCCAATCTGGATGGACAGTTAACTGAGCGGCCGAGCTTTGCGGCAGCGAATGCTGTTTGTGGCTTGAACATACGGTGTACGTCGTTTGGGAACTTCAATCTGAGTCCGCTGCCGGGAGAGCAGATCATTCCGCGAAACTATGGGCAGGGTCCCGGTTTCCTTTCCGTGAACATGCGTGTCAGTCGCACCTGGGCTTTCGGTGACGTTCATCGTGCCGGCAGTGCGGCTGCAGGCTCTGGTCAGGGCGCCAATCGACGTGGTGCCGGAACAACCGGCGGCGGTGGTGGCGGTGCTGCTCGGGGCGGCGGCGGCGGCGCCGGTGGTCCTGGAGGAATGGCGGGCATGGGTGGTATGGCCCAACGCGGTGGTGGTGGTATCCCGGGCTTAGGACCGGGGGGCTTGGGCGGCGGTGGCGCCTCAGCAGAGAAGAAATATAGCCTGACGCTCTCGCTGAACTTCCAGAACCTTTTGAACAATGTGAATTTCAATTCTCCCAACGGCAACTTGTCTTCGACGACATTTGGTCAATCGCTGGGCCTCAACGGAGGTTTCGGCGGATTCGGCCCCGGTGGCGGCGGCGGTGGTGGTGGCGGTGGCGCGGGTGCGGGCAACCGCAAAGTGACCGCGCAGATTCGGTTCACCTTCTAATGAGAACGGTTTTAGCAGGAAAGGAAGAAAGCAATGAGCAGGAATATTTTCCGCTTCGGCCTGGCCCTTTGCGTGATTGGAAGCGCGACAGTGTTTGCTTATGCGCAGGATCAAAAAGCCGCTCAGCCCGGTGAAAAAAAGCCGGCGGCGACGACTCCTGCCAGTTCTACCAGTGCCATCTCGGCCGCGAGCACGCCGGTAGATTTGGCCCGAGCGGCGCTCGCCGGACAGGGTGGCGATAACTTCAAAAACTTGAAGAGTCTGGTACTCATCGGCGAAGTGGGCCTGTACGCGCCAAACTCTTCGCAGCCGGTGGCGGGCAAGTTCGTGATGGTCCAGGCGTCAGGCGATCGCTATCGTCTGGAAGTCTCATCGCCGATTGTGCAGTTCAAGCAGGTCTTCGACGGCCAACAGACGTTCAGTTCCATACCAAACTTGAGCTTGCCGAACCCGTCGAAGTTCGGAATGGGATTGCTGACCAGGTTTGATCAGTCCGGGTACAACGTCACCGCGCTACCGGACAAGAAGAAGCAGCGCGCGTTTCGCATTACCGGTCCGGACGGCAGTGCCACCGATTTCTTTGTCGATGCGTTGACGGGACGGGTGCTGCAATACACGGTTCCATTCCAGGGCGGCATTTTCATTGTCGAGCAGGACAACATGAAAGAGATCGAGGGCTTAATTGTTCCATACAAGCTGGCCCAACGATTCGAGACGCCCCAGGGCGCCTTCATCGCCGAGTTTAAGGTGAAGAAGGTGAACGTCAATCAGCCTCTGGGCGATGACGTCTTCGTCATTCAGTAGCCAGCCGTTGCTGAATTGCAGTGGTTATCCAAGAGGCCGCCTGTTGGCGGCCTCTTTCTTTGTAACGCAAACTTTAGTGGCAAGTATCCCATGACTGAATAAGTTTCTATGTTATCCTTGGCCTCGACAGGCCGGATAATTCACAGTCAAAGGTGCTTGCCACGGAGGTTTGCCGTGGCAAAGAAAACAACAAAATCAAGAGGGCGTGTCACGCGGCACGCGCTTCAAAAGACTCATATCGTTCCACCGCTCCCCGAACAGGTCAAACATCTTGTCGTCCAGACAGAAGGGCGGAGGCCAAGCAAGATACGGAACGCTCACCGGGGGCCAAAGGCGGATTTCGGCCCCGTCCAGTTGGTGATCTCGACGCTCAGGACTTCGTCGGCCAAGTGTTTCGGCCTCCTGAAGGAAAAGATTTGCAATGCAAGGTGCTTGATAGCAAAGGTCGCCGCGTACGCCTCAAACTCAAGCATGTCACTGTACGCTTCGGGTAGGGTTTCGGGGTTTGCTTCCCATCCTACTTCCCGGGTCAATATGTCGGCTTGGCTACCCCGATAATGAGCGAGAAACATCATGGTATCGGGCGGGACGGAAAGGGAGGTCATAACACTCTGACACTCGTTAGGAGTGAAATAACACTCCCGCGTCTTTTCGTAGTGGAGGTCAAACATGATCGCGGTCTTAAATAGCCACCGCGCAATCACAAGCTGGTCGTCAGGGTCTAGTGACGATGCTCGCCCATGCATTAGCGGGGCTAGGATTGGTTTGGCTTGTGATTCAAGTTGGCTCATCCACCCATTGTTACAGCGGCTACATGGCCTTTTAGAAATGATGCCAAGGTGCTTGTGAGTCTTAAAGGTTTTATCGGTGATTACGTTTCTAACGTGCCACGGCGTATCAGGAAACTCGCGGGCGATCCATCGTGGCAATACATCTTCCCGGCTTGGCTTTGAGTCGTTCCGGTTGCAGAAAATGCAGGTAGAATAAGTAGGCATGAAAAAGAAAACTCAAAAGACCCGTAAGGACTACGAAATTCCTATTCCGAAGCGTGACGACGTTCTCAACGTCTTTAAGAAAGCCGCCACGCCTCAGAAGAAGTCAGGGACGCGAAGCCCTAAGAAGTAGGGTTTCAAAGTGCGAGGCTTTGTCATTGCGGCGGTTGTAGCGCCACGCATACTCGCTTAGATAGTCCTGCAAATGCTTTTTGGACACCGAATGATACACGCCACCTATCCCGCGCTTTGTGAGCGACCAGAAGCCCTCAATGGTGTTCGTGTGGCAATCCCCGCTCACGTAAACCTTCTCCGTGTGATTGACCCGCTCGTGCTTGTATCCAGCCTTGCCAAGTTGATCGTAGGCTTTCCACGTGTCGGTGTAGATCGTGCACGAAGGCAGGATGCGTTCAAAAACGTGTGGCAACAGTGTGTCGCGTTGCGCGTTATCAACCGTCCTGACGACGACCTTGCCGCCCCGCTGAACCATTCCGAAAACGGGCTGGTAGTGCGAGTCAACGCCGGGACGCCCTGCTACGCTTCCTTTGCGGCCACGTCGCTTGCCGCCAATGTAGGCTTCGTCAATTTCGATTGGCGCAGAATTATCAAACGCTTCTACATCTTCGGCCATGAGGTTGTGACGAATCTCATGCGCGATGCGCCACGCCGTTTTGTACGTGACGCCAAGTTCGCGCTCCAACTGCTTCGCGGAAATTCCGCAACGAGTGCTTGCCATGAGGTACATCGCGTAGAACCAGAGATGCAGGGACGTGGACGACTTATGAAAGATGGTTCCAGCGGTCGGTGCCAGATGCTTTCCGCAAGCCTGACACGTCCAAGCCTGACGCTGCTGCGAGTGCTCGTAGCGTTTGAATTCGCGCTCCGTTTTGCACTTTGGGCAGGTCGCGTGCGTACCATCTTCGGAGTAGCGGTTGCGCCACAAAAAGTTGAGGCAGGCGTCATCGTCAGGGAATTCCTTCATGAACTCCATGAGCGAATACTTGGACTCAGAAGACTTGGCTCTTTTGGGTTGTTTTCTGTCTACAGGTGGCATAGTGAAACCATGCTACACTACTTTACTTATTCAGTCAAGGGATAATTGCCACTTTAGTTTGCGAAGAAAAGAGCACGGCGTAGTGAGTCAGTTTTGAAAATCTCATTAGCACCGCACTTCAGTGCGGTGATCTGGGTGAGAGGTGATCCCGCGAACCGTTTTAACGGTTTACATGGGAGAAACCGTTGAAACGGTTAAGCATCAAGGTTCGTCCATAAACACCTGACTGAAGTCAGGTGCTAAGGAGATTTCAAACTCACCCACCACGCAGCACGTGTTCTCATTGACACTATACGGCGTGAGCGTTATGGTGTTCTCCCGTGAACCACACGGCCGCAAATCCCTCCACAAACGCCATCGCAGTCATCCCCGCTCGGTACGAATCAACCCGTCTCCCTGGTAAGCCTTTATTGCCGATTGCGGGAAAGTCTTTGGTTTTGTGGGTCGTGGAGCGCGCCCTGGCCGCCACGCATGTCAGCCGCGCTATCGTCGCGACGGATGACCAACGCATCTTCAAAGTCGTTACGGATGCCGGATACGAAGCGTTGATGACGAGGGGCGATCATATGAGCGGTACTGACCGGGTAGCAGAAGTGGCCCAGGGACTGGCGCCAGATCAGATCATTGTGAACGTGCAGGGAGATGAGCCATTGATCTCTCCGCAGACGATCGATCGCGCGATCGCCGCACTGACGGACACGGCGGGAGTTCAAATAGCCACAACTTCCGAACCGATAAGCGATCCGCTGGATGTCATCAGCCCGAGTGTGGTGAAGGTCGTCACGGACGACACCGGTTGCGCCCTCTACTTTTCGCGCTCGCCGGTTCCGTATCCCGATGAAGCAGTGCGCCGTCATGGAAGTATTCCCCAAGCATTGGCGAACGAACCGGAGTTGTTGGGTTTGTTCAAGAAACATACCGGGCTCTACGTCTATCGCCGGCAGTTTCTGCTCGACTTTAAATCGTGGCCCCCTTCAAGTTTGGAGCAGACGGAAAAGCTGGAACAACTGCGCGCCCTTGAGCGCGGGGTAAGGATCAAGGTTGTAGCCGCCGCTTCGGCATCGATCGGTGTCGATACGTTTGCAGATTTGGAACGCGTGCGAGCTTTAATGGATAGGGAAGCGACGATGCTCGCAACATGATATTTCTATTTGGTAACACGAGCGATTGGATTGGACTGGGCGTACTGCTGCTGCTGGCGCTGCTGGCCCTCTTGGCGGTGGCATTCCTGAGCAGACCTTACGAAGTTACCCCCGAAGAATTTGAGCGGCGCGCCCGTGAAGAACCCAGCATGCTGAGCGCCGGATTTATTGGTTTGCAAAAGATCCTGCAGCCGTCGGTAGCGAAGGCGGTTGAGACGCAGCAGGATTTGAAAGAGGGACGTTACGATGGCGAACAGGGCTCCGGTGAGCCGCCTGAGCCGGGAACTGAGGGCAAGAGCGAAAGGGAAGATGGCGAGCGCTAGGACTCTTGCCCGCTTCCGCTTCTGACCTTCGGTCTTTTTACCTTTTTCCGTTTCGGAGGAGAGCGATGCCAAAATACATTTTTGTCACTGGTGGTGTAGTTTCCAGTTTGGGAAAAGGTCTGGCGGCCTCTTCAATTGGCTGCCTGCTGGAAGCGCGAGGGCTGCGCGTCACGCTGATCAAGCTCGACCCGTACATCAACGTCGATCCGGGCACCATGTCGCCGTTTCAGCATGGCGAAGTCTTCGTTACCGACGACGGCGCGGAAACGGATCTGGATCTGGGGCACTACGAGCGCTTCACCCACGCGCATCTTTCACAGGCTAATAACTGGACCACCGGCAGGATCTACCTCTCCGTCATCGACAAAGAACGTCGCGGCGTTTACCTGGGTAAGACGATCCAGGTGATTCCGCACATAACCAATGAAATCAAGGACGCAGTGCGCGGTGTCGCCGACAACAACGATGTGGACGTTGTCATCGTGGAGATCGGCGGTACCGTCGGCGACATTGAATCGCTGCCTTTCCTGGAAGCCATTCGCCAGATGGGAAATGAAGAAGGCGCCGGCAACATTCTTTTTGTTCATGTCACCCTCGTGCCCTATGTGGCAGCGGCGGGGGAACTGAAGACTAAACCAACCCAGCACTCAGTGCGCGAGTTGCGCGAAATCGGCATTGCGCCTGACATTCTGCTTTGCCGGTGCGATCGCCCATTGCCTCAGGACTTGCGCTCGAAGATCGCTCTTTTCTGCAACGTCAAAGAATCCGCGGTGATTACCGCACAGGACGTCGATACTATCTATGAGGTCCCTCTGGCCTTTCACGAGCAGGGCCTGGATGAGTTGATCGTCTCTTCGCTGCTGCTTAGCGAACAGGCTCCGGCCAGGGACCTTTCGCAGTGGCGCAAGCTAGTGGGGACGATTCGCGAACCCTCGGCGGGGGAAACTTCGATCGGAATCGTTGGCAAGTACGTCGAGCTGGAGGATTCGTACAAATCATTGCGCGAAGCCTTGACGCACGGCGGTGTGAAAAATGATTTGCGTGTGAATGTGAAGTGGATCGAATCGGAAGAATTGATGGAGGACGATTACGAATCACGCCTCCGCGACTTTGATGCCATCCTGGTCCCCGGCGGCTTTGGCAAACGCGGTGTCGAGGGAATGATTCGCGCGATTTCTTATGCGCGCCGCACCCACACGCCGTATTTTGGTATTTGCCTGGGAATGCAAACCGCCTGTGTGGAGTATGCCCGGAATGTCTGTGGGTTAAAAGACGCCGACTCAACCGAATTTGCTCTCGATACCCCGCAGCCGATCATCTTCAAATTGCGCGACCTGGTGGACGTCGAGGAGTTTGGAGGCACGATGCGTTTGGGTGCCTGCCCCTGTCTGCTCGCGGAGGGTTCGCTGGCCCGAGATGTTTACCAAGGCGCGGAGGAAATCAGCGAACGTCACCGCCATCGTTATGAATTCAACCCCGAATTTCGGCCCACACTGGAAAATGAAGGACTGGTTTTCAGTGGCGTCTCGCCCGACGGCAAATTCGTGGAAATGATCGAGCTCCCGCGCGAAGTTCATCCCTGGTTCCTGGCTTGCCAGTTTCACCCTGAATACAAATCACGGCCGCTGGATGCGCATCCGATATTTGCGTCGTTCGTGCGCGCGGCCGTCGAAAATCGCTTGCGCAACGAAACGATGGGTGAAAACCCTGGGGAAGCTGAATTCCTTGCACATGAGCGCGTGGCTGTTGCCGGTGAGAACTAGCCGCTGAGGCAGCACGGAAGATTATCTAGAGAAGATTAGACTCCTCCTTTATTGAAGTTTCGTGTATTTCGTGCGGTTTCGTGGTTCGTTCCTTCCAAACCAAGCGCACGATTCACGAAATAACACGAAACATCACGAAGCAACACTAATAACATCACCACTCACTGGCTCTTCTGCTACCGCTCGCTAACGCTCACGGTCTCGTTTAGGCGATAATGCCTGCGCTCCCTTTTTCTAGTAGTCAGACTCTTATGCTTCATTGTCCTCAATGCGGACGCCAGTACGCGCAAGGCGAGCAGGTTTGCTCGCATGACCAGACGCCTTTGCAAGCCGATTCCACTATTGCCGGCCCGGCGCCCGTAGATCCGATGATCGGGCGCACCTTCGATGAAAAATACCGTTTGGATGAGAAGTTGGGCGTCGGAGGCATGGGCACGGTCTATCGCGCAACGCATTTGCTGATTGATCGGCCAGTGGCCATCAAGGTCCTCAACTCGCGTTTCGTCGAAGACGAAGCGGCCCAGATTCGTTTCCGCCGCGAAGCGCGTGCAGCCGGGCGCCTGCAACACGCCAACGCCGTTACCGTCACTGACTTTGGAACCACCAGCGACGGCTTCGTTTATATCGTCATGGAACTGCTGGAAGGCCGTACGTTGCGCGAAGTGCTGGCTCGCGAAGCGCCGCTGGATACAGCCCGGGCCGTCTCGACGATGCTGCAAATCTCAGCCGCCGTTGGCGCCGCTCACCACGCGGGCATCATTCACAGAGATCTAAAACCCGCAAACATTTTCATCGTCCAGCGCCCGAACACGCCGCCGACCGTAAAAGTTTTGGACTTTGGCATTGCGAAGCTGGCAGCAGAGGCTTTGGAAGAAGACGATCACCTGACGTTGACCCAGGTAGGCGTGATGATCGGAACGCCGCGTTACATGTCGCCGGAACAGTGCGACGGGGCCCAACTAACGCCTGCGTCCGATGTTTACAGTCTGGGGATTATTCTTTACGAAATGTTGACGGGGATGACGCCTTTCACGGGATCGACGCCGTTGTCTGTGGCCATGAAGCATTCGACCTCGCCGCCGATACCTCCCACCGAAATTGTCGCGGCGATTCCGCCTCCGATTGAACAAGTCGTGCTGCACGCACTGGAAAAAAGCCCCACAGATCGCCCGGCTAACGCGGATGAATTTCGCGCCGAACTTTACGCGACCGGCGAGCGGCTCGGATTGGAGCATTCAGGAATTTCAACCTCGCTCAGTTTGGAAACGCTTCGTAACGCGGGAACCGAAAGTCCTTCGGGCCGCCTGGTGGTGGACCTCGAACGCCTGCGACAAAACCGGGCTACCACGAGTGGCGCAAACGAGATAACGGTAGTGAGTCCCGCTGTCGCCACGGCTGCGCCTTTGGCAGTCAGTGATTCGAAACCCATTGATGTTCCGCCGCCGATCGTTGTCAAGAGTTATGAGTTTCCCAGAGTCAATGTTCCGGTCAATCGTCAGGCCCTGCGCCGCCTCGACAAGAAGCAGCAGTCGATTGTGATAGGGGTCGCGGTACTGGTGATTCTGCTGGTGGGCCTGGTGATGGTTGTCAGTCGCTCAGGCAACAATCCATTACCAGTGTTAGATACGGCCGCCGCCACACCATCTCCGGAGGCGTCGCCATCGCCGACCTTGACTCCTACTCCCACTCCGGAAAAGAGAACGGCGCAGGATCAGAACAAGCGTCCGCCGGCTCCACCGAAGAAGCAATCGAAAGTGGGCGCCGCTTTTGGCAAGTTCAAACGAATCTTTAAGAACCCGTTCTAATTGAATCTACGATGAAAAGTTTCCAAGTTGGTAATGCGACCTTTGGTGACGGACGATTGACGGTGATTGCCGGCCCCTGCGTCATTGAGTCCCAGGAGCATGCGTTGATGATGGCGCGGGAATGTGCGGGGCGAGCGCGCGACGCGGGGCTGGACTTTGTGTTCAAGTCGTCCTTCGACAAGGCAAATCGCTCATCGGTAAAGAGCTTTCGCGGGCAGGGCATGGAAGCCGGACTCGAAGTGTTGCGTCACATCAAAGAGGAATTGAAGGTCCCGGTGCTGACCGACGTGCACGACGTTTCACAGATTGAAGCGACAGCGGCCGTCGCCGACATTTTGCAAATACCGGCTTTTCTTTGTCGCCAGACCGATCTGATCACGGCGGCGGCGCGGTCTGGTTGCGCGGTCAACGTCAAGAAGGGCCAGTTTCTGGCGCCGCAGGATGCGCGCAATATTATCGAGAAAGCACAGAGCGAAGGCTGTGAGAAGTTCTTGCTGACGGAGCGCGGCGTCTGTTTTGGCTATAATAATTTGATTGTAGACATGCGTTCGTTTCCGATCATGCGCGAGTTTGCGGTTCCGATTGTTTTTGACGTGACGCATTCTTTACAACTGCCCGGCGGTCTCGGCCATGCGACCGGGGGCTTATCGCAATACATTGAACCGCTGGCGCGGGCCGGAGTCGCTTGCGGCGTTGATGCGGTCTTCATGGAGGTGCACGATCATCCGGAGAACGCGCCTTCGGATGGGCCCAATATGCTGCCTTTGGATCGCATGGCGCCATTACTGAACATGCTCCGCGACATCCATAAGACAGTGAACAGAGAACAGTAAACCGTGAACCGTGAACCGTGAACCGTAAACAGTGAACCGTAAACTATTGTCTGTCACTGTTCACGGTTTACTAGTCCGAACCATCTCATGAAAACTACCAAACGCACGCTTCTCGTTATCTCCTGGCTGATCCTTCTTTACCCGGCGGTGAGCGCACAAGAGGATTTGCGCGCCGCTTGGCAGGTCACTGGCTTCGACATCAATGTCAGCCCTTTGGGAAATGATCGCTTTCTAAACGGGCGCGCCAGCGTCGCATTGCGGAACGTGGGGCGCGGATCGGGATCAACTGTCAGCTTCCGCATCAACCCCAAGGCCGAGATCAAAGCCGTTACGGTCAATGGAGCGAGCGCACCGTTTCGCACCGCTCCCGAAAAGAACTTGCTGCGCCCTACCGTTACTCTCGCGGCGCCAGTGGCGCCGAACGGCACGCTCACGGTCGTCATCGAATATCGTTTGCCGGTAGAGGAAAACTCGGGCTTGGCTGCTATTTCTCCGGCGGGGTCACAGTTCCTGCCGGTGTCCTTCTGGTATCCCGCTCCCAGTCCCTTGTTGGGGGTCCGCGGTGCGGATTATGCGCCGTTTCGTTTGACAGTCGGCGGCGAGAATGTTGTTTCCTCCGGCGTGGAAAAATCTCCCGGTGTTTACGAGCAATCACTGAACGGCTTGCCGTTTTTCTTAACCGGCAACTGGGAAACGATTGCCGGCGCGGCTGAAGCCCGCGGGGTTAGCGCCCTGGTGGCCAGGGGCGCAAATGCCGATGAGCGCAAGCAGGCGCAGGCGCTAATCACGCTGGCAGCTAACGCGCGCGCGTTTTATGCGGGAATTCTGGGGCCTGCTCCAGAGGCGCCGGTGCGTCTGGTTTGGGTTGCGCGCGGCGCGGGATTCAACGACGCCGGCACAATCCTGTTGGATGCGGCCTCGTTCCGCCGCAGCAAGATCGATTCTGCGACCGCCTTGCTGATCGCCGAATCCGTCGCCAGGTTGTGGATCGGCGGTGCGACCGCAGTGCGCGGCGAAGGAGGCGGCGTTCTGCGCGAAGGGCTGGCGCGTTATTTGGCAAACCAATTTCTGGAAAAGCAATTTGGCCCGCAAACCGCCGAGGCCGAGCGGACACGGCAACGTTTTGCTTATGCTCTGATCGCCAAACGCGACGCGCCACTATCGCGCACCGCGCCACTGGATGACACCTACTTCAGCTCAGTTTCTAACAAAGGCGCGATGACCTGGAGACTCGCGGAGAAACTGGTCGGACGTGAAGTCTTCCAGAACATCGTCAAGACGGCTTTGCAAAACGCTAAGAGCGATACCGGCGGATTGACCCTCGGGGCTATGCGCTTAGCGGTCGCCGAACGGGGCGGGGCCACGGCCAAAAGTCTTCTGGAGCAGCAGTTGGACCAGCCGACGGATCTGGATCTCCTCGTCGGAATTCCCCAGGCCCGCGGGGGGGAGTGGGTGGCGGCTTTGCGCAACGTCGGATCGATTGACGCTTTGGTTACCGTCGCGGCCACGACTGATCGGGGCGAACGCCTCACGACTGAGGTGACGATCCCGGCTCGCAACTTCGCCGAAGCCGTCTTCAAATCTACAGCTCGCATCGTCCGCGTCGAAGTTGATCCGGACAAGCTTTATCCGCAATTGGATTTCACCAACGATATCGCGCCGCGCACTCTGACCATGGAGAATCCGCTGGGAGAAGCCATCCGCCTGTTCGATACGCAGAACTATGCCCGGGCGGAAGCGCTGGCCAGAGATGTCCTGGTTCTGGAGCCGCGGCTGCAGGACGCGCGCGTACTGCTGGCTCGGGCCTTGTTGGCGCAGGAAAAGGTTGCTGACGCCGAGAAAGAGTTTCGTTCAGCACTGGAAGATCCTTTGCCCTTACCCGCAACGCTGGCATGGGCCAACATCGGTCTGGCGGAGATCAGCATGCGCCGCGGGCAGCCGGGTGAAGCGGCGCAATTTTTTGGCGAAGCGGTTCGCGCCGATGCGGTTTACGGATCGACGCTGGCTGCTCGGGCGGGGCGGATTCGCGCTGAGGCTGCAGCGAAAACTGCTCCGCCGATAGATGAATCGGCGCGCGCTTTTCTGGCGCAACTGGACCAAGCGATCAGGAACGGCCGTCAGGCGGAACTTGATCCTTTGCTGGTTCCGGGCGAGCTCGTCAGGTTCACCCGCGGCATCGTGGGAACGAAGCCGGAAATCTGGCAGACCTCTGTGCAA
Source organism: Blastocatellia bacterium (assembly GCA_033856235.1). Lineage (GTDB taxonomy): Bacteria > Acidobacteriota > Blastocatellia > Pyrinomonadales > Pyrinomonadaceae > DASXRU01. The sequence continues at coordinate 48,182 of JAWVFI010000032.1, read as the reverse complement.
CGCACTGAACAACTCGACGCGAACCGGTTAGCCGCTGACGTCAGCATCACGGAACGCGAATTGGGAAACGATCGATCCGGAACCGCGGTCCTGATTCTGGTGCGGGTAGGCGGAAGCTGGAAGCTCGGCGGCATCGAATTCTTTGAAGTGAAATGATCGCCGGGGTGCCGGGTGTCAGGTTTCAGGTGGCGGGTTTCAAGTTTCAAGTCTCAAGCAATAAACCTGGCCAACCGTACCCGAACTCGAAACCCGAAACCCGAACCCATCCTATGACTCGTGAATTTGAAGATATTGAGCGCCGCGCTGGACGGATCAAGCTTCTCTTAATGGACTGTGACGGCGTCTTAACCGACGGCCGTCTGACGCTCCTGGAAAACGGCGACGAGCAAAAGACTTTCAATGTGCGTGACGGGCACGGCATTGTCCTGCTCCATCGCGCCGGCCTGAAGACTGGAATAATTTCCGGACGGAAATCCAGCGCTACCGAACGGCGGGCGCAGGACCTGGGTATCAGTTACGTCGTCCAGAATTCGCTTGATAAGATCAAAGACTTTGAAGAGTTACTGGCCTCAATCGATATCCCCGAATCTCAGGTGGCGTTTATCGGCGACGATGTAACCGACATTCCCCTGATGCAGCGAGTGGAACTGGCGGTAGCCGTAGCTGACGCCGTCGAAGAGACCCGCAATGCGGCGCACTGCGTCACGGCCGCGTCCGGCGGTTATGGGGCCGTACGTGAAGTGGCTGAGCTCATTCTGAAGGCCCAGGGGCGCTGGACGGAGTTAATGGCCCGTTACATCAAGTAATCGCTTGTCGGCTAACTGCCCTACGGGACAAGGCATGTGAAGAATCCGAACGCCCGAAGACGGACCCGATCGCCGTCCTTTTTCTCTTTCCAACCTGCAACCTTGCCCGGGCCGACGGCATCCGTTAGTATTACCAAACTCGGCGAATGGCCGTGCAAGCGGACTCCCCGGTGCGGCAATAGTTTTATCCTGGCATCCTAAAAGAGGTTCCTTGTGAAGAATAGATTCTCTGCGGCGATTCTGTCGTTACTCCTCGTAGCTCTTACTCTGCCGGCTTTTGTACTCGCCCAGCGGCGCGATCAAACACCGGGGCAAACTGGAAGAACCTCTACCCCAGTGAAACCAGCCCCCGGAACCACTGCTGCTCGCCGTCCGGCGGCGCGGCCGGCCGCGGACGCCACTGAGGCCGTGGAGCAGGATTTTAGCGAGGCACTAACCCTAATTCAGGAAAACTACATAGACGGCAAGAAGCTGGACTACAACAACGTTTTCAAGTCGTCCATCATCGGCATGCTGCGATCGCTCGATCCGCATTCGAACTACTACGACAAGGAAGAGTTCGATGAAATGAAGTCCGAGCAGCACTCGGAATATTCGGGGATCGGGGCTTCGATTCAAAACTACACCACCGGCGAACTAACCGACACCTATGTGGCGGCGACATTTGAGAACGCGCCGGCCGCGCGTGCGGGGCTGCGCTTTGGTGACCGCATCGACGAAGTGGACGGAGTGAAGATGCGCGGCAAAGGCTCGCTCGAAGTGCGTGACAAAATACGCGGACCGCGAGGAACGACCGTCAAAGTAACCGTGACGCGGGCCGCTAACGGGAGAGTTGATACGGTTGAAATCACCCGCGACGCCGTGCCGCAGCCTTCGGTGCCCGATGCGTACATGATTCGTCCGGGCGTCGGCTACATTGACATGAGACACGGTTTTAATTACTCAACCTCAGAAGAACTGCAGGACAGATTGCAGGAATTGCATTCGCAGGGCATGACATCGCTGGTGCTCGATCTGCGAGACAATCCCGGTGGATTTCTCGATCAGGCAATCAAGGTTGCGCAGACGTTCCTGCCCAGCGGCAAATTAATCCTGACGCAGAAGGGCCGCGACGGTAAAAGAAACGACCACATCTACGAGTCGCAGAACAGCAGCCCGGATCAGGTGCCCCTCGTTATTCTGGTCAACGTGAACACTGCGTCGGCTTCCGAGATAGTTGCCGGGGCCATGCAGGACCATGACCGGGCGCTGATAGTGGGCGAAACAAGCTTCGGTAAGGGTCTGGTCCAGAGCATTATCCCGCTTGAATATGGAACCGGGCTGACGCTGACTTCGGCAAAATATTTCACGCCTTCAGGTCGCCTGATTCAGCGCGACTATTCCAACGGCGGGTTCTATGATTATTACACGCGGGGCGGCACCAATCGCCTCGATCAGAAAGAGACGGAGTTCAAACCTTCAGGTCCGGAAAGCCGCACCGATACCGGCCGGCCGGTGTATGGCGGCGGCGGCATCACGCCGGACGAGGCAATCAAACAAGCGAATCTGACCCTGGTCCAAAATCGCTTGCGGCATCCGATGTTCTTCTTCACTCGCGATTTGGTAAATGGCCGGGTGCCTGGCTTTGAAAAATACCGAGTGGATCGAGGAATTGAGTTTGGTCACAACTTAGTGCCCAATGATTTCCCCGTTACGGACGCGCTCTTCAAAGCTTTCAAAGACTTTGTGGCAAAGGACGCCGACTTGAAGACGTTGCTGCCGCAGCTGGATCGCAACCGTTCCTATGTCGAAGGCCAGTTGCGCTGGGACATCGTGACCGCGGCGTATGGCAGCGTCACCGCGTTGCAGGTGCTGATGAAGGAAGATCCGCAGGTCGCCAAGGCGGTGGAAGTTGTTCCCCGCGCTCGTGAGTTGGCAATGACCGCGAGTCGCGCGCGGATCCAGCCCTAGGCAGGAATTGCAGTTTCAAATAGGAGAGGCCGCTTCCCGGAAAAGGAAGCGGCCTCTTTTTTGTTTTCCCTACGGGGGCGGCTCCGGGTTAGGAACCGTAATTTCGCGTCGTTTCGTGGGGTTAGTGTAATTTCGTGGCTCGTATGCCTCCGATTCCTCAGCACACGATTCACGAAGTAACACTAACCTCACGAAGTAACGCGAACTAAACCGCTCTTCTCCAGTCTCGGTTCTCGGCTTCGAACTGGCGGTGTCACGATGGATTTCGCAGCGCGGCTTTCATTCGAGAAAAATCGAGCTCGGTCGAGGGTGCGATATCAGCCTTCAGGACTTTTTCCATTTGCTGCAACGCCTCTTCATTGTCTGCTGCTGCAATGGAAGACACGCAATCCGCCGGGACGACGAGTTGAAAGTCGCGCATGTAGGCATCGTTCGCGGTAAACAGCACGCAGTTGTTTCCCGCAATCCCGGTCAGGATCAGAGTCTTCACTTCCAGGTACTCCAACAGGATTTCCAGAGTAGTTGAGAAGAATCCCGAATGCTTTGGTTTCAGGACAAAGTAGTCATCCTCACCCGGTTGCAGGAGTTCGGCTACTGCCTTGCCGCGACAGCCGTCGTGCAGGCAGTGCTCCAGCGTCTGCTTGAAATCGGAGCGCCACTTCCCGAAATTATCGTTGACGTAGATCACGGGAATGCCCTGCTCGCGCGCACGTTCTTTGAGGGCCGCAATTTTATGGGCCATGGGCAGGGCGTTTCGCAGAAGTTCAGCGCCGCCCTTAAACTCCATATCGTTGATGACGTCTATAAGCAGCAGCGCAATATCCGACTTGTCGGGTGCGTTGCCATGCAGATCTTCAGTCGTTCCAGCCATATTCACGGTCTCCTGCGAAAAGGAATCACGTCAAGCTTACCACGACCAGTCTGTTGCAGTGATAAAACAGAGTCTTGCCACTAAAACCCGGAACGTGATATGGTTTGCCGCGTTACGATTGGAAAGGAGAGTTTGAGATGCCGCAGAAGAACCTGGTGAACACCAGCGAGTTGGGTCGCGCGGTAAAACGCCGCCGCGAAGAACAGGGCCTGAGCCTGCGCGATGTGGCGGATCAAACCGGAGTTTCCGCCTCCACCCTTTCACGCATCGAAAACGGCACCGGAAAACCGGATGCCGAAAACATTGCCCGGTTGACTGCGTGGCTGGACATGCCGCTCGATCGCATCATGGCTTCGCGCCAGCAGAACAATGAAGGCGCCGAGGCCGTCGTTTATTTCCCTCATGAATCGACTCCGGAAATAGTGGAAGCGCATTTGCGCGCGGACCGTAACCTCTCGCCGGAGACCGCCCGGGCGCTTTCCGAACTCTTCCGGGTTGCTTATACGCAATTCAGCCGGACCGGCGACAAACCGTCGCGTCAGCGCCGCTAATCTGCACTAGCCGATCCCCGCGGATACGCCGCGACCATCTATAATAACTCCATGGAAGGTTTGGTCTTGCCGCCTACCCAGAAACGGCGCCAGTATGAACTGCGCGCCCTGGGGCTGAGGGACTTCGCGCGCTTGCGGGAGACCGACGCGCTTGATCCGTTCAAGCTGGCTCATTACGCCCGACTACTGGTGGTGGAATTTGCCCAAATAGAGGGGCTGACCAAAGAAACGCGAGAACACCTTTTAGGCGACGCTGCGGAAAAGTGGTCCGGCGGCGCCTGCGCGCATCCGCTTCCCAATGGCTGGCGTCTCGTAATTTTGAATCCCACACACGGGCGACGCCGAAATTGCGCGACCTTGATGGAAGAGATCTGTCACGTGTTCCTGGGACATAAACCCAACCGGCTGGCGATTGTCGCCCAGGACAACCGCGGGCGCACGGTGGCGCGCGAATACAATCATGCGGATGAAGAGGCCGCTTACGCGATTGGGGCGGCCGCACTGGTGCCGTATGGCGCTCTGCGGCGGTTCCTGCTCAGCGGGAAACGCTCGCCCGAGATCGGCAAGCACTTTGGCGTCAGCCGGGAACTGGTTGAATATCGTCTCAAAGTGACGAGGCTGTGGGCGAGTTACAAGAAGATTTCCAGCCGGGGAGCCGACCACGTATAATTGCTGCGTAGCATGGCAAAATCTTTTGAAGAACCGGTAGTCGCGGCTCCGGGCCTAACGGTCACGGACAAGTTGCGCATGCTGCTGGACATTACCAAGCGCATCAGCCGTTCTCTCGACCTGGCGGAAGTCCTGAACCTGGTGATGGACACGCTGGATTCGGTAATCCCTTACGACGCCGCCGGAATCTATTTGCTGAAGTCCGTGCAAAAACCTGCCCTGACGGATTCGGGTGACATTAACGTGTTCACCACCGAAACGGTCCGAGGTTACGACATCGGGGAATTGACGGAACTCAGGTTGAAGATGGGCGAGGGCATCATCGGTCACGTCGCTTTAAGCGGCGAACCGGTCATCTCTCCGGACGTGCGCAACGACCCCATTTACATTAATGCGCGTGAACGCACTCGATCGGAAATGGTGGCGCCGATTGTTTCGAATGATGAAGTGATTGGCGTTTTCGATCTGGAGAGCGATCAACTGAACGCTTACTCCGCCGCGGATCTGGAAGTCTTGATGATGCTGGCCTCCCAGGTCGCCATCATCATTGAGAAAGTCATGCTGCATGAGCAGATGATTGAAAAGAAAAGATTGGAAGGACAGCTCGAAGTCGCACGCCAGGTGCAGTTGGGACTGCTCCCCGCGCACGATCCTATTCTGGAAGGCTTCGATATCAGCGCCTACAACTTTCCCACGGAGGAAGTCTCCGGCGATTATTACGATTGGGTACGGATTTACAACGATCAGATTGGCATAGTGATCGCCGACGTGTCCGGCAAGGGTGTGCCCGCGGCGTTGCTGATGGCCTTTCTGCGCGCCAGCTTGCGGGCCGCCACGCACATTGGCTATTCGGCTCAGATCTCAATGTCGAAGGTCAACTACCTGCTTTGGGAGTCCATAGAGCGCAATCAATTCGTTACCGCTTTTTATGGTTTGCTGGATGCTACCAATCGCACGCTTACTTATACGAACGCCGGCCACTGCCCCCCGCTGCTAATGGACGTAGCCGGAGAAGTGCGATTTATTGAGAGTGGTGGAGTGCCCTTGGGAATGTTTCGCGATACCCGCTACTACGCTCACTACCTGACGCTTGAGCCAGGTCAGTTATTGTTGCTTTACACTGATGGAGTTACCGAAGCTAACAATGCTGAGGGTGAGGAGTATGGAACCCAGCGTTTGGTGCGCGCGGCGAGAAATGGCCGGCACCTACCCGCACGGGCGCTGATCGATTTTATTCACGACGACATGATCGAGTGGACCGGTGGCCTGGGAGCCACCGATGACATTACATTCTTTATCATCAAGGCGATTGCGGTCGAAGGACCTTGAGCCCGCCGGCCGGTCAAACTCTAATGCGTTCGCGGCCGGCAGTGAGCCTGGTCACCACCCGGAGCCATTGGCCCGCGATAATCTCCAAAATGGATTTCCGTTTCTGGTCCTCTAAAGGAGTAAACATCAAAGCCACAGGCATCAAGCGACGCTGCCAGGTCATCCGGTGAAAGGAGAAAGATGGCGGGGAGGTAACCCGCTTCAGCGCGAATCTCCAGCAGGCGCTCGACTACTTCCAGTGGAGCAAAACAACGTATTGGATCTCGATAAGTTGCCATTTGTTCCAGCGCCTTTCTGTTGAATTCCCGGAATGCTGTGAAAACAATCTCAGCATAACACTCAATATGATGTACGCTACCAACCTGGCGTTCGTTCCCTGGCGAAATTAGGCGATATTATTTGACTGCCTGCTCGCGATAGAGAGCCTTTTCCTTACTTATGACACTTGAATCACCTGATGCCCTGAAAGAAGTCCCGGCCCCCAATGCAGTGACGAACTTCGAAAACGTTCTGCGGAGTATGCTGGCTGTTTCCGGCAAGGTCAGCGACTTAATTTTCTCCCCGGGGCGTCCGCCGCAAATAGAACTGGTGGGAAACCTGCAGGGAGTCAACATTCCCGGGCTGGAGAAACTAACGCCAGCCCACACTGCGGGCATTGCCAAACTGATCATCGCCAGCCACCTGCGCGCGGGTCAGGACGTTGGCGCGGCCCGCAATCTGGAAAAGCATGGTTCCACCGATCTCTCTTACGGTGTCGCAGGGTTGGCGCGCTTTCGCGTGAACATCTTTATGCAACGCGGAACCCACGCGATTGTCATGCGGGTCATTCCCTCAAATCCGCCGCGCTTCGAAGAGCTGGATCTTCCGGAACAGTTGAAGAGCATTGTCGAGCTGAAGAACGGGATTGTGCTGGTAACCGGCCCGACGGGATCGGGAAAGAGTTCCACGCTGGCGGCAATCATCGATCTCATCAACGAAACCAAGTATTACCACGTCGTCACTATCGAAGATCCCATCGAGTTCCTTCATCAGCATAAGAACTGCACGATTCACCAGCGAGAGCTGCACACCGATACCTCCGACTTTGCCCATGCGTTGCGAGCGGCGTTGCGCCAGGCGCCCAAGGTTATCCTGGTCGGTGAAATGCGTGACCGGGAAACTATCGAAGTTGCACTGGAAGCCGCCGAAACCGGCCACCTGGTGCTCTCCACTCTGCATACCATCGATGCTGCTAAGACAGTGGATCGCATCATCGGCGTGTTTCCCAAGAATGAAGAGAAGGTAATTCGCACGCGCCTGTCGCAGTCGTTCCGCTATATCGTTTCCCAGCGCTTGCTGCCGCGCGCCGACAACAAGGGCCGCGTGGCTGCGATTGAGATTCTGAAAGCCACTTCGCGGACAAAGGAATACATCGAACGCGGCGAGTCGGAAGGCAAGTCGCTGATTGATGCGATGGAGCAAGGCGATCAGGACGGGATGCAAACCTTTGACGGGGTGTTGGAGGGAATGATCAAGAGTGGCATCGTGACTCGGGAAGTTGGATTGTCCTACGCTTCCAACTCCGGAAATCTGCTGTTGCGGCTGGCTGATTTTGGCTCCAAGGTGCGTCCCGCTGAGGCGGCGCCTAAACCTGAAGAAGACTCAATCATCGACCTGATAGAGCGATAGCGCTGTGCGCGGTGCGCAGGAGGCAGGAGCAGGAGGCAGGAGCAGGAGCAGGAGCAGGACGGAAATATCATTTTGGGATTGGCCGTTACCGTAGTCTGCTCCTGCCCCTGCCCCTGCCGCCTGCTCCCGCTCTCCGCCCTGCCGTTGCGAGCCGGTCGCCGGTGGCGTACCCTGTATCCGTTAAATGAGTCTCCCTAACTTTCGCGCGCACCTCAGGGCGGCAGCCCTGCAAAGCGGGGGCGCGCGAATCCAGAAACGAACTCACTGTCGAATAGCAAAGGAAGTAGAAATGCGACCGGCAAATCGCTGTAGATTTATTTGCTCCCTCATCGGTCTGTCGATCCTGACGTTCTGCCTCGGAGGCAATGCCGGCCGGGCCCAGGAGTCTGAGGGTGTGCGCGCCGACCTTCCGGAGAACGGGAACTTGCGGGTCGAGAATCTGCGCGGCAGCGTCACCATCGAAGTTTGGAACGAGAGTTACGTCTCCATTGCCGCAATCTCGAACGGACAACTGAGCCGGACGGCGGCCGTTATTGAGCGAACCGAGCGGCTCTTGTCAGTGCGAGTGGCAACTGGCGCCTCGACCGACCAGCCAGGCGTCAGTCTCGCTGTGCGCATGCCGGCCCGGGCCCGCGCCGCCATCATCACTGGTAACGGGATTGTGAAAGTTCATGATCTCCCGTCAGCGTTGCTGGTGCAAACGCAGTCAGGACCGATCTACGCTGAGTTTCCTCAGATCGACTTTGACCTAACGGCAGCGTCCCGACGCGGAACCATCGACTCCACTCTGCCAACGCTTTCCGGCTCTGGAAAAAGCGGGACTGTACACGTGCGCCTGGGAGATGGCAGCCGGACGGTCCGCCTGAACTCTGACACCGGCGGCATCACCCTGATGCCCTCACGTGTGCACACGGCAAGGTCGACGCCACTTCCGCCTCGAATCCAACGAGTCGTCCCTGATGACCTAACCGAGCGGCGGGCTCCGCGCCTGGTAGGTGGAAATGAGCGGGCCGCGCCATCTCAAACTCCGGCCACGCCATCATCGTCTCCCGAAGAAATTTCGGAGGGCGATGTAATTCGGGTCGATACACAATTGGCCAGCGTCAACGTCAGCGTTATCGACCGCGGCACGAATCGCGGGGTCGTCGGACTGAAACGCACCGACTTCCGACTTTTCGAGGACGGAGTCGAACAGAAAATTGCGCAGTTCGAATCCTCAGCTGCGCCTTTCAATCTGGTGCTCTTGATCGACCTCTCCGGCTCGACTTCCGATGTCATTGATCTGATTCGCACCGCCGCGCTTCACTTTGTTGATGCGGCGCGCCCCTTCGACCGAATTGCGGTCATCACTTTCGCGGGCACGCAGGTTATCGTCTCGCCGTTGACCACCGATCGCGTCGTTTTACGCGAGCGCATCAACGCTATCGCCCAACCCAAGGGCAGCACCAAACTCTACGACTCAATTGCCTTTGCTATGGAACAGGGTTTCAAAGAGTTCAAGGGCTCTGGCCGTAACGCGATTGTCCTCTTGAGCGATGGGCTCGACAGCACTCTACCGAACGTGATGGGTGAAGGATCAACCCGTCAGTTCAGCGACGTGCTGCGGGCAGCGCAGGAATTCGATGGCGTGATCTACAGCCTCTGGGTGGACACCCAAATCTGGGAGCCGGCCAGTCCGAACGACATTCAAAACGAAACCATCGATCTTGCCGCGGACCGTATGGAAGATGTCTCAAACGCCGGCGGGGGCGTTTTCCATGAAGTACTAAAGTTGGAAGATCTGGCGGGGGTTTACGACCGGGTCGTGGCAGACCTGGGAACCGTATACACTCTGGCCTATCGTCCTACTAACAAAGTACACGATGGGAAATGGCGCGCGGTGAGAGTGACGGTTAATCGGCCCAACACCGTGGCCCGGGGCAAGCGCGGATATTATGCGAACTAGTGGCCGCCGGTTCCCCTTGCTGACCAAGCGCAACCTGATCCTGGTTGCCGGCCTGCTGCTAACCGCGCACTGGGCTCCCCTCACTATTTCAGGTCAGACGCCGCTCGAGCCGGACGAATCGATTCGCATCGAAACCGATTTAGTGGATTTGAACGTGACTATTCTCAGCCGGGATCGAACCCACCCGCCAGGCAGCCTTACTCAGAAAGACTTTGCGGTTTTCGAGAACGGAGCACCGCAGGAGATCGCCTTCTTCGCCTCTGCCGAGAGACCTTTCGATTTGGTTTTGTTGCTGGACCTTTCCGGTACCACTTCCAACAAGTTGGATCTGATCAAGAAATCGGCGCAGCGCTTTGTTGACGCTGCCCCCGCCTCCGATCGCATCGCGATTGTGACCTTCACGAGCCAAATCCGCGTGGCCGCGCAGTTGACTTCCGATCGTCAGGTCCTGCGGCAGGCAATCACACAGATGGAAAAACCGGATGGCGGGACTAATTTCTGGGACGCGCTGCGGTACGTCCTGGAATACGTACTGCCGCGGCGCAATATTCGCCGGCCACTATCGCGCAGCGCCGTGGTGGTGATGACGGACGGCATCGACAATGCTTTGCCTCAGGTGCTGGGTGAAGGTTCGCAAACCACCTTTGCACAACTAGTCCAGGTCTTGCGCAGCTCCGAAACGGTCGTTCTACCCGTTTATCTGGATACAGAGGAGGCCGAAGTCAAAAACCACCGCGTGCCCGCCAGCGCTTATGTGCTCGCGCGGGAGCAGTTGGCGGTCCTGGCGGACGAAAGCGGGAATATCGTTTATCACGCGCGTAAATTGAAGGACCTGGATACGGTTTACGAGCAAGTCATCCGTGACCTGGGAACCGTTTATAGCCTGGGATATCGTCCCATCAATCGGGATCGCGATGGCGCCTGGCGAACTGTATCGGTGCAAGTCCCAGCCCGGCCGGATTTGGCTGTGCGCTCCCGGCGGGGATATTTCGCCAAGTAAATTAGGCCGAAGCGGTCGGAGCACACTAAAGTCCGAACTCTAAACACCTGCTGGGTTAGGAGCCTCAACGCGCGTGACAGGCGTATAGAGTTCAAGCTTTAGCTTGCTGCTTCGCCGGATCTGGAATCTTTTCCTCACGGAGAAAAAAAGTGGTTCCAACTTCTCTGTATTAAAGAAACGTGATTGTCCATCTCACGCGCTGTGTGCGATCATAAGGTACGCATCAGGTCGCCGAACTCACCGGGATCAGGAGGGCACGCCACATGTTTCGCATTAACCTCAAAAGAAATTCTCTTTTCTCTTCAGGAGAGAGTCCGCGCCGGGGACTTCCGAGTTGGAGAGTCGCCCTGCCGGCGGCAGTAGCCTTTATCAGTTTGAGCTTTTTGTCGTGCGGATCCCCGGGGCTCAATTCGTATACGAAAGCGGTAGGCGCCGCTGATGAAGGTCTGGCGATTCAGACCATCAGAACGATTGTCACGGCCCAGGAACAATACCGGGCCACGCACGATGAATATGGGACCTTCGAAGCGCTCACGAAAGCAGGCATTCTTGACGCCCGCTTTGCGAGCGAAACTCCTAACTTGAGGGGCTACCGGTTTGCGATGAATGCGCAGTCATCAACCTTTAGTATCAACGCTGATCCGGCAGCCTCGGAGAATCAACCGGCGATTGGCGGACGCCATTTTTACTTCGACTCCAGTGACGGTGTCATTCGCGCCAATCCCCAACAACCCGCCAGTGCCAGCGATCCGCCGCAGTAGGCCAGACATTCCTGTCTGTCCCCTGACGTATCTGTTTTGCGCCTCGGGCTTTGACACTGCGGAGTAGATTCATTAGTCTTTCGACCGAACCAGGGGACATGAATTCTGGGGCCTTCCTGAGCCTTTCTCTTTAGGAGTTCCAAAGAGAGGCAGGCGGGCTTGTCCTACATCTAGCGCGGGCGTAACTCAATGGTAGAGTGTCAGCTTCCCAAGCTGAAAGTTGCGAGTTCGATCCTCGTCGCCCGCTCCAAAAACTCCCTGAAGAATCAGGGGGACTCCATTACTGTTGGCTATTAGTTGTTAATGATGGTCGGTGGAGGCAAATCATGAAGATCCTGTTTATCATCCCATGGGTGCTGTTATTTCCCCCTCACTGGCAGAATCCCGCGCCTGCTCAGGAAAGTGCGCCGGTGGTCGTGGTCAGCCAAAAGTGGTTCAAGAGCCGCCTGACAGTTGAGCAGGCCAACTCTACGGGCATGCCGCCTGCTCCCGCGATGATTGCCGCCAACAAGAACTTTGAACGCCAGCGGCGAGGCAACGCGCCGGCGGGGGAAAGAGATCCAAACGCCGACAGCCTGGATGGACGCAGTGCGGCAATGGAGAAGGCCGTCCAGGATTCGCGGGAGCCGCGACCGGTCGATGGCTTCGCTTATCGCGTCAAGGTGCAGAACGCAGGCAGTAAAACTATTGAGGCGCTCTTCTGGGAATATGAGTTCATCGATGAGGCGAATCCGAGCGCGATGGCGCGCCGGCAGTTTTTGTGTGGTGTGAACATCAAGCCGGGTAAGGAAAAGGAGGTTCAGGCCTTCAGCGTCTCCGGATCCAGCGATGTCATTAACGTGGTGACTCTGGCCAGGAAGTCGGGGAACCCTTTTATGGAAAAGGCAGTCATCAATCGAATCGAATATACCGACGGCACAACCTGGCAGCGGAAAGACTGGAACGCCGGCGAGGTGCGGTTAACTTATGCGAACGCGGTGCGTACGCCCTGGGGAGCGGAGATGTGCCGCGGGCTTTGAGATCGCGCTGGCACGGAAGGGTTACCAGAAAGGGTTTCATGAAGACTAGATTGCTCGTGATTTCATGCGCGGTGATTTTGTTCGCCGCCATCAGCGGTGCGGCCCAGGATGGCGCGACCGGAAGTATCAAAGGAAAAGTCCGCGTCGAGCAGGGGAGCGCCGAGGGGGTCGTTGTGGTTTTGCGTCAGGGTGAGCGCGAGGTTAGTCGCACGGCGGCTAACAAGAAGGGCGATTTCCTGATCTCCCGGATAACGCCGGGCACCTACGGCTTGAGCTTTCGTAAGCCGGGACTCAGCGTGGGATTGATTGATGACATTGAAGTCCGGGCCGGCAAGACGCGCACCATCGGTGATCGCCTGGTCCTTTCCATCGATCAGGGTTCCCTGGTGTACATTCGGGGCAGTGTCTTTACCGAAGGCGGACTTAGTGCGCCGGGCATCCGCGTGGAGTTGGCCAAAGTCCTGGGGGACGGTTCAGTAAAGAAACTCGACGCACGCATCAGTGACCGGACGGGCCAGTTTGTTTTTGTTCTGCCACCTGATTTAGCGACTTATCGTCTCAGCCTGAAAGCTGAAGGGGTACAGCCCGCCAGTGAGGACGTGGCCGTCGATGGCGCCGCAGTTTACCGTAAAGCTCTGACTATTAAGCCCACCACAAATTGAACTCCGAACCGGTTATGTCCGAAAGGGAAGAGTTTCTAACTGCGCGGCAACTTGCCGAGATCCTTCAGGTAAGTGAGTCAACCGTGCGCCGCCTGGCGCAGAAGCGGCGCATTCCGTCGGTGCGTCTAACCCCGCGTCTCATTCGTTTTCACCTGGATGCCGTGCGCGATGCTTTGGAAGTGCCGCGAGTGCGCGTGCCCACGGATGAGAAAGTAGACGACTCGCAAATGTCTTTTGAGGATTTGCTCTTTAGTTAAGTCGGAACCGCCTGCAGTAGCGGGCGGTTGATCTCTCGATTCCTGGTAGATAGGAAAAGATGAACCACCCGCTATTGCAGGCGGTTCTGACAAGCGCTACTTCGACCTGCCTCGGGGCAAACGGGAAAGATTAACCTCAACCCAACTGCTACCCTGCTTCACGTAGACACGCGGCGGCCGAATCGCAAAGCGCTTAGCAAAGGCCGGGTTCGCAGCTAGAAAACCTCGGATGGTTTGATTATCTCCCGTCGCCACGCGCCAGGCGCCGTCCTCTCGCACCAGGTATTGCTGCACAACAACTTTCCCCTCAGCGATCATGGGTTGGGTCACGCGCCCGTACATTACCGTATCGACCACCGCAAGGTTATTCGACACCCGCACCGCACCTACATCGAGCCGCTCGAGTTGGTACATGTTGCGAGTTTTCTGCAGCATGGCGTTAAAGCTCGCCCGCGACAGGCGCGCTCGTGATGCGGCAGGCAGGTTGTCGTAGAGCGAATTGAACTGCCCTGATTTCAACTGGTCAAAGACCCGCTGCACCACGGCCCGGGCATCGCTCTCCGGCGAAGCCGCACGCAAGTTCGTGGGTGCAAGTGAGAGCAATAAAGCTATCCCGGTGATCAAGGGCAAGAGGCGCGTCTTAATCTTCATAGTCTTCATCAGAGTCATCATCGCCTCGTTCGGTTGCTTCTAATGCCGATTGCGTTTGCTTCAGCCGCGAGCGAAAACCTAAAAACCACGACACGATCCCCAACGTGCCAAGCACAAACGCTGCATCCGGCTTGCCCAGCCAAAGAGCTACGGCCGCCACGATCAAGAATACGAAGGCGAGGACGGTGAAAGTTCGCTCCAAAGTCACTCCGTTATTTCACGGTTACGGGCAGCACCAAATCCAGTTTTGCCGGTGCATAACACGCCGCATCGTCGCAAGCCTGGATTCTGACCGTTAAAGGAATTGACTGCGGCCCTTTCTCCGCGTTGCCGGCAGCCTGCAGCGGCAGTGTGATCGTTGCCGTACCTTCATAAACCGATAGTTGTTGCTTTTCGAAGCTGAATTGTTTCATCACCGCAGCCGGATAAACGGGCTTGCCGACCGTTATTCCCTTGCCTGGTCCGGCAGAAACGGTCGTGGCGATTAAGTAAGGAAACGTGGCGGGGTTGGCATTGACATGATATCCATGAGAAATCGAGAGCTGGACTTTCGCTTCGCTCGATCGACCCGGAATGATTTCAACTGGCGCAACCGAAGGCTTGACCACATCGGATGACGATACCGGGCGTGAAATTGCAGGCGTGACTTGGGGGCTCGCGCCGGGCGGAATAACCGGTTCAGTCGCAGGCTTATTGCCACAGGCGGCCACGACCAGCAGCAGGAAGGGCACAATCGTTTTGAGTTTTTTCAAATGCATTCCAATTATTCCACCGTTTCTGAGCGGCTATCTTTCAGCTGACGGGCACGCCAACGCCACAAACGCCTAACGACAAATTTTACGATCAAGGCAAGGGGTAAGAGTACCAGAACCACAATCGGCAACAGGGCCGTGATGGCGCGAATCAAAAAGAAGATGATGGCAACTGCCACATCGAATCCGTCGCCAAAGGCTGACTTAAGATTAAACCAAAAGCCGGCCGCATTGATGACGATCTCAGTCGGAGTCTGTAAGGTGATGTTGATGGTTGAAAGACTGGCTTGATTTTCCAGAAAGCGTCGCCGGCCCTCGAGCTTTTCGATTTCAGTTCGAACCGCCGCCAGCTCTCGCTGAACTTGCAGGGCGTCCTCGACTTTCCCGGCGCGCTTCATGATCTCAATAAACTGACCTTCCAGAGCCTTCTGGTTCTTGATGCGCGCTTCCAGATCGATGAACTCCTCGGTTACATCCTGACCTGTAACTTTTTCCTGTGAGACACGAATTCCCAGCGCCCGAATTTCTTCCATCACCTGGTTGAACTGTGTGGCGGGAACGCGAACCGTAAGATTGACAGTTATCTCAGGTTTTGATTTGTCCTCGGTGGTGCGCTGCGTCGATTCCGACGTAACCACAAAACCCTGATGGGATTCGGCGATGGAAACGACCTTGCGTTGGGTGTCAGTCGGTGAAGTGACTTCTACGGTCAGGTTGGCATTGCGGATAATCTTGCGTTCGCTGGCCTGGGACGCGTTGTTGGCGGCGTCGGCTTGAGTGAGCGGAACATTCTGCTGCTCGAGTAGAGCATCAGTCTTGTTGCCGGCAGTTTGTAGCTTGGCTCTTTCCGTTATTTGCGAGGCTTCTTGAGATGTTTTTGCAGCAAACTCTCTTGAATTGCGGGGTTCACTGCATCCGCCAAGCCCGAGTGTCGCAGCGATTAGGAGAAGGGCGAGTGTGAATCGCATAAGTCACCTCCGGTCAAAGTTTGTTCATAAGAACGAGGCAGCGACCCGAAACTTGCGACTCAAGCCCCGCCTTCTTCGTCGGACTGCTCCTTCCCATCAGCTTTCTTAATCCCAAACTTCTCGAGCCGATATTGCAGAGTTCGAAAAGTTAAGCCCAGCAGCTTGGCGGCCTTAGTGATGTTGTAGTCGGTCTGTTGCATGGCCTGAGTGATCAAGTCTCTTTCCACTTCCTCAAAGGCGATTCCCTGCGGGGGCAGTTTGAATTGACCTTCCGACGTGGGCCGTGATTCCTGCCGCACTTCCAGCGGCATGTCCTCCGGCGTAATCATGTCGCCCTCGCAAAGGAGGATGGCCCGCTCAATCGCAGACTCCAACTGACGCACATTGCCGGGCCAACTGTAGTCCTGCATCATCCGCTTGGTTTCCGGCGTCAAGCCACGAACCAATCGCGAAGTGTTGCGCGTGTGTTTCTTCAGGAAGTAGTCGATCAGCACAGGAATGTCATCGCGTCTTTCGCGCAGCGGCGGCACGTCTACTGACAGGACGTTGATGCGGTAATAAAGGTCATCGCGAAACCGGCCGTCGCCGACCATCGCCCGCAGATCGCGATTGGTGGCGGCAATTACGCGCACGTCAACCGCAATCTCGCGTGTGCCACCCACGCGCCGGATCTTGTGCTCCTGCAAAGCTCGCAATAGCTTTGCTTGGATGCCGACGTCGAGCTCGGCGATTTCATCCAGGAAAAGCGATCCGCGATCGGCAACTTCGAACAGGCCCTTCTTTTCGGCATGGGCCCCCGTGAAGGAGCCCTTCTCGTGGCCAAAGAGCTCGGATTCGAGAAGGTTCTCGTTGATGGCGGCACAATTTACGGCCTGGAACATTTCCGTGGCCCGCGGGCTTTGATTATGGATGGCGCGAGCAATCAATTCCTTGCCGGTGCCCGACTCGCCGCGAATCAGGACCGTGGAATTGGAGCGCGCGACTTTGAGGATCATCTTCTTGACGGCCTCCATTTCCGCCGAGGCGGAAACGATTTCCACGTCCAGCGCTTCCAGCTTATCCAGCGCGCGGTTAATCGTCTTCAGCAGCGCTTCGCGATCATAGGGCTTTTGCAGGTAGTCAAAAGCTCCGCGCCGCAAAGCGTCTTTGGCCGACTCGATGGATCCATGCGCGGTCAGCAGGATGACGATGATGGATGAGTCGAGCCCCAACAGATGTTGCAGGAGCTCCAGCCCGTCCATGCCGGTCATTTTCAAATCGGTGAGGGCGAGATCGAAGCTGCGCTCTTTGGCGAACTTGATCGCGGCTTCGCCCGAGGCGGCTGTGGTCACGTCGTAACCCTCGCTGGAGAGAATCATCTCCAGGATTTCGCGCTGCGCCTTTTCGTCATCAACTACCAGAATGCTCTTGCGTGCCATTCGTTATTGTCTCTCCGTTTCCTTTTGCAGGCAGTGTAATTGTAAATGTCGTTCCGCCGCCAATCTTCGACTTCACGCTAATTGTTCCCTGGTGATCGTCAACCGCCTTCTTCACGATCGCCAGCCCCAGGCCAGTGCCGGTTTCTTTAGTTGAGTAGTATGGCTCGAATACCTTGGCGATGTCTTCCGGAGCGATGCCGCGGCCGCTGTCGGAGACTTCGATGCGCGAGCCTCTCCCTTCTTCTTCCGGACCAAGGTTTATTAAGAGGCTGCCGCGGCCATCAATCGCCTGGATTCCATTGATTACCAGATTTGTGAGTACCGAGCGAATGGCTTCCGGGTCACCCAGTACGCGTGGGAGCGAGCCGTCCTTTTGCACTCGCGTTTCGATGCCGCTCTCTGCCGCCTGGGCTTCGACTATGCGGAGCGCGTCCTGACAGATGGCATATAAATCAAGGGGTTCCATGGCTAATTCCGACGGTCGCGAGTAGTTCAGAAATTCGGAGATCCGCGTATTGATGCGCGCCACTTCCGTTTTCAACTGGCCGGCGAGTCGTGAAAACGTCTGACGCCGTTCTCGATCTTCCGGAGCAAAGCTGGTGCGTAAATAATCCAGAGTGAGGTTGATGTAATTCAGCGGGTTACGGATTTCGTGTGCAATAGCCGATGCCAGCCGGCCTACCACCGCTGCTTTCTCGGCTTCATGAAGTTGGGTCTCCAATTGACGCGTGCGGCTGAGCTTCGTTGTCATCTCATTAAAGAGATCGGTCAGCTCTCCCATTTCGTCATTGCGATTGGTTTGCGGGACGCGAAAACTGAAATCTCCCAGCGCTATTCGCCTGGCCGCAGTGGAAAGATATTTAATAGGCCGCGTGAAACGCCAGACCACGATGGCGGTTAGTACAGTGGTGGCCAGCAACACGGCCAGCGTATAGAGGAGCGACTGTCGCGCTTGGCGTTCCAGCAGGCTGGTCATAGTCCCGGTAGACCCCAGCACCACAATTACATACCAGCGTCCTTTGCTGGTCTCAACCGGGAAGTAGAATGCGCCGGCATCGCCGGCCCTCAAGTCTTTGGCCACGGTCATGCCGGGAGGAAGGTTTGAATAGCCCTCGGTGATCTGAGCCGCGCTGTTTAGAGGGGGCAGGGGAATGTTTCCTACCTGGACGTAAGTGATCGATTTGTCCGGATTCTCACGCGGCGTATAGTCATCGTTATTCAGACTGTCGCGTATGTTGCCGTGGTCATCAACCAGCAGTACATCCTGCACCCGCCCGGCTTTTTTTTCCAACACCGTGACCTTGCCCTCTTTGCGCATGTCGGCAAGGTACTCGCCATTTGAAACGCTGTGGACTCCGAGAGCCAGGCCCGCCATAACGGCTTGCTGTTGTTCGGCGATGAGTTGCGCATTGCTGCGGACCGCCCGCACGTTGACGTAATACTGCACGCCGAGGGTCAACACCAGTAGCGCTGCCAGCAGCACCAGCAAACGGAGGCGAAAACTGTTGAAGAGGATTGCTAGTTTCATCTTATGGTCAACCGGAGACACCCGCGCCAAGCCCAGGTGAACTAATATCATTCATTGCAGTCATGATGCTCGCAATGCCTGAAATGCTGGGATTTTGGGTTGCCGCCCTTAGTTTGTGATGTTATAGTCGCGGCGGTCTCAAGGCAAACTCCCCGAGACCGCCTATTGGGAATTCTTTCCCTCCTCACCGGTTTGACTGAAGGTTGAAGCAAAAAGAAAGTTTGTAAGTAGTTTTTTGATGATTGCAATCCTTCAATTTTTGGTTAACGGGAGAGGGCTCTGGCGCCCTGTTGAAGTACGCGCGTCTAAAGCCAAAGCGTAATCGGAAAAGTAGGCCTATCAGAACTGATATCTGATTAGGCCACTTTTTGTTTTCCGTAACAGTTTTTACCAAGGAGTTGTAGATGACCCTGACACAACGTTCCCCGGCCGCCATAATGCTGGCGCTAACCCTTCTGGTTCTATCGAGTTTCTCCCTTTCTACAAACGTAAGTGCCAAGTCCAAACGCTCTGACGCTAAGGCCCCCGCCCGCGCAGCGAACAAGTCGCGCTCCGATAGGAAACGCGATGCCCGCGTCGCCCGGACTGACAAGCGCGGCGGAAAGCTTTCGCGAGCCGAGAAGAGACAATTAGCCGCCCAGACATCGCGACGAGGGAATCGGCGCGGCCACCTTTCCGCGAAGGAATCGCGTGCCGAGCGTCGTCGTTCAGCTCGTGAGGAAGCGGCGCTGACAAAGAGTTTGGAAAAAAGACGTGGGCACCCGCTCTCGAAGCGTGAACGAATCGCAGAGTCCCGCCGCCTGGCGGCGATACGCCGGCGCGAAATTGAAGAAGCCAGACGTCGGGCCGAGGCAGCTCGCCAGGCAGCGATCGCCCGACAGCGCGCGATTGACGAAGGCCTGCGCAACGAAGCCGCAGCGAACATCACGAACGACAGCACTGTCGGCGAAGACATGGAAGTTCGCAGAGCAGCCATCGAGGCTTTGGGACATCACGCCGGAACGGTGGTGGTTATGGATCCCAAGAGCGGCCGCATCTACACCGTCGTTAATCAGGATTGGGGACTGAGACGCGGCTTCAAGCCTTGCTCGACTATCAAGTTGGTCACCGGCGTGGCCGGCATTTGTGAAAAGATCATCCAGCCCGTGGCGACCGTCAGCGAGAGTGGCCGCTCTCGGATGGACCTTACCGACGCATTGGCCTATTCCAACAATACTTATTTTCAGCAGGTTGGCGGCCAGGTTGGCTTTGACAAGATGATTGGCTACGCCCGTGAAATGGGTTTAGGAGAGCGGACCGGTATCAACTATGCAAACGAATCGCCCGGTCGCGTGCCCTTGTTCAAGACGGGTTTTGCCGCCAATCGCATGTGCTCGCACGGCGACGATTTCGAAGTAACGCCGATCCAGTTGGCGACACTCGTTTCAGCGATGAGTAATGGTGGGAAGTTGATGGTCCCGCACGTGCCACGGACCCCGCAAGAGGATTTGCATTTCAAGGCGATGACGCGCCGGCAGATCAATGTCGACAACGCTGCCTGGCAGCGCATGCTTCCGGGTATGGTTGGCGCCGTCAACTATGGTTCGGGTAAGAAAGCATATCGGCCCGAGCAGACCGTTGCCGGCAAAACCGGTACCTGCATTTCGCAGCAGAACCGCCAATGGCTCGGTCTGTTCACCTCTTATGCGCCGGTGGCGAATCCCCGTTTGGCAGTTGTTGTTGTTACCCAGGGATCCGACGCTCGCAAACATTTCCCCGCTGCGGTAGCCGGTAGTATTTACCGTTCACTGAGTGGTCGTTTTGGAACTCCGATCAATCTGCAAATTGCCACCACGCCCGACGGGCGCAAAGGCAAGAACGCTTTGAACGAGGAAGATGCGGAAGCTGCAGCTGCCGACGCTGATGAAAGTGGCGAGGTCACAGCTGATGGAACCAACACCGCAGTTGAAGCAGGGAACACAAGCAATGCGGGGTCGATACCGGACATTCCGCGGCGGACCGTCAAGTCAACCATCATGGCAATCCCGAGCAAGAAGGTTGAAGTGGCGCCGATCAAGCCCGGCACGGTCGCAACCCCTAAGCCTCAGGTCGATGATCGGCAGCGACGAACCGCTCCCAGTCAGCCATAAACCTGAAGCCCGCCAATCCATCAACGCCGAGCTATCGTAGATTAAGACGAGAGCTCGGCGTTTTACTTTCCCATCGCAACTCTCCGATTGCTGGCTTCCATTGTGCTTTCATGCCGAAGCTTTTGCATTAATGTCGCTTTTTCGGTTTCAGGCGGCGATTAAGCTTCAGCAGCTTGACACCCAGGCATTTATTGCATGATTATTGCCCGCGTTAATCCACGTTCGTTGTTGTTTTAGGCTCCACGCCAGGCAGCCGATCGTCGGCAACTGGGCGAAGGGAAAGCGCATCTTAGGTTCGCGACGCTCTCCCGCGTTGTAACCCCCCGTCGCCCGAGACAAGACGTAAGCAAAGAGACGCAGGCTCAGAAGTAAATACGTATTCCGAGAGGATCGACACCACCAATGAAACAAACGATCAAATTGATCATATTCGCCACTATGCTGGCAGTTCTTTTGCCTCTTATGTCGCAGGCGCAGACGACCCCGGCAGCTGCCGCAGGGGAATGTACTGACGAGGTCAAATCCGCCTTGTACACCGAGTTCCTCAACAACCGCAAGGGCAAGGACCAGGATCATCCCAACGGTGATCAGGACGTGGCTTACAACGCAGCCAAGAAGTACATGGCTGCCTGCCCAGCCGACGATTCGGCGCAGGCGCAGTACATGAAGAAGTGGATGGCTTCGTATGAAGTTGGTTCGCGCAAGGCCTCGTTCCTCCTGGACTACGACCAGAAGAAGTATGCCCAGATGATGACTGACGGTAAGGCAGTGCTGGTGGACGATCCAAATTACGTGCGAGGCTACGTTTTGCTTGGCTATATTGGGTACCTGGCATCGCTCGCCAATAACTCTGCGCTGAACGCTGAATCGGCCACCTACGCCAAGCAGGCGATTTCGATGCTTGAGACCGGAAAGACGCCCGATGACTGGAGACCTTTTGTAGATAAGGGTGACGCTCTGGCATGGCTCAACTATTCGCTGGGTTTCATGATGAAAGAGAATTCGCCGAACGATGCGATCCCTTATTTCATGAAAGCCGCCGCCCTGGAAAGTCCGCTGAAGAAGAGTCCGCTCCCTTACTTTTTTATCGCTGAAGGTTATGAAGCCCTCTACGCGAAACAGGAAGCCGCGTACAAGGAAAAATATTTGGGCAAGACTGAAACGCCGGAAAGCAAGCTGGCCCAGGAAAACATCAATCAGTTGATTGACCGGGTAATCGACGCCTATGCGCGTTCGGTCGCGTTGTCCACTGGCACCGACGCTAAGGCGCAGCAGAAAAAGAAAGAGTGGTTGGAACGGCTCACCGAACTCTATAAATACCGGAACAAGTCGGAAGCGGGCTTGAATGAACTGGTGGCAGGCATCATGTCCAAGCCTTTGCCGCCGCTGCCCACCCCGATTACGACGTTGCCGACTCCGCCGCCAGCGACGGGAACCACGACCACGCCGCCGGCCACTACCGGAGGAACTGTCCCTGCGCCCACGGCCGGAAATCCAGCGCCGGTGAATAAGACGAGCACTGCGCCCAAGCCAACCCCTCCGGCTACGACGCAGGCTGCCAAGCCGAAACCAAAGGCGAACCATAGCCGTCGTCGCCCGTAAGTAAAGGAACGAGACACGATTCAAAACGCCGAAGGCACTGTCGTTATTTCGACGATGCCTTCGGCGTTTTGTTACAATCAACCGCCGTGAATAACCATGACGCAGCCAGCCTCGACTCCCTCGAGGAGATCCTGGAATACAAGTTTGCCGATCGCACCCTGCTGGAAAGGGCTATCACTCACCGTTCATGGGCCCATGAACAAGTATCGCCGGCTTCGCAGGAGGAAGCGCGCCGCCTGCACAATGAAGCTTTTGAGTTTCTGGGCGACTCTGTGTTGGGGCTGATCGTCGCCAACCATTTGTATCTCTCCAACCCCGACGCCAGCGAAGGCGAGCTGTCGCGAATGAAGCACCGTCTGGTTAGCGCCGTCACTCTGGCTAATGTTTCCCTCCGCTTGGGGCTGGGTGATTTTGTCCGTTTCGGACGAGGCGAAGAGCGCAGCGGCGGCAGTCGAAAACGAGCGCTGCTGGCCGACGTTTTCGAAGCCTTAACCGGAGCTATTTTTCTGGAGGGTGGCTTCGACGCGGCGAAGCGTTTCGTCGAAGGGTCGCTGGCGGAAGAGTTGGCCCATTCGGATCCAGAGTCAGCTGCTGCCGCCGATCATAAAACCCTTTTGCAGGAGACCCTCCAGGCGGCCAAGCAACCGGCGCCTCAGTACGTCGTGGTGGAAACGCTCGGGCCACCGCATAAAAGGGTCTTTCATGTCGAAGTCAGGTGGAACGGTGGAAAGGTCCTGGGATCCGGGCGGACCATAAAAGCTGCCGAGTCATCTGCGGCCGGGTTGGCTCTGGAAAAAATGCAAAGCGACTCAGCGCCTGCCAGTGATCCGAGCGCTCGTTCTGCGCGTCCCGGCGGAAACCCCGAGGACTAGGAACTTGACCACTGTTCGCCCCGGCACTACGATGTTTTCTATCAATTTGAGAAGGATTAATTAATGACTACCAGTTCCAGCGGCACGGCGACGGAAGCGAAACGAGGCGAGAAGATTGAAAAGGAAAGCGATCGGCCAGCAGGCCGAAACGGCCGCGAGCGCGCCCTCGAAGTTGAACCTGAGGTCCGGGGTCCGCGCAAAACCTGGATGCGGGAATATTTTGAATCGGCCGTGGTGACAGTCATCATGGCCCTGTTCGGCATGACCTTCGTGGTCCAGGCTGTAAAAGTTCCCACCGGCTCTATGCAGAACACGATCACCATCGGGGACCATCTGCTGGTTAATAAGTTCATCTTTGCTCCGGGACCGCGACTGCCGTTACTTCCACAGCGTGAGATCCGGCGCGGCGACATAATAGTTTTCAAGTATCCAGGTAATCCTCTTGACCCCGAGGATGATCGTCGTCCCGATAACACTCCTTTCAAAACCAATTACGTTAAGCGCGTGATCGGCTTGCCGGGCGATCGTGTGGAAGTCAGGGGAACGACCGTGCTGATCAACGGACAGGTGCTGCCGGAAAAAGTGGTCACTGCCGAAGATCCCGGCGACGGCGCTCCGGCAAACGATCCCCGGCACGATGCCCCTTTGAACATCCTGCCTGACCCCCCGCCGCAGGGCAGTGGGCCATATACGGCTTACTACAATCCTTCGACGCGAGAAGCCGCCGCAGAGGGAAGCCCGGGACGCACCGGCGGGTTTCATTACGCAGTCAACGGCGTGCCGGCCACGGTTCCCGCCGACTCTTACTTTGTAATGGGCGACAACCGCGACAACAGTCAGGACGGCCGGCGTTGGGGCTTCGTACCTCGTCACCTGGTCATTGGCCGCGCCATGTTTGTCTACTGGTCCTACGACGAAAGCGCACCCTCGCACGGTAATGTGCTGATGGATTTCCTCTACAATACTCGCTGGAGTCGGACCGGCACGATGGTCAAGTAAACTCTTCGCATTCCCGATAGGTTTTGCGCAAAAAGTAGTGTTCCCTTAGTCCGCGTGAGCGGACGCCTGAAAATAGCCCAGCGATAAACTGCTGGGCTACCATCATCCGTCCGCGTCGCGGTGATGAATCGACTTTTTGTGCAAAGCTTCCGATACCAAAAGATCCGGCAGCGGCTGGCCTTCCATTTGCCTCAATTCAGCCAGCATCGATTTGTGTCGGAAAAGCAGACGGGAAGAGGACGAGTATGTTGGAAATGTGGGGCCTGGGCGGTCTGAAGCTAAACAAACTCTCGAGCCGGGTTTGGACCGAGATTAATGAAGACGCAGTTTTTGGCCGCGCCGCTCAACTCGCTTACTATTTTCTGCTCGCGCTTTTTCCGCTACTGCTCTTCCTGATGACCTTGCTGGGCTACTTTGCCGCCGCGGGCTCGCAACTACGGGATTCTTTAATTCGCTACCTAAGTACTGTCATGCCGGGGACGGCGCTACAGCTGGTCCAAAGCACGTTGGAAGAAGTAAGCAAGGCACGTGGCGGGGGCAAACTCTCTTTTGGCATTCTGGCGGCCCTGTGGGCGGCGTCAAATGGCATGGGAGCCATTAGCGAAACACTGAACATTGCCTTCGATGTGAAAGAGCGGCGGCCGTGGTGGAAAGTGCGTCTGGTATCGGTTGGGTTGACGATTAGCCTCGCCGTCTTAATCGTCGCGGCTCTGGTAATCGTCTTGTACGGTGGAAAGTTGGCGGATTTCACAGCGGCGGCCAGCGGGTTCAGTAACGTCTTTGCAATCACCTGGAAGATCCTGCAATGGCCGATCGCGCTCGGTTTCCTATTTACTACGTTTAGTATGATTTACTACTTTGCCCCGGATCTGCGGATTCGAAAATGGCGCTGGATAACGCCAGGCTCGCTGACCGCGGTGATTCTGTGGCTTCTGATTTCCTTCGCCCTGCGCATCTACCTGCACTTCTTTAACTCCTACAGCGCCACCTATGGGTCACTGGGAGCCCTGATCATTCTAATGTTGTGGTTTTATCTGACGGGAGTCGCGATCCTGGTTGGCGGTGAAGTAAACGCTGAGATCGAGAAGGCGGCGCGATCCGTTGGGAAAGCGGTCTAGGCGAATTGTCGTTGGTGCGAGGAGTTTTTCTGTGGCCCAAGTGGTATTGAGAGACACCTGGGCCCACAAAAGAATGGACAGACCTTGAAACCTGTCCTTGCTCGTTTTACTTGTAGCGGTAGGTGATGCGGCCGCGACTTAAATCATAGGGCGACATTTCAACACTGACGCGATCGCCCACCAGAATGCGTATGCGATTCTTGCGCATCTTGCCGGAAATTGCCGCTAGCACAACGTGCTCGGTATTATCGAGCTGCACTTTGAAAAATGCGTTGGGCTGTTTGTCGATTATCGTGCCCTCAGCCGGGATCAAATCATCTCTAGCCAATTAGTTTCTCCTTATTAGTCCGGTTTCAAGTTTCAGGCGCAGGGTGCGTGTTAACGTATCTGAACCTGAAACTCTAAACTGAAACCCGAGACTGATTATCTGCTTGCCCGTCGCGGTCGGAATGAGCGCACCGAGCTGCTGCTGCGCCGAAACTGATTGAAGGGCTTTTTCGGCGCGGTGTTAATGCTTCTGGTGCCGCCAAAGCCCGGCAGGACCACTCGCTCCACGGGTTGGCCCGTCAGACGCTCGATGGCCCGCATTGATAATTCATCAACCGGCGTAACGATGGTAATCGCACGTCCCTGGTTGCCGGCCCTGCCGGTACGGCCAATCCGATGTACGTAGTCTTCCGGCGCCGCCGGGACATCATAATTGATCACGTGCGAAACCGCATCCACATCGATGCCGCGAGCGGCAATGTCGGTCGCCACCAGTACGCGGGTGCGTCCATCACGGAAACCGCGCAGTGCGGCTTCGCGCTGCGGTTGCGTCCGATCGGCGTGAATCCGGTTAACACTATGGTCGCGCGCTTCCAGGATGTGCGACAGGCGTTCTGCGCCACGACGGGTGCGGGTAAACACCAGCACGCGTTCAAAGCGTTCACGCTCCAGTAAATCGAGCAGTAATGCTGTCTTTGATTCCTGGGCCACGGGATAAGCAGTCTGCTTCACCAGCGTCGGCGCCTGTCCGCGGGTGCTCACCTCGATGAACTTCGGGGCCCTCATGGTTGTGCGGGCCAACTTTTCAATCTCCGACGACATAGTGGCGGAGAAGAGAAGCGTTTGTCGCTTGGCCGGCACCATGGAAAGCACGCGCCGAATTGCCGGTAAGAACCCCATGTCCAGCATGCGGTCCGCTTCGTCCAATACCAGAACTTCAACGGTAGAGAGATCGACCGCCCCACGCTCCGTCAGATCAAGCAAACGTCCGGGGGTGGCAATAAGCACGGCCGGGCGACGATGCAAGTCTGTGATCTGGGTGCGAATATTCGCGCCGCCGATCAAAGTAACGCTGCGGTTCTGTTTCGCCGGGTTGAGTTCCCGGTAATTCTTTTCAATCTGGGTCGCGAGTTCACGCGTCGGCGCCAGCACGAGCACCCGGACTCCGGGACGCGCTGGAGCTTTGGTCCCACCCTTTTCACCTGACGTGGTGATCCTTTGGATGATGGGAAGTAAAAATGCGGCAGTTTTGCCTGTGCCTGTTTCAGCACAGCCGATCAGATCTTCGCCGCGCAGGACAACAGGGATCGCCTGTTCCTGGATCGGTGTTGGTTCGGTGTATCCGAGAGACTCGCAGCTGCGCACTTGCGCGGGCGCCAGTCCCAGTTCAGAAAAATTCATAGACTCCTTCGATTTGCGCGATCTCGGGGATTGCCGCGAAATCGCATTGTTTACTAAAACTTCGTTTCCTCAGAAGACTCTGTGACGACCCTCAATGGCCGTCACAGAGTTCCTCGAGGACTTAAACAGAACCGCTTACCACCTGGGTTCGCGATTGCCACTGTAGCCGCCGCCACCACCGCCGCCGCCGCCGCTGCGATTACCACCGTAACCACCGCCGCCGCCGCTGCGTCCGCCGCCGCCGCCACCAAAACCACCCCGCCCACCGCCGCCGCCGGCGCGATTCTCACGCGGCTTGGCTTCGTTAACGGTCAGGCTGCGTCCATTGACTTCTTTGCCATTGAACTGTTCGATCGCCTTCGTGGCCTCTTCCTGGCTGGACATTTCGACGAAGCCAAAGCCGCGCGAGCGTCCAGTGTCGCGGTCTTCCACGACGCTTGCCGATTCGACCGTGCCGGCTGCTGCAAAAAGTTCCTGCAGATCCTGGCTAGAGGTCGTGAACGCAAGATTCCCTACGTATAGTTTGTTTGTCATACAGATGTACCTTTCCCCTTGAGGGGATTTGAAAGAAGCTGCGAATCGGATTGGCTTCGGTCGAACGGTAGGAGCGAAGAGCCGGGTTTCGGATGCTCTTAAGATGAGCGCTTCTGAAGTTGAAAACTAGCCTTTTCTCGAACTATCCAAAACGCCAGCGCTAACTTTTATCCGCTGGGCGCATCACCGTCGATGCGCGAGAGAAGGATTAACAGCGCGTATGATGCACTATTCACTCGCTTGGTTGCAAGGCGAAACGGACCAATGCCCGTTGAGATCGGCATAAGGCCTGCCAGCAAACGACTTATGACGATTGTCACGCCATGATTTTAGCCGTCGGTATCACGCCGCCTCGGGCTCAATCGGTAAAAGATAGTTCAGTAGATGTTCTAACTGTTCATAGTCGCCCAGCCTGGTAACGTATTCATTGCGACGAACTCCCAACTCCATCATCGGATATGGGTCAACGGTGTCTTCGCGGGTGATCACCACCACCGGTAAAGTACCCAATTGCGCTTGCTTTACAATCTGACGCGCTGCCACCAGCCCATAGAGTAGCGGCACATCGAGATCTACTAGAACCAGATCCGGTGGTGCATAGCGGGCCCGCTTGACGGCATCCTGTCCATTATCAGTATCAATGAGGTCATAGCCATTAAGGGCCAAAAGCTGGCTTAGCTGCTGCCGCAGCTCCTCCTGATCCTCGACCAGAAGCACTACGGGCCTGGTGGCACAAGACGGGCTTCGCTCTGCCCGAATTGAAGTGAATTCGTGGACGGTGCCGGTTGCTGGAATGGCAGACACTGGCGGCCTCCTGACCTCAGCGCACAGCAGCGCTGACTCTCGTTCAGTGGCGGAGCAAGAAGCAGAAGGCTAAAGGATGGCCTTTGATTCTAAGTCCGTTGAATGGCGATTTTTTGCGTGCGAAAAGAGCGATGTAATTGATCGCGCAGCGAGATGGGGCAATCCGGGATTAACTCGCAACAACTATCTTGAATTGGGGTCGGCAAGAGAGAATAAGCCCCCGTCTAAGCCCTGGTCTGTGCGTTAACACACATAGACTTCAGGACTAGACAGTTTGGGAGATTAGGGGATAAGAAGAGTAGCTATTAATAGGGGGATTTAGAGCTTATTGTTATGATCATCGCTAGTATGGCGTCAGGAGTATTTGAAGCTCAAAACAATGGCAGAGTAACCGTAAAACCCTGGTAATCAGCGTCTGTGTGTTTAGAAGATCTTGGTTCGATTGGCATTTCTGCGCTCGGCCTCTTCTCCCCAATTTGATGACTCGTAAGTAATTTTTACTGTGAGCCGCTCCGTAAGATTAAGAGCAAGGGTATCTCCCCTAACCTTGCTGTCTTTTGGTGGCGTCCAATAGCAGGAAAAATGTCCCTTTCCTAAACGTATTGCTTGCTCCTCATAGCCGTCGCCTTCGAAGTACGGGCGCTGGAAGAAGGCAAAGTCTTGGGTGGGTTCTCCATACTTCTTTACCAGAACAGCTTTCATGTTCGTGTAGGTTTCGCGTGCCTCACGATCAGCCGTTACTATTGATACTACGACCTTACTCAATTTCCCCTTCGCGAAAAGGGCAGTTGCAACACTCGGCCGTCCGATCAGATTTCCTTCGAATGTGAGGTCATCATCTTTTCGAGGGTGACTTTAAAGCCTTTCGATGTAAGGTTTTGCCTTACGTCGGTCATGGAGATATCCCATTTCATCTCGGCGAAGTTGTACGACTGTCCGGTGGCTGGCACACAAAGCAAGATTAGCCAAATGAAGAGGATCAGTAGCTTGCTCACTTGGGGCTCCCTCCTGTTTTTGACGGGGATTGTGAAGTCCTGAAACCTGAGCTTATATGCCGATTCGGACGACTAGTCAATAATGCCGCCGAGTAGATGTTTAGCAGTTCAAGGTGGCGAGTTGGGGGCTGCATTAGAAATCAATGACCACGCCTGCCGAGGGCAGTATCGGGAGCGTGCGATCGAGCCCGCCAAAGACGCGGCCATCGGAGCCAAAGTTGAAGAAGCCGGCGTAGCGCAGATTCTGGCGGTTAAGCAGGTTCAAGACCTCGCCCGTCAACGTCAGTTTCCAGCTTTTGAAAAGAAAGGCTTTGCTCAGCCGAACATCGAGCCGGCTGTAATAGGGCAATCTTGCGCCATTGCGTGCGGTCGTAAGAAAGAAGTCGTTGCCCACCTGTCGATAGAAACCGGGCACCGGCTGGCCGCTGCCGTAGCGCCAGGCGCCGCTGAGGTTCCACGATTCATTAAAGCGATAACCGCCATAAGCATTGATCGTATGACGCTGGTCCGTGTCACTCAGAAAGGCGAGCCCGTCGTTAGCGTCCGTTAATTCAGTCCGGGAAAAAGCATAAGAAACCCAGCCGGCAAACTTGTTCGCGCTTCGTCTTTGCAGCGTCAACTCGATGCCGCGCGCGTGGCCGTTTAGCGAATTGCGGAAATTGAACTCGCGGAAGTCCAGAAAGGGGCCAGTGAAGCGGGGCTCGGAAAGACTGAAGAAGAGATCCTGATCCTCTCGATCATAAACTTCCGCGAGCAGGCGGATGCGTTCGCCGAAGCGTCGCTCAACACTGGCGTTGTAATGCGTGGCGCACTCAGATTTCAACGCCCGGTTACCGAGCCTTCCAAAAACCTGCTCAAAGTCTGGGAACTGATAATACCGACCCGCCGCGGCGCGGACTTTCCAATCCTCGTTAACCGACCAGGTTACGGATCCACGCGGAGAGAAAACCGTCTCGCCGGTTATCCCGCTGTGCTCGACGCGCCCGCCGCCGGTTAGGCTCACGCCCAGCTTATCGCTGGTCCAGGTGTCTTGCGCGTAGTATCCCTGTTCCGTACCTCGTTCTTTGTAGCTACCGAAATCAAGTACGCCGCCAAAGAAGAAGAGGCGCTGACTCAGGCTATCGGCCTGCAACGAGCGCACGTATAGGCCGGCCTCGATGCGGTGTGAGTTATGAGTCAGGAAAGCCACGTCGCTCCGCACGCCGTACTGCGAGCGATTGCCATCCTCCAGGAAAGCGTTGTCCCGATTAATATTCCGAAACGTTGTGCGCAATTCAAATACGCGGGTTTGGAGGAATAGATGCGGATCGGGGGTGTAGCTCCAGTGACCGTTTAGAAGCAAATTTGCGGAACTGCCTTGGAAGACGTTGTTAGGTCCCAACAAATCCCGGTCCTGGTTGCGATCGAATTTTAGTTTGCCATAAATTACTGAGAAGCCAACCTGATTGTGAGGGGTCAGATCGTAAAGGCCTTTGCCCTGGATATCGGAAAACTCCAGTATGGGAGGATTGTTGGTGAACTGATTCGTCTGGTTGATGCGACGGATCAAATACCCGACGTAGCTCTTCCGCGCGGCGATGAGGTATGTGCCGCGGCCTTTAGCGAAGGGGCCGTCCACTACTCCTGACAGACCGCTCAAACTCGCCGAGATGCGTCCCGTGGGTTTTAAGCGGTTACCGTCTCTCGTTTCCACGTCCAACACCGCGGCGCTACGGTTGCCGTATTTTGCAGGAAACGCTCCGCCCATTAATGAAAGGGAATTGACTGTATCGGAATTGATTACCGAGAGTGAGCCGGTGTCAGGATAGCCGCCCTGAATTGTATGCACGAAGTTATCCGTCAGCACGCCGTCTATGAACAAGCCCACCCGATCAAAGCCGGCGCCGCGGATGGAAAACTCACTGCGAAAGTCATCGCTGGTCGTGGCCCCTGGAAGAGTTTGGGCCGCACGCACCGGATCGCCGAGGAGCACGCTCGAGAGGGCCTGTAGCTCGCGTTTGTTGAGTGTCTGCTCCGAGGCGACGTTGGTCTCCGTCGCTTCGTAAGGATCGCGAGTCACGCTGACGGTTTCAGTCAACATTGCGGCGTCGGCGTTCAGCGCGATCACCGTTTCACTTTGCTCACCTTCTTTCAACATGATGGTTTTCTTCACCAACCCCGAGTTCACTGTCGTGATGTACAAATCGATCGGGCCGGCCGGTAAATGTTCCAGGGTAAAGGCGCCATGCTCGTCCGTGGTCGCGCTCTGGTCCGTGCCGCTGGCAATCACCTTAACTTTGGCAAAGGGTTCGCCAGTGCGGGCATCGACGACGCGGCCACGCAGAGTAACGAGTCGTTGCGGCGGCGAGGTCGTGTCCTGAGCAATAATTGTGGTTGAACAGAATGTGAGCAAGAGGATTAGCAGGAACAGCTTCATGCCTCCATTGTGCGCTCAGTAACATGGATTAGCGAGCGGCAGGAGCAGGAGGCAGGGGCAGGGGCAGGAGCAGGAGCAGGCGGCAGGAGCAGGAGGTACTAGCAACACCTTGCTCTCCTGCCTACTGCTCCTGCGTCCTGCCCCTGCCGCGGCCGCGGCCTAGTTTTCCTGCGAAGTCAGCCCATTAGGAGCTTGATTGTTCGAGTTCCCATGGATCGTGTTGTTTCCGCCAGAGTCCACCAGTCCGCCCAACCCCAGCGCGTTTGCGTTTTGGGAGATGAGCATCCGGCTAATGCGCACGTGGGTGCCGGGGCCGGTATTGATGCCGGTGGCATGTCCGGTGATGAGGCTGGAATCAATGTTGACCTCCGTCGGGCTTCCGACCTGTGAAGTGTTGATGCCGGTGGTGTTCAGGCCGAACATGCTGTCGCGAATACTACCGCGGGTGCCGTTTTGCGCGTTCAAGCCGTTACTGCACTTGGTCACGTTGACGCCGTTGAAAGCAATCGAAGTGGAGTTCGTGCCGGCGGCAAGAGTGCTGATGCCGCTGCCCACGCAATTCCGGATCGTGACGTTCTTGAGGAAAAGCAGAGGACTATTCGACGGAGTATTAACGTCAATGCCTTCCTGGGTGAAGCCATCGACGACTGTATTCTCCACGTGCAGCGCGTTGCCGGCGATGAACTTGACACCTTTCAGTCCGGTGCTGGCGCCGTTGATGTTCAGCCAATCAAGACGCACGCTCTTGCGCGTATCGGTCGAGTCTGTGATGTTGACGGTTACACCGTTGGTTCCCGCCGCGAGGATTGACCCATAGCCGCTGCCGCCGCCGCCGCCGTTGATGGTGATCGACTTGGTAATAATCACGGTGCCAAACCCATTGGGATCGAGCGTACTGATCTCCCCGTCTCTGGCCGTGTGGGAAATCGCTCCGTTGTACGTCTTGCACGGGGCGGTGCGGCTGCATGGATTGGCATCGTCGCCGACGCCGGAAACAAAAGTGCGAGTTGTCTGGGCCTGGGCCGTCGAGACCAGAGCGCACATGAAAATCGCGATTGCCAGAATCTTAACTGTGAATTGAAGCCGGTTCATTTGAAGTCTCCTTTGTCTTATCAGTAGAAAGTTGCATTGATCGCCGCTGGAGTACGGATTAGGTCCGGCCAGTGCGGCAGCAGGCTTCTGTGTCAGGATGGCATCCTGTTCAGAAGCGTTCAGTTTTGTAGCTTGGTCTGGCCGTTGGGGGCCTGGTTGTTGGTGTTCCCGTGAATCGTGTTGTTGCCGCCAGAGTCCACGAGGCCGCCTAACCCGAGGGCGTTGGCGTTCTGGGTAATAAGCATGTTGCTAATGCGAACGTGCGTGCCGGCGCCAGTGTTAATGCCGGTGGCATGCCCGGTAATTTCACTGGCATCGATGTTCACTTCCGTGTTGCTTCCGATTTGCGAAGTATTGATACCCGTGGTGTTCAAGCCGAAGAAACTATCGCGAATGCTCCCGCGCGTGCCGTTCTGGGCGTTGAAGCCGTTTCCACTTTTGGTGACGCTGACGTCGTTGAAGTCGATGGAAGTTGAGTTGGATCCACCGGCAATAGTGTGTATCCCGCTATTCACGCAATTCCGAATCGTGACGCTCCGGAGATAGACCACCGGATTGCTGGTAGTTGTGTTGACGTCGATGCCGGTTCCGGCAAAACCATCGATAACTGTGTTTTCGACCTGGAGTGAGTTGCCGGCGGTGAACTTAATGCCGTTCAGTCCGGTGCTGGAACCGTTGAGATTGAGGCCATCAATGCGGACCGCCTTGCGTGTGTCGGCCGCGTCGGTGATGTTCACGGTAATGGCCGCCGCAAGGGAGCCGATAATGGAACCGTAACCCGCACCACCCCCACCTCCGTTGATGGTGATTGATTTGGTGATTGTCACCGGGCCCACGCCGTTAGGATCGAGAGTGGTGATCTCGCCATCCCGCGCGGTCTTGGCGATGGCGCCGTTGAGCGTCCTGCAGGGATCGGTGCGACTACAAGTGCCGGCGTCGTTGCCGACACCGGACACGAAACTGCGAGTTGCCTGCGCCTGGGCCCCTGCGGCCAAAGCGACTATGGCTATTGCAACTGCTGCAAGCTTAACTATCAATCGAGACCTATTCATTGGGATCTCCTCTTTCCTTTGCTGTTGAAGTTTGTGAGCTGCGGCGGCGGAATCCAGATACCTTCCGGTCCACGGCGGCCCGTCATCCTATGTTTGAGAAATATTGCGCGTGGAAATCCGAGTTACGGCGTGACCTGGATTTGGCCTTCTCCACTCTTAACGTCGTCGAAGATGTAGTTGGCGAGCGGAATGGTCGGACAACCTCTTCTGGTGCCGGGAATGAGATTTGGCGAGGGGATGCCCACATCATCTCGGCGCTCCGGATCGGTTACCCACCAGTGTGACCAGGCGCCGTCGTCATGCGGCACTTCCGAATCCGCAGGTATCCATCCGCCAGGCTCGGGCTGGCAAAAACACCAGCTCAGCTTGTCGGCAACTTCCCGGCCATCGCCGTTGTCTTCGACGACCAGTTGCACCCATCTGCCGATGTAGTTCCGGTTGTTGGAATCCCGGACAACTCCGCCCATCACGGCCCGGTTGCCGGTGATCGTCAGCGTGTCGAGGTCAGCCGTCAGGGTCAATCCGGATGATTCGCCGGTTGGGTCGCCAGCGCCGTTGACGTCCTGCTCTACAATCCGGGCTTCATCTGTAAAAGTGAATTGACCCGTGGCAGTTCCACGCTCGTCAGCGGTGGCGCTGAACTCAACGGTCTTTGCCATGTCGTCTTCTAAAGTAAAGCGGTAGTTGCCACTGGCGGATGGCCCACTGGGATGAGCTGAGGACGTCCACGGAGTGGCGATACTCATCACGAGAAGCGAAAAAATTGCGGCATAGCCTATGGTCTTCATCGAGAACTCCTTTATTTGAATCAAAGTGTTGGGTTGTTAACGGGCTCTGTTAGAGAGCTTTCTTGCGCCGTCTCAAAGTCGAAAGAGCGAGAGCAAATGAAAAGTTGATTTTCCGGGGTCACCACGAAATGAAGCAGGCCTGCTTCCGGGAATCCGGCGAGCTTAACCGCTTCATAGATTGGCAGCATCGGGACATTGTCGGCGCACTGGTTGCACCATAGAATTGCCCGCTCCTGGTGCTGCTTCACGACCAACAGACGCTCGGTTTCGATCGTAATTTCGGTTCTTCTGTGCATCGTCCTGGTCTCTTGCTGTTTTCCTGTTAGCGGGTTTCGGACTAAGATAGGCGCGCCCTCTTTAGTGATCGTTCGGACTTGCAACCAACCGGTGCTTTTGCCTATGCGAGGGACGATACCCGCACCCACGACGCGGCGTATTTAGAGAGTTCTGAAGTTCCGCTGAGATTCTTTTCAAAGAGTTCTGAAAGTGATGAGGAAAGCCCAGTCCCAGCGCTTTTACGTGTTCGGCGTCTTTCGGATAGACGTCACCGAACGCGTGTTACACGGTACCCAAGGGTCTGTCCCGTTGACGCCAAAGGCCTTTGATTTGTTGCTGTTTCTGGTAGAAAACAGCGGCCACGTACTGGAAAAAGAGGAGTTGATGAAGCAGGTCTGGCCCGACAGCTTCGTCGAAGAGAACAACCTGGCGCAGAACATCTCGACGCTCAGGAAAGTGTTGGGGACGGGTGGGGAGAAGTTCATCGAGACGGTCCCCAAACGTGGCTATCGTTTTGTGGCTGACGTGAATGAGCTTGGCGGCGAGCCGGAAATGATGATTCGAGAGCGAACGCGCTCCAGAGTTGTCATCGAAGAAGACATCGATGACGAAGCTGTGCCTCCTGAGCACGGCGGTCCTGCTCTTATTGATCTGACTGCTCCTTCGAACGAGTCGTCATCAGTGGCGCCACTGGTTGGACTTGAACACCCGCCGGCAACGATGTACGCGCGCAGCGGCGATGTGAACATTGCTTACCAGGTGATTGGCGACGCCCCGCTCGATCTGGTTTTTGTGATGGGGTGGGTATCGCATCTGGAGTATTTTTGGCGCGAGCCGAGTTTTGCCCGCTTCCTGCTTCGGCTCGCGTCTTTTGCGCGCCTGATCCTTTTTGACAAGCGGGGCACCGGACTATCCGACCGTGTTCCCATCAACGAGCTGCCGACGCTGGAGCAACGGATGGACGACGTGCGGGCCGTAATGGATGCGGTGGGCTCCGAGCGCGCCGCGCTGTGCGGCGTTTCCGAAGGCGGCCCGATGTGCAGTCTCTTCGCGGCCACCTATCCCGAGAAGACACTGGCCCTGGTGATGATCGGGACTTACGCGAAGCGGATACGCGACGCCGATTATCCCTGGGCGCCGACGCCGGAACATCGCCAGCAGTTTTTCGAAGAGATGCGCGAGCAGTGGGGCGGTCCCGTGGGTTTGGAGGAACGCGCGCCCAGCGTCGCCGGCGATCCGCAATTTCGCCAGTGGTGGGCCACTTACCTGCGCATGGGGGCGAGTCCGGGCGCCGCTCTGGCGCTGACGCAAATGAATGCAGAGATCGATGTGCGCCAGGTCCTGCCGTCGATTCGCGTGCCGACCCTGGTGATTCATCGCACGGAGGACCAGTGTCTGAAGGTTGAGGAAGGGCGCTATGTGGCGCAACGAATTCCGGGGGCGAAGTATGTGGAGTTGCCGGGCCGCGATCACCTTCCGTTTGTCGGCGACCAGGATGCGATTCTCGATGAAGTTGAAGAGTTCCTGACCGGTGTCCGCCACACCCTTGAGCCTGATCGGGTGTTGGCGACAGTTCTGTTCACGCACATTGTCGGTTCAAAGGAACACGCGCAGCGACTGGGCGATCACGGCTGGGAAGCCTTTCATCGATCTGCTGCGCGCGCACGTTCGCAAAGTGATCGAGTCGTTCCGCGGCCGCGAGATAGATATGGTTGGAGATCGGCCGCTGGCTATCTTTGACGGACCGGCGCGCGCGGTGCGCTGCGCCAGCGCCATCAGCGAACACGCTGCGCGGTTGGGAGTGAGTATGCGGACTGGTTTGCACACCGGCGAATGCGACATGGTTGACGGCAAGGTTGGGGGCATCGCGACCGAAATCGGAGCGCAGGTCGCTAACAAGGCCGCGCCCGATGAGGTATTGGTTTCCAGCACAGTCAAGGATCTGGTTGCCGGCTCGGGGATCAAGTTCGAGGACAAAGGAACGCACCAGCTCGCTGGCGTTCCCGGAGATTGGCGGCTATTCAGCGTCGAGCGCGGGTGAGAGATGCGAAACCGCGTCGTAATCGGATCTTTCCCGCGGCTTGCCGCAGCACAGTGCGGAAAGGCTGTGCCTTTCCGGAAGGCATGGAATTTAGTTGAGGCTGCGCCTCAATTCCGAGGCGGAGCCTCACATATTCGATACGCTCGATCGGTAAGGCAAAGCCTTACCGCACTGTGCGGCGGCAAGCCGCGAATCGCCTCGCAAATCGAATTCACGAGGGAGAAATTTAAGGATGAGAATTCTGCTTCTATTAGCTGCGATTATGTTGAACGGTTTGGGTCTCGTCGGCGCCAATCAGATTTCGGTCGCGACCACGAATGGAGCGCCGCCGGCATTAGCCGTCTCAGCGAGCCGCCCCGTACCGGCCCTTCCCCAAAGCCGACTGGGCGCAACGCATTTCTCAAGCGCCTATACCGCGCTCACGAAGTGCGGCAGCGGCATGACAAAGAAAGAGGAAAAGGAAGCGGAAGAGCATGGGTCGGACATACCGACCAGGTGCAAAGGCTACGGCGGTTATGATGTTTACATCTATTACTCGGCCTGCACCTCGCAGTTTACGCTTGATCGCGGCGACGAAAGCCTGCCCCTGGCTACGCAGGCGGTCGATTGGAAACAGAAAACAGTGGAATGGCGCATGGCCCACGTCAATGGCAAGGCCAAGCCCTTCGCCGTGATCATGCGCGTTTACGGATACGCCGGCGACGACCAATGCGCCTCCGGCGGCAAAATCACGGGGGAGTCCTTAATCGTTAAAGGCCTGAAGGGCTATGAGCAGATTGATGCGGAGATCAAGCTAAAAGGAACGCCCAATCCAAACGCCAAAGCCCGACAGATTGCAGACGACGGCTACGGAAGAGGAAGGTCATCAATCAAGTAAGTCGGTGAAATCCAGGCGTTCAGAGTTCAACCTTTAGGTTGCGAGTACCCAAACACGCAAGCTGGAGCTTGAACTCTATACACCTGTATCCTTGGTTTCTTTTTCCGACAGAACCTTGATCGCGATAGGAACCAGTCATGACGCGCGAACCAACTTACCAGGCAGCTCGCACTGCTGCCGCCGCCATCGCCGCACATTTTGCCCAGCACCATGCGGAGGCGCGGCGGCGCGGCGAGCGAGATCTGGCCCACGCGCCCGATGCGGCCACCATTGAAACCATCATTGACGCAGCTTTCTGGGCCAGCTTCCGCCCGGAGGAAGGCCGCTTTCCAAAAATCTCGCTTTCCTTTCTTTCGCCTGAAGAGGCGCGCCAACCATTGATGCTTGAGCATCGTTTGCCCCTGACCCCGGCAACTCTGACAAAACTAGCTCCGGCAGTTGAGCGTCCGGGAATTCATCTCGGTGTTTGGCGAGACAACGACGGAGTCCATATCTGGGGTGCTACGCGCAGCGTTCCCAGCCTCGGCTTTGTGCTGGAGGACGTGGAGCCGGGGTTGCTGGTAATCAAGCACCGCCGCATTGATGGCTTTGGGAAGTTTGCCAATATCGCTGTCCTGAAGGGCGAGCAAGTGAAGATCGTGGATGAGCAGGGCGCGAGTCTCCCTGACTGTCCCGATCTGATCGAGTCGCTGAGCTCGTTCACTGCACCGGCGACTTGGGATGACTCGGTGAATGTGCTGGTGCAGTTAGCGGCGTCGATGCGCGCGCACGGCCACGGTGGCACGCTGCTAATCGTACCCGCGGGAGTCGAAAAGTGGCGCGAATCGATTGTGCATCCGGTCACATACTCAGTGTCGCCTCCGTTTTCAAAGCTGGCCCATTTACTTCAGGAGACTCCGAGCGCTGCGGCTGAAGCCGAGTGGCAGTTGTCGGTCCGCAGCGCCACCGAAGCGGTTGCCGGGTTGACCGCAGTGGACGGGGCCACAGTAGTCACCAATCAATACGAGGTACTGGCGTTTGGGGTAAAGATCAGGCGCGCTGCCGGCAGCGAACCAGCTGAGCAGGTGATGCTGACGGAAGCCATTGTCGGCAATCAGGCGCAGGTAGTTCCTCCGGTGCAACATGGCGGCACGCGGCACTTGTCGGCAGCCCAGTTCATCTACGATCAGCATGATGCGCTCGCGCTTGTCGCTTCGCAGGACGGCCGCTTCACAGTCTTTGCGTGGTCGCCCTGCGAACAGATGGTCCATGCGCACCGGGTGGATGTATTGTTGTTGTAGATGGAGTTTCCGACCGCGGAGGGTTAGTGACCGGATACTCGGTAAACGAACGACTAGACTATCAGCCGCATGAATGGCCGTTTCGACCGATGGGTTTGCTTCGCTCGCCACTGGTGTTAGGATTGGGGCCAAGACTCTAGCGAAAGACTTATGGTATGAACTCCAGCGCCTACCTCATAGGTCGGAATCTTCAAGAAGATCTTCCATCATCGAAGAAGGTGTCAGACTGCATATTTGCGGCCAAACGACTCGACGGAGAGTTACTTGAAGATTACGAAATCGAACACAGTACATTTGCAAATATCAGTTTTTTGAGGGCGAAAATATCAAAATGCCGATTTAAGGATTGTGTGTTTGTCGGTTGTTATTTTCGGCGAACCGAGCTTGACGACGTTCAGTTCGAAGCCTGCAAGTTTCTTAGCTGCGATTTTGGTAACGTCTCAATTGCCGGCTGCGACTTCAGACACTCGAGATTTGCTGGCTGCTTCATAAGTTTCAGGAAACTCTCGCTTAGTCTTCCACAAGAGCCAAACCTTAGGCAGGAGATTTGCAAAAACCTCGCCATCGAAGCTGCAAAGTCAGGCTTTCAACGGGAGGCAAGAAAGTATCGAATGGCGGAGATTAGGGCTCACGAAAGAGATCTAAGGTCGGCCATGCTTGGCGCAAGTGATTGGTACAAGGAACACTACGATACTCTCGGCAGAATTGGAGCGGGATTTCGCTTGTTCGGGAGTAAGATAAATGGGTACGTATGGGGATATGGGGAAAAGGCCAGCAAGCTCTTGGTAAACTACGCACTGTTGGCCTTTGTTGTGTTTCCATTATTGTTCTACTTGTTCAGGGCTGGTCTTAAGAAGACAGATCAAACCCGCATAACTTTTTCAGACTACATTCTCCTAAGCCTTCAGAATACTCTTCGACCATCGATCCTGAGCCAGACTATCCAGGTAGTCTCTGGCGGTGCTAGATGGATAGCCCTTCTTGAATCGTTTCTTGGAATACTGTTGGCAGGCTTGCTTGTTTCTTACATGTTTCGCTGGATAATTCGAAGGTGAATGAGTTGAATGCATTATGGCTGTATGGGTCATATGCCCGCCATGATTCGGATTCTTGGAGCGATGTGGATTTGCTTCTGATTTCAAATTCCGAAGTGGTTGAGGAGGACTTAGGAGCAGAAGAAACCCTGCGACGGGCAGACCTCCATGTGGCTGGCATCCCGGAGTTGAGTAATTGGATGAATGAACCAAGCAAAGTTTCAATAAGCAGATATACTTGGAATGAGATTGAAGAAATGGCGAGTTACGGCTCGCTTTTTCTTCATCATCTACGACTTGAAGGGAAGAGTTTATGGGAAGCTGATGCAGTAAAGGGTAGGTTAGCGAAACTGCTTAAGCAACTACCGCCTTATGAACGGGCGACAACTGACCTGATCGCATTTCGTCGGACCATAGCGGATGTGCGCGACTCTCTTTTTGAAGGCGGTTCTGTAGCGTTTGAAATGATTGTTCTTGCAACTGTTCTTAGGCATTCCTGCATCCTGGGCTGTTATTTGGCTGGTGACCCCGATTTTGGCCGAACCTCGCCTGTTGAGAAGATGGCAACACTATTGGCACTAGATTCTCAAGTTTCAAGATCAGTGATCAGGTTGTGTCGCTATAGAGCCTTCTTGGATGGTCACGATTCCGGTACAATGAAGATCTCAGCTATTGACCCCGTAAGGTGGTGTGATGAAACTGACGCGTTAGTTTCTATGGTTAGAGAAAGGTTTGCAAATGTATTCCGATAGATTGTTAGAAAAAATTACACAAGTGAAACAGGCCGCCTCCGACCGATCGTCCGCATACTTGTTTCGTTCTCGGCTAAAGAGATTAATTCTTAGTCTGAATCGCAGCCTCGCTCAAGAGTGCGGCCAAGAGCAGCCTGTACTCCCGATTGAGCTGATCATCTTCGCGAAAGCCTCAAGTCGCAATAAGGAGATTAACTATCACAGTAATCGCCTCGTCGAACTTGCAAATACAATTTGTCAGCCGAGCGAGCCGCTTGATTCAAGGTGGAAACGAATGTGGCACGATACTAAGGAGCACTTGGACGCCCTTGAAAATCTACTTAGATCTCCTCAGCCGCCAACCGGCAATGAGCAAAGTTGTCAATCACAGCTCTAAAACTGCCTGATCGTCTTCACTTGTTTCATGCGGGCTTAGTGGCCAACTTCACCCCGCCTTCACCTTCGCATCCCTTCCTCATGCAGCGCTTGAGTTGCGGATCGTTGTAATTCATTGGAATAATTAATGAACACGTGCCCACCCCCAACCGACATTCGACGAAGGCAAGAATCCGCTCTAAAGACCTCTTACCCAGAGCCACGCGCACGCTGTTCGCCGAAGAAAACCGCGGATTGCTGCTGGATATCTCGGTCTTTGTCGCGAATGTTTTTCTGATGCGCTTGCTGACGGGGGTCGTCATCGATCTCTTCCGTCAGGTTTCGGCCGAAAAACCTTTAGCCAAACTGGCGCTGGGACTCGCGTGCTTAGGGATGTGGATTCTGCCGGCGGCCGGCGCAGTGTTGAAGCGCTGGCCTTTTCATCAGAGACTTAAAGCGCAGGGCAGACCAGGTGAATCAAAGCCAGGGAATCAAGACCAGGAGAATCCCCAGAGGCCAGGCTGGAGAGCGGCCTGGCCGGATGCCTGTTCAATCCGATCTTCTATTTCTGTTTGAACCTGGTAATCATGTCGGCAGTCCTGACCGGTCTGGGCGAGTTTCTCTTTGGACGGG
Organism: Blastocatellia bacterium; assembly: GCA_033856235.1. Taxonomy (GTDB): domain Bacteria; phylum Acidobacteriota; class Blastocatellia; order Pyrinomonadales; family Pyrinomonadaceae; genus DASXRU01. The sequence continues at coordinate 6,061 of JAWVFI010000032.1, read as the reverse complement.
CTTTACTCAATAACGGGCCGCTTTTTATTTCGCTGACAATCGCGGGGCTGGTCTTCACTATCATTCAGACCTTCCTGATCTACCGGTATTTCTCGTCACCAAAGAAGCCACCGCAATCGAAATTCCTGCGCAGCCCGCAGGCCGAAGACCTCGGCGACGTCTGCCTTTTTCTAAACATGATTTTGTTTCAAGCGGCCTGGAACCTACTAACGTTTGCGCCGCTGGGCCGTCCGGGGAGCTTGCTGGAATTTGGCGGCAGACTTTTCTTCCTGAGTTTTATCGCCTTACTGGTTTACTTTCCACCGCGCATGTTCTACCTCGCGGAAGACATCTACCGGAAGCGCACCTGGCTGACGATGCTGCTGGCCAATTCGCCAGTCATCCTGCGCGTGCTGTTCGGTGCGAATTCAAATTTTCAAATGTAATGTCGGGCGGTTAGCAGGTAGCCGCATTCATGCGGCTTTCCCGAAGGGTTGTTAGCCCCGCCGTTTAACGGCTGGGTAGTGCGGGGAAATGGTTTCCCAGGGGGCTTTAGCCTCCTTCAGTCCGAGGGGGCTAAAGCACTCGGAAGGAAGCACGCTCAAGCGCGCTTCCCCAGAAACTTCACCATCGCACCCGGCCGTTAACGGCCGGTCTAGTAACCCCACGGGAAAGCCCGATGAATCGGGCTCACTCGTAAACAAACTAATTCCCCGCGCCCTTCACCACATATTCCAAAACATAGCGCCTTAGTTTTTCGCGATTAGCTCGGAGATACGCGGGATGGTCTCGGGCGATGCCGCCATCCGGACGGGCCAGCAGGATGTAAGCTTCCAGCAGCCCGGCATCGTTCAGCTTCTTCAGTTTGGCCAAAGCTGGGCTGAGGTTCTTCGTCTCCTTGTCGGCTGTGGCCAAAGTGATAACGCTGCGCAAGGCGTCAGCTTCCTCTGCCAGGGTGTGTCGATACGATCCCTCACCGGGGAATGTCTGTTTGAACTTTTCCTTGTGCCAGGTCGTGCGCGTCGCTCCGTAAGAGATCCAGGCGAATGACCCGTCGTCCTTACCACCCAGCAATGCGCTCGAGTCCAGGTTGATCTTCACGTCACCCTTCTCGTCAAACGTGACGCTGGTCGGAATGTCGATCTTCGGGTGCGCCAGTGGGGTCCGCGTAGCCTGGGCCCACTGCGTGAAACCGGCGACGGTGAATGAATTGTAAGGTTCGGTGATGAAGGCCTCGATATAGCGGTCACGCGCTTCGTCGAACTTCTGTTGTTTCATAAGCGGCGTGGCGGAGTAGCGGTACGCCGTTTCTTTGTTGGGATCGATTGTAATCGCCCGCTGGTACCAAACCTCGGCTTGGGCAAAGTCTCCCTTTTGCATTTGCACGTCACCGGAGAAGAGCGCTGCATGATAGAGCTTTGGATCAATAGCCAGCGCCTTTTGATAAGCCTTAAAAGCCTCGTCGAGCTTACCTTGCGAAAACGAGGCTTCGCCCTCGTTCATAAACTTGTCCGCCTGAGCGTGATCTGAAAAAGCGTCAGGCCCCGCGCCGTTGGGCGGCAGCGACTCAATCATCGCATCAAGGTTAGGAGCGGTGTGGCCGAGCTCCTTCGCTTTCAGAAACTCAGCCCGCGCTCGCAGGCGCAATTGCGTCTTGCCGCCCTCGTCCTTTGTATTGGGAATCAATCCCAGTATGGCGGAAGCGAGAAAGTAGTGCCCGCCCGCGCCATCCGGCTCCGCAGCGACGATCTTCTCCAACAAGGGAACGGCCTCCGTATACTTCGTTTGTTTCAGAAGTACACTCACTCGTTCCTTCAAATCGTCGAGGTTCTCCGGGGTCTGACCGTTAACTGTCGCTAAGATGGCTGACAGGCAAACCATGAGGATTGCCAAGCGGGTTGTCATCAATACCGTTTGCGAATAGTTCTGAAACATTTGGGGCTCCTTGATGGGATGGATTACAAGCTCTTCGCGCGTTGCGAGTTGATACTTTTCGATAGGGAAGCAAGGCCGAACGACATGCTGAACTGATTCCGGCAATTTTTCAAGAGATTTGAGCCGAGCTTGGCGAATCTTACTGATGGATTTGGTAGTGCCCTAATTTCAGGTTCTTGGTATTTCTTTCCCCCGCCCTCTGGGATGGGTTAGGAGAGGGCTTGCGTATGCCTTTCTCACCTCGAAGACGCGCGGCCTCGATGGGCGCGCGCCACACGATTATGCTGTATGCGACGAACGAATGTTGCCGCCGTAACATTTACTCCGCAGGATTAGTTTCCAGCTGCGACTCTCAAAATGGCGCGCGGCCTTCGAGGCCGCGCGTTGGGAACGGTTTGGCCGGTACCGTCACAGGCCCTCCCCTAACCCCTCCCAAAGGGAGAGGAATAAAGAGAGAAACTAAAACTGTGGCACGGCCCAGGCTTCGATGAGAACGAAATCTCACGGACCAACACGAATAGGCCGCAACACAATTTTTGATCATACGAAACATTCCCTGCCGATAGGCGTGTGAGTAGTGGGCGTTTTGGTATTTTGTAAAAGGCTGAAATCCGCGGAGAAAGATTCCTCTCAACGTTTTTCGGTTGCTGGAAGTATATGTCAGTGGGAAGTAAACAAATCTTGAGAATGGCGAGCGGGGCCCCCGACATGGCTTTGGCCGTGGAAATACAGTTGCCGGTGAAGGCCCTGAGTCACAATCAGACGTCACTTGCCAGATTAATTGAGCGCGCCGCCGCCGGCGATACCGCGGCCTTTGAGCAGATCATGATTCATTCGCAGCAAAGAGTTATGGCCATGACGTGGCGGATGTTGGGCAACGAAGCGGACGCCCGCGATGCTTCCCAGGAAGTGTTTCTGCGAGTTTACAAATATCTGAAACGCTTCAAACAGAATCAGGATTTCTTCGGCTGGGTGTATGGCATCACGGTTAACGTCTGCCGCGACATTACAAAGGAGCGCCAGCAACACAGCGAACGGTTCACTTCATTCGATGCCGGTAATGAAGAAAGCGCTTTTGCAATTCCGTCATGCGGCGAAGGCGCCGACGACGCAGTGATGCATGCACAGCAACGCGAGCTGATCGCCAGAGCAATGGCACACCTGCCAGTGAAAGAGCGAGCGTCAATCGTGTTGCGCGACCTTGAGGGACTTTCGACGGAAGAAGTAGCGCGGATTCTGAATTCCAGCGCTACTACAGTGCGATCGCAGATCAGCTCTGCGCGTCGCAAGATCAAGATCTACTGTGATCAGTATTTGCGAAAGTAGGACAGACATTCGTGTCTGTCCCTTCCTGGGATAGTTGAGAGATCAAGAGCGACGGAGGGCCAGGCAGGAGTGCCTGGGCAACTTTGGAGGCGTCATGAACTGCAAACAGGTACAGGAGTTGTTACCGCTGTTCGCGGGACACGATCTCGACGACAGAAGCGCGACGAGGGTCGCAGCGCACGTCCAGTCCTGTGCCCTGTGTGAGCGGTCGGCAAGTGAATACTTCGAGAGCCGGCAGCTGCTGCAACAGTTTGCGCCACCATCGTTCAGCGAGGGAGTTTACTCCGGCATGCGCCAGCGTGTGTTACGCGAGATTAGCGAAGAGTCCCTGGCGCCGGCGTTACCGCAAAGGATTGTCAGCCTGTTCCGCCCGAACCTGAGTTGGGCCGTGGCGACGGCGGTTTTACTGGCGGTCTCTGGCCTGGCGTTTTACTTGATTGCCACTCGGGAGAATGGACCGCAGCAAGTGTCCCAACGAAGCGAGCAACCAAACACATCACCTTCACCTAAGAACTTGCAGGCGGCGACCGCGACTAACTCGGGAAACGGCGGTTGGGTGACCACGATTCAGAACAACGCCGTACCCACGCGCGGGACAGCGCAAATGAATCGGCCCGCTCAACCACCACGGAGAACGAATAGCACCGGACCACTGGTGGCAGATGTCGCCGCAAATACACCTGAGCGCCCATCGATGGCTGGCTCAACTGCGTTGCCGGTCAACAATCTCACTGAATCGAATGTCGTACCCGCGACGGATGCGACCGGTTCAGAGCGGACTTTGAGAGTGGACATGCAAACCAGCGATCAGAACATACGTATCATCTGGTTCACTCGTCAGCCCGCCAAACAAGGTACACCCGGAAAATCTTCCAAACATGATCAGGAGGCAAGCTCTCGTGCTTAAGACAATGAAAAAACTTTCGTTAGCAGTCGCTCTATTAATGGTCCCGGTCTCTCCGATGTTCGCACAGCAGGCTGGCACTCCGGCCGCCAAGTCTGACAGCGATTTCGTCACTGAAAAGGGCTTCAAGAGTAAAGTCTTTGAAGTGAAGTATCGCGACCCGGTCAATCTGGGCAACGTGCTGCGGGCCCTGGGCAGCGGATTCAAGGGCGCGTCGGTCTCGCCCAATTCCGAGTTCAAGATGATCACGGTGCGCGACTTTCCTGAAAATGTCGCGACTATTGAAGAGGCCCTGCAGCGGCTCGACACCCCCGCGCAGCCGCGTCCGAACATTGAGCTACACATGCACGTACTCCTGGCTTCGAACACGGGCGCCGCGACCGCGGAGGTCCCTGCGGAATTGAAGGACGTGCTGGCGCAACTCCGTGGGACTTTGAACTATAAGAATTACGAGCTGGCCACGTCAGTGGTGCAGCGCCTAACGGAAACTCCACGCGGACTGCACGGCAAGGGCACGGCCGAGATTTCCCGGTCGCCGGCCAACAGTGGAACCATGGTTCTGCCCTTCGAATACCAGATCAATACGGTAACGCTGAGTTCGACGTCCGCTGGTGCGCCGATAATTCAGATAGCCGAGTTCATTTTCTTGACGGGGATGACGGGCAACACGGTGGATAATCGGACCCAGGTGCAGACCGCACTCAATCTGCGCGACGGCGAAAAGGTGGTGGTGGGTACGGCAACTTTGGGGGACCGGGCATTGATCATTGTGCTCACCGCGAAATTAGTTAAGTAGGAGTCCGGTCAGAACCGCCTGCGGTAGCGGGCGGTTGAACCTTCGTTATCAGACAAGCTGATCGAGGATTCAACCGCCCGCTACCGCAGGCGGTTCTGACAAGCGGCGGTGCGCCACACTTACAGCGGTCAGACAAAACGCGAGCCAGACCAACCCTTCCGCCATCGCCCCCAATACGTCGCTCAGGTAATGCGCGCCCAGGTAGATGCGGCTGAAGCCAACCAGCAGAATCATCAAGCCAGCCCCCAGAGTTGCGGCCAGCCTTGCGCCCCACGTCCTGAGACTCCAGATCGCAATCGCCGCCAGGGCGCCGTAGAAGCAGGTCGCCATCATCGTGTGGCCGCTGGGAAACCCGTAAGTAGTCAGCGTCAGGATAGGAGCTTCGAAATGAGGCCGAGCCCGCACAAAAATATTCTTCAGGATTACATTGAGCAACATTCCGCCAAAGACTGAGAAAACCAATGCCAGCGATTGTGCCCGGTAACCACGCCTGATGAGGAAGAGAAAGGCGGCAAACGTCAGAATCGTGATGCCGATCGTGGCGTGCAGATTGGTGATAACGATTAGTACTGCCGTGACGGTGGGGTTAGCGCGCGCATGAAGCCAGTTTGAGAATTCGACATCCACGACGGTCAGCCGATCAGCGGTGACGACGTCTTCGGCAATGGCGGCAAAAATCCAAGTGGCGCCGATCAAGATCAGAGCCCCGATGGTGAGGTGCAGCCCGAGATAGCCTTCGGGTGAAAGGCGCGCTTTCAGGAACGCGCGCGGTTTGGCAAATCGTTGATTGGGCAAAGGCATATTACGTTTACGCAATGTTTCGTGTTGCTTAGTGATGTTCGCGTTATTGGCTTTGCGCAACAGTACGGTTCCCTAAGTCCGCGTGAGCGGACGCCTGAAAATAGCCCAGCGATTCATCGCTGGGATCGTCAGGCGTCAAGGGCCCAGTCCGAGAAGCGGACGACTGAAAAAAGTAGATTTCTGGCCATTAGCATTCAGCCGTCCGCTTGTATGTTTCCCCCATGCAAGTTAGAAAGTGATTGTAGCCTGTGCCGATCGCTTGCTAAGTAGAAGAGATTGGCCCGAGGGGTGCAGCAGATCGTTGTCCGCAAGGTTGCTTA
>JAWVFI010000031.1:0-15065 GCA_033856235.1 Blastocatellia bacterium | reverse complement strand
CGGTTCTTCAAGATCTTTACGAATGAGCCGGAGCGCAACTCTTCCGGAGTCAAACTCGAAAGGCGCAGGGCTTCATCTTCAGTAATTGCGCCACAGTTGGTAGCGCGCAGGAAGTAGTTCAGAAGCCCCTGGCCCGTGGCCGCGTCGTCAAAGACATCGCCAACCAAGGTGGCCTTAGCAGCCTTTTCCACAAAATTGCTGAGACGTTCAGAAGCCGCGGCCAACCCATCAAGGAAGAATGCATAAACGGCGGCGTACCGCGTGGGAAACTGCGCGGGGTGCAGGTCCCATCCCTGGTAATAGGCATTAGTAAGGGAATGCTGAATATGATCGTAGTGCAGTTTCCATGCGCGATGGACCACTTCACGGTTTTCATCCTGCTGGGCAGGGGTCAGCGGTGGTCCATCTTTGCCGGCCCGATGCGGCGCTACCGGCATGATGTTGGTCGCGCCATCTGAGAGCCAGATGCCCGTCCCCGCGAACGCTACCTGCATCATGTGCCGGGCAAAATCGCAGGCCTGATGCATCATGTGTTGATGGGCCGCGGTGATGTTGCAGCTGGCCGTGTAGTCATAAGTTCCGAAGTGCGCGGCGACGCAACGTTCGCGGGCCGCCTGCAACAGCAAAGGCAAGTTGATTCGACCTTCGTCATTGATAATTGATTGCGTGGTCTCAATCATCATCTCCATTTGCAACGAGCCGGCAGCGAGTCCGGTTTGCGCTTCCAGCAACTCAAATAGATCCGTTAAGGCGCTGCATTGCTCCGGAACCGTAATCTTCGGCAGGGTCACGACGAAGTTGCCGGGCAGTTTATTGCCGCTCTTATCCAGCAACGTTGAGAGAAAGATATCCAGCGTTCGCATGCTGCGGCGGCGCAGTTCTTCCGTGAAGGGTTTAATCCGGATTCCGATGAATGGCGGGAGGGTCCCGGCCGCGATGCCGTTCGCCACTTCCAGGGCCGCCGATTCCGCGTGCCCATCCTCTTCCGCGTCAGGTCGGTTCCCGTAGCCGTCTTCAAAGTCTATGCGGAAATCCTCGACGGGCTCGCGCAGCAGTTTCTCCTGCACGCGACTGTAAATCGTTTGGGCCATCCAGGCGGCTTTGTTCTGCCGGCGTTGTCCTTCGGCATTATCTTCAAACTCAGTTCTGAGCTGGGAAAGGCCGGGATCGGAGTCAGGTAGAGTTTCTGCACCCGGCAAACCGATGGCTCTAGCGAAGGTCACGAAATTCGGCGCAGACTCTTCCAGAGAACGGCGGGCCACCGCGCCCAGCCTTTGCGCCGAATCCGACTTGAACAGATGCGCACCGCCATAGACGGTGTGCACCGGTTGGCGGCGGCCACTCTCTCCGGGATACTTCGCGGCCAACGCATTATTGGCGGCCTGCAAGCGCGCCGTCAGCGTCTGCATGGAATCTTCAGGTACGGATGTTTTCATAGAGGCCAGGTGAATTGTTACATATCCGGAAAACGTGTCTTAGTTTGACCGAGAACTGGCCAGAGCCGTTCCGGCAAACCAATTGCTGTCCAATATTCGCATTGATTTGAATGGTGCTGACTTTATTACAGGCAAGCAAAAAGTCCAAGCGGAGGGGCAGGCCCTTCTTAGAGCGCCAAAGGTGCGAAATGTAATAGCCTGGGCCAACGGCCCAGGAACGAATAGTGGTTAACAAAGTAGAGCGCGGAAGGCGCGGAATATGGAGAGGCTCTCACATTCCGCGCCTTCAGCGCTCTCTGCGGTTACTTTGCCATTTTCCCTGGGCCGTTTGGCCCGCGCTATTACATTTCGAGCCCTTGGCGCTCTCTGAACCAATGGAGGCACAGACTAAAGACTGGGCGACTTTCTACCGTCGATATCCGCCGCGGGTTGTGGGCGCTTCGGATAAACGCACGGGCACTGTGGTCCTGCTGCCGTTGCGCAGGACTTCTACACGGACGGTTTCACCAATCTGGTGTTTATCGAGGATCTTAAAGAGATCATCGTTGCTGGCGACTTTTTGCCCTTCGATGCCGAGGATGATGTCTCCGATTTCGAGATCGCCGTCTTCCGTTTGGGTCAGACCGCGCAGGCCGGCATTCGCTGCTGAGCCGCCCGGAATAACGGAAACGATTAACACGCCATCGGACACTGGCAAGCGGACCTGACCGCTGAGCGTGGCCACGTCGCGGGCATCAATTCCCATCTTCGGCCGGTGGACCGAGCCGTTGCTAATCAACTGCGGCACGACTCGTTTGGCGATATTGACCGGCACGGCAAAACCGACGCCGGCAGAAGCGCCGGAGGGTGACAGTATCTGCGAGTTGATTCCAATCATTCGCCCGTGCGAATCCAGCAGCGGCCCGCCTGAATTTCCCGGATTGATGGAGGCGTCAGTTTGGATAGCCCCTTCGATGGGCTGATTGTCGCGCCCGCGCAAGGGCCGCTGTAAACCACTGATGACTCCCGTTGTCAGGGTGCGATCCAAACCAAAGGGATTGCCGATGGCTAAAACCTTTTGACCGACGGTCAGCTTGTCGGAATCGCCTAAGGGCACTACCGTCAGAGGCTCTTTCGGGAGCGTCGTTAATCTGATAACCGCGAGGTCGGTGTCGGGATCTTTCCCTACCACCGTGGCGGGATAGTTCCGATCACCGCCGAAACTGACAGTAAGTTTCTCAGCACGCTCGATAACGTGATTGTTGGTTAAGATATTTCCCTGAGCGTCGAGCACTGATCCTGACCCCGAACCTTCGGAAGGTTCTACCATGCCGAACCAGTCGCGGACGTAGGTAGTGGAATGAACGTTCACGACGCCGGGCGCCATGGCCCGGTACACCTCGATGTTGTTTTGTTCGTCCGTCGCCAAAGACGGATCGGTGACACCTGCCGGCGTGGCTTCTGTAAAGGCTGCGCCACTCGGCTGCCAATGGTTGGTTACACGGTCGAAGGCCAGAACGCCGATCGCGGCGAACACTCCCGAAAGAATGGCGATAACCAGGATATTACGTCCGGATATTCTGTACATGATGTTTCCTCAATCTCCGCGCAGAATGCGCTAAATCATTATGAGTTCAGATGCCGGCGGCCCGCTTCACGGTTGCGTGCCTGTCGGCCCACCGGTTCCTGCTTCTAAAACGCGCAAAGTAGGGTCCGGGTTTCTTTTTGCGGTTGATAGTTTTGACTGGAGAAAAACGAGGAAACCTGGGACTTCGAGAACGGAAACGGCGAGATTGATTGGAACAGCGAGTAGGAGGGTTATGGCTTAGGCGAACAGGGAAGCGAACGCTTGGGGGATACTAACCAGATAGCCAATCATGGCTTCGGGACCATTCCATCCCAGGGCCGAAAGGCCGGTCGCAGCGTGGATAAACATCAGGGCAAAGTAAATTCCCAGCACCAGCTGCATTCCGCGCCGGGCCAGCGGGAGATGAGCGCAGCGATAGAGCACGTATGCGGCAAAGGCGCCGATCGCCAGCTTAGCGAACAGAAAAGGGTTGTCGCCAAAATTCAACAGACGGGCCATCAACCCGTTCCCTTCAGTTGCCAGATTGGTTCGCACCCAGACCAGAGTAAGTTGAGCGTCCAGCCAGTTCAGCGTAAAAAGCAGAATGCTCTTCGACAGTGGTCCCATATTGAAGGACAGCCCTTCCAGGTATCAACCTCGTTAAACTTCGTCCCCCTTTAACAGCGGAACCCCCAAACCGATGGAGTGGGGGTTCCGTTGTAGCTACGGGAGGAACGAAAGACTCGTTTTCCGTTCTACTGCAATTAAACTTTCAATCGCCGCGAGCTTCCGCGAACTGAATCACGAAGCAACTTCGTCCGCTGGAATGATCCGCAGGTTCGGCGAATCCTGCAGCACTCGGGTTCCCGCGGGCACACTGTGCGTGAGCCAGACGTTACCGCCAATGACACTGCCGCGTCCAATCACTGTCTCGCCACCGAGGATGGTGGCGCCTGCATAAATCACCACGTCGTCTTCGATTGTCGGATGACGTTTTGTGTTGCGCACCAAATCGCCGCCATCTTCTTTGTCAAACGAGAACGCGCCGAGGGTCACGCCCTGAAAGAGTTTGACGTTGTTCCCGATGATGGCCGTGCCGCCGATGACAACTCCCGTTCCGTGGTCGATAAAAAAGCGCGAGCCAATGCGTGTGCCGGGATGAATGTCGATGCCCGTGCGGTGATGCGCATGCTCTGTCATGATGCGGGGAATCAGCGGTACTTTCATCTGGAAGAGTTCATGCGCCACGCGATAAACCATGACAGCGTAGATGCTGGGATAACTGAAAATGATTTCGTCCCGGCAGTTCGCGGCCGGGTCGCCATCATAAGCAGCCTGGACGTCGCCCGCCATCAGCTTACGAATCGCCGGCAGCGCGGCCACAAAGGCCGTGGCGCAATCGGTCGCCTCACGGTCAGTCACATTGCACGCCTCGCCGATCTTCGCGCCGTGGCTAATGGCGCGATTAATTTGTTCCGTCAGCGTCTCGTACAGCCACGCAACGCGCGCTTCGACGTGAGATTGAAGATCGGATCCGGACAAGCCCTGGGCCCCGATGTAGCCGGGGAACAGCAATTCGTTGATGGCCACCAGGGCGCGGATGATTTCGGCGTGCGACGGCAACGGTTGACGATCAAGGTGATGAATCTTGATGTCGTCCGCGGCGTATGATTCAAGCAACGCGCCGGCAGCTTTTTTCAATTCGTCATTCATCGTCAAGTATTAGTGACACAAACTTAAGTCTGTACCACTTTTGGCCCCATCCTACTCAATCTCGATACCGCGCTGTTCGGCTATTCCACGAGCCTTCATGATGACATCGTCATCGACCGGGGCGGCGCCGCCGGTCCAACCCTGGATCTCTTCAACTGGTCGGCCCAGCGCCAACGCCAGTTGCTCGTCACTGGAATCAAATCCCGCGTCACGGAGCTTCGTCAACAACGTTCTGCCTTCGCTTTGACTGGTGCCCTGATCGTCCACCGCATCCTGTTTGTTTGCGCTTTCAGTCCCCGTTGCCTCGCTCATTCCTGCCTCCTTGATACGATCCGTTCGTAGCGTCCGAACCGACTGACGCCAATCCCAAGGTTGAGTAACATCGCGGATAGCTCCGCCTAACTCTCGTACTGAATAAACTCTTCGCCTGTTTGGTGGAAGCCTAATATAGAAAGCCGTCGAGGGCAAATGAGAGTCCGAGCAGAGTCAGACGCTTAGCAGTGTTTACGCGGCTTTCCCGCAGGTTATTAGCCCAGCCGTTTTACGGCTGGGTGAGATATGCATCGGGTGTTGTTAGCCCGCTTTGAGCGGGCTTTAATCTGTTTCCGCCTGAGGTTAAGCGCAAAGCACGCTGAAGCGCGCTAAAACCGTTCTGGCAAGCACACCCAGCACTCAAAGCGCTGGGCTATTAACCTTTCGGAAAGCCCGATGAATCGGGCTGGGCGAAGCTCAAAGGCCAGAGGTCATATCGTATTTCCGTTGCTTGATCTCTGACCTCTGATCTCTGGGCCCGGTTCGCCGTAATTTCGGCTTTCGCGTTATGCTGCTGATGAGATGGGCCTATCAATCGAGCAGGCATTGCTGAACGCTACCCACTCCTTACGGGAGTCAGAGGTAAGCGAGGCACGGCAGGACGCTGCCTTGCTGCTGATGCATATCCTTAAGTGCGATCGCACCTTCCTGATCACACATGCCAAGGATTTCCTTTCCCAGAAAGCCTTGAAAACCTTCTTTGATTTCGTGAAGCGCCGCGCGGCGGGCGAACCGCTGCAATACATCACCGGCCATCAGGCCTTTTTCATGCTGGATTTTGAAGTGACGAAGGACGTTCTCATCCCCCGGCCGGAAACGGAACTGCTAGTGGAGGTGGCGCTCAATCTCTTATCGCCGAGTGAGCCGGCGTCGTTAATTTGCGATGTGGGAACAGGATCCGGTTGCATCGCCATTTCGCTGCTGCATGAGAGGAAAGAGGCCAAGGCGATAGGAATTGACGTTTCTCCGGCGGCCTTGCTCATCGCAAGTAACAACGCCCAACGCCACGCCGTTTTCGATCGGTTTCAACTTCTGGCTTGTGATTGCTTTGCGGCCTTGAAGCCGGGGCTGGCCTTCTCGATGATCGTCTCTAATCCGCCTTACGTGACGGAAACCGCGCTGCTGGAATTGCAGCGAGAAGTGCTGGACTACGAACCGCATCTCGCTCTAGCCGCCGGGCCAGACGGCCTATCGATTATTCGTCGCTTGCTGCGTGAAGCGTCTGATTACTTAGTTGACGGCGGGTATTTTCTTTTCGAGATTGGGTTCGACCAGCATGATGCGGTGCGAACCCTGGTCGACAATCGCGTGTGGGAGGTTTTGGATTTTCATAAAGACCTTCAGGGGATTCACCGGATCGTGTCATTGCAAAAGAGATAACCTGCGTCACGCAACTCGTTTTCGATCGTAAGTGCTGAAATCAACCGCAAAGCGGTTGCGCCCTCCGCTAGTGACCTAATTTGAGAGTTCTTTGCGTGCTTCGGAAATCGACTTTGCGCCTTTGCGTGAAATATTGCTTAGGTTCGGAGCATTTCTCGCAAAGGCGCAAAGAAGGATCGAAAGGGCGCAAAGCAAATTAGGTCACTACCGCTTTGCGGTTCAAGGTAAGGATTGCCTTGGAGTTTCGGCGAGGCGAAACCGCTTTGCGGTTCACGCAACGGACTTGGGCGTTTCACTTTCTGACTTTTTATCTTAATCTTTCGTCATGGATAGATTTCGCATCATTGGCGGCCGACCATTGCGAGGACGCATCTCGATTAGCGGCGCGAAGAATTCGGCGTTGCCATGTATGGCTGCCGCGCTGCTGACGTCAGAGACAGTCACCCTCCACAACCTGCCTTATGTGCGTGACATTATCACGCAGCGTCGCCTGCTGGAAGATCTCGGCGCCACGGTGCTGACGCCGGAGTTGCGTACGCACAAGATTGCCGCCGCCCAAATCGAATTGTTCGAAGCGCCTTATGAGTTGGTAAAGACGATGCGCGCTTCCGTGTTGGCCCTTGGTCCCTTGTTGGCGCGTTTCGGTAAAGCAAAAGTGTCATTGCCCGGCGGCTGCGCAATTGGCACGAGGCCAATCGATCTGCACCTGACCGCGTTTGAACATCTGGGCGCCGAGGTGCGGCTGGAAGCCGGTGACGTAGTGGCGCGAGCGCCGCAGGGTGGCCGGCTGATTGGCGGCGAGATTAACTTTGAAAAAGTTACCGTCACCGGCACTGAGAATCTGATGATGGCTGCGGCCCTGGCCCGCGGCAAAACCACTTTGCGAAACGCCGCGCGCGAACCCGAGATCAAGGACCTGGCCGAACTTCTGAACAAGATGGGAGGTCGCGTAAAAGGCGCCGGTTCTCCCGAAATTCAGATCGAGGGCGTGGAACAGCTAGGGGGCGCAGAGCACACAATCATCCCCGATCGGATCGAGACGGGCACCTTCATGGTGGCAGCGGCGATTACCAGGGGCGAACTGGAGTTGAGGGATTGCTGCCCGGAGCATTCCGCGATTGTGATTGCAAAGCTGCGCGAAGTTGGCGTAGAAATTGAAGAGTTGAACCAAAGCACGCTTCAAGTCCGATGCGGCGGGGAAGAACTCAAGGCCCTGGATATCACTACCGAACCTTATCCGCGCTTTCCTACCGACATGCAGGCGCAATACATGGCCCTCATGACCCAGGCGACGGGCCGCAGCGTGATCACCGAAACGATTTTCGAGAATCGCTTTATGCATGCTTCGGAAATGCAGCGTATGGGCGCCCGCATCCAGATCGATGGCCACACGGCGACGGTGGACGGTCCGAACAGGTTGACGGGAGCGCGCGTACAAGCCTCGGATTTGCGCGCCTCGGCCTCGCTCGTGTTGGCGGGATTGGTGGCAGAGGGCGAAACCATCATCGACCGCGTCTATCACATCGATCGCGGCTACGAGAAGATTGAAACGAAACTGCGCAGCGTAGGCGCAGCCATTGAACGCCTGCGGCCCTCAGTGACCGCGCCGTTGACAGAATCCGCGGCCACCGGGGAGCCCTGACTGAATCCATCTGGCGCAAACATTACTATCATGACTGATCAAAATTGCCTTTTCTGCAAAATCATCGCGGGTGAAATTCCCGGAGAGTTTGTGCACCAGGACGAACTCTGTGTTGTGATTCGCGATATCAATCCCCAGGCCCCGCACCACGTCCTGGTGATTCCCCGCGAGCACCTGGAATCGCTCGACGACGCGTCCCGGAAAGACGAAGCTATGTTGGGCCACCTACTGCGGGTTGGCGCGAGAATCGCTAATGATGAAGGATTGGCGGAGGGTGGTTATCGCACGGTCGTGAACACGGGGGCGGGCGCCGGACAGTCGGTTTTCCACCTTCATGTCCACGTGCTCGGCGGACGGCCCCTGAGTTGGCCGCCAGGCTGATTACCTATTCGAATGATAGCGATAGGTCGGCCCAAGGGATTCTTGCCGCTCAGGAACTCAACTGCACGTAAATTGCCTTTTCCAATTTTAAGGAAGAAGCACCGCATGAGGTCAGTCAACCAAGAATGCTTTTCAAGGAATCCTTGAGAAGGAACAGATCTGGCTCTCTGAGTTGCCCCAAGGTTCGGATGATCAGAGTCTTTCGACAGTAGTGAGAATTGGCTTGATAGTCGAAGCTTTGATTAGGCCAGCCTCTTTCCACCCTGAGATAACTACTTCTCCGATTCTAGAGTAGCCGGACAAATGGCCGGTAATCGCCATTAGGATCACATCGGGCCTTGCCTGGTTGTATCCGTTAGAACTAACGACCACTGCGGGACGTTTCTTGGTCGCCGTTTGATCGGTGAAAGGGAAAGGAACGAGGACTACATCACCGAGGCTATAGAGTGTCGTATTCGGCATCGTCTGGATTGTCCCAAACCTGAGCGAAAACTTGCTCAGAGAGTTTTGACGCAGCCTCTATGGTTAGCCGATCATCGCGGTGAACAAGGAATTCCACGAAGTCAACGACCTCCGCGATCTTGTCAGGGGGCAGGGCCTTTATCTTCTCAATGAGATCTTTGTCTTGCATGATGTTTTATTCATCCTAGGCCGGAGTATAGCTCAGCGTGCTCCCGAAGACGACGTCCCCCATTTTCGAGCACTCATTTGTTCCTGGCGAGCCATCCGGCAGTTAAATTCGGCAGATCAATAACTCGCGCTCGTACACGGTCTCCGGCGGCAGGCGATCGTGGAGCGTGAGGAATAGTTCTTCGTGTCCCAGCACTTCCTCGCGCCAGGCGGCGCGGTCAAAGGCCTGCAACTCCTCAAACTGCTCTCGGGAAAAATCAAGGCCCTGCCATTCGATGTCTTCGTACTGCGGCATCCAGCCGATGGGAGTTTCCATTGCCAGCGCGCGGCCGCGAGCCCGATCGACAATCCATTTCAACACGCGCATGTTCTCGCTGAACCCGGGCCAGATAAACTCGCCCTCAGCGTTCTTGCGGAACCAATTCACGTGAAAAATGCGCGGTGTCTCAGTCAGTGAGCGCTGCATCCGAATCCAGTGGCGAAAGTAATCACCCATGTGATAGCCACAGAAGGGCAGCATGGCCATGGGATCGCGGCGCACTTTGCCGATGGTCCCGGCGGCCGCCGCGGTCATCTCCGAACCCATAGTGGCGCCGATGTAAACGCCCGAGCTCCAGTTGAATGCCTGGTAGACGAGGGGCATCGTGGTGGCACGACGGCCGCCAAAGATGATGGCGCTGATCGGCACGCCGTTAGGATTCTCCCAATCAGGATCGATCGTCGGACATTGCGAGGCGGGCGCCGTGAAGCGGGCGTTGGGATGCGCAGCTTTGGCCCCGGTCTCTTTGGCAATCGCTGGCGTCCACTTCCTGCCCTGCCAATCCAAACATTCGGCGGGCGGCTCGTCGGTCATACCTTCCCACCACACGCCGCCTTCCGGTGTGAGCGCGACATTCGTGAAAATGGAATTGCTGGAAAGCGCCGTCATGGCGTTCGGGTTCGTCTTAACTGACGTCCCCGGCGCTACTCCGAAAAATCCCGCCTCGGGATTGATGGCATGCAAGCGTCCGTTGGCGTCCGGCTTGATCCAGGCTATGTCGTCGCCGACGGTCCAAACCTTCCAGCCTTCAAAGCCGGCGGGCGGGATCAGCATCGCGAAATTCGTTTTGCCACAGGCGCTGGGAAACGCGGCGGTGACATAAGTCTTTTCGCCTTGCGGGTTCTCGACACCGACAATCAGCATGTGTTCCGCCATCCAGCCTTCATCGCGGGCAATGTTGGACGCAATGCGCAGCGCAAAACACTTCTTTCCCAGCAGGGCATTTCCGCCGTAGCCGGATCCGTACGACCAGATCTCGCGCGACTCGGGAAAATGGACGATGTACTTTTCCTTATTGCAGGGCCAGGCCACATCTTTATCCCCAGCCTTAAGCGGAGCGCCCACTGAATGCATGCACGGCACAACCCTTTTCTCGTCCTTATCGATTTCGGCGTAGATCGGTAGACCGATGCGCGCCATGATGCGCATGTTCACGACGACGTAAGGCGAGTCAGTCAGCTGCACGCCAATCTGTGACATTGGTGAACCGATCGGTCCCATGCTGAAAGGAAGGACGTACATGGTTCGGCCGCTCATCGCACCGTCGAAAAGTTCTCTCAGTTTCCGGCGCATCTGCCGCGGCTCTTCCCAATTGTTCGTTGGGCCGGCGCCGTCTTTCGAAAGCGAACAGATGAAGGTGCGATCTTCGACGCGGGCCACGTCGCTGGCGTCAGAACGAGCGTAATAGCAGTTTGGCCAAAGGTCTTCGTTGAGTTTGATGAACGTTCCGCCGGCCACCATCTGCGTTTTGAGCGCTTCGTCTTCCTCCTTCGAGCCGTCCACCCAGTGGATGGAGGCCGGCTTCGTAAGGTTCGCCATCTTTTCCACCCAGTTGAGCAGGTGGGTGTTCTTACTCAGTGGGATGGTCGGATCACGGTGCTCAGTTGTTTCCTCGCGAGTAGCGCTCATGGTGTCTCCAGTCCTGATTCCTGACCGTCAAATTCGCTCGTTGGAATTCTAGTCTTCTGGTGAGGCCGGGCGTTGCCATTCATCACAATCAGTGTTGTTATTTTCTACTTTCTTACCTCATGAGGGGCGTGCGAGGCAAGCGGGGCAGTAGCCCGACAAGTCCGAGCCCATCCTTAGGAACGTACTACTGCCCAACAAGCGGCAAGCTAAAGCTTGAACTCTATACACCTGTCGCGCGCGTTTGAGGCTTCAACCCTACAGGGGCATAGGGTTCAAACTTTAGTTTGCGACGGGTAACGAGTCGCACGCTAGGCTTGTACTGGTTGGGCTTTTGCCTTTTAGCAATTGCGCTGGTATTGGTTAAGACAATGAAATCCAGACCGCCACAAGCAGCGTTCACGAACACTGAGTGGAAGCTGATCCAATCCTTGCGCACACCCGCACAGGTGCAGCGCTGGCTAACGTTGATGCCCTACAACTGGGAGCGCCAGGGCGGGACCCTGCGCTCTTTTCGGGAAGTCGTGAAACGAAACGAAGCGCACTGCCTGGAAGCCGCGATCGCAGCCGCAGTGGTTCTGGAACAGCACGGTTACCCGCCACTGCTTTTGGACATTGAATCGATTGATCTGCTGGACCATGTCATTTTCGTTTTTCAGAAGAATGGATTATGGGGATCGATTGCGCGTTCGCGCGACATCGGCTTGCAGGGGCGTAAACCCGTATTTCGGAACTTACGGCAATTGGTGTGGAGTTACTTTGATCCGTACATCGATATGACCGGCCGGATCAAGGGCTATGGCCTGACCAGTCTCTATGACCTTGGCAGCTACGATTGGCGTTTCTCTGCCAGGAACATGCACAGGATCGAGGCCCACCTGCGCGCGATCCCACATCGCACCCTCCAGTCATCCGATCGTCGTTATGAGTACTGGCATGAAAGGTACAAGAGGTATAAGCAGCGCAATCCCGGGCGCTCACCCAGATACTACGATAGCCGCGCGCAGTGGATGATTTAGCAATGCGGCCGTCGTGAGGAGCTAGTTGTTGGCGCCCACCAGCACGAACGGAGCCCAATAGTAAGGATGTCGCCAGGTTAGCTGCCTGCCGTGAAGCAGTTGCAGCTTGGCGCGTCTCTGGGCCTCGTCTTCGGCGTTAAATTCAAACTGCACCACTCACCACCCGGCCCCTTTCTTGCGCATCTTCCGGTGCTTTTGTTATATTCCGAGCCAGCCATTATTCCTGACAACCTAACCGAACCGGCAAAGGCTTTGGTCTTTGCCAATCCAGAAAGGACTATCTAATGGGAAACGACTATGAATATCGCGGTAGAGACGGCGGTGATAACGTCTCGTCAAAGCTTGCCTTCTTGCTGATTGGCGGCGGCATTGGAGCGATTCTCGCTCTCTTGTTTGCGCCAAAATCCGGCGAAGAGCTGCGCAATGACATCGCCGACGCGACCCGCAAAGGCATCGATCGGTCTCGCGAAGCAGCGACCCAGCTGGGCAACAGAGCTGGAGAGTATTACGAAGCCACGCGCGACCGGGCGACGGAACTTTACGGCACAGCGTCGGAGAAAGCTGCCGAAGCTGCAGCCTCCGCGCGCGAAGTCGCTTCGCGTCAGGTGGGAAGCGTTTCTGCAGCTATCGAAGCCGGCAAGAAAGCTTACGTAGAAGAAAAACGTAAGACCGAGCTTTCCGGACGCAGTGAAGTGGCGCCGACCTACGAACAGAAAGGCTAGACGCGAAGTAATGTCGTTGCTGGCATTTCAGATGAACACTCACGATCCGATGTTTTGGGTCATGGTAATAATCGCGGCGTCATTTGTGTTGATTGCCGTGGCGATGATTTCCATGGCCATCTTCGTCAGCAAAGCGGTGAAATCAGTCAATCGTCTCGAGGCGCGACTTGAGCCACTCGTTGAACGCGTTACGATGATCAGCGAACAGGGCAAAGCGATCGCGGTGCAGGGAAAGGAAATCGCAGAGCAGTTCAATGTGATGTCCGGGCACCTCTCCACCGCCACGCAGCACTTCTCGGAATCCATGGGCTTGATCAAGGACGAGGTGCGCGAGTTGAAAGCGCTGGTTGGCGATACGGCTGAGACCGCGCGCGATAAGGTTGAGCTGGTGAGCCGGACCATCGATCAGACTCACGAGCAGGTGCACACAACTACTGCGTTTATCCAGGAGAAAGTGATTGAACCGGCGCGCGAGCTGGCGGCAATTATGGTGGGCTTTCGCCGCGGCCTGGAAGTTTTGATAGCGCCGTCGCCAAAGCCCATTAACCAAACATACGCGGAGGACGAGATGTTCATCGGGTAGCTGACCACGCCCGCTACGGTTGTAAAAACCCGAATCATCGCCTCCGCAAGCGGCATGGTTCGGGTTTTTAGTTTGAGAGCAATCCGCCCATCGCAGTTCAGCCGGGCAAACTCAAAGCTCTCCCCGGCGGGTAGGTGTCAGTTTTGGAATCTCATTAGCACCGCACTTCAGTGCGGTGCCTGGATAAGAAAGGATCCCGCGAACCGTTTTAACGGTTTACTGGGCGAAACCGTTGAAAACGGTTCGGCAGCAAGGGTCATCCTAAACACCTGACTGAAGTCAGGTGCTAATGAGATTTCAAACTGAACCACCACCCGGACCCTCGGGCTTTCTGTCCAGAACGGTCTGTTGCTACTATTATCGATTCATAAAACGAAACCCTTATGTCCACTGAAACCCCGCTAGATCTCAAGAAGACCGTCAACCTACCCAAAACTGCTTTTGGGCAGAAGGCGAACCTGGCCCAGACCGAGCCTGCCCGGCTGAAGAAGTGGGCGGGAATGGATCTTTACAACCTGATTCGCAAAACGCGTCAGGGCGCGCAGAAGTTTATCCTGCACGATGGTCCTCCCTATGCCAACGCCGACATCCATCTGGGTACGGCGATGAACAAGATCCTCAAAGACTTTATCGTCAAATCGCGCACGATGATGGGTTTTGATGCGCCCTACGTTCCCGGCTACGACTGCCACGGTTTGCCGATTGAGCTCTATGTGGACAAGAAACTCGGCGCGAAGAAAGCCCAGATGCCCGCGACCAGTATCCGGCGCGCCTGTCGTGAGCATGCGGCCGAAGCATTAAAGCGGCAAACGCGAGATTTCCAGCGCCTGGGAATTCTGGGCGAGTGGAATAACCCCTACCTGACGATGTCGAATGAGTACGAGGCGGAAACGGCGCGCCTGTTCGCCAGGTTTGTGGAGCGAGGTTATGTTTACAAAGGTGCGCGGCCAGTCTATTGGTGCATCCATGATCAAACCGCGCTGGCTGAAGCAGAGGTTGAATACCACCAGCACACGAGTCCTTCCGTTTACGTCAAATTTGCGCTCGCCAGCGACCCGTCATTAATTGATGAAACCCTGGCTGGTCGCAAGGTCTTCTTTCTTATCTGGACCACGACGCCGTGGACCTTGCCTGCGAACCTCGGAATTGCAGTGCATCCCGATTATGAATACGTGGCCGTGGCTAAAGGCGACGAGGTTTACATTGTTGCCGGCGAATTACTGGAGGCGGTCGCGGCGAAATGTGATTTAGGTGAGCGAGACATAAATGGCGATGAGATTGCTCCTACCGTGCTGGCCCGTTTCACGGGAGCCAAGCTCGATCGCCTGGAATGTCGTCACGCCTGGCTTGATCGCCCGTCGCTCGTATTGTTGGGCGAGCATGTGACGCTGGGTGGCGAGGCCGACGCGGAGACCGAGTTGGACGTCAAAGATGCGCGTGACAAGAAAGCCACTAAGAAAGCGGGAACTGGCTGCGTTCACACCGCCCCTGGTCATGGCCACGATGACTTTGTCATTGGCAAGAAGTACGGCCTGGAGGTCTATTGTCCGGTGGACAATGCGGGGCGCTTCACTTCCGAAGTCGAGCATTTCGCCGGACAGAGCGTCTTTGAAGCAAATCCAAAGATTGTCGAATTCATGCGCGAACGCGGCGTGCTGTTGTTCAGTGAAGACTACCAGCATCGCTACCCGCATTGCTGGCGCTGCAAGAACCCGGTGATCTTTCGCGCCACGCCGCAATGGTTCATCTCAATGGA
>JAWVFI010000030.1:0-27303 GCA_033856235.1 Blastocatellia bacterium | reverse complement strand
GAAGGAATTGGATCACATCCTGAATCATCCAGTGGCCGGACATGTAATCCTGATAGATGACGCTCGCTGCTTCACGGGCTACAACGACTACCCTACTGTGGATGAGTTGCGAGAAACCGTTGCCGCGAAAAAACCGGATTGGGAAATGAGTGTGGAGTTGGACATCATTCGGATTCACGCCGGCGGGTGAAGTGTTTGCCGGGGCTGTTCAGAATGTCTCAGTTCGTGTTCTTTGGTGTGTTTCGTGTGATTTCGGGAATCGTAATGCTTTCGATTCCCAGGCGCACGATTCACGAAATATCACGAATCTCACGAAATAACACGAACCAACCGCAGGTACAGGACTACAACGCAAATTGAGTCGAATCGGACGCCGCGGCGGCAGTCTTAGCGTGCGGATCGAATTTCAGTGGATCGTTGTCCCCTGCGCCCGTCAGCACGAACTCATCCAGCCGCAGAGGTTGACTGGAATCCAGGACAAACTTTAAGGGGACCTCGCCGATGTAAGAAGCCCAAAGTGTGAAGGTGCTGGGCGGACCGAACATATAATCACACTCGGCCAAAGCATAAAGGTCTTCCACCAAATGTCCCGGTCCGTTAAAAAAGCGGTAGCGCGAAAACACTTCCGGATCCTGCTTTACATCTGAACAGATCAAAAAGGTAACCCTCTTGCCCGGAAAGAAATCCTGCACCTGGCTAATCATCTCCGCATACTTTTCGGGTGGATTCCAAAAGTGGCGCACATTCGCGAAATTTTTTATTCCATCGCGGATGTGGACTCCAACCAGAACGTCCGTATCGTGGCGGGCCTGTTCCATGACCCTGGTTACATTGGCGCGATGCTCGGGCAGTGGCTCAAAAAATTCCCTGATGGGCGCGGCATGACGGATGAGCCCGTCCTGGCTGCGAAACTTCCAGCCCTGCATAAAAATGAGCTGAGGTGAACGCAGCAACGATTCAAAGTTGGGACCGGAAAGTTCGCAGACGTCGTCCCAGTCAAGCGTGATAGTCTGCAGGCGTTTTGATTTTATTCCGCTCTTTGCCAGCACCCGCCCGATGACATAAGTGGTCTTATAAAGTAATTTTCTCAGCGACGCGCTGGGTTTCAGAAACGAGCGGCGTGCCGGGTAACGACAAAACAGATCCTGGTTGGTCTGGGGAAAGTACTTGGCGTATTCATCAAAGGCAGGATTTGCCAGTTTGAATTTATAATCCAGAACCCCGGCGATGAAATTCGCAAAAACGAATAAACGGTTTCCTAATTCTCCGGGCTTACTGGCGACGATGATCATATACTCTTCATTCTCACGCGAGCGGATATTCTAAAAGTAATCAGCGGATATATAGAAGCAGAAAGATTAGTGGCAATATAATACGATTGCAAATGTGGGACACCGCTTGGCATATCCGACAAACTTCAGTTTGTCGCCGCTGGTTGAACGCCGCTCAGAAACGACAAACTAAAGTTTGTCGGACTTAGAACCATATGCACTATCACTTAATCGGAATCTGCGGAACGGCGATGGCTTCCTTAGCGGGCATGCTGCAGGCGCGCGGGCATCTAGTCACCGGTGCGGACGAGAATGTTTACCCTCCGATGTCGACGATGCTGAAGTCGCTCGGCATCCAGGTGATGCAGGGCTACGCGGCAGAACATCTGACACCTGCGCCCGACTGTGTGATCGTGGGCAACGCCATCCCGCGCGGCAACGCGGAGGTGGAAGAGACACTTCGGCGCAAACTCCTCTACCGCTCGCAGGCGGAAGTCGTCAAGGAAGAGTTCATCCGCGGCCGCCGCTCCCTCGTGGTCGCCGGCACGCATGGCAAAACTACGACCACCAGTATTGCTGCCTGGGTCATGGACCAGGGCGGGCTGGATCCGACGTTCCTGGTCGGCGGCGTAGTGCAGAATTTCGGCGTCAGCTTTCGCGTCACCGGCAGTGACTACGTTCTAATCGAAGGCGACGAATATGACACCGCCTATTTCGACAAGGGGCCCAAGTTCATGCACTACCTGCCGGAGCTGGGCATCGTGGGCAACGTCGAATTTGATCATGCCGACATCTATCCCAATCTGGCTGCGGTGAAGTTGGCTTTCCGGCGTTTCATGAATCTCGTTCCGGCTAATGGCAAACTGATCCTGGGGTGGGACAGCGTGCATGTGCGTGAGATTGCCGCCGAAATGGGCTCACGGCTTTTTACGCAAGTCGAGACCTTTGGCACATCGGAAGATGCCGCCTGGCAGGCGCGCGCGATTGACTACTCCGGCGCGATGACGCGCTTTAGTGTTTTTCGGGAGGGCAGCGAATGGGCGCAGTTTGAGACCCCGCTGATCGGCGAGTTCAATGTTCTGAATTGCCTGGCCGTCATCATTGCTGCCGATGCCTGGGGTGTGGACCGAAAGACAATTGCCGCGGCGCTGGCGAGTTTCAAGAGCGTGCGGCGGCGCGCCGAGGTTCGCGGCTGCGAACGCGGGGTGACGGTCATCGATGACTTTGCCCATCATCCCACGGCGGTGCGCGAAACGCTCCAGGCTTTGCGCATGAAGTATCCCGACTGCCGCCTGGTCGCAGTGTTTGAGCCTCGGTCGTGGTCATCGCGACTAGCCGTTTTTCAGGACCAATACGCGCAGGCGTTCTTACCTGCCGATTACGTGGTGATCGCGGCGGTCTTTGATACAGAGAAGGCGGTGGAGAAAGGGCAGGTGCTGGACACGCGGCGACTGATGGCGGACATCACCGCCCAGGGAAAGCCCGCCCACGCAATCAGCGGCGCGGAAGATATCGTGGGCCACCTGGCGCCTGAACTGCGCGAAGGGGAC
Organism: Blastocatellia bacterium; assembly: GCA_033856235.1. Classification (GTDB taxonomy): domain Bacteria; phylum Acidobacteriota; class Blastocatellia; order Pyrinomonadales; family Pyrinomonadaceae; genus DASXRU01. The sequence continues at coordinate 24,482 of JAWVFI010000030.1, read as the reverse complement.
GTCGTCGCCATCATGTCAAACGGTGGCTTTGGTGGGATTCATGAAAAGTTGCTGGCAGCGCTGCGCGACGGGAAGTGAAAGCTGGATCGAAAGAGCGGCGGCAAGCCGCTCTTCCCTACTGCGAGTATCCCACGTTGAGTTTTTCCGCAGGTTGTTCGAGTTGAACTTGAAATCGCAGGATAGGAGTCTGACTCAAGACTACCAACCCGCAGTCAGGAAGGGCGGCCTGCCCCCGCTCTCTTCTCTAAAACAAGCCCTTCGATTTAGGAACGTTTGTTGGGAGGCTCCGGCGAGTCTTCCTTCACCGGAATCTCCACAAACAGAGGTTGGAGCTTTCCCTTTGATACCGGGATCCCTTCGCCGGGTGACTCGACGCGTGAAGTCAAAGCGCGGCGCATTCGTTTCGGCAAAAACTTTGCCGTCAGCGCGGCCATCGACTGGGCCAGCACAATGATGTCGCCACCGCCGCGCCAGTGTTCGCGCACCACCCGATCGTCGGTGTGATCGATCAAGCGCAACAACGTCAGCGCCACCAGGTAGGCATCATCTATCTGGCCTACGAAGGGAATCATGTCGGGAATGAAATCAAACGGGATGATGGCATAGACAATCGCCGCCGCGAAAAGAGCTCTTTCGGTGGCTGGCACCCTCGGGTCCACCATCAGCCGGGCACACAGTCCCACCATATTCGGCAGGAACATCAGCACATTTCTTAAGCGACTCTTTAGTTTCATTTTTGACATGTTTGTTAGTTGTCAGTAGCTAGTTGTCAGTTGTCAGTTGTTGTCCATTGCTGCTTAGTTAGGTACTGCCGTGAATTCCCAGAGTCTAACCGACCGAAAACTGCACGACAAGTTCCTGGCCAAAGCCCTCCCATGATAAAGTGGCCGCCGCACGAAGAACCCGAAACCCGAAACCCGAAACCCGGCACCCATTCCATGTCCATACTCGATCGCATTCGCCAACGCGCCGTAGCCAGTCCCCAGCACATTGTTCTGCCCGAGGGCGAAGATCCGCGCAGCGTTGTGGCGGCCAGCATTTGTGCGCGCCAACGCCTGGCGCAAATCACCCTCCTTGGCAACGAAGACAAGATTCGCGCCACGGCGCAGGCACAGGGCGTCGATCTCGGCGGCGTCATGGTCCTGGACCACCTGGGGGCCGGCGACTTTGACAAGATGGTTTCGCTCTACCACGAATTGCGACGCGCCAAAGGATTGATGGCCGATGAAGCGCGCACCAGCCTGAAGGATCCTCTTTACTACGCAAATCTGATGGTGCGTTCGGGACGCGCGGATGGCTCGGTGGCCGGCGCCACCAATACTACTTCCCACACCGTGCGCGCGGCGCTGCATTGCATTGGCGTCCGCCCGGGTTTCAAGTTGGTCTCCAGTTTTTTTGTGATGGCCCTGCCCGATCGAAGCTTCGGCGAGGAAGGCGCTCTGATCTATGCAGACTGCGGCGTCGTGATTGACCCCACGGCGGCGGAACTCGCGGAGATTGCGCTTGCTTCCGCCGATTCGTGTCGCGCGCTGTTGGGAGCTGAACCGCGTGTGGCCATGTTGTCGTTTTCCACCAAGGGCAGCGCGCGCCATAAATTGGTCGATAAGGTGATTGAGGCGACGCGCACCTTACGCGCGCGCGCGCCGGAGATGATCGTCGATGGCGAGCTGCAGGCCGATGCCGCCCTCGTTCCGGCGGTGGCGAGCTCAAAGGCCCCGGGCTCTGATGTTGGCGGGCGCGCCAACGTGCTGATTTTTCCCGATCTGCAAGCGGGCAACATCGCTTACAAACTTACCGAACGCCTGGCGGGCGCGACTGCGATCGGTCCCATCCTGCAGGGGCTGGATCGCCCCGCCAACGACCTGTCACGCGGGTGCAAAGCCGAAGACATCGTGGACGCAGTGGCCATCACCGCCGTGCAATCCCAGGCGCGCAAGGCGGCTGGCTGATCTCCCCATTCGTTTAGGAGCGGGCTACCGCCCGCTCGGTCGGGCGGTAGCCCGACCCTAAACGTTTTCCCCCGATCGCCGGCGAATTAAACTCAGCTCCGGCAACCCTTTTCTCATCGGCACGTCATCAAAGGGAACCTAATGCTCTGACAGCCCGCGCCGAGGTACCCAGTTTGCCCAAGTTAAAACTGCTTTCGCTCTTCTGCTTTTTACTCGTGCTGGTTGCCAACCCGGCGTCGGGACAGGTGCCAAAGCCTTCGCCTTCGCCTTCTCCTAAAGCTACGCCCCCGCGCAACGAAGACCAGGAGTCAGTCCACATCTTCACCGAAGAGGTACGTCTGCCGGTTTTGGCGGTGGACCAGTTTGGCCACTTCGATCCTTCGTTCGAGCTCAACGACATTCTGGTGCTCGAGGACGGTGTGCCTCAGCAGATCAAAAGCGTGCGGCATATTCCCGCCAGCGTCTTGATTCTCCTGGACATGGGGGGAGAGATGTCCCTGGCCAAAAGCACTAAAGCGACGCGGGAGATCGCGCTCCGTCTGCTGGGCAAACTAAAAGAGGGCGATTCCATCTCTGTGATGCAATTCAGCGAAAAGGTCGAAGTGTTACAGGATTGGACCGCGGACAAAGCCGCGATCGCGCGCGTGCTCAATACCAAACTTTCAGGGGGACGACGGGCGCGACTCTCGGAAGGAATCACGGGGGCGGTGGAACGGCTCAGAGAAGTCCCGGCCGGCAGCCGGCATCTGGTGATTATCAGCGATGGCGTGGAAACACCTGGAGGGAAGATTCGATACGAAGACGCAGTGAAGGAGTTAGTGGCCACGCAGGCTACGGTGCATGTGATCAGTTACTCCGGGCTGGTGCGCGCCGCGGTCGAGAAGCGCTACACCAAAAGCATCCTCAAAGGCGGCAGCGGAGTGCCCAAAGACTCGAACCCCTTGAGCAATCCTGTGGCTAATGGTGATCCCACGCGACCGCCGGGCACTAACACCAGCCCGCAATACTCACTCATGACCATTGATACCGACCGCAAGATGCGTCGCTGGTTTCGCGACTATGCCAAAGCCACAGTAGCCAGCGAGCAACGAATGACTACGCTGGTGGCCGAAACAGGCGGCCGCATTTCCGTCCCACAATCGTTTGACGACATGCTGAAACAGAGCGATGAAGTGGCGCGCGAAATCGGCGCCCAATACGTCGTTACCTACCGCCCGGCCCGCCCGCTTTCCGAATCAAAGCCCGGCGAATACCGGCGTATCGAGGTTGCATCCAGACGCGTCGGCCTTCACCTCAGCGCCCGTCGTGGATACGTCACCACCCAACCCTAGTTTTCAGTGCGGAGCTGATCTGAGGTTCGGGGAAAAGGCTATCCGAGCAGATTTCCATTTGTCATTTTTCAAATATCATTTTTTTTGATAACACACTCGGCGAGTCGTATGAAGTCGCAACAGACAGGTCGCCACCGGCGAACCAAATCGGATAGAAAATGATATATGGAAAATGAAGAGGCCAGCCGTATCCCGGCTGGCCCGCTCTTTACGTCGCATCCAAAAAAGGACTCAATGGATAATCGTTCCCAGGCGCGGTTCGATGATCGTGGTTACTGGTTGATGAACTCGATCCTGCGCGGCTTCAGTCTGCAGTGAGCGCCGATATAGCTCATACCAGTCTATCTGCGGCACGCGATGAAACGCGGCAACCACCTGCGGATCAAACTGTCGTCCGGCCCAATTATCCAACTCTTGCGCGGCGGCCCCATATGACTTGCCTTTGCGGTACACACGATCGCTGGTCATTGCGTCGAAGGCGTCGGCAACCGCAAAAATGCGCGCGCATAAATCAATATCGTCACCGCTCAGTCCGAGGGGATAACCGGTCCCGTCCCACTTCTCATGATGTTGGGCCACCACGCGGGAGGCTCCTTCGAGGAACTCAATGCCGCGCAATATCTGCTGGCCGTGCAGCGGATGGGCTCGCATGTGCACCCACTCTTCTTCAGTAAGCTTCGCGGGTTTTCGTAGGATTGCGTCGGGGACTCCGATCTTGCCGATGTCATGCAACAGGGCGCCAAACTCCAAAGCCTTAATGCGCTCGTTGTCGAGGCCGTACTCACGTCCCAGGCGCAGACTGTAACTCACTACTCGTTCTGAGTGCCCGTGTGTTTCCTGGTCCCGCGTTTCCAACGCGGCCGTCAGGGCCCGCAGAGTGGAGCGATAGGCTTGTTCCAATGAACTCAGCGCGTAATCCAACTCCCGTGTGCGCTGCTCGACCAGTTCCTCCAATTGCTCATCGTGCTGCCGCTTTGCCACTACCAAAGCGCCGTGCTCCAGAGCGCGTTTGACTCCGGCTTCCACCTGACGCAGATCGAAAGGCTTCATCAGATAATCGAAAGCGCCCAGGCGGAGAGCTTCGATCGCGCTTTCCACCGTCTGCATTCCGCTGATCATCACGACCACGGCATCGGGGGCCAGTTCCCGCACTTGGGGAATCATTTCCAACCCGCTCATACCCGGCATGGTGATGTCGCTAATCACGAGTTGAAACTCCTGCGCCGGCAATAAGCGCAGGGCTTCAGTCGCAGAGTTGACGAGGCAGCAGTCGTACTGCTCGCTCAGCAAATCGCTCAGCACGCTACGAATTTCGGCGTCATCATCGACGATGAGAATGCGGGGCAAAGGCGCCTCTTCGTTATTCATAAATTCCAACTTGTAGCTATTGGGAAAGACGGGGGAACGCCAGGAGAACTCAGTGCAACGATAGAAGGGGTGTCGCTTTGATGAAGTCTCGGGCCGCGAAACTCCAACCCTGGCGGGCTACGAAATACTACACAGTTTGCCCAACAGTGGCAAACGATATTTTGCATCGCCAGGGAAAGGCCTGATTTAGGGGTAGTTTACGAGCGTGGCTCTCAGTTGACGGCTGGCGTTTGACTCTCTATCATGGCCAGACCCGCCAGCCGGAGTGGCGAAATTGGTATACGCACCAGACTCAAAATCTGGCGAGGTCACACTCATGTCGGTTCGAGTCCGACCTCCGGCACCAAATCTCCCGTTCGAGTTTTCAGAGCGTCTCCCGTTTTTGGTTCCCCCGCAAACCTTGTCGCCTACACGTGTGGAACCAGAACCCGAATGACGCATCGCGAAAAACTTCATACCAAAGGAATACTGCGCAAAGGAACGCCTAAAACCGGCTTCCGTTATGTCACCGCGGAAGGGAAAAAGGTCAGCGCTGCCGAACTGCAACGGATCAATGATCTAAAGATCCCTCCCGCCTGGACTGAGGTCGCGATCAATCCGGTGGCCAGCGGCCTGGTGCAGGCAGTGGGGCAGGATGCGGCCAGCCGCTGGCAGTACCTTTATCACGAACGTCACGTCAAAAAACAAGATCTGAAAAAGTTTGCGCGCATCATTAAGTTCGCGGAAGCGTTGCCACAAATGCGCCGCACCGTAACGCGCGATTTGAAGCAGCCGGGCCTGGGTCGCGAAAAGGTGCTGGCCTGCATTCTGCGAATTCTCGCCACCTGTTACATGCGGCCCGGGAGCCAGGTTTACGCTAACGAGAACGGCAGCTATGGCATCTCCACGCTCCGGGCGCGGCACGTCAGCGTCAAAGGTGATTTGATCGAATTCGATTTTCCGGGAAAGTCCGGGGTACAACAACATCGCGAGCTAAAGGACCGCAAGGTCGCCCGCGTCGTGCGTGAACTGCTGAAAGACCGCCGCAGTGAGGTGTTCAAGTATCTCGACGCGGAAGGCAAGTTCGTCGATATAAAGCGCCGGCACATCAATGACTACATCAAGGAAGTAATGGGCACGCGATTTAGCGCCAAGGACTTTCGCACGTGGGCGGGCACCCTGGCCGCCGCCTGTGCGTTGGCGCGCGCCGGCGCCGACATTGAAGACAGCCCAGCCACGCGCAAGAGAAAAATCGTAGCCGCAATTAAGGAAGCCGCCACTGTCCTGGGGAACACGCCGGCAGTCTGCCGCTCGTCCTACATCTGCCCAGCGATCTTCGAGAACTTCGAAAAAGGAAGAGTTATTAACCGTTACTTCCAAACCGTCGAACAGTTGCTACAGGAACGCGCGCACGGACTGCATAAAGCAGAGAAAGCGTTGTTGCGCTTCCTGAAGAGCAATGCCAACAGCAATGGGAAAACGAACGCGCGCAGCAGAAGGTGATCGGCTTTCCAGAAAAACTCAGTTCATCAGTCCGAGAAGCGGACCGGTGATAGTAGCCCAGCAGTTTACTGCTGGGAAAGAACAGAAGGATTTGCAGTCCGTAAAGCGGACGGCTGAACGCTAACGCCCAGAAATCTACTTTTTTCAGCCGTCCGCTTCGCGGACTTTTTGTGCAACGCCAAGGTGATTTCAACCGGCAGGCGATGAGTGCTTATCATTTGGACCAGGACCGTAGTGGGAGTAATAGTCGCCTCTATAATATTGCCGGTAGTAGTGATGATCCTGAGAGCGCAGGTCGATCTTGTTCAGAACCACCCCGATAATTCGGGCCCCGATCTCCTGCAGCATCTGCCGTGTGTGGCGGGCCACCTGACGCGACGTCTTCCCACCGTGAACCACCATCAGCACGCCGTCGACCAGCGATGAGATAAGAACGCCATCCGTGAACGAAGAGATCGGGGGCGAATCGATAATTACGTACTTGAACGACTTCTCAGCAATCGCCAGCAGTTGCGGCATCTGCGGCGAGCCGATCAACTCAGCCGGATTTGGCGGTATCGGCCCCGAACTCAATAGATAGATTTCCGTGTCCTGGTATTGCTGCACTTTATCCAGCATTGTTGCTTCGCTCATTTCGCTGGAGAGCAGCGTGCTGAGCCCGTCCGCATTATCCATCTGGAACACCACGTGTAAGCGCGGCCGGCGCATATCGGCATCGATAATCAGGACCTTCGCTCCCGTCTGGGCCAGCACCGTCGCCATATTTATTACCGTCGTCGTCTTCCCTTCAGCCGGCACACTAGAGGTCACCAGCAGCGTCCGCGGCGCCCGGCCAGCCGTCGAGAGCAACACGGAAGTGCGCAGTTGCCGGTAGACTTCAGCGTGGGCCGAGTGGACCTCACCATTCATTAATAATTCGGGGGCCAGGCCATCGCCGTTCCGGCGCTGCAGCGCTTTGGTTTTGGGCAGGAAACGACGCGTCGTCGAAACCCCGGCCATCGGGATCACGGCGACCGCGGGCAGCCGCAATAACCTTTCCACGTCTCTGGGCGTGTTAATTGAATCGTCAAGGTATTCGAGGAATAAGGCCAGCCCCACCCCAAAAACAACAGAGAGCATTAGCGCCATCATCACGGCCTGGCGTCGTGCGGGCCCGATTGCTCCCTTGGGAACGGGCGCATAATCCACGACATGAATATTGTTCGGCGTGCCCGCCATGGTGACGTCGTTTTCCTTGGAGCGCTGTAGCAATCCTTCGAGTAGGTTCTTGTTGGTCTCGATCTCCTGCTGCAGGATGCGATAGTTGATGGCCGCCTCGTTCTGCGTCACTGTTTCCGCGCGTTGCTTATTGAAGGATTGCCGGAGCGCGTCTTCGCGCGCGAGAGCCTGGCGATAACGAGTCTCCAGGTTTGTGGTCAGCACCAACTTTGCGTGACCGCGAGAGTCCTGTATCTGTTTCTCCAACACTTCGATCTGGCGGCTCACGTCCTTTACCTCAGGCGATTCTTCCGTGGCCTCCAACAATAATTGGCTGCGCTTCTGCTTCAACTCATTCAAACGCGACTGGGATTCTCCCAACTGCTTGTCCCCAACCTCCGCCAGTGCCTCAGCAGCGCCCGGCGCCTGGCTGGTGCGGTAAGTGGATTCTGCGAGCTTGCGATCGTTCTCTGCTTCCAACAACTGGCGGTTAAGGCCGGACAAGCGGTCAACGACGGTATTCTGGCTGGCATCCAGCGACAGGATCTGATGGTTCTGAGAGTAGTTGACTAGCTGCTCTTCCCCGGTGCGAATCTGCGATTGCAGTTCCGCGATTCGTCTCTGCAGATAGGTTCCGGTAGTCGAGTTGGTCTGCGTCCTGATCTCCATGTTCCAATAGGCAAAGGCGTCGGCCACTGCGTTCACCAGCTTGGCGGCCATCTGCGGATCGCCATGCGTGCAACGGATTTCAATCAAGCGCGTCTTCCTAACCTGATCTACTGCCAGCATACCCTGCAGGGCGTTTACCAGCGGCGCGTAGTGGTTCACTTCCTCAGTTTCGGAGGCGGACCCCGAGGCGGCACTCGCGGCCAGAAATTTCTCGTTGCTGGGCATGGCGGATTTCTCCGCCTGCTCGATCTTTTCTTTTCCGCCCATGCCCGCGAGTCGCGCCAGAGTCTGCCAGATGGATCCGGCACGGGGCGACGGCGGATCCAGAAAGTTTCGGTTGTGTTCCAGATCGAGCATCTTTACGACGCGACGCAGCAATGCCGGGCTGGTCAGGATCTGCACCTGCGTGTTGAAGTACTCCGGATCGTAGATGGAGGCTTCAATGTAAACGGTGCTGCCCTTCGAGGCTCCGAGGGCGGGACTGTAGGATTCCGAATCGACCTGAACGCGCGAACGCGCTTCATAAACGTCGGCCTGCCGGGCCATATGAACTGCAGCCAGAAAAGTGACTATCGCAGCGATGCCGGCTATCAGCCATAAGTGATTGCGAATTGAGCGCCAGTAGTCGCGCAGTTGGAATTCGCCTTCGGGCGTAGCCTCTTCGCCATAAGCGACCCCGGGCGGTGACATCGGATCACGCGCCGGGTCAGTCTTCTGCAGGGCCGTGCTCTGCAGCAGAACGTCTAAAGCTTTCGCGAGGTCTGAAGGTTCTTTCATAATTAGCCTTTAGCGCGCTTTGGAGTGCTTCCTTCCCGCTGGATTCGGCGACAGCGCTTTGGTTCAGCCCGATTCATCGGGCTTTCGCGAAAGCGTTACTAGACCGGCCGTTTGACGGCCGGGTTCGTTGCAGCCAATTAGCCTGTAGCGCGCTTCAGCGTGCTTCCTTCCCGCTGGATTCGGCGACAGTATGTGGGGCTAAAGCCAGTAATACTAAGGAGGCTAAAGCCCCCTGATGGATTCATGTTGTCGCGCTGAACCCAGCCGTAAACGGCTGGGCTAGTAACGCTTCGCGAAAGCCGCATAAATGCGGCTGTCAGTCCGCGAGAAATCAACGCAGCGGTAACTACCGCATTCGCATGGTCGGATCACCCAGCAGCATCCAGGTGCGCCGCACGTCGCTGTTGCCAGTGGCAGCCTTCGCCGCCCGCGCCGCATCACCCAGGCGCATCCCGCCGGTAAACAACTGCTGATAGAACTGCTGGTTCATCGCAAACTGCGGCTCCGGTTCGGTGAACCCCGAAGAGGCCCACACCGCCATTGCCCCGCCATGCTCCGACTTCAACAGTGACTCGGCCAGACTGTCGATGTAGGCATCGTGCGCGTAGCCGTTCAGACAAGTCATCATCACGAACAACGAAGGCCGGTTGCTATTCGTCAAGCCAGCCGCTAACTCCGAATCCAGCAGACCTGCTCCCGTCCACACCGTTACCGAGCCATGACCGTAGTAGTTCACGATCATGGGCCCGCTATCGATGCCGTTCACAATCTGCCCGCGCATCACGTCATCGCTTCCTACCTGCGAGCGATTGATCGATTGCACCGGGAGTCCCGCCGGCAACAGCCCGGCAGTGGCCTGACTCTTCGCTTCAAAGCCTGTGTCGGCCACCATCAGCGCCCCGCGCAGCGGCGTGCCCAACTGGCGCTCGCGTTCGTAGAGGAGGATCTTCGAGACCATACGCTCCACTTCCAACGCCGTGCGTCCCGGAAGGCGGCCAACCGCGATGTCCGCAACTCCGTCGTTGTTAAAGTCCGCCAGCCAATCATCGGAGGCGGTTTCCAGGTAGGCCGTGTCGATCAACTTTGTCGGCACGAAGTCGCCCTCACCCTGGTCCAGATAGTTGCGCGGGTCCCAACTGCTGTCGCCGGCCAGCAGCAGGTAATGCGGCGCCCGCTGCCAATGGCTGCCCACCCAACCGATGAAGTCGCGTAGCGCGTTTGGCGTGTGCGCGCCGAAACTGAACTCGTCGTACACGTCTTCGATGTCCACCACCGCGACCTGCAGTCCCTCGCTGCGACGTTGCGCCGCGAGGGGCTCGACCGCTGCACGGAAATTGCGATGCGTCACGATCAGCATGTCCGCCGAGCGCGTGGTGCTCAAAGTCGAAGGCTGATTCGCCGTCACCTGCGATGACTGCTCCTCCAGCCCGTCCCTGAAAGCCACGAAGGTCCGCGTGCCCACGCCCGTCGCCTGTAGCTTGAAGGCATACCCGCCGCCTTGCGGGCCTACCTGCGCGCCCAGTTCGTTCGGACTGTTGGGATTAGTCACGTCGATGACGCGAATGTCGGGCGAGCTGAAGCCGCCCACTACGATCGGCTGTCCGGCGCTGGCGCTGAAGCGCAACGAATCATTATCTGCCCGGTACAAATGGCCGTAGGTCAAAGCCACCGAATCCACCAGGCTGACATCCGCTTCCCCGTTGGTTGAGGTCAGGAGGATGGTGTTATCGCCCTCGCGTAACAGCGCGCGATTGACCGGGAAGGTCTGTACCGGATGACTCAGCCCGTTGAAGCTGATCGCGCCCAGGCTGCTGCCATTGAGCTGCACTTGCACCACGTGCTCGCCGGCGGTCAGTCCTTGTAAGGTCACGGCCACCTGCGCCGAACCCGGGCCTTCGCGATCCAGGTTCCTGACCGTCAAGATCTGAGCCAACGGATCGCTGGTCACCGGCGGGCCGAAGATGTTCTCGCCGTCTCCGTTCAACAAGCCGGAGAAGTAAACGAGTTTGTCTTTCCGCTCCACAGTCATGGCAAAGCCCGTCTCCGCGCTAAAGCCATTACCCGGGAAGGCGCCGCCCGGCTTCAACTTGATGAACTTGCCGCCGTTCAGACGTTTGCCCGGCGTGGCGCCGTTCACCAGCCAGTACACGTGTGTGTTGGTGGTCGGCGTATCGAGGGCCAGGCCGTAGAACTCGATCGAATCATTCTTGCCCAGTCGCGACTGATCGCCGTTGACGAGGATGGGCAGTTCTTCGCCATCGACGAAGAGCTGCAAGCGCCGCGCATCCGAGTTCGCATCCAGCCCGGCCGCCAGTAGCTGCGGCTGGGTGACGCGATACCAACCGGTACGCGACACGGGGATCTTCACCGCGCGTCCCGCTGCGATTGCTTGTTGCGAACTGAGGTTCGCCAAACTTACGTTTGCCGTACTGGTCGCTGCCGTCGCCTTCATCGCCGCCGGGCGATCGGAAACGCCGGCCGCATTGACGGTCGCAACGCCGCCGTCGTCCGCGCGCGCCACCTCATTCAAAAGCATCGCGCCTTTGCGGATCCCGCGTGGACCCACACCGCTGATGCTGTAGGGCAGGATCGGTCCCACGATTTCGCGCTGGCCGTTCAGGTCAATCGCTTCCAGGTAGTAAACCGCGCTGGCTGTGCCCTGCGCATCAAACCAGGAATAGGAGAAGCCCGAGGCCATGCGTCCATTGCCGCCCACCTTCAGCGCAGAGCCGGCCACCACCGCCGGGGTCACGCGCGTCCGCACTCCATTCAATTCGCGATAGATGTGGTAGCCCAGGTTGTTGACTTCAAACCCGCTCTCCCAGCTCAACTGCACGCCATCCGAATAGTTGTTTGCGTTGAACTTCGTCAGCTTCACCGCGGTAGCTGCGTTTGGCCCGGAGATGGTCCATGGGGAGAATCCGGTTACGTTGTTGTACTCGACCCAGTTATTAGTAAAGTCGGCGTTCGACTGGCCGACATCGGTCCAAGTCCCGCTGTTACGCCACAAGTGCAGGGTGGCATCTTCGATATTGGAATTCAGTTCGGAATCCAGATAGTGCAAACGCACAGTCGCCTGGGTCAGCGAGCCTGCCCCCGGCGTTATCGTGTAGTTACGCAGCACCGATTGGGGAAAGTCAGTCGGGGTTTCGCCCTTATCCAGGTTCATCGTCGCACTCGTAATGGTCCCGGAGTTGATTGAGATTTGGTTATTCGGATTCCCGAACGCTCTGGCCGTGCTGCCCACGTCGCTGCGCGCGACTGATCCGATTACATCGCCAGTTCCGCTGGAAGTACTCCCGGTGGCGGTCAGGGTGTTCCCCGTATCGACAGTGAGGTCATTATTCAGCGTCAGTGTGCCGGCGACACTTCCGCTCGTAGTCATCGTCACGCCCGAGCTGTTGCTGATCGTTAGAGCAGCGAAGGCAGTCGAACTGGTGCCACCGATGGTCTGCGCTGAGCTGCCATTGAACGTAACGCCGTTACTGTTATGCGTGAACGTGCCCCCCGAATTCAGTGTCCAGTTGCCGTTCACCGAAACCGCTCCGGACAGTGCCAGCGTGCCTCCGTTGTTAATTTCGACGTGGTGATACTGAGTGGCGCTGGTGAACGTGCCGGAACTGACAGTCAGCGTGCCGGTAACACTCAAAGTACTGCCCGCCGCCGTAACGGTGCCGGTACCGGAATGGGAGATGGTCAGATCCACAAAGGTATTCGTTCCGGAGATCGTCTGCGTATTATTAGTCCCGTTGAAGGTGACGGCGCTGCCTCCAGCGGCGCTCATCGCGCCGTTATTGGTCCAGTCCCCTGAGATAGAAACGCTACCCGTAACACTTACCGTCGAACCGCTATTGATAGTAATGCCGCCCAAACTAGTCGCCCCGTAGGTCGAGCCGTCGATTGTCTGCGAAGTGCCATTGAAGAAGATTGTGCGGCCATTCGAAGTGACAGTCCCAGACAAATTACCGCCCACAATCAAGTCTCCCCCGGGCTGGGTGGATAGCTTGACGGTCCCGCTATAAACGTCGCCGAGAACCGTTAATGGCTGTGTCGTCCCGTTGAAGTCAAAATTGCTGCCAAACGCGTAAAGTGTGCCCGACATTTGGTACGGCTGATTAGGCGCACCTCCGGCCAGGAAAAAGTCATTGATCGACTGTACATTGGCCGGATAGCCCGTGCCGCTCGTGGCGCCCGGAGTCCATTCGTTGCCGCGTGTAGTGGGACTGGAATACTTGAGAGTGGAAGCAGATCCATAAGTCGGTGCGGCAGATATCGAGCCGCCCTGCATATCGAGCGTGCCGTTGATCAGCACTTGGCCGCCATTAGTAAGGGTGCCGTCGAGACGCAGCATTCCATCACTGAGCCCCGTGCGCTCGGCAAAAATATCGTTGCCGGAACCGTCATTGACGGTGACCGTCACGGTGGGGTTCACGCGCAATTGGGCGCTTTGTTGGATCGTTACTTCGTCAATGGTGACGGGGGCTATGATGAGTACGTAGTCAGGAGTTGTAATCTGCACGGGCCCATCGGCCGACGTTGGCGTGGTCGTTGCCGCCACCCAGTTAGTGCCACCGTCAGTTGATTGCTGCCATGTAGCGGTTGCATTCCAATTACCCACACCGCCGCTCAATGCGCTGCGGAATTGTTTGGGATCGTCGTCCGTGATCGTACCTGTACCTGTCCCCGTGGCAATCGTCGCGTTTACTGGATTACTGAGCGTGACCGTGAACGTTTCATTGGCTTCAGTAAGAGCGTCTTGCAGGATAGGAATACTAATGGTCGTGGTCGTATTGCCCGCTGTGATCGAGCCGGCTACGTTGGTTGCAGCGGTGTAATCCTGACCCGCCGTCGCCGTCACGTCGGCCGTGGAATAGGTAAACGTGGTGGTGGCGCCCGTGACAGCTGATTGAGTAACGGTAAAGACGGCGTTGCCTCCGCCTTCGGCGACTGTCACGTTGCCAATGGAGATAGTCGGCGCGGTGTCATCCTCAACAATCGTCAAGACGGCGGTATTTGGAGTTCCGAGCACTGCCGCGTTGGTCGGACTGCTGAGAGCGAGGAAGACCGTTTCATTCCCTTCAAATAATGCGTCGTTAGCGATTGGAATCGTGAATGAAGCGCTGGACGCGCCGTCCGCAAAGGCGACCGATGTCGAAGTTGTTGTGTAGTCGGAACCTGCGGTGGCCGTACCGCCCGCAACGGTCGCGGCGGTCACTGAAACTGCGCCACCAGTCTGTGTGCGGCTAAGGGTGATCGTAGCTAAACCACCGCCGACATTCTCGTTGACGTTGTAGGTCGCGCTCGAGAACTGAATGACTGAGGAAATGAAGTTGCCGGCGTCTGCGCCTATATCAGTCGGCGTCAGCGAAGCACGCGTAGGTGAAGGACCATCGAAGTCGTCAGTGATTCCTGCAATTGCCAAACCGTTTCCTTCCACAACAGTTGCTACTGAGGGATTGATGTGGAGATCAACAGTTGCGCTGGTACCGCTCGGTGTAAGGAACTGCGGATCGCTGTTGAAGCTGTTGGCGTCCAAACCCGGACCATTGCCGGCCGCTAAAGGAGTAGTCTTCCACGCAGTGAAACTGGTTACATCTGATCCATTGTAAGAACCGAATACTCCACCGTTTCCGCTGGCGAGATAATCGTTGTAGTTGAGCGTTAATCCGGTTGGAGCTGTTGTCGTGCCGCCAACCCTAATCGCGTAGTGTTTGCCCCCTGCCGTCGCATTAGAACGTGCGTTGACAAAGATGTTGTCTTGAAACGCGCGCGTGTTAGTTACAACAGAACTGGTAAATGCAAAGGTGTTCTGAGGAGCAGTAATGCTGACGCCGCTGCCGCCAATATAGACGCTGTTGAAATAGAAATTATCCGTGCCGCTTGACTCGTTGATACCGTTAATCGCCAGTGGTGTAGTGATGCTGCTCCCGCTCGCATCGACGCCCAGGCGAATCATGTTGTTTTGATAAGTTGCGGTTCCGCCGTTTACGAAGATTCCGTTGAGGATCGCTGTGGTGCTGGCGGCATTAAAGGAATGCAAAAAGTTTCTGGCGATAAGGTTAGTTCCGGTTGAAGAGTTGTACACGATGCCGCTAAGAACGGTCGCCACAGCCGCGGCCGTATTGCTCAAAGTATGAATTGTGTTCTGCGAGACGGTGTTATTAACCGAGGTGTTCGCAAAACAAATTCCGCATAAGGACGAGCTTGTTCCCGCTCCCGTGCCGCCGGCGGCGGTCAGATTGCGAATTGTATTACTCGTGATTGTGCTGTTTGACTGCTGGGAGTATATGCCAATGACCTGAGAGGCGGTCGCAGTGCTGGTACTCTGAAGCGAATTAGCTACCGTCCCGCCAATTGTGTTGCTTTGAACGATAGAATTCGCGGTTGTCGTTGTGTTAATGCGAATCCCATAAAGATTACTCGCTCCGGTGCTGGAATTAGCCACCGTGATCCCGCCGATCGTATTGTTTTTTACGGTCCAGTCGGAAACACCCGTATTAGCGACGTTGTACATTGCATTTACATCACTCGTTGATGATGAGCTTGAGGTATAGGTAATGCTGCCTGTGGCAGATGCGCTTCCAATTGTATTTCCGGTTAAATCACCGATTGTGGTTACACCGTTGCCGATAAAAATGCCTGCGAAAGGCGCGTTGTTACCTGTCCCCGACGCAGCACCCGAGATTGCTATTCCTGCAATCGTATTACCTTGAACACTGGTGGCAGGAGCATTGTTAACTGCAAGATTGATAGGAATGAACGCACGGGCTGTCGATGCCGCCAGAACAAGTGTGTAGGTTCCTAATCCGGTGTTGCTGCCAAATCCGATTGTGTTCCCCGTAATTGTGTAACTGCCTGAACCGTTAGAAATCCGAATGCCTGAGTGTATGGTGTTCGTTGTTGTTTGCGTTCTCGTAGCGGTCTGATAGAACCTATTGTTGGTGATACTGATATTTGTAGTGCCGCTATTCACATCAATACCCGCAGAAGCAACTGTCGCACTAAAATAATCGAAGATATTGTTGTTGTTGATAACAATCCCGCTGTTGGCGGTACCGGGATCGGTGTTGGATGTACCACTGAAATGAATTGCCTTCGATGGTAAATTTAGCCCTGCCGGCCCGAGATTACAGTTAGAAATCGTATTGTTGTCATTGCCCGTGGTCACAGCGGCCGAAGCAAACGAAATATTCCCGCCGTTCGTTCCCACTGCCATCGTTGCCGAGCCGAGAATTGAGGCATTGGTGATCGTGTTGTTAGTTGCGTCTGTTTGAAATCGAATAGTACTGGTTCCCGACGTCGCACTCGTGTTCGTATTAGAAATCGTCAACGAGTTTCCGCCGGTGTTCAGACCGTCAATGGTTACATTGTCAGCGCCGTTGAGATCGATCATGGGGCTTCCCGCCGTGCCCGGGCCGGTAATTGTGCGAGCCAAACCTCCGACAGGGGTCATATTGATCGCAGTATAAGAGGCCGACCCGGTACCGCTTGCACTGAGCGAGATACTCGCTGCCGCTTCCGTCGTATTGCCACAAACTTCGATGTTGATAGTTCCGGTGTGCGTACCGCCGTTAATCGCTGTGACGGCTGCGCCAAGCGTTCCATAAGCGGTTGGCGCGACGGTCCCGCCTGAAGATTCGATTTCAATCGGCCCCGCTGTATTGCAAGTGCCAAGAGCCGGCGTCGGCGCGAGATAAGCAGCCAGTGGTCCCGAGATACGGCTATTACTCATCAGTCCGCCAAACGAAGGACTGGCCCACCTGATCTTCGCACTGCTGTCTGCGCTGGCTGGCACACTCGAAGCTTTCACTCTGAAGGTGCGTATACAAACTGCCGTGGCGACGAGGGCAATGATGATAAACGCGAGCAAGAAGCGCGCGTGGCGCGAGCCGGCGAGGAAGGTCCGAATGCGGCTGGGTTTGGCTGGCTTCATTTTGATTTCATCCCTGTGGGTAAAAAATTAGTAAGCGATTGACGGCCGGCTGACTGGCCAAAGCTTGGCTGCGGCGCCCTCAGTAATTTTAAGACTCTAGATTCGCAATCAGTCTCAACATCACCAACTTGCAGTTCAGGAAGGGTGGCTCGCCCCCGCTCTGCAAGCCCGCGCAGCGGCCGAAAGCGTAAAGCCCGGGGTGAAGCGCAGCGAACCCCAGGATCACTGCCCACCAACAATTTCAAGTAGCCCGCGAAGCGGCCGGCAGATCACCCACCGAAACCCTTCATCATTGAGAGCGAGCCCCGATACAACCATCGCCCGCTTTGCGGGCTGGGTGATCAATTTGACCGGTCTGTTCCTGGGGTTCGCTGCGCTTCACCCCAGGCTTTATGCTTCCGGCCGCTTCGCGGACTGAAGAGCGGGGGCAAGCTGCCCTTCCTGACTGCAGGTATTCCGCGATGAATCTCTTTCCTCACGCTTCGTTATCGCGTGAAGGATGCAAAACGACTCATGGAGGTCACGCCCCGAACAAGCTACAAGAAGCCCGCGAAGCGGCCGCCAGTCCACCCATAATATGCGCCGTTGTTGATCGCAACACTCGGTTACAACCATCGCCCGCTTCGCGGGCTATGGGATCAATTTGACCGGTCTGTTCCTGGGGTTCCCTGCACTTCACCCCAGGCTTTATGCTTCCGGCCGCTTCGCGGACAGAAGAGCGGGGGCAAGCCGCCCTTCCTGACTGCAGGTATTCCGCGATGAATCTCTTTCCTCACGCTTGGTTCTCGCGTGAAGGATGCAAAACGACTCATGGAGATCACGCCCCGAACAAGCTACAAGAAGCCCGCGAAGCGGCCGCCAGTCCACCCATAATATGTGTCGTGTTGATCGCAACACCTCGGTTACAACCATCGCCCGCTTCGCGGACTATGGGATCAATTTGACCCGTCCATTCCTGGGGTTCGCTGCGCTTCACCCCAGGCTTTATGCTTCCGGCCGCTTCGCGGACTGAAGAGCGGGGGCAAGCCGACCTTCCTGGCTGAGTGATGAGTCATGAGTAATGAGTGGGCCGTTGAGAATACCTGCACTCACCTTTTATCATTCGTCGCTCATCACTCATTTGTCCAAAAGAGATCGGACTTTCTTAAAATCTCGCTCAGCCTTTTCTAAGCGCCGGTCGGCAGAATGTTTGCGTTTCCATAACTCATCTCGTTTAGCCGTTGTCGGCAGCCTCGAGTGCCTTTCGGATTTGAATCTCCATAGCTGCTCTTTGGCCGCGACTCTTTGGTCGTGGGTGCGGGCGTTGACCAACTCCTCACTGAGCTTCGCCGATGTCTTTTCCCTGATCCTCTCGTCCTTTTCCCTGATCCTCTTGTCTTCGAGTTTTATCGCCTTATCAATCCGAACCAGAGCCTTACGGGCCTGCATGAGTTCGGAGTGTGCTTTGGGTAACTGCGCCGTGGCCTGTCTGATCATCTCAGCCATGATTCTTGCCCGCTCTTCCCTCCTTG
The DNA here is from genome assembly GCA_033856235.1 of Blastocatellia bacterium. Taxonomy (GTDB): domain Bacteria; phylum Acidobacteriota; class Blastocatellia; order Pyrinomonadales; family Pyrinomonadaceae; genus DASXRU01. The sequence goes on along the minus strand of JAWVFI010000030.1, from coordinate 6,265 downwards.
CGGTTCTGACTGCTGCTCGCTCCGCCTTTACCTTCGCCTGTGCCCTCGCGTCTTCCTCGCGCTTCTGCTTCAGCAATTCCAGAGGGATTCCGTTGGCGATGGCGAATCTTACTGAGTCGCTGCCGGAGAGGGACTTGATCAAGGCAATGGCTTCGGCAGTGTAGCGAGCAACGTCAGCAGTTTTTTCAATAATTGCCTTCCGGCGCATCCTGCGGCCTCGGGCGTCCTCCGGTCGCCAATTAACGTAGTCCTCCACCAGGTAGAAGCAGTGCCGCGAGAGGTTGGCACGGCAGAAAGAATAATCAGCGGACCGCCGCGGCATTTTCAGTGCAGCCATAACCCGCTCGGCATCAGCGAGCACTGTCTGCCAGGGTTTTACCTTCGCGCTCAACGCCTTTTTCGAAGCGGCGGCAGTAGCGGGCGGGCTTCCCTCCTTCTGTCTTTGCTCACCACTCATCCTTGAACCTCTTTGCCCGGCTCTTCGCGCTTTGCATCTTCCCACTAGCCCGCGAAGCGGCCGGTAGCGTAAAGCCTGGGGTGAAGCGTAGCGAACCCCAGGACCACGCCCTCCAATAATTCCAATGAGCCCGCGCAGCGGCCGACAGCCCGCCACATTAAATGCCCGTCTCGTAAAGACTGGTTTCCGATACAACCATCGCCCGCTTTGCGGGCTATCGATTCTCGTGACGGCCTATTCCTGGGGCTCACGCCCCAGGCTTTATGCTGTCGCCGGCTCCGCCGGCTGGGCAATCTTTCCTCTCCCTAGCCCGCGAAGCGGCCGGTAGCGTAAAGCCTGGGGTGAAGCGCAGCGAACCCCAGGATCACTGCCCCAATAATTCCAATGAGCCCGCGCAGCGGCCGACAGCCGCCACATTAATGCCCGTCTCGTAAAGACTGGTTCCCGATACAACCCTCGCCCGCTTCGCGGGCTATTGATTTCGTGACGGCCTATTCCTGGGGCTCACGCCCCAGGCTTTATGCTGTCGCCGGCTCCGCCGGCTGGGAAAGCCGCTCTTTAGGCAATTTTTCGCGGTTGTGCTCTATTATTTGGACTTTTCGGTGCCAAAGATTGAGTCTGAACCGTTAAAAACCACGCCGGAACCGCTAAAGATCACGTCGGAACACGAAAAGATCGTGTCGGAACACGAAAAGACCACGTCGGATCACAAAAAGATCGTCTCGGAACAGCAAAGGATCAGACCGGAACACGAAAAGATAGTGCCGGAACCACAAAAGATCGCGTCGGAACAATCAAAGATCGAGCTGGAACACCTAAGGATCGAGTCGGAAACGGGCAAGATGCTTGTCCAAACTAGGCGCACTTACCCGCCACGCAGGCCTTCGAGCAACATTCCGAGCCGGTGCTGCAGTTCGCGTTTTTGGATTTGCACGTACCCGCCTGCGCCGGCAGGGGTGCGCTAATCGAAACGATGATCGGAACCGCGATTGCCGCGCCAAGGCCGAGCCGCAGGGCTTCGCGCCGCGACATGTGCGGGATGGCGGCCGGCCAAATCATTCGCTCCTCCAGTAAGTGATCGCGGCCCAGTTGTTCCAGGGCCAGCCAAACCATTTGCTCGGTCAACTCCTGACTTCCGACGTCTGACATCTGATCAATGTCCTCTGGACTCTTTCTGACGATCGGGCTTCCCCCATCCGGTTCTGACCGGAGCACGCGCGCCATCTCCATTGCCGTGGTATCTCCGTCGCAAAGTTTCCAAACAGCGGCGGCGGCCGGGTTCAGGCAGTGGGCCTTATCGCGTTTGAGATCGTAAACCAGCACTTCGTCGGTCAGCTCGTTGATGACCAAACCTTCAGTGCGAGCGCGGGGTAGCACAGTTGTTTTCCTCATTTGGACTCCGACGATGGAAAAGATAGCGAAGTGATGTAGCGCGTCACCAGCCAGACCGCGCGGCGGAGCTGATTAAAGGTGCCGCCGAACAGTGATAGCCTGGGACGGGTTCCCACTGCGATTACTTATTTCTGAACGCTGAAATTACGAAGCTGGGATCCCGCTGGGTAAGTCTGCCTTAATGGGGTCGCAAGGTAGCACCAAACGCAATGGGGGTCAATAATTATCGGGGGGTTTAAGGAGGGGCGAAGGTTATTTTGTCGAATTGCAGAAAGAGGGCAGACCCGGAACATTTTGCCTCTGTCAGGCTTTGCAGAAGAACTCCGATTTCGTGTTCTTTAGTGTGGTTGGTGTAGCTCGTGGATCGTATGCCTCCGATTCGTCAGGGCACGATTCACGAAACGATCACAAACAGCCCGCGGGCTTTCTTTTTGACCATTGCACCTGCCGCTGTTATGGTTCGCACCACATGACGACGGCTACGGTTGTAGAGCCCACCAAACTCAATCCTCCGCTGAAGTGGGCCGGGGGCAAACGCTGGCTGGTGCCACACCTGGCGCCGCTGTGGGCAGCGTTCGCGGGGCGACGTTACGTGGAGCCTTTCTGTGGCGGGCTGGCCGTGGCCCTGGGACTGCAACCAGATCGGGCTTTGCTGAACGACGCCAATCCGCACTTGATCAACTTCTACCGGCAAGTGCAGCGCGGGCTGCGAATGAGTATTGAGATGCGCAACGAAGAGCGGCTTTTCTATGCGCATCGTGCTCGCTTCAACGAACTGGTAACGGCGGGGAAGGCGGCGACCGCCGAGGCAGCGCAACTCTTCTACTACCTGAATCGGACCTGCTTTAACGGCCTCTGCCGGTTTAATCGAAGTGGGGAATTCAACGTGCCATTCGGGACCTACAAAACCATAAACTACGCGACTGACTTTTTTGCTTATCAGGAAAGCTTGCGCCGCTGGACCTTCAGCACAATGGATTTGGAAGAGCCGGCGTATGGGCCAGATGATTTCATTTATGCCGACCCGCCTTATGATGTGGAGTTCACCAGCTATAGTGCCGGTGGATTCGATTGGGATGATCAGGTGCGCACTGCTTCGTTCCTGGCAAAACATCCGGGCCCGGTCGTGATTTCCAACCAGGCCACGGCGCGGATTGTTGAGTTGTATACAGGGCTGGGATTTGAGCTTAAGTTTTTTAATGGACCACGGCGCATTAGTTGCACCGGTGACCGCACTGCAGCGCCGGAAGTGTTGGGCTGGCGCGGTCTTGGAAACTGAGTTGGAAGGAAATGCCTACAGGAAAATTTGCAACGTCTCATACTTGCAGTCAGGAAGGGCGGCTTGCCCCCGCTCCTTCTTTTGCGATTCTATTGGATCGTGGCGCGCAAATGGTCCAATCAGAATCTTCCCGGAGCTTTGCACTTTTGTACTGGAAATATTCTTGATCGAAAGAAGGTCTTCAAAAAGGAGCCCTGTTGCGCAGTATTTATCGAGGTTTGTGCCGGCCTGCTTAAAGACTGGCCCTGCAAACTCATTGCCTGGGTTTTGATGCCCGACCACTTTCATATGATTGTGAATCCAAAGGATGGTCAAGTTAAAGAGTTCCTGGGGACGCTCAAGAGTCTCTCGGCAAACCGCCTAATCGAAGCTGCCGAGGGCTTCGACTTTAGAAAACCGAAACCAGATGCAGATGGCTCGACGCATCAAGTCTGGCAGGAGAGTTTCAAAGCATAGCCACTTTGGAGTGGCTGGATGATCCGACAGAAGATCAATTACATTCATGCCAATCCAGTAAAGGCCGGTTTGGTGAAGTCCACTAAAGATTATCGCTGGTCCAGTTTCAGCGCTTACTATTCTGAAACAAAACCCCCGCTTACCGTGGACAAAGACTGGTGGTGGACGGATGACTCAGAGAAGCTGTCAAAAGCCATGAAGAAGCTGGGCTGGAGAACCTGGGGAAAAAGATTTGAGAAACCTGATTGAAGCAAACAAGGTCGGTTGCCTCAATCTTGTTTGCTTGGATTGATTCAGACCTTGAAAGTGCCTAATTCAATCTTGATTAGTTCGTTAGCTTAAAGAGCGGGGGCAAGCCGCCCTTCCTGACTGCAGGTAGATGAGGTTGAGTCAGACTCCAAACCTTGAGGATCGAAGATCAACGAAGGAGACTGCAGTCGGGAGGGCGGCTTGCCCCGCTTCTTCTGTTGAAAATACCTATGCATAAATGCTCAATTAGAGTTTTAACCATCGCCGCAATCATTTGCTTTGTCAGTTCCACCTTCGCCCAAACCCGCGCGCCGCAAACTCCCGCTAAACAACTGCACGCACTGTTCGACGCAGAATGGGATTACGGGCTCGAGCAGAACCCGACGAGCGCTTCGGAACTGGGCGATCGCCGCTGGAATGATCGCTGGCCCGATCGCAGCCTGGACGCGATTCGCAAACGACACGAGCACAACCTCGCTCTTATGGCCCGCCTTAACGGGATCAACCGGGCGCGTTTGTCCCCCTCGGACCAGTTGAACTACGACCTGTTTCAAAAAGACCTGGCCGCGGACATCGAGGAGTACAAGTTTCGCTGGTACCTGGTGCCGCTGAACCAGCGCGAAGGGATCCAGGCCGCCGACGACCTCGCCGCGTCCCTGCGTTTTGAAACCGTAAAAGATTATGACGACTGGGTGGCGCGTCTGCGCAGCTTTCCCACCTACATGGATCAAACCACAGCGTTGATGCGCGAAGGCATACGCACGCGGATGGTGCTGCCGGAAGTGATCATGCAACGCCTGCCGGCCCAGATCGATAAGCAAATCGTGAACAGTCCGCAGGAAAGCCTCTTCTACAAACCGTTCAAACGCTTTCCCGCAAGCATTCCCACCGGCGAGCAGGAGCGTCTGATGCGCGAAGCCAGCGCTGCGATCAACGTAGGCGTCATTCCCGCTTACAAAAGATTCAAACGCTTCTTTGTCGAAGAATACCTGCCGGCAAGTTTCAAACAGGTCGGTGCGTGGCAGATGCCCCAGGGCGACGAGATGTATGCGTTCTTCGCTCGCCGCTTTACCACTACTAACCTGACGCCGCGCGAGATTCACGAAAAAGGCCTCAGTGAAGTTAAGCGGATACGGGCCGAGATGATGACGGTGATGGCACAGGTTGGCTTCAAAGGCACGCTGCCGGAGTTCTTTAAATTCCTACGCACCGACAAGCGGTTCTACTACAAAACTCCCGAAGAATTATTTGAGGCTTACCAGGCAATGGCGAAGTCGATCGATCCGCGCCTGGTCAAAGTCTTTCGGGTCCTGCCGCGGACTCCTTATGGAGTCGAGCCGATTCCCGCAGCGGTGGCCCCCGACACGACGACCGCGTATTACCACCAGCCGGCGGCGGATGGATCGCGCGCCGGAACTTATTTTGTGAACCTCTACAAACCGGAAACGCGGCCCAAGTGGGAGATGATGGCACTCTCGCTGCACGAATCAGTTCCCGGTCATCACCTGCAAATCGCCCTCGCCCAGGAGCAGGGCGACCTGCCCAACTTCCGCCGTTACGGCAGCTACACGGCGTTCGTCGAGGGGTGGGGACTGTACGCGGAATCGCTCGGCGAGGAGATGGGCCTCTACAAGGATCCCTATGCAAAGTTTGGCCAGCTGACTTACGAGATGTGGCGCGCCGTGCGTTTGGTGGTGGATACCGGAATGCACTACATGCACTGGACGCGAGGGCAGGCGATCGAATACTTCATGGACAACGCAGCCAAGCAGGAGCTGGATGTGATCAATGAAATCGATCGCTACATCGCTTGGCCGGGCCAGGCGCTGGCGTACAAAATGGGCGAGCTGAAGATCAAAGAGTTACGCGCGCGGGCTACCACGGAGCTGGGGGCGAAGTTTGATGTGCGCGAATTCCACAACGTCGTACTGCGATCCGGGCCGGTGCCTCTGGATGTGCTGGAGCGGAATGTCGATCAGTGGATTAGAGAGATGAAACGGGAGAAGTAAAAAGGACGTGATCGGACAGGATTCACAGGATTGACAAGATAAGGATGACTCAAAAAAGCGTTAATTTCTTAATCTGTGTCTCTGTCATCCTGTGAATTCTGTTAATCCTGTCGAATACGCAAAATAACAATTGAGTAACCTTCAACAAAAAGCCTGGCTGCCCGATCTGATTTATGCCGATGGACGCTTTCAGAGCGGCCTCGCATTGATCTGTGATGATGCCGGCGAGATCGTTCGGCTGGAACCGGCAAAGCAAGGCGATCAGTCGTTCGCGCTGAAGAACCGCGCGGCACTGCCGGGCATGGTTAACGCCCACTCGCACGCCTTCCAGAGAGTTTTGCGCGGGCGCACGGAACACCGGACCACTAATCAGACGGATAGTTTTTGGACCTGGCGCGAGATGATGTATTCCGCCGCCTCGCG
>JAWVFI010000029.1:0-25590 GCA_033856235.1 Blastocatellia bacterium | reverse complement strand
GCGCATCGGGCTTTTCGTGGCACAGCTACGCTTATTACTGACGCTCTTCTCGCTGGCCCTGGTTTGCCTGATAAGCTCCGGCGGAGCTGTGGCCCAACAGACGGACCCTGTCGATCGCAAGGTCACGAATCCGATCACCGATACGCCAAACGTCAACCCGCTCACTCAGGACCAGCCGATCCGGCAACGACTTCCGGCCACGAAAACGGAACCTATTCCGACCGATAGTCTGACCGTCCTGTCAGGGACGCAGAGTGTCTCTGGCCCGGCCAAGGCCCGGATATATGTGTACGAAGGCAACGTGGATGCACGGATCGGAACGTACCGTTTGCAGGCCGATAAGGTGACTGTTTACGAAGCGACTAACAAGGCAATCGCCGAAGGCAATGTCGTTTTCGATCAGGGCGACCAGCAGCGCATTACGGGATCGCGTTCCGAGTGGAATTACATGACCAAGACCGGGTTCTTTGTTAACGCGACCGGGTTTACAAATCAGACCGCGGACGGAACACGTTTGTATTTCATCGCCGACCGCGTGGAAAGGGTCAGCCTGGACACCATCGTCGTCATCAACGCGCAAATCACTGCCTGTGATGAGGATGTACCAAAGTGGAGCTTTCGCGCGAAGCACGTGAAGATCAAGACCGGAGATCGGGTCAGCCTGTCGTCACCGACATTCCGCATCAAGGGCGTTCCCGTTTTTTATCTGCCTTACGCTTCCGTTTCGATCAAGCGCCGCGATCGTGCTTCCGGTTTTCTGACGCCGACGTTTGGAGGTTCAGGGTCAAAGGGAGCGCGCATCTCCAATGCTTATTACATGACGCTCGGTCGTTCTGCTGACATCACCTTTCGTGGCGATCTTTTCAGTTCCCGGGGCATCGGCGTCGGTGCAGACCTGCGTACGCGGGCGAACTCGCGGTCCTTTTTCAATATGGGTTTTTATGCCGTGAAGGACCGCATCTTTGGCTCCAAAGTCGATGTGGACCATCGGGACGAGGGCGGCTCGAGCTTCTACGTCGACGCGGTGCACTATTTCCCGAACGGGTTTCTCGCCGCGGCCGATGTGAATATCACTTCCAGTCTCGCTTTTCGCCAGGTGTTCTCGGAATCCATTCAGCAAATCATTTCTCCGGCAGAACTCTCGCAGGTGTTTGTAAACAAGAACTCCGGCGACTACAGCCTCAACTTTCTGGCCAGTTCGCAGGTGACCTCGTTGGTAAACTCGCGAATTAGAATCAGACAATTACCCAGCGTCACATTAGACAAGCGTCCTTCGCCTTTACCGTTTTTCAAGAAGATCCCGGTTTACTTTTCTTTCTCCAGCGGCGCCGAAGGGACCAGTCGCAAGGAAACGCCCGAAGACCTGGCCATCTTCCGCACCGAAGTCGGCGGTGAACCAATTGTCACACCTTCAATCGTGCAGCGGTTGGATGTGCATCCGCAGTTCTCTCTGCCCCTGAATTTCGCCGGCTGGTCAGTGACCGCGACCGCGGGCGCGCGCGGCACCTTTTATTCGAATTCAATCGATCCCACGACTCGTTCGGTCGTCAGCCGGAACATCGTGCGCGGCTACGGGGAGTTTGAGTTGGACCTGCGGCCCCCGGCACTGGCCCGGAACTTTCGGCGCAGCGACGGCTCGGTATTGTTTCGCCACGTCATCGAACCCTATCTCATTTATCGTCGCATTGCCGGACTGGATAATTTCAATCGCATCATTCGCTTTGATTACGTCGATGCAATCGCCGACACCAACGAGATTGAATACGGCATTTCGAACCGGTTCTACACGCGACGCTCGACCGAGAATGTGAGCGGCAAAGCAGCGCGCGATAATCGCGGCGGGAACGGCGACCGGGCGCAGCCTTACGAAGCGTTAACGATCACGGTGCGGGGAAAGTATTTCTTCGACACCACCTTCGGCGGCGCGTTGGTTCCGGGGCGGCGCAATCAGTTCTATCCCATCAACACATTGTCCGGCTTTACCTATGGCGGCGTGCCGCGCGCTTTTTCGCCATTGAACTTTGAAGTGCGCTATCGTCCGAATCGCGACCTGTTCACAGACTTTCGCGCGGACGTGGATTCCAGCCGCGGTGGACTGCGGGCAATGTCCGCCACGTTTGGAATCAACCGCCCGTTGGTAAAAGCGTTTCAAACGTTCTACTACACTCGCTCGATCGATCTGATTCCGAGTCTCAGCGCGTTTGCCGACGCGCGCGGGAAAGAGCCTGGCACGCTCCGCGGTTCGCAGTGGAGTCCCAAAATCTTTCTGGGAAATACTGAGAAGGGATTGTTCGGCGGCGCTTCATTCTTTTATGACTTTCAGAAGCACCCGGGCCGCGGAAATTCATCGCTAATCAGTTCGACTCAAACGTTGGGCTACTCCTGGGACTGCTGCGCCATCACCGTGCAGAACTACACCTACAACGTCGGCCTGCGCAAAGAAAACCACGTCGTCTTCAGCTTCCGTCTGAATGGCATCGGCACCTTCGGTACTGAAAAACTCGGCCAGCGGTTCTAGTGACAGCTGGCATTCAGAAGCGCTATCCGCAGATTACGCAGATTAGATAGAGGAACAGACAAAACTGAACCGTCAAGTGTTCAAGTGTCTGTGGAATCTGTGTAATCTGCGGACTTAAATGTTATTCGAAAGGGAATATTCATGAGCACTGAGCATGAGAGCATGATGGGCATTCTCAAACTGTATGAGTTGAGGTCTGAGGCGACCATGCGTAAGGCGCGTGATTGGTTTGCCACCGCTTTCCACCCCGAAAGCACGCAGGATATTCTTCAAGTCCTGATGACCGAACACAGCGGCGATTTTCGGATGGTCGTTTCGTATTGGGACATGGCGACCGCGTTCGTGGTTTTGGGCGCCATCAACGATGAAATGTTCAATGCGATAAATACGGAGCACGTACTGGTCTATGCAAAGCTGCAGCCATTCCTGGCAGAGCTTCGGGCGGTGCCGGGGATTCCGCCATACCTTTGCCTGACGCACCTTGAGCCCGTCGTGCAGCGCATACCGGATGCCGAGGAACGGGTGGCGGTCATGCGGCGTTACATGAAGAGCCGCCGGGAGTCACTATCAGCTGCACCACAATAACGTGAACGTCGTACCTTGCATTTCCTTGGAGTGTTCAATGACGATCTATGGTGTTAGTAAGCGCGGCGCCCATGGTTATTCCAATAACGAACAGATCCAGGAGAGCACCTACCACTCCCCATTGGTTCCCGCTATAAGCAAATACAAATAACAGATTTACGCCGACGAAAGCGAAACTCCATATACCTCCGGCAAAGACAAGCGATGCTGCCCACCGTTTGCGACGCAGGGTCTGAAGGTATGACCCGATGGCGACAACTATTCCCGGGGCTACCAACATTAGGAATCCCACGACCCGAACGGGGAGGTTGAGATCACATCTAAGTCGAGAGTCCTCATTTTGCAAACAGTCGCCTACAGCGATAAAGCACAAGCCCAGCCACTGCTCCGATAATAACAACTCCAATCACCTTATTTAGAGCCCAAAAAACAATTACCCAGATCACCAACCCTAAAAAGTGGCTGAATTCTCGGCTAGTGGCCAACGTGGCCCGTAACGCTATTATTACTACTAAGATTGCGAAGCAAATGCTGAACGTTGTGACTCCTCGTAGTGCGGCCATCAGAGTAGCGTGCGCTTCAAGACCCAACAAAATAGGTGCGCCTAGTGTCCAGCCGCACAATCCAGCGATTACAGTGGGAAGTATGACGAACCACAAGAAAATAGGCAGATCGCGGGGCGGCTTTTCGAGGTATACCCAGCTGAAGGCCACAATACCCACCGTTATTGAAAACCATAAACCAGCCATCAGCCGCATCACCAGCGTGGGTTTTGCCGGCAACTGATAGGGTTGTCGCTGCGAGGCTTCTCGAATAGCTTAGTTTCCCTGTCCGGCGCAGTTCGCGCCGCGTTGCGTTGATTCGTTGATATGGGCTTGCGCGATGGAAGTCGCACACAATGAATACTGTGAGCGTGGGGAGAGTAATCCCGATTCAAGATACTGTCCAACAGAATTGTTTCCACTTGGGCTGGGGGCTTGATTGGTCAAGAGAGCAAGGTCCCGCGCTGTGAACTTTGGGGGAGTTGGTATATAGTTTCGCCGGCGCTGGGTCCTTGCATAGTCCGGAGTAAATAAAAAAGCCATAACTGATTTCAGAGCCTTGATTTGCGGGTAGCTAAGCAACGAAGATGTGCCCGCAGGCTTCTTAGCTGCCGGTATGAGACCGGCATCGTTCGCGTGACTGAAATATCCCGGAGCTTTTAGGAGTTTTTCCCTTCATGCTGTTCGCGTTTCTGCAGAGGCTGGCGGCCTCACACCGTGTCCTCCTGGGCCTGCTGTTGGGCCTTTTGCTTCTTTCGGCGATCGTGTTGCCGCCGGGTTCAAAAGCCACGTTTCAATCTCCCGCCCCCAATCCGAACCCAGCGCCTTCGGGGAAACCCAAAAAGCCCGAGTTTGTTCCCGGCGAAGCCTTAGTGCGGTTCAAGAAAGGGAAGGCGATTGAAGGCACGTCCTATCTGGAACTGGCGAGTGACCACATTGCAACATTGCGGCAAGGCGTCACGCCGCTACAAAATCAAAAACAAATCCTAATGCGGGTGGAGCGCTTCGCGGGCTCAGATCTGGTCGATGGTTTGCGGTTGGCTTACGTTAACTCGGAAGACACGCTGGCAGCGATCGCGACCCTCAACGCCCGTGCGGATGTGCAGTACGCGGAACCTAACTACATTTTTCATCCGGATGCGGATCCTAATGATCCTAAGTTTTTAGATGATTCGCTGTATGGACTGAAGAAAATAAAGGCTCAGGAGGCATGGGACACGATCAGAGGAAGCTCTGACAGCGCCCAGCCGTTTTACGGGAATCCCCGAGTGGTCGTGGGCGTGGTAGATCAGGGAATCGACATCAACCATCCAGATCTGGTCGACAATATATGGACCAACCCCACCGCCGGCGGTGGTGATATCCCTGGCATAACGGGCGATATTCACGGTTACGATTTTCGTGACAACTCCGGTACGGTCTTCAGCGGCAATACTTCGGAATTCCATGGTACCCACGTGGCCGGGACCATTGGCGCGAGGGGTAACAACAACGAAGGCGTTGTGGGCGTCAACTGGCAGGTCAGCCTGATGTCGCTTCGATTCATGAATGCAGCCAATGGAACCGATGCCGACGCTATCAAGGCCTTCGCGTATGCGAAGCAGATGCGCGAGTTGTGGAGCAGTTCGGGCGGGACGAAGGGTGCGAACATTCGCGTGCTGAATAACAGTTATGGCAACGGAGCATTCGTTCAGAGCACGGCCGATGCCATCACCGCCCTTAATCAGGCGGGCATCCTCTTCGTAGCCGCTGCCGGCAATGAATTCACCGACAATGATGTAGTGGCGCACTACCCCTCGGGGTATTCATTGCCCAACATGATCGCGGTTACTGCCACCAATCAAACTGATCAGCAGATCTACAACTACGGCGCGCAGTCGGTGATCATGGCAGCGCCCGGCACCGGCATCATGAGCACCATGCCGGGCAATGCTTACGGAGTGCAAAGCGGAACCTCGATGGCCGCGCCCCACGTCTCGGGTGCGGCTGCCCTCATCTGGGCCGCGCAGCCGAACTTAAGTTTGAGTAAGCTGCGCGCGGCGCTGATCTTCAATGGGGACGTTGTTCCCGCGCTACAGGGCAAGACACTGACAGCCCGGCGTTTGAACGTTAAGAAGTCACTGGACGCCCTTGCGGAAAATGATACGACGCCCCCGGGGACCCCGACTGGTCTTCAGCTCGTCTCCCAGAATGGGCGCACCGTGAATGTGTCGTGGACCGCTTCCGGCGATGATCTCGGCACCGGGCAGGCATCGCTTTATGAAATCAGTTTCACCGATCAATCCAGCGGCAGCGTATCGCAGTTGACATCCATGGTGCCGCCTCCCGCGGGAACGGTGCAATCGCAAACTCTCACGATTCCATATCAACACACCTCGGGCACAGTTCGTATCCGCGAGTTTGACAACCTGGGTAATGAAGGAGTGCCGGCAACACTTTCCGTGACAATCGATCCGACTATCGCCAGTCCTTACGTGCCGGCCCTGAACACGCCCGCCGCCCTTTCCGCCGGCGGAGCAGCGCTGGGTCTCACGCAGGACGACGCCTATCGCCAGGATTTCGAACTGCCGTTTGGCTTTCCTTACTTCGGACAGATTTACAACACGGTCACAATTTCAACCAACGGCGCCCTCTATTTTTCGGCGCGATCGGGAAATGATTCCGGCAGTTCAAGCAGGGACCTCTCGCGGTACAAAATGATCGCGGGCATGTGGGATGACCTCGACCTGCGCACCACCAGAAGGGCAGACGCCGACGTCTATGTCAAAAAGCCGGATGCCACGCGAATAATTTTTCGCTGGCAGGGCGTGGATTTTGATGCGGGAAATCCGATCAACTTCGAGATTGAGTTGCGCGCGGACGGCACCGTGAAGACCCGGTATGGCAGCGGCAATCTTAACCTGAGACCGGTAGTCGGAATTTCGGCAGGCGAGCCTGACGCTTATGTGATTGATGCGCTGACTTCAGAAACCACCGATAAGACTCTGACCAACGCCCAAAGCGCTGCCTTCACGCCCAAGGTGCTGCGTAACCCGATTGACGATACGGGTGTCTTTGTCGCGCAGCACTACTTCGACTTTCTCAACCGGGCGCCGGATGACGGCGGCTTCGACTACTGGAGGAACGAGATTGCCAAATGCGGCAACAACGCCGCGTGTATTGAGGATCGTCGAATTGGCGTCAGTGGCAGTTTCTTTGTCGAGCAGGAATTTCAGGAGACCGGTTACGTAGTCTATCGTTTCTATCGCGCTGCTTACGGAACCTGGCCGGGGTCGGGAACACCGGATGACCCGGCCGCAACCAATCGCGCGAATCTAAAGTATTCGAAGTTCAAGGTGGACCGGGCCTTACTGGTAGGCGGAACCGGGCTGGCGCAGAGCACAGTGGACTATGCCGATGCCTTTGTGCAGCGTCCCGAGTTTCTGGCGGCGTATCCGAATTCGATGACGAACGCGCCGTTTGTAAATGCTCTCTTCGATAAGGCCGGTTTGCCCGCGCCCGCCTATGCGACGCAACGCCAAGCGGAGATCGACGCTATGGGAAGCGGCAAAACGCGCGCTCAGGTATTACTTAGCCTGATTGAGATTCCCGACTTCAAGACCCGGGAGTACAACCCGGCATGGGTATTAATGGAGTATTTTGGCTATTTACGCCGGGACGCCGAAAAGGGCGGCTATGATTTCTGGCTGGATGTGCTGAACAATCGCGAAGTGAATAATTATCGGGGCATGGTTTGTTCTTTTATCACTTCCCAGGAATATCAGCAGCGATTCAGCCCGGTTTTCACTCGTTCGAACGCGTCGTGCTCCGGGGTGCACTGATAGGAAACAGTCAATTTCCAGCAACGCGGGAAGTCCAGAGCACATCTATATATCGTCAACACTTTGACATCTCATTAGCACCGCACTTCAGTGCGGTGATCCAATGGCAAGACCGCGATGGCAACCGTTTCAACGGTTTATGGGAAAACCGTTAAAACGGTTCGGGGTCAAATGGACGCTGGGTCTCACCTGACTGAAGTCAGGTGCTAATGAGATTGGGCTTTACGGCAAGCTGAGTAGCGAGACCTTAGTCAACTTGCGATCTAATGACCTAATGCATAGAATGGCTGTCTTTGGCCGCTAGACTGTGCGTTTTCATGCGCGGTGTATTCAGCCGCTTTCAGGACTCCCCATAGGTTTCTAATACTATCGTAGTCGTCTTTATCCGGAGGCAATTGGTGAAACTGGCTTTTCGTTCCTCGTGCGCCGCAATCGCGTTTTTGGTGGTGGCGGGCGCCCTGTCTTTGGTTCAGGCCCAAACACCCAGCTCGACCCCAGATCCGTTCCTGGCTCAGATCACGTCTTCTACAGCAGGCGCGGCGAACAACCCGTTTGCCTCGTTCGCCGGGGATATGAGTGCCAACGGCCGCTTCGTCGTGATCGAATCCAACGGCGACCTGGCCACTCAGAAGACTGCCACCCTGAACAACGCCGACGGCAACCGGGAAATTTTTCTGTTTGACTATGCACAGCGACGCATCTTTCAGATAACCAATACCAAGAACGTACCGATCGTCCCGACCAGTACGCCGACTCCGACGCCTACGCCGACACCCGGTGCCAGCCCAACGCCAACGCCAGCTCCGACCCCGGCTGACTTTACGAAGGTCCAGATCGAAATCGGAAACAACCGTCCGATCATCAGTTTGGCGCCGCCGTTAGCCGGCGGATCTCGCCTGTATTCGATTGTCTTTAGCTCGAACGCCCCGACGCCCGGCAACTTCGATGGATCTGTTCTGACGACATTGGCTACGAATCTGACGAATCAGGAAGTTTGGGTTTACGAATTCTCAGCAACTGAGATTGCCGATTTATCAACCGGTGCGGAGGCCACGTTTCAGGACCTGAGCGCAGGCGCCTTCTTTAAGATTACTAATACTGGCGCCAGCAGCGCGCCGCGCCCTGGCAGTGCCGGGCTCTCAGCAACTTCTACTGCCGACGATGTTTTTCCTTTTGTCGCTGACGATAATCGCGACGCTACCATTAGCGATAACGGTCGATTGATAGCGTTTGTCACCGTGCGCAGCGATGATCTGGTTCATACGGGAGACGTAAATGGCAATCCCGAGATTTTCCTGTTCAATCGCGACACGGGAACCTTTACCCAAGTCACGAACACGCCAGCCGGGACTTTGACGTCACCCATATTCAGTGAGAACCCTTCGCTTTCCGGCGGATCATCCGGAGTGCTGGCATTCATTTCCAATGCCAATCTCAGCGCACAAAACGACGACGGCGGCGGAAAAGGCAATGCTGAGATTTATCTAGCGACCTACACCGCGGGCAGCGTTGGCGTCACGCGCCAGGTAACCAGGACGAAAAACGATGCCACCGGTTCGACGATCAATCTTTTCAGCTTTGGCCGCCGCGTCAGCCGGGACGGCAGTCTGCTGGCGTTCGAATCGCTGGCGAACGATCCCAAGGCCAACGGCTCGATCACGCAGGTTTACGTGACCTTTGTTTATAACGTGGCCACGGACGTATTCACTCAGGTGGGCCAGCGATCCACGGTTTCCCAGGATATTCTGCACTTCCCGACTTTCACCGACTATACGGGTCTAACTCCCGGCTCGGTGGCTTTCGCTTCATTCCAAAATTTTCGAACTGACGGATCATTCCCCGAGACAGGCAAGGAAGCTGAGGGGTTGAATTCAGGAGGAGCGCCACAGGTTTTCCTGGCGCCGCTTCCGGCAGCGACCGCGGGACCATTCACCCGCTTAACAAATATTCCGGGCGGGCTGACAGTCCTGGGCGTGCGACCGTTTCTGAGTGAGACGCGACGGCGCATAGCTTTCAGCCTGGGGGCACGCGAGCTGGGTGGTGGAAACCCGGACGGAAGCACCGAGGCATACTACCAACTGAGTCCCAGGGCCCCGAGCCAGCTAAACGGGACGCTTTCGCTCTTTACCGGGGCCAGTCAAATTCGCGTAGCTGATCCTAGCGCGAGTCCGACACCGACGCCGAGCCCGGCGACACTCGTAGTACCCGGCTTGGCTGCCGGCGAGTTGGCGATTGCCCGCGCCACCGTGCCGCTGGCAGCTTCAAGCGTCATGGTGCCGAGCAATGCTGCCTCCGAGACAACTCGTTCACCCGCACTTCCGATCGAGCTCAACGGCGTGTCGGTTGCCATCAACGGCGCCGCAGCCGGGATTTATGGGGTTAGCTCTACTGAGATCAACTTTGTCGTGCCCATCGGTTTGATTGCGAACACTACCGCGGGCAGTACTTCCTATCCCATTGTCATTAACATTCATAATGAGGGGGCCGGAACGGACGCTCAGATTCGCGGGACTCTGGTCATCGTGGCTACCCAACCGGATATCTTTACCACTACCAACGGACCTGGCGGTCGCGCCATCGCCTGCAACATCACGAACTCATTGACCATGGGATGTCTGGGCGAACCCTTTACGGTGACCTCGCTTGATTCGACCGGGGCCACGGTGGCTACCGTGCTGGAGTTCAAGGTAACCGGCGTGCGGAATGTTGGCAGGACGACGCTTACTGTCAGGATTGGGACAACCGATATCACTGGCGACAGTATCATTTTCGTGGGACCCACGGACTTGCCGGGCTTCGACAAGGTCGACGTCAGGCTGCCCGCCAGTCTCGCGGGCGCAGGAGATGTTCCGGTGATTATTTCGGTGGGTACCGTGACCAGTCGCCCCGCGGACACGGCGCCGCGAATACAGATTAACTAAAGCTACCCTCTCTCTTAATGAGCGGCCCGCTTACGCCCGCGCGAATCCTCAGTCGCGCGGGCTTCTTGTTTCTCTGCGAATCAAGTCCGGCTTGACACCTCATAAAGTTAACTCGTAGCCTCTCTGCCTGCGTCGGTCTGTCCTGAATGCGTTCGAATAGCGATGAAGAGTGTTGCAGACTTTAGTATTGAGCGACTGGTTGCCCGGATGCGCGTCGGGGCGCGCCGGCGGATGCGCGCGACTGACACCGAGACGATGGACCACTCCGCGATTGATCGAGATGGACCAGAGAATCCAGCCCGGATACTTGCGCAGGTTACTGAACTCCGGCGCGAGCCTTTGGTGTTACAGTCCTCGTTCACGCCGCATCCCGACGACCACTATCATGTCAATGACCTGCTGAAATACAGTGACCGTAACTTTATTCAGAATGCCTACCGGGCCATCCTCAAACGTGGGCCCGATGCCACCGGCTACGGAGCCTTCATCGAGGGTTTGCGCAGCGGCCGGCTGAACAAAATGGATATTTTGGCGCGGTTGCGTTACTCGACTGAAGGTCGCGCCAAGAGAGTCCAGATCGATGGGCTGCTTCTTCCCGCGGCGATCAGACTTTCGTATCAGGTACCGGTGCTTGGCTATCTGCTAAACCTGGCAGTGGGATTGGCTCGCCTTCCTAAATCAATTCGCCATCAGCAACAGTTCGAGGCGCACGTGCTGGCGCAACAGGAGCAGATGGCCGACTACTCGAATCGCGAGAATGCAGCGCTGGTTACTCTCGCCAGCCAAGTCTCCGGCGGATTGGTGCAACTCCAGGAATCAGCGCTCCGGATAGCCGAGCTACAGCAGGAACAGGCGGCCTCACTGGCGCGGCAGCAGGAAGAAATGGCGTCCCTGGCTCACGACCAGATACAGCATCTGGACAGCGTCAAGGATGAACACCGGCAACACGCGGACGCAATGGTTCTGCGCCATCAGAGACTCGAAGCTCTAGTCGAACAACACCGTCTAGCGTTGGATTCGTTTGCGGATGAACAGCGCGAACGTGTAGCAAGCCTCGCGGCGGAACACCAACAGGCGCTGGCGGCCGTTGGCCGGGACCATGAACAGCGGGCCGCGTCATTTGCCACTGAACAACAGCAGCGCCTCGGGAGTTTTGTTGCCGAATTGCAGCAGGACCTGTCCCGCACGCATGCCCAGCTCGAGCATTTCCAGGTGCTCATCGATAACCAGCGGCGCGAAATCGAGGCAAGCCAGGTTCAATTTCGCGAAGAAGGCAACGCGCTGGAGCAGCGGCTTGGGAAACAGAGTTCTGAGCGGGAAACCAGGTTTGAATTGCTGGCGAAAGAGTTACGAGGGGAATTGGCACGAGTGTTTGCCAAGCAGCAAGAGATTCGTTCTGAGTTGGTGCTCCAGGCGCAACGCGCCAACGTGCTACTGGAGAAAGCGGCTGAGCAAGTCTCCGATGCGCAAGACGGAAGCTACTTGCAGTCGATGGCCCGGGAAGCAGACCACACCCTTGATGCTTTTTACGTCGCGCTTGAAGAACAATTCCGCGGTAGCCGGGAAGAGATCAAAGATCGTCTGCGTATTTATCTGCCGCTGGTTATCAACGCCGGCATCGGCGCTGACGACAAACCCATCCTGGATGTCGGCTGTGGCCGGGGCGAGTGGTTGGAACTGTTAGGGGAGCAGGGCCTCGTCGCCAGCGGCATTGATTCGAACCGCATGCAGGTCGCAAAGTCACGCGAGCTTGGCCTGAATGTTGCGGAAGCAGAGCTGCTCGACTACCTGCGCCGCACGCCCGACTCCTCACTTGGCGCCGTGACCGGCTTTCATATTGTCGAACACTTACCGGTTGAAACTCTGGTGGCCTTCCTGGATGAAACTGTCCGGGTGGTAGTGTCAGGCGGAGCGGTGATTTTCGAAACGCCCAATCCGGAAAACATCCTGGTTGGCTCCTGCAATTTCTATTTCGATCCTACCCATCGCAATCCCTTGCCTGGCCCAGTGCTAAAGTTCCTGATTGAGTCGCGGGGGTTTAAAGACGTACAGATTCTAAAAATGAACCCTTCGGACGAGGCTCCGGTGAAGGGCGGGACCGACCTGGCAAAGCGGTTCAATCAATACTTTTACGGCCCGATGGATTACGCCGTGATTGGCTGGAGAAGTTAGAACAATAGACGATGGACGTCGGACGATGGACCATGTCGCACCCTTTTTCGGAGTCTGGGTGCTTAGCAATAGCAATCGGACTCACTGATGAAAGGAGGGACAACATGTACAAATTCGAGAAACTAGAAATTTACAAACTGGCTTTGGACTACCTCGATCTGATCTATGATGCGGCTGACAAGCTCCCGCCGTCTGAAAGATACAAACTTGTCTCGCAAATCAAGCGAGCTGCAACCTCGATTGCTTTGAATATTGCGGAGGGCTCTACCGGACAGAGTGACCCGGAGCAAGGTAGGTTCCTGGCGATGGCGATCCGCTCTCTTTTGGAGACCGTCGCATGCCAGCACATTATCCGCCGTCGGGGATACCTGAAAGAATACCCCGCGCTTGTGCGGCAGTTGGATTCCGCCGGTCAGACGCTGGCACGAAAACTTCAGGCCATGCGGAAATCAGTTCTCAAGTGATAACTACCAACTTAAAATCATAAACTTCCCATCGTCTATTGTCCGCCGTCCATCGTCCAGCATGCGTATCCTGATTGCTACCACCCACGTTCCTTTCATTCGCGGAGGCGCCGAAGCCCACGCGGAAGGACTACGTAATGCGCTCGTGGGCGCGGGTCATGAGGCTGAGATTGTCGCAGTTCCATTCAAATGGTATCCGCCCGAAAAAATTCTCGAACACATGCTCGCTTGCCGGCTGCTGGATCTGACGGAAGTAGCGGGCCTGCCGGTTGACCTTCTAATCGGTCTTAAGTTTCCAGCTTACTTGATTCCTCATCCACGCAAGGTCCTCTGGATTCTGCACCAGTTTCGTACCGCCTACGAGCTTTGGGACCATCCGCTGGGCGACTTGATTTTTTCTCCCAATGGGCAGGAAGTGCGCGATGCAATCCGCGAAGCTGATCGCCGCATCATCGGTCAGGCAAGCAAAGTATTTGCGAATTCCGTGAATGTCGCCGCGCGCTTGCAAGAATATTGCGGCATTAATTCCACACCGCTCTATCATCCGCCCCCGCACGCCGAGCAGTTTTTTTCCGCGGCCCCTGAGGACTATTTCTTTTTTCCCAGCCGCCTCTGTCTGCCTAAACGACAGGCCCTGGTGCTGGAAGCATTAGCGCTCACCAGCGCGGCAGTCCGCGTTCGCTTTGCCGGCACCGCTGACAATCCCGCTTACGCCAGCGAGTTAAAGGCGTTGGCGCGAAAACTTCGAGTCCACGATCGAGTGGAGTGGTTGGGCCAGATTTCCGAGGAGGCGAAACGGGATCTCTACGCGCGCGCCCGGGGAATTCTTTATCCGCCAATTGACGAGGACTACGGCTATGTCACGCTCGAAGCGATGCTGGCGGCGAGACCGGTGATTACTTGCACTGACTCAGGCGGGCCTTTGGAATTTGTGCGCGACGGTGAGACCGGATTGATCGCCGGCCCGACTCCGGAGGAATTGAGCGCCGCGATGGAGCGCCTCTGGCAAAACCCCGGCCAAGCCAGGGAAATGGGCGCTGCGGGACGCGCGCTCTATGATGGGCTGGGGATTAGTTGGGAAGAAGTTGTGCGAAAGCTGCTGTCATGAAACTGAATTGGTTTTCACCGTTACCTCCGGCGCCGACTGATATCGGCCACTTCACCACGCGCGTGTTGCCGGGGCTGGCCGCGCGGGCGGAAGTCACACTGTGGACTGATCAGCCAAAGTGGGACCAAACGCTGAAGCAGTTCGCTGAAGTGCGCTCCTACGAGTTGAATCGGATGCCGTGGCCTGATCTTAATCGCGCTGATGCTTGTATCTACAACATCGGAAACAACCCGCTCTTCCACGGTTCTATTTGGCAAATTGCCCGACAACACGCGGGCGTGGTTGTCCTGCATGACATCAGCTTGCACCATTTTTTCGACGGCCTTTATCGCGTGCAGTGGCGTGACCTTCCCGGCTATCTGGAGTTGATGGACTATTACTATGGGCCAGCCGGCCGTCGCGACGGTTACGAATGCTTTAACTCTGAAGGTCAAAATATTAATGACATGGCGGAGCAGTATCCTTTGACTGAATTGGCGACTGAGAACGCTCTTGGCATCGTCGTGCATACCCAACCCGCCTTTGAGTCACTTAATCAACCAGGGGCGCCGCCGTTGCTTTCTTTGCCGCTGGCTTTTGCCGTGCCAGTGGGTAACGCGTCGCCCCATAGCCGAAGCAGAAAGGGAGAGACGCCTTACCGCCTGATCCTGTTTGGTTATATAGGGCGCAACCGGAGGCTGGATGCGGTGCTGCAGGCGCTGGCTGATTTCCCGCAGCGTGACAAGTTCCGACTTGATATTTATGGCGCCATTCTTGACGACGAAAAACAGATTAGGGCGCGGATTCGTGCACTGGGATTGAGAAACATAGTGACGCTTCACGGGTTTACTGCGGAGGCTGCCCTGGACGAAGCACTGGCCGCAGCGGACCTGGCAATCAATCTTCGTTATCCCACCATGGGCGAGGCTTCCGGCAGCCAGTTGCGCATTTGGGCGCATGCACTTCCGGCTTTGGTAACCAATGTCGGTTGGTACGCGACCCTCCCCGCCGCAACGGTAGCATTCGTGCGTCCCGGGGCTGACGAAGTGGCCGACATTCAATCGAGTCTGCGCGCGTTCCTGGACGATCCCGAACGCTTTGCGCGTATGGGACAGGCAGGGTTTGAGGTTCTGAGACAGGACCACTCGCCCGCAGATTATGCCGCCAGCTTGCTGGAGTTTGCGGCCGAGGTTTCATTGTTTCGAGCTCACGCTGCGGCGGGGAAGCTTGCAGAGCAGGTGGGAGATCTGGCCATTGAACTATTGGGAGCGGCGCCTGAATCAATGTTCACCAGCATCGCCGCCGAAATCGGCGCCCTGGAGGGAACACGCCGATGACTTGCAAACCTGTTGCTTGCCTCAATAGCGCCCACAACGATCTTCAAGCCCGAAGTTAATGCGCATAGCCCTCGACGGTATTCCTCTGAATCAAGAACTCACTGGCGTGGGCCACTACACGCTGGAACTTGCCCGGGCCCTCGCCGCCGGTTCTTCTGCTGATGAGGTCGAAATCGTTTCCCCGTTAGCCTTCCTGCCGTTGCCCGGCGACAGTGGAGCTTCAAACGGAGCGCCGCCAAATCTCAAATTCATCCGGGCCAATGTCGGGTCGATCACGCGCCATTGGTGGACCATTGGTTTACCCCGCTATGTGCAAAAGCGTTCGTTCGATCTCTTTCATGGCACGAACTTCGAAGTGCCCCTCTGGAAAAAGTGCCCGACAGTCCTGACTATTCACGACCTGTCTTTGTTCCTCTTTCCGGAGGTTCACGAAAAAACTCGCGTCAAGAGGGCGCATCGCCGTCTGCCGCTGATGGCCCGAGCGGCCACCATGATCATCACTCCCGGCGAAAGTGTGCGGCAGGAGGTATGTGAACATCTAAAAATCTCTGCCGCAAAAGTAGTTGCTGTGCCGGAGGCGCCCCGAAACGTTTTTCGCCGTCTCGGGTCCGCCGAAACGCTTGCTGTTGGAAAGCGCCTGGGGATTGGCGATGATTTCCTCTTGTATGTAGGCACGATCGAGCCGCGCAAAAACCTGCTACGGCTGGTACAGGCGTTCACGGAGGTTGCGGCCGGGCGCCCCGGAACTTTGCAACTGGTGCTGGCGGGCAAGCGGGGTTGGTTAACACAGGATTTGTTTGATTTTGTCGAAACGTCTGCGATGAAAGAGTCAGTTAAGTTTACCGGCTACCTTACTGATGAAGAACTATGTGCGCTCTATTCCTCATGCCGGGCTTTCATTTACCCGTCGCTGTATGAGGGTTTTGGCTTACCGGTTCTGGAAGCTATGGCCTGCGGCGCGCCCGTGATTGCCAGCGCAATTCCCAGCATCGCAGCGGTAACAGGAAGGGCCGCTTGCCTTGTAGCTCCTGAGGATGTTTCGCAATTGGCGAGAACCATGCGCGATGTAATTGAGGATCAGGGGCGGCAGCAGGAACTCTCGTTGGCCGGGCAGCAGCGCGCCAGCATGTTCTCCTGGGCGGAAACCGCTCGTTTGACTCGCGAAGTTTACTCGGAAGCCATAGCGCGATTCGCTAGGGGAAGTTGATTCGTCTTCTGCGTTTTGCCAAACAAAAAGGCTGGCGAGCTGCCAGCCTTTTTCAAGTTATCGTTTCATAACTTCTTAATACACACCACACTCCGCATTCGAGTGCGTGACGTTCGAACCGAACCGGAGTTGAAACTCGGCTGAGGTCACGAACGAGCAAACCATGCCGAGGTAGTTATTCGGTTCGCGATTGTCCAGCACATTAAGCCAGAAATCATAGCCACCCTGTTCCGCATCCCGTCGCAGGTAACCGAAATACTGCATCAAGACGAAGGCCGAGTTGTACTCTTTACTGGCGAAGGTTTGATTTTCCGTAATGTGCCTCACAACCTGGCCCCGAGTAGCCCCCCCGTCAAGTTCGCTAATGTATTGGCCCCGATCAAGAACGACTCCGTCGCCATTCTTCAAAGTCAGAAGTATGGCGTCCACGAACTGGGAGTTAGTCAGGCTGGCCGGATAGAGAGCCAGGAAAGCCGGACGCTGCACCCATGCTTCCGCGAAAGCTGCCTTCTTGGCCTCCAGCGACGAGCCGCCGATTACCAACCGCCGGTCAGGCATAAATTCTTTGTAAGTGGGATGACGTCCCAACGAACCTTGATAGAAGCGGTAAACAAATGAGCCGGTATCCTGAAACTCCTGTTCGATAAAGAATGCCGCGCTCACGCGCACCCGCCGGTCACTGATGCAAGTCTGGTTGGTGCCGCACTGTGCAAATGTGCCCACCCAGTAATCAAACCCGCCCTGATCGGGAAAACGATTTAGGAAATCAACGTAATTCTGGTTGACGAAGAAATCCGTGTCGTCGATGGTGATCGGGACGTTGGTTCCGGGGCGCAGGCGCAACGGTTTGACCTTTACGTTACCGTAAAACAGATCCGCCGGCAGATGGGGATCTTCGGTAACAATTCGCAGCGTCGGCGACTGGGCTGCTGCACTCGCGACGGCGAGCACCAAAGCAAAGACGGCGACGATAAGTTTGTGCATCGTAATACTCCTAAAACAATCTGGGCAGGCTCGACTGCTCTTTGAAATCATTGAAAGTGAGGTCATTCCCACGGTCAAAAAGGCGAGGGCCGCGCCCATCCGACGGCAGGTAGTCTATAGTGCGGCCTGCTGGTTGTCAACGCGGTTAAACTTAATGGAATGACCCTAAAATCCTATCAGGAGAAAGAACCTTTGAGACGCTTCGAACCGCCGATCTCTTGGACGTCCATCGGGGACGGAAAGCCGAACGAAAATCCCGTTTCGCGTCCTGCTTTGATGTGCCGAACGGCGCCAGAGTTTGTTCGTGAACGCCTGAAATAAATGGTTACTTGGCTGAATCGCGATCTTTCTTGGACTTCTCGTCGTTGTAGAGAATATTAATTACCAGAACAATGCCGCCGCCCGCGGCGATCAAGAAGAAAATGATCGCAAACCCAGGGTAACCCAGGATCTTGAATGATGTTTCGACTCGCATCAGCATCGCTGAGCCGACGATCAGGGCGGCCAGGATCAACCCCATGGTGATGCGGTTGGCGATCTTCTGCAGCCCTTCCATCAACAGGATTTCATCGATGGCGTCAACCTTGAATTTGATCTCATCGCGGGACACGGTATCGAGAAACTTGTTCAGTCGCGACGGAAGTTTCTCCAGAAAGCCCTTCGTTTCCATGACCGCATTGAACATATTGGCCGGCGACAGACTTTTGAGGACGCGTTGCTGCATCATGTCCGCGGCATTACGCCGAATTGAGGCGTTGGGATCGAAGCCGGGATCCAAAGTGTGGACCACCTGATCGAGGTTGAGCAGCACCTTGGCGATCATCGTAAATTCAACCGGCAAGCGGAAATTTACATCGCCGGCGATCCGCTGAATCTCCAACACGACGCGTCCGGTATCAATCTCGGCCACGCTCGTATCCTGATGTTCGGAGACCAGATCACCAACCAACCGCCGAAACTTCTTTTCCTCGAAGCCGGGCTTTGCTTCCCCCATCAGGATGGTTTGCTCGGCGGCTTCGTCGCCATTGCCGGAACTAATCGCCAGCAACAGCTTCAGGAGCTCTTCCTGTCGCCCAGGTGAAATGTGTCCGACCATTCCCAGATCGATCAGGGCCACGCGGTGATCGTCGGTAAGAAAGACATTCCCCGGATGAGGGTCCGCATGAAAGAAGCCGTCGAGTAGAATCTGTTTTAGATAGGCGTGAAAGAGATCCTCAGCCAGGCGCACGCCGTCCACATCCACCCACACCAGCGGGTTCAAGGTGGTGATTTTCTTGCCTCGAATGTACTCCATGGTGAGTACGCGCGAGGTGGTGAAATCATCGATCGGCAAAGGCACCACGATCGAATCAAAATCTTTCAAATTGTTATTGAAGGTTTCGAGGTGGCGTGCCTCCTGGCGATAATCCAGCTCGCGCATCAGACTCTTACGAAACTCGCCCAGCATGTTGCGAAACTCATAGCGCTTGCCCATTTCGGTATGGGTGTCGAGAAACTCTGCGATGTCCGCTAGTACTTCGAGGTCCTTGATGATCTGTTCGCGAATTCCCGGGCGCTGTATTTTGACTACGACTTCCCGGCCATCGCGGAGTGAAGCGCGGTGCACCTGACCCAGGGAGGCAGCGGCGATTGGCACTTCGTCGAAGTTATCAAAGGCCTTCGAGATCCGCACGCCCAGTTCGGCGGTCACTATTTCTTCCACTTCCGCAAAGGAAAATGGCTCGACGTTGTCCTGCAATCGCGCCAGCGCCTCCAGGTAAGGAATCGGCAAAAGGTCGGCGCGCGTAGAAAGTAGCTGGGCCAGCTTGATGAAGGTGGGGCCCATTTTTTCAAAGTCGGATGCCAGCTCTTCGGCCTTCGGCTCAACCAGCTCCGTCGCCGGGCCGCCGTCATCTTCACGGGCCAGCACCTCGTCCAGTCCCGCCTGTTTGACCAGGTCAGACCGTCCGTATTTCATAAACAGCCACCCGATATCCTTGTAGCGCTTCAGATGTTCGGGCTTCAGCGAGATTCCCATGGCTCACCTCATCGGACCACGAAATGTTTTTACTGCGGGGGTTCTTCTAAGATACACCGCCGGGAGTAACAGTCAAAACGGCTCGCTCGCGGAAGCTACTTAGACCAATAATGATTAAGATGAACGAAGGAACTGAAGGCTATCGAGGAAGGGCGGCCAGCAGTCGATCCCAATGGGCGCCTACCCAGACTTGCAGCATTTTCCGAAAGAAGAAGGCGTAGCACAGACACTCTTGTCTGTCCCTTCGACATGGCACACTTACGTTACGGAGATTTCTTCATCGCGCGATCGATGGCGGCGCGGATGCCCTCCGCCGTAAAATCACGCAGCCTGACGCCGTTAATAAAGATGGTTGGCGTGCTGTCCACGCCGTACATCTCGCCGTCCTCAATATCGTGTTGGACTTCCGCCGCATAAGTGCTGTTATCCAGTTCGGCATCAAACCTCTTTCGATCCAACCCCAGGGAGCCGGCATATTTTTTCAGCGAGTCGTCGTCGAGCGCGTTCTGGTTCTTGAACAACAGATTGATGTACTCAAAAAACTTTCCCTGGGCGTGGGCAGCGTTTGCGGCCTCGGCCGCCCGGCGGGAGTTGGCATGCATGGCCAGGGGAAAGTCACGCAGCACAAAATGGACGCGACTTCCGTATCCTTGTAAGACCTCTTCCAGCACCGGGTACATGGCGCCGCACGCCGAGCATTGAAAGTCGGTGAATTCGACCAGCGTGACGGCAGCATTCCGATCTCCGCGTGACGGATCATCATCGATACTGATCGTCTGCACTGGCGCTTCCGGCTCTTGCAAGACGAGGCGAAAATTTGCCCCTGCCCGAAGGCGGTCTGACAGCGCGCGTTCCAGTTTCTCCTGGTCCTGGGTCTCCAGGTACGCTGAAATTGCCGCCCGTGAACTTGCCAGGTCGCCGGGAATTCTTTCCCGGTTTTCGTCATAGAACTTCTGGATCTCAGCTTCGGTTGGCTGCTTGTGTTTGTCCGTAATCTCGGTGCGGATAATCTCGTCGGGCCGAGCATTTTTCCGGGCCGCTTCCGCCAGCAAAAGCAGGTCATTGATCTTCCGATCAAGGATCGCTTTTTCAATCTCATAAATGCGGGAACGCATCTTGAACAGGTATGGCTTCATGCGCTCGTTCAGCACTCCGACCGTAATGGCAGTGCCGCCCACCGAGGCCAATACCATTCCCGGCGCCAGGTTCGGAGCATTCACATCAGCGCCTTTGGTTACCAGATTGGTCATGCGCAGCCGGTTAGCCAGACTGGCATACAATTCCTCCATGCGGCGCGTTCGCAGATAGTTGATGATCTGCGGACGCACGTCGGCCAGCGCGGCGGAACCGAACGTGGCGCGGTTGGCCTCAAATACTTCCCCAATCTCCTGATCAGTGGGAGGCTGGAGGCGGTTAGCGATCTCGATCTGGGTAAATTCTTCAGTGGTTTTTCGCAGCTTCTTTGCTTCCGTCGCAATCAGCAGCGAGTTGATTCGCGCTTCCAAAGCGCGCTGGCGCGCAGCGGCGGTTTCCTTCTCAGGATCCTGATAGAAAGACTCTAGAAACGGATCTCCGGCGTTGGTAACAGCACTGCGGACCTCGGCCTCAATCTCATCTTTGGTTATCGCCTGCCCATTCACCGTTGCGAGCACTTCGGAAGTGGAAACCGGGGCTGGTTTCTCCACCGGTTTAGCTGGCGCAGCGGGCGGGGGCGTAGTCGTCTTGCGCCGCGTAGTGCGGCGCGGTGATTGTCCGGTGACCAACGAAGCAAGGACGGCGACGGTCATCACAGTCAACGCAATTCTTATGAGACACCGGTGAACAGTTTTGAACATAGACCTTTGATTGAGAAACATGAATATCGCGATCAGCTAATTATAATGGCTTCGCTCTTCGAACACGAATCATCCGGCTGCGTTGCCTGTGCGTAACAGAAACGCCTTGGGCGGGTTTGTTGACGTTACATTTGGGAAAACGATAGGAAGTGGCAACGATTTCAGATGCGGAGGCCAACGCTCCCGGCTCTTCAAGAATTATTGCGCGCGCATGATGCTGCGCCGCCGCTTGCGGACGGGCGTACGAGCCCCCAGCAAATGCCGGTGACGTCCCTGCAGAATGAATGCCAGCCCCTGATGGGTGACTTTCAAGAGCCTGGCGGCGCGCGTGACACTGCCATCAGCAGATTCCAGCGCTTTCTTTATCAGATCGGCTTCGAAGCGCAGAACTTCTTCATCCAGCGAGCAGCCGGCAAAAGTGTCGTCGGTGACGACCGGATCTTTGACGGCCGCGGATGGGCGGAGACTAAGCGCCAGTGCCCGGCGAGCGCATTGGCCCAGGCGGGATTGCAGCGCCTGGTTCTCAGAACGCGACAGTAACTCTTCCGCGCGTAAATAAGCGTCGTAGATTACGCGGGCCGGCACCGCGTCGCCGAGCTCCTCGATCAGCGACAGGGCCCCCTTGCCAGCGCCTTCCAAATAGCCGGTCGCTTCCGCCGTTTCAATGGCGCGCTGAAAAGTCACGCTAGCCTGTTGATGACGACCAGTGCGGGCTAACGTGGTCGCATGCGTCGTGAGAAACTCTGATAGCACCGCTTGCTGGTCGCTGTTCTCCAAAGTGCGCACGCAGCTCCGCGCGAGCTTTTCCGCTTCAGCATTTCGCCCTTCAGCCATACAGGCTCGGGCTCGAGTTTCATCGACATGCGCGACATTAATTTTGTCCCGCAAGCGAACGAAGATTTGGCGCGACCGGTTTAGATGTTTGTGAGCATCTTTGACTTTGCCGATATTCATCAACAGCGAGCCAATATTGTTTTCTATCACCGCGCAGAATCTTACGTCACCTGCTTCTTCGGAGTGGTAGGCCGCGGCCGTGTATTCCATCAAGGCCTGGTCGATGTAGTCCTCGCGACGCTCATTAACCCCCAAATTCTTAAGGACCAGCGCGAATTCCAGATGGAACTTCGCTTTGAGCGCGCTGTTAGTGCTGGCTTCAACCAAGGGCGCTGCCCGGTGATGGATCTCCAGAGACTTGTGATACCTCTCGGCGGAAGCCTCTACTACCCCGCTATTCAACAAAGCTCTTAGCTTCACTTCGCTTTGCGAATCGCCCAGCCGGTCGAGCAGCTGCTGCAGAGTTACCCGGGCCTCGTCCAGCGCGCCCTCTCGCCAATAGCAGGTTGACAGATGGAGCTGGGCCTCCGCGGCCTTTTCCTCGTCGCCTAAAGCTTCAAAGATTCGAGCGCTCTCACTGATCAGATTCTTCGATCTTTCCTGGGCCCCTTCGACTTGGCCCGCGCTACCCATCCAGCCAGAAAGATTGCCGGTACGGAGCAAGACTTCTGCCTGGGTACTCTCACTTAAACCGTCCAGCCTGGGCCGCTCTCCCACTCCCTGCCACAGCTCTCCCAGAACTTCACGAGCTGCGTCGTACTGGCCCGACATAACCAGCTTTGCAGAAAGCTGGCAGCGCAGGAGAGCACTTTGGTCTTTCGTTAGCGCCGGGTCTGTGATTTGGCTAAGGGTCAGAGCGTCTAACTCCATGTAACTGCGTCCTTTCCCATTATTAGCAATAGCGCTTGCAACTGCTGGGTTCCGCGACTATTATGCGCACTTCAGTAACTGTAGGGTTGGTCCCAGACTTCAATTACCAGCCGCCCCCTTTAACCACTAACTATTCGGAGGTTTCAATGAAACACGTTAGACAATTCTGTGCCGTCGCCTTGTTCATCACCGCCCTTAGTTTCCCAGCGCTGGCCGGCGATATTCACGGTCCCAGTACCAATGATCCGATCCTCCCTGATACTCAGCCTCTTGTCGTGGCGCCGGTGACTGGGTCATCTGATGTCAACTCGACAACAGATGATGCCATAACTGCATTGACAATCCGCCTTTGCGAGCAATTGCTCTTCATGTTCTAGGCGATTTCGTCCCTTCTGTGCCCTTTCGGGCCGCCATATGGCTGCTTCTGCATAACTGTGTAAATGGGAATCCGTGAAACTTGCGGGCCCGGCGAGAGGGCTCCATCCGCGGGGCATCCTACGCTTCTGTAGCCGCAAAATCAACAAATGATTGACTACGCGCCATTAGCTAGTAATCGGACATGGTGACTGGTCTGCGTCTATAGCGCCGCCAGTTTCTTGACTGTCTCGATGGTGTCGACCTCTGATGCGTTCTTATCAGGTCGCAGGCGCAGAATTCGCGGGAAGCGCAAGGCGTAGCCGCTCTTGTGTCTCTTGGATTCCTGAACTCGATCGAAGGCGACTTCCAAAACCACCTCGGGTTGAACCAGGCGCACGCGTCCATGTGCAAATTCTTGCAGGGTGTGGGCGCGAAACCACTCGCTTAGCTCGGCGAGTTCGGCATCCGTCAATCCGGAATAGGCTTTGCCGATATTCAGCAACTCATCGCTATCCTCCGAACGGCGCACGGCAAACGTGTAATCGGAAAGCAGGTGGCGGCGCTTTCCGTGACCAACTTCGACCGCGGTCACGACTACATCGAGCGTGGCGAGGGCTCGCTTTAGCTTGAGCCAGTCGCGGCCGCGCTTACCTGGCTTGTATGGGGAGCGCGGGTCCTTGATCATCAAGCCTTCATTGCCCCGATCGCGCGCGCCGGTGAACTCGTCGTCAAGTTTGGCAACATCTGCAAAGCGTTTGGCTGCGGACAAACGTAGATAGCCATCCGGACGAACCAGAGACTTCAGACGTTTCAATCTTTCTTCAAGCGGCTCTTCCAGCAGCACCTCACCCTCCGCGTACAAAAGATCGTAGGCGACGAAAATGACCGGAGTTGCGGCAAGCAATTCCTTGCTGACAAGTTTTCGACCGAGACGCTTCTGCAGCTCGGCGAATGGCAAGATCACGTCGTTGCGGGCCGGCACGATCTCGCCGTCGATGATTGCGTCGGTCGGCAGCTGTTGTAACGATGGCGTTAACTCTGGAAAGCGGTGGGAAATTTCATCCAGCGTTCGCGAATAGATAGCGACCCTTTCACGGGTCACATGCGCCTGGGCGCGAATACCATCAAACTTGTCCTCAACGAAAAACTCCTCAGGCATCGTCCGCGCGATGTCCTGAAGATCCACAGCCGCTGTGGCCAGCATGAACTTGAAGGGATGGAACAGCCGCATGGAGATGTTATCGAGATTCGCAGCCCGGCTGCGCACGGCGGCTTCACCTATATCGCCGAGCAGCATGTTCGCGCGCGCCACCTGGGCGAGCGGCTGGCTAAAGGCCCGCGCCAGCGCATCTTCAACTAGCCCCTCGCGCAGACCAATGCGCAGATCACCGGTCAATAGCTTGATTAGGTATTTTGCTTCCAACGGAGTGGCGTGGCTGAGTTTTGCCACCAGAAGTTTCTGCTTATTCAACGTGCCGCGGGTTTCGCTGAGCGAAGCCAGCAGGGATTCGGTTTCGGCCAGGGTCAGGCCCGGCGGAAGATTTGGACCTCTGGCTTCGAGTATGACTTCAGCCGCGACTTCGCCCGCGTCCCCCAACCGGACGTAGCGCGGGCTGAGCTCTTCAAGCGGAAAACCGGTGGCCTCGCTCAACGATTTGGCCAGTAAACTGCCGCCCACATTGGTAGTGCGCGCGTCGCTCATCGCGAATTGATGACCGGCCAAATAGCGTGCGGCCCGCGCGAGGTCGGCGTCCTGAAGTTGGCGAAAGTATTCGCCCAGCAAGGCCGTTTTTTCCAGCTTTCGTGAGGTGGCCGCGACGGCTTCCGCAGTTTCCGCGAACATCTGCAAAGATGCGGCGCCGGCCCGCTCAAGGGACTGCTCCGGCGCGCGCGGCGGAGCCTTAACAGGTTTTCTTTTGGAGGCGGCCATTATGGTTTAGACCCACGCTTCGATTGA
This sequence comes from Blastocatellia bacterium, assembly GCA_033856235.1. GTDB lineage: Bacteria > Acidobacteriota > Blastocatellia > Pyrinomonadales > Pyrinomonadaceae > DASXRU01. The sequence continues at coordinate 82 of JAWVFI010000029.1, read as the reverse complement.
AATGTTGGACCTGAGTTTCAGATTTGCGTCTAATCTCCCGGCTGTCAAGAAACCGCGGCGGTTTTCAAAGTAGCCAGCTTCT
>JAWVFI010000028.1:0-43236 GCA_033856235.1 Blastocatellia bacterium | reverse complement strand
GGAGACAACGTGCAGATGGAGATCGAGCTGATTGCACCGATCGCCATGGAGAAGGGTTTGCGCTTCGCCATTCGCGAAGGCGGCCGCACGGTGGGAGCCGGCACGGTTTCCGACATCGTGGAATAGTCTCGACTGACCACGTTGGTGGAACGGGTTTGGCCGGAATAGTTTGGTTTGGTGGAATAGCTTACGAGTCTAAAGTCTGAGATCTCAAATTTGAGATCTGAGATCGAAATGAGGATTTTATGCCGCGGGACAATATTGTGCTTCAGTGCGGTGATTGCAAGAGTCGCAATTACACCACGACCAAAAACAAGAAGACGACGACTGAGCGCCTGGCCTTCAACAAGTTCTGCCGGCGCTGTCGCAAGCATACGGGGCACAAGGAAACCAAGTAAGGGTGCCAGGTCTCGGGTGCCGGTGTCGCAATAACACTTCGACGGCACCTGAAATCCGAAACCCGACGCCCCTTCATGGAGGGGTATAGTGTCAACGGTTAGCACGTCGGTCTCCAAAACCGAAAGTCCGGGTTCGAATCCTGGTACCCCTGCCAGTGCAGTGGCTTAAGGAACGGAATAAAAAGCTAGTGGCCAAGATTGGAAAAACTGAAATCGCGCCGGACGTGCTGGAGTCCGGGCCAAACACGTCGGCCGGATTATCTGGCGGCTCTATCGGCACTCCGCCCCCTCGGATCACGGCCTTCGGAGCCGGAAGCGAAGGTGGCGGCGGTCGTCGCGAGCGCGGCATAGTTGATCGCGAGAGCTTCTTCACGCGCATTGGCAAGTTTTTCAGAGATACGCGCTCAGAAATGAAGCGCGTCTCCTGGCCTTCGCGAAAAGAAGTACAGAACACGACGTTAATTACATTGGTGGCGGTGATCTTCTTTGCCGTCTATCTGTTCAGCGTGGATCACATCTGGGCTTTTCTGCTGACACAGCTTTCGAATTTGCTGAACAAGCTTACGGGCACGGCCTAATGGATAAGGAAGCTCTTTCAATGAAGCAGTGGTACATACTCCATACTTATTCCGGGCACGAAAAGAAAGTGCGCGAGAGTTTGAAGGCGCGCATCCGGGATACCGATCTGGAGAGTGAGATCACCGAGGTGTTGGTCCCGACTGAGACGGTGGTTGAGATGCGCGGCAACAAGCGTATCGAATCGTCGCGAATGTTCTACCCCGGTTATGTGCTGGTGGAGATTGAGTGTGATGAGCGCGGGCATATTCCCGATAACGTCTTTCACGCTATTAAGTCGACGCCTAAAGTCACTGGGTTCGTAGGCGGGCACAACCCGACGCCGCTGACGTCACAGGAAGTTGACCAGATCGTACACAACGTAACGGAAGCGGCGGAGAAGCCGAAGCCGAAGTTCTCTTACGCCTCAGGCGAAACGGTGCGCATCAAGTCCGGGCCGTTCCAGAGCTTTACCGGCAAGGTGGAAGAGGTCAATGAAGATAAATCGACCTTGAAGGTTACGGTCACGATCTTTGGGCGTTCGACGCCGGTGGAGTTGAATTTTCTGGACGTCGAAAAAGTTACGTTCACTGAAGAGGAGTAAAAGCCGTGAACTGTGAACCGTGAACCGTGAACGGAGGGTTTACAGCCTTCGTGCTTGACGGTTTACGGTTTACGGTTCTCGGTTTACTAACGCAATGGCTAAAAAGATTACAGGTTATATCAAGCTTCAGGTTCCGGCCGGCAAGGCCAATCCGGCGCCGCCCATCGGCCCGGCGCTCGGCCAGCACGGTGTGAACATCATGGAGTTCTGCAAGGCCTTCAATTCGAAGACCGCGCAATTGGATCCTGATCTGAAGATTCCGGTGGTGATTACGGTCTATGCCGACCGCTCATTCACTTTTGAAACCAAAACGCCGCCGGCGGCCGATTTGCTGAAGAAGGCCGCGGGTATTCCCAAGGGCTCCGGAAATCCCAAGCGCGAGAAGGTGGGCACTATTTCCCGCGCCAAGATCGAGGAGATCGCAAAGACCAAGATGCCGGATCTCAACACCACGGATCTGAGCAACGCGATTAAGACGATCGAGGGCACGGCGCGGCAGATGGGGCTGACGGTAGTGTAGTGCAATTCGGATTGCGGATTTAGGAATGCGGATTTATTCGGTTCAGGATTCGCAATCACTTGAGAGGGAGAGGCGGAGGACAGCGAAATTCGAAATTCGAAATTCGCAATCCGAATTTAGACCGGCTCGTTTGCACCTCGGAGGACAGAATGAAAAAACGCGGCAAGAAATATCGCGCGGCCTTCGAAAAGATTGAGGAAGCGCGAAAGTACACTCTGGAAGAAGCAGCCCTGAAGGTGAAAGAGATTGCCTTCGCGAAGTTCGACGAAACGGTCGAGCTGACGATGTGGTTGGGGGTTGACCCTCGCAAAGCCGATCAACTGGTGCGCGGCACTCTGGTGCTGCCGCACGGTCTGGGAAAATCTAAAACAGTTTTAGTGATCGCCCAGGGCGAAAAGATCAAGGAAGCCGAAGAGGCCGGCGCCGATTTTGTTGGCGGCGAGGATATGGTGACGAAGATCAAGGGCGGTTGGCTGGAGTTCGACGCCTTGATTGCCACGCCGGACATGATGCGGCTGGTCGGGGCGCTGGGAAAGATTCTGGGACCGCGCGGGCTAATGCCAAATCCTAAAACCGGCACGGTAACGCCTGACGTGAAAACTGCGGTGCGCGAGACCAAGGCCGGCAAGGTCGAGTATCGCGTCGATAAAACGGGAGTAGTGCACGTGGCGATAGGCAAGGTTTCGTTCGATGTGGACAAGATTCAGGACAACGCGCGCGCTATTCTGGAAGCTGTCGTCAAAGCCAAGCCGGCAACCGCCAAAGGCAAATATGTGAAGAAGGTGAACCTGGCGTCCACCATGGGCCCCGGCGTGTTGCTGGATGAAGCGGCGTACGTGAAGTAGGCGCAAGGAGCGAGCATGAAGACCAAAGCACAAAAGCAGAAAGATCTAGAGGCCCTGACCGAGCAGTTTCAGCAAGCTTCGGCAGCAATGCTGATCAGCTTCACAAAGATGACTGTTCCCAAGGACCAGGAACTGCGGAACCAGTTGCGCGAAGCCGGCAGCACGTACTCGGTGGTGAAGAACACCCTGGCGCGTAAGGCGTCTGAAGGCACCGTGCTGGAGCAGGCCAAGGAAGAGTTTAAGGGTGTGACCGCAGTGGCATTGAGCACCGGAGATCCGGTTAGCCTGTCAAAGGCGATCACGAAATTCAACAAGGCCAATCCGGATATTTTTACTTTCAAGGTGGGGATCGTCGAAGGCAAGGTGGTGGCGTTGCGCGACCTGGAAGCGATTGCCAGCCTGCCTTCGAAAGAAGATTTGATTTCGAAGATCTTGTTCCTGGTTAATTGTCAGGCCCAGCGGTTGGCGACGGTAATATCGGCCGTGCCGCGCAATCTGGCGATTGTGGTGAAACAAGTGGGCGACCAGAAGGCCGCGTAGGGATTGCGGAATTCGAATTGCGGAATTCGGATTATGCATCCTTTGAAAATTGAATGGTTTGGGTTGGGGAGTTCGGAATCAAGAATCCGAGATCCGCAATCCGAAATGTTATCAGTGGGGCCGGACGCGGAAAAACGAGCGCAGCGATATTGTCAGATCGCCTGATGCGCTTCGGATGATTTTCCAGCTGCGATGCAGTAGCTCGAAAAGAGTCCCGTGGGTTCTCCTGCTGCGATTCGAACAAATAGAACAGCAACCAAAGAACCCTTTGAGGAGGATGAGGTAATCATGGCACTTTCAAATCAAGAAATCGTTGACGCTCTGAAGGAAAAGTCCCTGTTGGAGACTTCGGAGCTGGTGAAGATGATCGAGGAAGCATTCGGCGTGTCAGCGGCGGCCGCTGCTATGGCCGCGGCCCCGGCAGCATCTGCAGGTGGTGGCGAAGCTGCAGCGGCTGAAGAGAAGACCGAGTTTGACGTTATTTTGCAGGCCGCCGGCGGCAACAAGATCAACGTCATCAAGGTCGTTCGCGAAGTGACCGCGCTGGGCTTGAAGGAAGCAAAGGACCTCGTTGAGGCCGCGCCAAAGGCAGTAAAAGAAGGCGTTTCCAAGGAAGAAGCCGAAACCGTTCGTCAGAAGCTGGCGGATGCCGGTGCGACGGTCGAAGTTAAGTAATAGGTTTTGGGTGCCAGGTGTCGGGTGTCAGGGAAACGACTGACGCGGTCAGTCCGTGACCTGATACCCCACACCCGATACCTGTGCTCGCTTGACACTCGTGTTGATAGTGGTTAACTTGGGGGAGTATTGAGGGCGCTGGCGTTACTCCCAGAAAATTTGATCAGCAAAATTGAACCGCTTTTTGGTTACTAAGCGGTCAGGGCATTGTGCGCTCTGACCGCATATGTGTGTTTTAACTGCGGCGGGCCGTTCCAGCCTCAGTCCCCGGACCTCCAGGCATCGCCCCTGGCTAGTGGCTTACTCGTTTAAGGAAGAACTCATGTCTGCAAATCCAATTGATACATCCAACCGCGAAAATGAAGTGCTAGCTAACACGGCGAAGCGCGGATCGGGAAATCTGCTTGATACAGTTACCAGCGGTCTGGGAAGGCGAACCAGCCAGGCGCCGGTGCGTCATGACTTTTCGAAGATCGCGACTTCGGTGCGCATCCCGAATTTGATTGAGATTCAGCGCGAATCTTACAATCGCTTTCTGCAGATGGATCTGCTTCCGGAAGAGCGAGAGAACACGGGCCTGCAGGCGGTCTTCAAATCGGTCTTTCCGATCTCTGATTTTCGCGGTACCGCGACTCTTGATTTTGTGGAATTCCAGATTGGCAACTGGCAGTGCAAGTGCGGCCGCCTGGAGGGATTGAACTACCTGCGCTCGAACTGCAAGAACTGCAGCTCGACCATCAAGGTCAATCCGCTCAATCCGAGTGAAACACTCTGTTCCAAATGCGGCACCTTCAACGCGGTCCGTCCACATCTCTGCGACAACTGCGGTGAGCCGGTAGGCCTGAAGCACAAGCACGACCAGCAGGAATGCCAGGAGCGCGGCATGAGTTACAGCGTGCCCCTGAAGGTCAAGATCCGCCTGACCGTTTACGACAAGGATCCGGACACGGAAGCGCTCTCGATTCGCGATATCAAAGAGGAAGAGGTCTTCTTCGGCGAAATCCCGTTGATGACCGACAACGGCACCTTCATCATCAACGGCACCGAACGCGTAATCGTCTCTCAGTTGCATCGTTCGCCCGGCGTGTTTTTCAAGCGCGGCCTGATGTATATCGCCAAGATCATTCCGTACCGCGGTTCCTGGGTGGAGTTCGAATACGATCAGAAAAACCTGCTGTATGTCCGCGTCGGCAAGCGCAAGTTTCTGTCCACGATTTTCCTGCGCGCCCTGGGTATCTGGCTGACCAATGATTTCACCGGTCGGGATTTCCGCACCGACTCGTTGCTCGAGGATGCCGTGAAGAATGCTTCGTACAGCGACGAAGACGTGCTCCGGGCCTTCTATGTAGTTGACGAAATCCGCATCAAGAAAGAGCGGCTACTGATCCAGGTCTCGGACTCCGGTAATACCAGTCTGGTCGGCATGAAGGTCGACTACGACGTGAAGGGCCGGGGTGAACCTATTGTCAAGAGCGGCAAGAAGGTTACGGCGACGGCTCTGGAAGGTCTACGCAAGGCCAAAATCCACGAGGTCGAAATTGACATCTCCCAGCTTGAAGGTGCGTACAGCGTTGCCGATGTGGTGGACACCGAAAGCGGCGAAGTACTGCTGGAAGCCAACAATGAGATCACTCCGGTCAAGCTCCAGGAGATCACCAAGACGGGTATCGAGAGTTTTGCGATCTTCTTTCCCGAGCTCGACCCCGTAGGGTCAGTGCTGTCCCAGACTCTGAAGAAGGACGTCATTACCAAGCCAGTCGATGCGCTGCTGGAGATTTACCGCAAGATGCGCCCGGGCGATCCGCCGACCGTGCAGACCGCCTATCGCCTGTTGGAAGGTATGTTCTTCGATCCCCGCAAGTTCGATTTCTCGCGCGTGGGCCGTCTGAAGTTCAACATCAAGATGGGCAAGCCGGAGCGCAACCGCATTGACGATCCTTTGCTGTCGGCCACCGACTTCATCGAGGTTGTCGCATACGTTCTGAAGATGCGCAAGAACCCTTCAGAGTTCCAGGCGGACGATATCGATCATCTCGGCAACCGCCGCGTGCGCGCGGTGGGCGAGTTGTTGGAAAACCAGTTCCGCATCGGACTGGAACGAATGGAGCGGGCCATCAAGGAAAAGATGTCCATCCATCAGGAAATGCAAACCACGATGCCGCGCGATCTGATCAACGCCAAGCCCGTGACGGCGGCGGTGCGCGAGTTCTTTGGCTCCAGCCAGCTTTCGCAGTTCATGGATCAGACAAATCCGCTGTCCGAGATTACCCATAAGCGCCGCCTGTCGGCCCTGGGACCGGGCGGACTTTCACGCGAACGCGCCGGGTTCGAAGTGCGCGACGTGCACCCGACGCACTATGGCCGTATCTGTCCGATTGAGACGCCTGAAGGTCCGAACATTGGTTTGATCTCCAGCCTTTCCTGCTTTGCCCGGATCAATGAGTTCGGGTTCATCGAATCGCCTTATCGTAAGGTGACCGACGGGCGGGTGATGGAGTACGTCCGCGTCATCAACGGCGGCGACACGAAATTCAAGCCGGGCGATCATGTGCCGGCCGAAGATGTGGAGAAGGCAAACAAACGCATCAGCGCCGACAGTGGTAAAGCCAAAGTCGAACCGTGGCCTTTCTACCAGACCGCCTGGGAGGAAGACAAACACGTAGTCGGCCAGGCCAATATCGAGTTGGACGGCACTGGCTACATCATCAATGAGCGTAATGCTTCGCGCAAAGCCGGCGAGTTCATCCTGGCGCTGCGCAAAGACATCGAGTATGTGGATGTTTCGCCGAAGCAACTTGTTTCCGTGGCCGCTTCGTTGATTCCTTTCCTGGAAAACGACGACGCTAACCGCGCCCTGATGGGATCGAACATGCAACGCCAGTCAGTGCCGTTGCTGCGCGCCGAAGCTCCGTACATCGGGACCGGCATGGAACGCACTACCGCGCAGGACAGCGGCGCCGTTGTCGTTGCGCGGCGCGACGGCGTGGTGGACTACGTCGATTCCGAGCGCATCATCATCAAGGCCGATCACAACGTCGATGGGACCATCTCGCGCGAGGTGACGGCTGATATTTACACGCTAATCAAATTCAAACGTTCGAACCAGAACACCTGCATTAACCAGCGCGCCATCGTGCACGTTGGAGAGCAGGTAACCAAGGGCCAGGTAATCGCGGACGGGCCTTGCACAGACCGGGGCGAGTTGGCCCTGGGTCGCAACGTGCTGGTGGCGTTCATGCCGTGGCGCGGTTACAACTTTGAGGACGCGATCCTGGTTTCCGAGCGGCTGGTGAAGGACGATTACTACACCTCGATTCATATCGAGGAACTGGAAATCGAAGCCCGCGATACCAAGCTCGGACCCGAAGAAATTACTCGCGACATTCCGAATGTGGGCGAGAACATGCTGCGCGATCTGGACGAGAGCGGAATCATCCGCATTGGCGCCCAGGTGAAGCCGGGCTCGATTCTGGTAGGCAAGGTGACGCCCAAAGGCGAAACCCAGCTGACCGCGGAAGAGAAACTGCTGCGCGCCATCTTCGGCGAAAAAGCCGGCGACGTGAAAGACGCTTCGCTGCAGTGCCCGCCGGGAATCGACGGTACTGTCGTTGACGTGCAGGTATTCACGCGCAAAGGACAGGAAAAAGACGCCCGCTCGCAGTTCATCGAGCAGAACGAAGAAGATCGTTTACGACGCGATCTCGAGGACGAGATTCGTATTCTGCAGGAGCAGCGTAACGAGCGTATCTACGAATTGCTCGAAGGCCGTAAGTTGTCAGCCGACCTGACCGTCAATCGCGAAATCGTAATTGCCAAGGGTGAAACGATTACGCGAGCCATGCTCGAGGATGTCGACCCCAAGGCACTGCGCAAAGTTCAGTTAAGTTCGGCGCGCGTCGATGTGGGCGGCGAGATCAAGGAATACGAGGACCGCACGGAACGGCAAATCAAGATTCTCTCCGACATCTACGAAGAGAAGATTGCCAAGCTGCGCCAGGGAGACGAGCTGGCGCCCGGCGTGATCAAGATGGTCAAGGTCTTCATCGCCATGAAGCGCAAGCTTTCAGTGGGCGACAAGATGGCCGGCCGCCACGGTAACAAGGGCGTGATTGCCCGCATCCTGCCGGAAGAGGACATGCCGTACCTGCCCGATGGGACCCCGGTGGAGATTGTTCTGAATCCGCTGGGCGTGCCTTCGCGCATGAACGTGGGTCAGATTCTGGAAACCCACCTCGGCTGGGCCGCCCGCGTGCTGGGACTTCATTTCGCGACGCCGGTGTTCGACGGCGCCACCGAAAAGGAAATCAAAGAGAAGTTGCGCGAAGCCGGCGCTCGCGCCAACGAGCTGGGCTTGCCCGAAATTGTAAATGAGTCAGGCAAGGCCACGCTTTACGACGGACTGACGGGCGAACCGTTTGAGCAGAAGGTGACGGTTGGCTACATCTACATGCTGAAACTGTCGCATCTGGTTGACGACAAGATTCACGCGCGCTCCATTGGGCCGTACAGCTTGATTACGCAGCAGCCACTGGGTGGCAAGGCACAGTTTGGCGGCCAGCGCTTTGGAGAGATGGAAGTGTGGGCCCTCGAGGCTTATGGCGCGGCGCACATTCTGCAGGAGTTGTTGACGGCCAAGTCTGACGACGTCGCAGGACGTTCGAAGATCTACGAGGCGATCGTCAAGGGCGAAGCAGACTTCGATCCGGGCCTGCCCGAATCGTTCAACGTGCTGGTGCGTGAGCTGCAGTCGCTGTGTCTCGATGTCGAGCTGATCAATAAGCCGAACGGAGCGGGCGAAACCGAAGGCGAGATGGTCGGGGAAGCGCTGATCACGGCCGGAGCAGAGAACTAGGGATTGCGGTATTCGAATTTCGGATTGCGGATTTGAAACGCCATCTGAGATGCGATGTTCAAGGATAACTGAGTTGCGATAACCGGGGTTGAAAAATCCGAATTTCGCAATCTGAAATCCGAAATGGGAGACTGACGTGTTTCGATTCCATCAAGAGAAAATGCCACTGGCGCCTGACTTCGAGGCGATTCGTATTTCACTGGCTTCGCCGGAAAAAATTCGCCACTGGTCGCATGGGGAAGTAACCAAGCCGGAAACCATCAACTACCGCACCTTTAAGCCGGAGCGGGACGGGCTGTTCTGCGCCCGCATCTTCGGACCGGTTGCCGATTGGGAATGCCTCTGCGGCAAGTACAAGCGCATGAAGCATCGCGGTGTGATTTGCGACAAGTGCGGCGTCGAGGTTACGCAGGCGAAAGTGCGCCGCGAACGCCTGGGTCATATCGATCTCGCCAGTCCCTGTTCCCACGTCTGGTTCTTCAAAGGTCTGCCGTCGCGCATCGGTCACCTGCTCGACATTCCGCTGCGCGAGCTGGAGAAAGTCCTCTACTTTGAATCGTACATCGTTATCGATCCCGGTGACGTGCCGGGAATCAAAGAACGCGAACTACTTTCCGACGAGCGCTTTCGTGAGTTGACGCGCGACTATCCGGCGCAGTTTGTCGCCAAGATGGGCGCTGAAGCCATCAAGGAATTGCTGGCTGCGGTGAAGGTCGAAGAGCTGGCTGCCGATCTGCGCATCCACATGAAAGAGGAAACTTCGCAGCAGAAGAAGCTGAAGTATTCCAAGCGCCTGAAAGTTGCCACCTCGTTCCTGAAGTCCGGCAATCGTCCGGAGTGGATGATCCTGGATGTGATTCCGGTCATTCCCCCCGAGCTGCGTCCCCTGGTGCCGCTGGACGGCGGCCGGTTTGCGACTTCTGATCTTAACGATCTTTATCGGCGCGTGATCAATCGCAACAACCGTCTGAAGAAGTTGATGGAGCTGCGCGCGCCGGAAGTTATCGTGCGCAACGAAAAGCGCATGCTGCAGGAAGCCGTCGACGCCCTTTTTGATAATGGCCGTCGTGGCCGCGTCCTCCGCGGCGTGAATAACCGTCCGCTGAAGTCTTTGAGTGGAACGCTTAAAGGCAAGCAGGGCCGTTTCCGTCAGAACCTGCTGGGCAAACGCGTCGACTACTCAGGACGTTCGGTTATCGTCGTCGGCCCGGAGTTGAAGCTGCACCAGTGCGGCTTGCCAAAGAAGATGGCGCTCGAACTGTTCAAGCCTTTCATTTATAACCAGCTCGAAAAGCAGCAACACGCGGCCACTATCAAGCAGGCCCGGGAGATGGTCGAGCGGCAGGAACCGGTGGTCTGGGACATTCTCGAGGAAGTGATTCGCGAGCACCCGGTGCTGCTGAACCGCGCTCCGACGCTGCACCGCCTGGGCATTCAGGCTTTCGAACCCGTGCTGGTCGAAGGCAAGGCCATCAAAATCCATCCGCTGGTCTGTACCGCGTTCAACGCCGACTTTGACGGTGACCAGATGGCGGTGCACATTCCGCTAAGTCCGGAAGCGCAGATCGAAGCGGCGGTGCTGATGCTGTCTTCGAACAACATTCTCAGCCCGGCCAGCGGCCAGCCGATCGCCGTGCCGTCGCAGGACATCGTGCTGGGGATTTACTACCTGACGCGTGATAAGCCCGGCGCCAAAGGCGAAGGTCGGGTGTTTGCTTCGCTGGATGAAGTATTGCTGGCGCTGGATGCGAAGTACGTTACTACCCAGACCCCTATCAAGCTGCGCATTCAGGGCGATTTGATCGATCTGACGCAGGAGCACGACTCGCAGGACATTCTGCGTTCGGTCGTTCAGGAAGATGTTCGACGCGTGGTCAACACCACGGTCGGTCGCGTGATCTTTAACGACTCAATTCCGGCGGGCTTGCCGTTTATCAATGGCACGTTGCGCAAGAAGGGTCTGCAGTCCCTCGTGAACTACTCGCATATTCGCCTGGGCCACGAGATGACCGTCAAGATGCTTGACGATCTGAAGACCCTCGGCTTCCTGTATGCGACGAAGGCGGGTATCTCCATCGGTATTGACGATCTGGTGACGCCGGACGCGAAGAAAACTCTGGTGGCCAAGGCCGAGAAGGACGTCATCGACGTTGAACAGCAATACCTTGACGGCGTGATCACAAACGGTGAGCGCTACAACAAGGTCGTGGCCATCTGGTCCGAGGTTACCGACAAGGTCGCCAAGGAAATGTTCAAGGCCATGGACCAGCGCGAGAAGGACCTGGATGAGTTGAATCCAATTCTCGTCATGTCCGATTCCGGCGCTCGTGGTAGTGCCCAGCAGATTCGCCAGCTCGCCGGTATGCGCGGGCTGATGGCCAAGCCTTCGGGCGAAATCATCGAAACGCCAATTCGCGCGAACTTCCGCGAAGGCTTGAACGTGTTGCAGTACTTCATCTCGACGCACGGCGCCCGCAAGGGTCTGGCGGATACGGCCTTGAAGACGGCCGATTCCGGTTACCTGACGCGACGTCTGGTGGACGTAGCGCAGGACGTGATCATCAGCGAACAGGATTGCGGCACCCTGAAGGGAATTTCCGCGACGGCCATCATCGAAGGCGGCGAGGAAATCGAATCGTTGCGTGATCGGATCGTGGGTCGTACTTCACTCGACGATGTTATCGACCCGGTTGAGGGCGGCGTTATCGTTGAAACCAACCAGGAGATTGACGACGACCTGGCGGCTGAGATTCAGCGGTCGGGCGTACAGCGCGTGCGTATTCGTTCGGTGTTGACCTGCGAATCGCGTCGCGGTTGCTGCGTCAAGTGTTACGGACGTAACCTGGCCACCGGCCGGCCGGTCGACATTGGAGAAGCAGTAGGCGTTATCGCTGCCCAATCCATCGGCGAACCGGGCACGCAGCTGACAATGCGCACGTTCCACATCGGTGGTACGGCTCGCCTCGAAGAATCTTCGAAGCACGAAGCGCGGGTTGACGGGGTAGTCAAATACGTCGAGCTGCAAACCGTAAAAAACCGTAAGGGTGAGATCATTGCCATGAACCGCAATGGCGCTCTTCTGATCATCGACGAGCGGGGCCGCGAAGTGGCGCGCTACCAGATCGTTTACGGGGCGCACCTGCACGCCGCCGACGGCGCTCGCGTAGTGCAGGATCAGATGCTGGCTACGTGGGATCCGTTCACCTTCGCAATCCTGACTGAAGTGGCCGGCCACATTAAGTATCAGGACCTGAAAGAAGGCGTGACGGTTGACGAAGAGGTGGACGAAGTGACGGGTCAGTCCCGCATGGTCGTGAAGGATTCACCTGACGAGAAGAAACAGCCGCGTTTCGAAATTCGCAATGCCAGTAACAAGATCCTGAAGACTTACCAGATGCCGGTGCGCGCCAACTTGATGGTTGGCGATGGCGACGTGGTGGAACCGGGCGATATCATCGCCAAGATTCCGCGCGAAACCACGAAGACCAAAGACATCACGGGTGGTCTGCCGCGCGTCGTTGAGCTTTTCGAAGCTCGCCGGCCAGGTGAGACGGCGGTCATGTCGGAAATAGACGGCATCGTCAAACTGGGACCAATCGCCAAGGGTAAACGTAAGCTCATCATCGTCGGCGACGACCTGGAAGAGCGCGAGTACGATATCCCTCGCGGTACCCACATCAACGTGCAGGAAGGCGACCGCGTCCGCGCCGGCGAGGCGTTAATGGATGGACCGCTGAACCCGCACGATATTCTGCGCGTCCTGGGAATGAATCGTTTGCAGGAGTACCTGGTAAACGAAATCCAGGAGGTCTATCGTCTGCAGGGCGTGAACATCAATGACAAGCACATCGAAGTCATCGTGCGTCAGATGTTGCGCTGGGTGAAGATTAAGGAAGTCGGAGATACCGAGTTTCTGCTGGAAGAGCAGGTCGATCGATTCCGCTTCACTGACGAGAACGAGCGCGTGCGCGCTCTGGGTGGCGACTTGTCGTCAGCCGAGCCGCTGCTATTGGGAATCACGAAGGCTTCGCTTTCGACTGATTCATTTATTTCGGCGGCCTCGTTCCAGGAAACGACCCGCGTGCTGACCGAGGCGGCCATTTCCGGGCGCATCGATCACCTGCGTGGTTTGAAAGAGAACGTGATCATGGGCCGGCTGATCCCTGCCGGCACCGGGATGGAGTTCTACCGCAACGTCACGATTGAGCGAGACGAGACAGCCGATCAGGCTGCGCGCGATCGCGACCTGGAGGACTTCCCGGAAATCGTCGGGGGCATGGACATTCCGGCGCCAGTGGCGGAACCCGAAGCAGTGGAAGACGAAAGCGATGCGATGGTGGAGGCGGACGACGAGTAAAACCGCCGTTAACATTCACTAGGTTGATTCAAGACGCCGCGTGCATAACGCGGCGTCTTTTTTTGTCTCTTAGGTCGGTTTTCCATAACGTTCTACTAGCTGTCTTGGCCGGGTAGCCAGAATTCCGAGTGTCAAAAAATAAATTCTTTCCGAGGTTTTAGGCTAGGCGCGGTATAGACAATAAGCGTTAGATGATGCTTTACAGGGTGTTTGCGCGGTATTCCGCGCCACCTCCCACCAATACCTGAAAGGAGAAAATGTAAGCTTAAAAACCGTGCTCGAAATTAACCCAAAAGATTTGATTTATTGTGTGAGAGTAGGCGAATCCCGCCACCCTCCGACCAGCCTTGGTCGGGAGGTGTGTATGCTTGGATTCGTGGCTGGTGCTTCCGATCCACCTCCATCAAGCCCCGCCGAATGAGCGTGTATGGTGGCAATTATGGGAGGGTCGCTTCAGAAAATCTTGAGCGGTGATAGCCTTGGCTCGTGAAACGCCAGAGTGCCAAACTTTAATGCGCGACCGTTTCTTAGAAGCGAACGCATCATTGCTATCGTTTCGGATAAGCCTGTTTCTTCTTGTTGATTTCATAGCGGCCTTTTTGTTTTAGAGGAGGGTTTAATGTCCCGGAAGTTACCAGTACTTAAACCGAAGATAGTGATCAGAGCCCTGGAGCGTTATGGTTTCTTCATCCATCACACGACTGGAGGCCATTATGTCCTGAAGAAGGAGACGCTCAGAGTCACGGTTCCCTATCACAATAAGGATCTCAAACCGGGCACTCTGGCTTCGATCATAGCTCAAGCGGGTCTGACCGCTGAAGAATTTGTAGATTTGCTTTGATGAGCTGCAGGAAGGGTGGGGAAGGGTTTGATTACGCGACTTCTACGGCGAGTTGTTCGGTAATTGATTGATCGGTGGGGATTGGCTCGCCATCTTTCAGCAGGCTCTCCAAGTATCCTCGGATTGCATCTGCGCCCATGGATCGTGCCTCTTCAAGCGTGTCCCCTTCGGTCACCAATCCTGGCAGGGCGGGGCAGGTTACGACATAACCCCCCGTCACGTCTGGGGTCATCACCACTGTGAAGTTTAGGATTTTCATTGAAGCTATTATATACCGAATCGTCCTACAAATGGCCAACCCTTAGCTCTTCACAACAGTTGTGTCCTTAATGTCGAGACCTTTGCCGTTCGCCGGGCTTGGACCAGCGAAATCCAAGGTAATCGTACCGCGAGGTCAACCGCCCGCTACCGCAGGCGGTTCTGACAATGCCTCCAAGCGTCGCCGGCGTTTCCCGCTGATTGTGCCGTGGACGCCCATGATCACGCCGGTTAGCATGTAGACCATGCCAGCCGCTCCTGAGAATTTCGCGCCTCCAATCACGACCATCGCTATTGAAATGAGGGCCACGATGCAGTGCAGCCCGCTTTCCTGAATGCTATTCCGAGTATCGAAAATTTCCAGGTCGTTTAGTTCCAGCTCCGCCCGCTTGCGGTAAGCATGACGGTAGAGCAGGACGAAAACCACAAACACTGCCAGGTAGCCCGCGCTGAAAATAAGCATCAGCTTTCCCATCTGGTCGGCGCTCTCCAGCATCCCGGTAACGGTGCCGTTAGCCAAACGCACCTCGCCGTGGCCACCGGTAAATTTGTCCACGAGAAACGTGAACAGGAACTTCAGCGGATAGACATAGAAGAGCACTACGAAAATCAGCGCCGCGTTTAGCCAGATAGTTGGACCATCCTGCAGTCCGTAACGGCGAAAGAATCTGTATTGGGTCAGCCAAACCGTGAACAGCAGCAGAAAGCAAATGGCAAAGGCGCCAAAGCCGCGCATGGTTTCCGCGAGTTCGCTGAAGGTCTTGGGCACCTCGAGGGAGACGACCAGCAGGGTGATGGCAAAGGCGAAGACCGCATCGCTGAGGCCCTCTATGCGCGAGATCTCATGACCGCGCCAGCGAAAGCCGCCACTCTTGGCAAAGTCTCGTTTGATCAGGGGTTCTCGGATCATCATTCACTCCCGGGGTGGTGAACTTGGCAGAACTTCCGCAGATTACACAGATAGCAGGAAAGGGTAAACCGTAAACCGTGAACCGTGAACCGTGAACCGTGAACCGTGAACCGTAAACCGTGAACAGCGAACCGTGAGCCGAAGATCGTGAGGCTGGGGGAAAAGGCTAGGGGCATAGGTCAAGAGGGGGGCGAGGAGGAGGGAGGTTTCGGCATCGTCCATGGGACAAGCCGTAATTATGGTTCTGCCTTCTCCCGTTAGGGCGGTTCACAGTTTACGGTTCACGGTTCACAGTTCACGGTTCACGGTTCACGGTTCCCGGCTGTTTCCTGTATGCTCTGCCGCATGAATCGCTCTATAAAGTTCCTGACGCTATTGACCCTTGCTCTGATCGTTGGCGGATGTTCCCATTTGGAATCGCACTTATCGAGTAATCCATCGAACCCTAATGGCAGCCCAACATCGGTGGCGGCAACTCCGATGGCAACTCCGCACGCGAAACGCATCACCGCCGACGACCTCAAAAAACTAAAGTGGATTGAAGGCACCTGGCGCGGCACCGGCGACGGCCAGGCGCCTTTCTTCGAGCGCTACCATTTCGAGAACCCAACCACGCTGGTAGTTGAAGGTCTCGCCGACGAGAAAGTCGATAAGGTAAAGGAAACCAGCCGCTTCGAACTTAAGGACGGAGAGTTTGGCAACGACGAGGACGGTTCGCGTTCAGTCGCGACAGCGCTCGACGACAATTCAATCACCTTCGATCCGGTCGCCAAAGCGAGCAACAGATTTCGCTTTCAGAAGGAATCGGTGGACTCCTGGAAGGCCATTCTTAGTTGGCCGGCGAGCGCCAAACGACCTGCCGGACAACGGATCTACAACATGGAACGCTGGCCAAAGAAATAGATGATGGGTTTCGGGTCTCAGGTGTTGGGTCTCAGGTTCCCATTCCCCGATAGTCACCTGACAGCCCGGCACCTTTGAATGTCCTGGCTCTTGACGCTGAAACTCATCCTCCCGGAATGCGTATTCAAACCTGAAACCTGAAACCTGAAACCCGAAACCCATTACCGCCTATGCCCGCTTTGCAGGATTACGTTGGCCAGGTCCTTGACGACAAATACCAGCTCGAGCGCTTGCTGGGACAAGGCGGCATGGGCGCGGTCTATCTGGCTACTCACCTGGGCACCGGACGCTTCGTCGCTCTAAAACTAATCACGCCGCAATTCATGGGGAACGAAGAGTTCGTCGAGCGCTTCAAGCGTGAGGCGAAGGCCGCCGGCCGCTTGCGTCATCCGAACGTCGTTGACGTCACCGACTTTGGTTTTGCGGAAACCCACGGCCGGAAGGTCGCCTATCTGGTGATGGAATACCTCGACGGCTGTACGCTCGGCGATGTGCTGCGGGAAGAACAGCGCCTGCCGCTGGAATGGGTAGTGGACATATTGGAGCAGGTCTGCTCGGCCGTTCATGAAGCGCACCAGCAGGGCATTGTTCATCGCGACCTGAAGCCGGAGAACATTTGGCTTGAGCCAAATCGGCTCGGCGGCTATCGCGTAAAGGTCCTCGACTTTGGAATTGCAAAACTGGGGGATGCGTCAACTGGCGAGGCGGACGGTGAGCTTGACACGTCGCCGTCGAGCCGCGAGGCAACTCCTGCGAGTCTTACCGACGCCGGCGCGGGCCAAGTTGGCCAGGCCACGCAACTGGCGTCTTCTGCTGCCACCCAACTCGCCGGCGGAAACGAGAATGCGACCGCGATTCCCGCGGTTATGTCCGGGGCAGCGAGCACGCAATTTGCCGGCAGCGCAAACGCGACGTCGATTGGCGATCGGCCAGAGCCGGCAACATTGCTTTACGGCGGCGCAAATCCAGGAGGAAGCGCCGCGGCTACTTCAATCCAACAATCAGCGGAGGCAGCCGCCGAACCCGCTGATCCCGCTGATGACGATCGCACGCTGATGTTGGATCAGGTAACGCGGCCCCTGATCCATGGCGCGGGGACCACGATTGACGGACCGCACGGTCAGACCACCGAGTTAACTCGGGTGGGTGCAATCATGGGCACGCCGCTCTACATGTCTCCGGAACAATGCGCCGGCAAACACATCGATGCGCGTTCAGATCTTTACAGCCTCGGAGTCATCGTCTATCAAATGCTGGCCGGCGAGCCGCCGTTCACCGGCGACACCAACAAGGTCATGCGCGAGCATATGGAAAGCGCGCCACCGCCTCTGCGCGAGCGACGCAAAGTTCCAAAGCGTGTAGCGCGACTGGTGATGACCGCCCTCGCAAAAGATCCGGCGGAGCGGCCGCAATCCGCAGTCGCCTTTGCCAACTCATTGCGGGCCCAAGCAGACGGGGTAGGCACGCTCTACCGGCGCGCCTTTGCGCTCTACAGTGAATACTTTCCCAAGTTTCTGAAAATGTCGCTGCTGGCCCACAGTCCAGTGATTGTCACGACTATCCTGATGATCGGTTTGCAGCTCGCGGTTGAAGCGCAACCCAAAGGTTGGACTATTACCAAGATTTCACTGCTCGCCGCCCTCTGCATAGTGGCGTTAGTTCATCTGATTGGTTATTTTGTGGCGGCCTCTGCCATCTCCGGAATGACCGCGCTGATTGTTACGCAATTGCAGGCCGCACCGCTTCGTCCGGTGGAGTTGCGCACGGCGACTGGTGTGTTGAAGCGCCGCTGGAAGCCTTTTCTGAAAACCAGTATTGGGGTCACGCTGCGGGTGCTGCTCGGCACCATCCTGTTCGTCATTCCCGGAATCGTGCTGCAACTGCGCTATGCCTTCTACGCGCCGGTGGTGCTGGTGGAAGGGCTGGAGAAGAAGGCTGCCCGAAAGCGATCACACCAGCTGGCGTCGCGATCGTGGCGCACTATGATCATTGTGTGGCTGCTGCAGTTTTTGATCCCGATCACCGTCAGCTTTCTGCTGGGCCAGTTCCATATCGGGACGAAGCCTCCAGGTGTGACGGCAAAGGGCATTCATATGCAGGAAATCACCAAGCAGCTCATGAGCCTGGTGAACATCATCGTGGTGCCCCTGGTCTCAATCGTCTCGGCCCTGCTCTACCTGAAGATGAGGCAACTCGGTGGCGAACCTTTGAGTGCCGCCCTCGCGCAGATCGAGGAAGGTGAAACCCGGCGCAGCAATTGGGAACAACAGATGCACACCCGCCTTACGCTGCCCACTTCCCGCAGCGGAGGGTCAGGGCAAAGGGCTAAGAGCTAAGGGGTAAGAGCTAAGAGCAAAGGGCCAGGACCTAGGGGGGCAGTTCTTAGCCCTTCGCTCTTTGCTCTTTGCCTTTCGTCATGTTCCAACAAGAACCGCCCAGCCTTGGTAACCAATTCGCGGATGACCGTGTCCTGCGGTCTTACCTGGCGCGCGTCCTGCCCGCCGAAATGCTGGCCGAAATACAACCCGCAATGATGGAGCTGGGAAGTTTGGCGGGGGGCGAGCTTTATCAGTTGCAACTCGCCGACAGGCTGAATGAACCGGCGCTGACGCAATGGGACGCGTGGGGCAACCGCATTGATCATGTGACAGTGACGCCCTTGTGGCGCGAAGCTGAGCGGGTGGCCGTTGATTTCGGCGTAGTGGCCACGGCGTACGAACAAAAACATGGCTGCCTCTCGCGCGTGCATCAATGCGCCCTTGCTTATCTCTTCACGCCCTCGACAGATATCTACAGTTGCCCTTTGGCAATGACAGACGGCGCCGCGCGCACTCTGCTGAGCTCAGGCAATGTAGCGCTGATCGAGCGCGTGGTGCCGCACCTGATCACGCGCCGGCGAGCAGAGTTCTGGACCGCCGGCCAGTGGATGACAGAAATCACCGGAGGGTCCGACGTCGGTTTATCACAAACGGTAGCCGTTCAGGCACAGGCTTCGGACGAAGAAGTTTCGGGGCCAGAGCGCAACACTCCGCACTGGCCGTGGCGCTTGCACGGAAAGAAGTGGTTCGCCTCCGCGATCACATCGCAAATCGCGTTAACGTTGGCGCGGCCTGAGGGCAATCCTCCCGGCGGGCGAGGACTGGCCCTCTTCTATGTCGAATTGAGAAATGACGCCGGCCGCCTGCGCAATATTGAAATCGATCGGCTAAAGGACAAACTCGGCACTCGCAAAGTGCCCACTGCGGAACTGACTTTGGCGGGGACACCCGCACAACTGGTCAAAGGAACTACTGACGGCGTTCGCAACATCGCGCCGCTTCTAAATATTACCCGGCTCTGGAACGGTATCAGCGCCGTCGCCCTGATGCGGCGCGGATTGGCGCTGGCTGAAGACTATGCCGGCCGGCGCATCGCCTTCGGGGCCCGGCTGTCTGAAAAGCCTGTGCACCGGGACACGCTAAGCGGTTTGCAAGCCGAATCCGAAGCTGCCTTTCAACTGGCTTTCTATGTCGCGGAGCTGACGGGTCGCAGCGAGACGGGCGAGCTTCTTGAGAACGAAGCTCAGTTGCTGCGCTTGCTCACACCGGTGATGAAACTGACGACTGCCAAACAAGCGGTGATGGTCCTCAGTGAAGTCCTTGAAGCTTTCGGGGGCGCCGGTTACGTCGAAGACACAGGCCTCCCGCAACTTCTGCGTGATGCGCAGGTGTTGCCGATCTGGGAAGGAACCACCAGCGTGCTCTCGTTGGACGCATTGCGCGCGTTGGGCAGGGCGTCCGCGCGCGCCCCGTCCTCCCTCCGGGTGTTCAACGACGCCGTTTCCAGTTGCTTGAAAGAGACCAAAGATCCGCAACTCGCCGAGCCGGTAAGCATCACGCGAGCCGCCATGGATCATGCTGAGAAGTGGTTTAGGGGAGAGGAAAGTCAGGAAGAATTAGAAGCGGGCGCGCGCCGTTTCGCTTTAACCCTGGGCCGCACGATGGAATCAGCGCTGCTGATTCGACAAGCTCAATGGTCGCGGGATAACGAAGCCGACGAACAATCGATTGCCGCTGCTCGTCGCTTTGCCAAGTCCGGCATCGATCTCATTCGATTAAGGCACTATCCGCAGATTTCGCAGATTAGAGCCAAAGGCAGCGAGTAAGAATCAAGTAGAGAACCTGAAACCCGAAACCTATTACTCCACCGTCACAGCGTATCCCTGTCGCAAACCCAACACATACTTTTCCCACCTCCGCTGAAATGCTTCCATATCAGCTTCGGCCAGGACCTTCTGCAAACTCTTATAGCCGCTGGGATCATCCTTCTGCCGCATTTGAAACTCCTGGTAGAACTTGATCAGCAACCCTTGCTCCTGCAGGTAGTAGCACAGATAGCGCGCCTGGCCATAGTTGATCCCGCGCTGGTCGTTGTAAAAGGTTGACGCATCCATCCCCGCCAGCGTCTGAAATGATGTCAGGTTTCCGGATCGTATTGCCTGCTGCAATCCGGGCAAGCGCCAGTTGGTAAATCCGTGAATGTGCCCGTTAACGTCGCCACACTGTTCATAAAGCGACCCCAAACCTTCGTTCAGCCAGGGCGGGCAGGCAGGAAAGTTGGCCTCCATGAACGGATGCACAATTTCATGAACTAAGGTTCCGCCGCCGGTTCCGATATTCATGATCAGCGCCTGGTGCTGGCTGGAGTAATATCCGTAGGGCGTGGTGGGTTTGTCGTTGAAGAGTAGGCGGGCGTGTTTTTCGTAAGACGCCGCGTCCTTAAAAAGCCAGATATCAAGAATCTGCTTCGGGTCAGCCGGGAAGAAGTCCTGTTTCAGCCGGTCCACCGCCCACTTCACAGTGTCCCTGGAATGCCGCTGCACAGCCGGCAGCGGTTCATCACCAATAACCACAAACGGCGGTTGAATGACGATTGAGAACGCCGCGGAAGGCAGCTTCTTTTTGAGTTCCGCTACATGGCGATCGAAATCGGCGTTGGTGAACCTGCTGGGGTCTGAGGGTGTAGAGGCCTGAGATGCAGTTTCCGTCGTCCTTTGGGAGTCGCCTGCGGGGAAACGAGCAATCTTTGGCTGGGTATTCGAAACGTTAGACCTGACGGGTTGGAAGTTACAGGCGACGGCCAGCAACAGCAAAAGAGACAAGACGAGTCTAACCCGCTCGATTTTCATATCCTTGCCACCTGCGTAATCGGGGACGGCCTCTTCGGTTACTCACGGACTGGGCCGCAACTGTTTAATCAGCGGATCAAATTCCGTGTGCAAGCTTGGGTCAAGCTGAAATCCTTTGTCGAAGTCCTTCTGGGCCGCTTCGGCCTGACCGCGCTGCAGCAGTAGCCATCCGCGCAAGACATAGGCGCGACCAAAATTCGGATTCAGCTTAATTGCCTGCTCATAGTCGGCAAGCGCCAGGGCTTCTCGCTGGTTGCGTTGATAAGCGTTCCCGCGGTTGGCGAATCCTTCGGCAGAAGGTTTGAGTTTGATGCTCGCAGTAAAGTCAGCGATTGCTTCCTCAACCTTATTTTGCGAAAAGTAGATGCTACCGCGATTGTTATAGGCCGCATCGGAAGGCGACAGCTCAAGGCTGCGGGTGAGGTCGGCAAGTGCCGCCGCGTACTCATTTTGCGACATGTAGGCGACGGCCCGGTTGTTATAGGCGTCGTCATATTTTGGATCGAGCTCAATGGCGCGAGTATAGGCGGCAATCGCTCCCGCGACGTCACCGGCCTGATGGCGAGCCACTGCGCGATTGTACTGCTCGGTAGCTTCCTTGGATTTTCGCCCTTCAGCCCGGAATTTATATTCTTCGTAGTGGGGCTCGGCGGGCAGCTCATGGGCCTTGAGAAAGTCCCAGGCGGCCTGATTGATCTGCGGCGCTATGTCGTAATACCAGTGATTATGCTTAGGAATCTCTACCAGTTGGACGTCAAACCCCTCGCCGTTAAGAAAGTCGCGCGTGGCCCGGACGGTGGTCAGCGGAAAGAATTCATCACTAGTTCCCACCTGAATTTGAATGGGAGTTTTTCTCTTAGCCAAATCGACCAGCCCGTTGGACTCCGGATAAAGAGCGCCGGCGTGAATGGCCGTGGCTGCAAAATATTCTGACTCATACAGCGACATCAACAGCCCGAAAACGGCGCCGCCGGAATGTCCAAAGAGGTAAATTTTTTTGGAGTTAATTGGATACCTGGCTTTGATCGACTCTACCAGCTCATGGATAAACACCGGTCCATCATTGGGGACAGACCAATGCGAAGATTCGGCAGAGTCAGGCGCAACTATAATTAGGCCTTCCTTGTCAGCCAGGTCGTTCCACTTTTCCGCGAGTGAAAGACCGACATGGTTTGAGCCATGCAACAGCACCACCAGCGGCACAGTTGCCGGGGTTACGGGCGCCGCGGGCGCAACTGGCGCGGGCGCTCCCGTCTTTGGAGTAGGTTGCAGGCTCTTCGGAACGTAGAGGTAGTAGCTACGCTTCTTTCCTTCAGAGACGAGGGATTCCTTGGCAATCTTCTGGGCCAGGGCGGCCACCGGCGCTCCAGTCAGGAGGATCACGAGCAAAATGAATTTCCATCGATCCATTTGCCCTGAACCTAGTCTTTCGTGACCGACTTGTCTAGTGGGACCTGAGAGGCATCGCGGATTGATCTGCAAGGGTGGCCCTCGTGGCCGTCCCCTTCGCCCCCGGCGACCCCGTAGATCATACCGAAGGGGCCGGCCACAGAGTGCTGCCCCTTCAATCAAACTGGGGGCGCTTCATCCAGTTCCATGTCGAATGGCTCCGGGTCGAAGTAGGGATTCGGCTCGACGAGTTCGCCGCGGGCGATCCGTTGCTGGCGCTCTTCCCGCTCGCGCATGAACTCCTTATTGAATTCATCGCGCCGGTGGTTCTCCGCTTCCCATTCCTCTATGGTTTTATAGGACGAAAAAACAAAGTCATCGTCCATATTGCAACCATCGAGAAACCAAAACCCGACTCCCATTCCCAAGGGCGACGTCTCATCGCCGAACATCTGGCACATCGGGCAATCTTCATCGATGATCATGTCACGCGGACGGAGTGCGATCGGCAGGCGCTTGCGTTCATTCTCGATCAGCACTGCGGGGATGCGGCCGTCGTAGTCAGATTGTGGCTGCTCCAGCCAGTTGGTTTTGATTTCTTCAAGTTGGAGGATTAGGTTTTTAGCAGACGGCGTCGAGTCGCCAGGACCTGAGCGCTGGAAGATTAGCGAACTCCAAAGAGCGCTTAGGAGATGGCGAATTAGATCGTAATAGATGACCCATTCGTGAGTGCCGAAGCCGGCGAAACGATACGCGAACGCATCCGGCCCCAGACAAGGCGGGCCTTCCCCCTGCAAGCTCCACTGCAGCGATCGAGTGTGCAGATCAAAGTCGATGAAGTCCTGTTTTGCGAGCAGAAGCTCGCGAGGCGACTGTCCGCGAAGATCTTCACGTGGTGTGAACAACCATTGTTCATGGATGCCGGCAAGCGCTGAAGAAATATTGTCGTTGTCGATTCCAGCGGTTGCTTCATCCTCCGGGACTTCGATCTTCGCAGATTCGTTGACCAGGAACTCCAGCAATGGCGCGCCATAAAGGACTGCGCGAACGTCCAGAGGCGCGCTTCCAATCCGCTCCTTCCGCCGTCGATCGTGGGACCACAGGTAGGCCTCAACCGAGTTAACAAACAACCAATCGTCCGGCAAACGGTACATCACCTCGACGTCAGTCGCCTGAGTGCCATCGTGATAATCAATTACTCCTTCATGTTGGGGTTGTGAGTAGGACGACTCGACAGCCACTATGCGGCCGGCGAGGTCGATGATAACTATTCCGGCGTCATAACGTTCGGCATCAATCTCGGTCGCTGATCGAAACCATTGGAACGGGCCCGTATCGTCAACCGGCTTGATGTAACGAGCCAGCGCTGCCGCTAACTCTGGAATGGTTTCGGGTTCGGCGGAAAGCGCGGCGACCGCGGCATCTACGACCGAACCATGAATTTCGCCGCACAAGATGGTTTGCGCATCGATGAGGTTGAGTTTGAGTTCGCTCATGTCGTTCAGCCTTTCGTGATTTTTCAAGTTGCTGGTAATCGATAATGCGGCGGTCCTATTTCTTGCCTGGGCTCGCGCGAAAGCCGATCGATTTGGCGTTGACCGGTGGCGGGGTCATCAGTTGTCGAATGGCATCGAAGACGCGATCTTGAAGTGGCGGTCGTATTTCTTTTCCAGACCCTCCAGCTTCCGGGCCAAATCAGCGTTGGCCGCAAGCATTTGCCGGAGCTTCACAAACGCGCGCACCACTTGCACACTAGTTTGGACGGCACGATCACTATTGAGTACGTTTGCGGCCATGATGGATCCGTGTTCGGTGAAGGCATAGGGTAAATACCGGCGTCCTCCTCGACCCTTTGAGATCACAAATTGTGATCTCAAAACGTCAAATTCCTTCGCCTTCAACTGAAACATAAAGTCGGAAGGGAAGCGTTTTGGATTTCGCTTAATCGCCTGAATCAGTGCTCGTCTTTCCACTCCGTATAACCAGGCAAGATTCGAATCCAGAATCACTTTTTCTCCAACGGACAGCCAGGATTGCGTTCTCGACGCGTTCAGTTGGAGCCTGTACCAGGGATTGATTCATGCGAGCCTCTGTGTGATGAGCATTCTCCACAGAATGGCGACAGGCGCAATCAGGATCAAAAATTCCTGGATTTGCATGGATGCAAAATGTTGAGTATTTGGATCGCGTGCGCTTAAGCGGAGCCCCAAGGTTCTGTTGCCAATTTTTGCCAATCCAGGAATCGAGGTAATTCAAGAAGGAACGAGAAGTTCACGAAGCGGCACGAAGTGGTAAACGGACCCCCCAATGCTAATCAGTAATAACTCGTAGTTCTCAGCGGGCGCGTCGTAGCGGGGAAAACCAAACAGGCAAAACCAACCAGCGACAATATCGTGCGGATCGTATGCACCTTTTCCCCGGGGGTCCAGAGCTCGGCCAGATTCGGCGGCGGCGCAGTTGCACTCCAGGTCATCAAGGCATCGTTAATCGGCACGTTTACCAGGCGGGTCAAGACAATTACTGCCAACACGCAGAGCGTCGCCAGAGCGGTGAGGATGAACAGACGCGTCCGGGATTCGCGCCTGAGCAGAATCAAGCTAATCACACCAGAAAGCAGGCTCAGGCCCAACAGCACGGGCATTACCTTGCTGAAGGTGAGATGTAGCTCCTGTTGAAACAAAATGAAAGACGAGGCGGGAGTTTTGGCCGGATGGACGTAACGCCAACGCGATCGCCGAACAATAAACCGGTGAAAAGGCCGGTGGTGAATAGTTGAAAAAATCTTGAGATGTTGAGGAGCATGTTAAGAGATTCGAAATCTACTGAATTCGGCCCCAGGCGCTGGTCTTCCAGTTGTCGATCGCGTCCGGCGGTAAGATCCACGGCGGCAGAGGCATCATCAGCCACTCCGAAAGCGCTGATACGTAAGGCTCGTACATCAACCGCAATTGCAGCAAGCGCTGCTCAATGTCTTGTCCGTCACTCAAGGTTATTCCGTTGTCATTTAGGATGCGGCGCAGCCGTTGCAGGTCACACGAAGTCAGTCTGGTATCGCAACATTCAACGTTGCTCGGTTTGGTCCTGAACACCTGGGCAATATCGACGACGGCGTGACGGGCCATGGCAAAAGTCATCCGCGCCTGCCAAATCGGCGCGCCCTCAACGCCGACCATCACCAGGGCGCACGTATCCAACACAGTCGTTAATGCCCCCAGCCACGATTGGTTGTCATGCTGCGAGCGAAAATAACAGAGCACTGGATACGATAAATGGCTCTCCAGCAGTTCGGCCGACCAGCGTTCCCATTCGCTGAGCAGGCGGTTCAAATCGTCGAATGAATCCTCAGCGCGATGACGGCGCAGCAGTTCCACGGCGCTTGAGGGAGATCCGGCGCGGGCATCGAGTAATGAGATGCTGGCCTCACGGCGCGAGAAGGCTTGGTACAAAATGGGAAGATAGCTGATGACGATTGCCAGCAGGCCGAACCCGTTTGCCGCTTCAATTACTGCCAGCGTTCTGCCTATTGGATATACAGGAGTGAGATCGCCGTAACCGAGCGTGAAGAAGGTCGTGCCGCTAAGATAAAGGTAGGTCAAAAAGTTGACACTCTCTCCGGCGCCATTCAGGCGTGAGCCCGTCGCCCAGAACAACAGTGCGTAACCCACAATCAATCCGACAATCCAGATGACGAGCAGTATGAGCAGCGACAACGGTCCGAACAGGCCGAGGTATTTGTCGCGCCGACGCGTAATCGCCATCTGTCGCACCAGAACCGACCAGGGCAACCAAGCCGAACTATAAAAGAGACTGGTTAGACGGATCCGCCTGGTGACCCGGCGAGGAAGAATGACCGTTTCGAACGCGTCCCAAAGCGTTATCAGAATTAAGCTGAAGCCCAAAAGGCCGGCGAGTACTCTCATACTTAAACTAGAATCGTTGTAACCTACCTGGTTTGGGAAACCCGATGGTATCGTGAATTCTGTATTCGAACAGAGTACATGACGATGCTAAAGGCGGAAAGGAGACGGCGTCAAAGCGGCGTTGGGAGTACCAACTTTATCTGGGCTTCTCCTCACGTGACAAAAGCCCGACTAAAGTCGGTACTCGTAGATCCACTGGGACTTCATTAAGGCAGTTTCTGGCGTCGGCGCCTGAGATGGCGATTGTCCCTTTGCAGGACTTACTCGCTTAGGGAGCGAGGCGCGGATGGATTTGCCCAACACATTCGAGGGCAACTGGACATGGCGATTCGAAGCCGGCCTCACCAGCGCCCATGCTGCGAGATTGCTCGAGTTGGCCCGGCAGCACAGCCGCGTTGCTTGAGCGTTGCTTGTCATATCGCACGAGTCCTATCAAACGCATCGCCCGCTCCATCTCGGCATTTCGCATGAACAGGCGCCAGACGCTGCCCGAGCGCAGGTTCTCCGCACTTAGTAAAACTATCCCCACATTAATGCCAATCACATCAACATCAGTCCAGCCGGTTTGGGGATTGAACGCATCAACAAATCCATAGCGGACGTAGACTCGTTCGCCAAACTTTTCACGCATCGTCCGCAACGCCGCGATGGACAATTCCGGGGTAAACATCAATGAACCGCCTGCGGCTGACGGTACTATCGTTCCATCGATCGACGGATCCCGCGGTGGCCCACCCCACGCGAGGTAACCCTTCGCACTGTCCGAAGCAGTGATACCCCATAGGTTCGGTCCGTAACCGGGAAACTCGCGAGCCAAATTCATGCAGAAGGCCCGATGCGCGAGAGTGGCATTGATCGAGTTTTGAAAATAGTCGATGCGATCGCCTCTTGTTTCGCGCCGGTCGCGATAGTCAATCCAGGCATGCGCGTATTGATGCATGAACAAAGGCACGCCTATGGTCGTGAAGTAATTGAAACCCTCATAACGGTAACGGTCTCGCCATAATGCATCCCAGGAACGTGGCGAGATGGGATGAGTCGGTGAGCCGATGGCCAGCAGATACAACAGGCTGTCTTCACTGTAGGTGTCCCAGCGCGGCCGCAGGAAACCAGTTTCCGGCTTCCAACCGTGCGAGAGCAACAGAGGATGGCTATTCAGCATCCAGCGAAAATCCACCCGCTCGTAAATCCCGGTAGCCAGACGATAGATTTCCGGATCGCTGCGATAGTACTGCCGCGCAGTAAGAACCCCGGCCAGCAATAACGCGGTGTCAATTGAGGAGACTTCACTCTTCCACCGGCGCTCGCCCGTCCTGGTATCCAGCCAGTGATAGAACCACCCATGTTCATGAAACGCGCGAGTGCTGAAATATCGGAGGGTGTGGCGGGTGCGCTCACGGGCCTGAATTCGATTAACCCAGCCGCGCTCTGCCGCGATGCAGAGCGAGGTTAAGCCAAAGCCGGTAGCGGCAATGCTCGCAACGTCTCGATGATTTTCATCTAGCGGCGAGCCATCCATGCGAGCGCGATCCGGGACCAAGCCGGTACCGGGATCGGCTTGCTCCCAGAAATATTTAGAGGAACGGCGCGAGAGGTCTTCGAGAAAGGCTTCGTCGTTCGGGTTAACGCGCGCCGCCGCCATGGATTTTTTAGCCGGAGATTCTGAGCGACGGGCCTGCGCCAAGTCTGTGCTAGTGCAGTAAGTCAGCAACAAACAAATTGGCAGCAACCTCAGAAGGTTTGCATTCTGCTTCCGTGTTCCTTTAAGCCACTTCCCGGACATCCTCAAGACCTGCCTTGGTTCGGTACTTAGTAAGACTTTGAGTTTGGGGCACGTGTGTTCCTGCGTAGTGCTTTGGACAAAAACCCGATTTCGTTTTCTTTGGTGTGCTTCGTGTGATTTCGTGAATCGTATGAATGCGATCTATCAGCGCACGATTCACGAAAGTACACTAACCATGCTAAAGAACACGAAATGGAGACTTTGTGCAAAGGCGGGACTGGCTCTGAAGGTCATGATTTGCCGAGTCCACGATCAAATCCGCCCCTGCTTGCGAATGCGGCCAGTGCAAGAAAAACCGCCGCCGCCACAAACTGCAGGGTAATGTCCGTCTGGCTGGGGATTCGTGGACTGGCATTTAAAAAGCCTGGAGCAAATATGTCTCGCAGGCCAGTGAAGGTCCCGAGGACCCCCGCAATTAGGAAGCCCCATACTGTTACTTTTTTCATTTCACCCTTCCTGGGACACCATCGCTGGTAACCTGAAAGGTTCTCTCCAGGAGATCTTCGGAGTTTGGGCCCACCATGACCCTGAACTCACCGGGCTCGACTACAAACTTCATCGTCCGATCATAGAAGCCAAGTTGTTCAGAGATGAGTTCGAACCGTACCCGGGTTTTCTGCCCCGGTTGCAGTGTGATGCGCCGAAAACCTTTCAGCTCCTTTACCGGACGGCTGACGCTGGCGGCCACGTCGTGAAGATAGAGCTGCGCCACCTCGTCGCCAGCGCGGCGCCCGACGTTTTCTACATCCACCGTCACAGTCAATGTGCCGTTGGGACTGATGCGCTGAGCGCTAAGTTGCAGATTAGAAAACTTGAACTGCGTGTAGCTAAGCCCGAAGCCGAAAGGATAGAGCGGCGTCCACGATACATCCAGGTATTTGGAAGTGTATTTGTTGTTGGCATCCGGCGGACGTCCCGTATTTTTGTGATTGTAATAAAGCGGCTCCTGTCCCACCGAACGGGGGAAGGTGACCGGCAACTTGCCGCCTGGATTCACATCGCCAAACAAAACATCGGCAATCGCGCTTCCACCCTGCGTGCCGGAAAACCAGGTTTCCAGAATCGAAGTCATGTTGTCGGCCATCCAGTTGATGGTTAGCGGCCGGCCATTCATGAGGACGACGACGACGGGCTTGCCGGTGGCGTGAACAGCCTTGACCAAATCCAACTGCCGGCCGGGAAGATCGAGTGCACTGCGCGATGCCGCTTCGCCACTCATGTCTGCTGATTCGCCGACGGCGATGATGACTACGTCTGATTCGCGCGCTGCTCGCACAGCTTGTGCAAAACCATCGGCGCTATCGCAATTGACTTCACACCCTTTCGCGTAGGTGATTCTTGTCTGCGGGACTTTTGCCTTGATGCCCTGGAGCAGCGTGACGGCATCTTCCGGTTTTCCGTCGCCGGTCCATGATCCGAGCATGTCCTGCCGGCTATCCCCGAGTGGTCCAATCAGCGCAATTGATCGCACATCCTTGTCCAGCGGCAAGACATTGCGGTCATTCTTTAGTAAGACAATTGAACGCCCGGCAATTTCCCGCGCTGCCGCGATATTTGCGCTGTTAAAGATCGCACTCTGCTCCAATGCTTCATCCACATACGGGTGGTCGAAGAGTCCCAGCCGAAACTTGATGCGCAGGACGCGCCGCACTGCTTCATCGATAGTGGCTACGGAAAGCCTGCGCTCCTTTATCAGCTGGACGGCGTGTTGGTTGTAAAGCCGGCTAACCATTTCCATGTCCACCCCCGCATTCAGCGCGGCGCTCGCAGCGGCGGCCCCGTCCGCCGCCACGCCGTGCCTAATAAGTTCCTCCACAGACGTGTAGTCACTGACAACGAGGCCATCGAATTTCCATTCATGGCGCAGCACCTGTTTCAGGGTGAAGGGATTCGCGGAAGCCGGCACGCCGTCCAGATCATTGAAGGCACTCATGAACGTGCCCACGCCCGCATCCACCGCTGCTTTAAAGGGTGGGAAATAAATCTCGCGCAAAGTCCGTTCCGAAATATCGGTGGTGTTGTAATCACGGCCTGCTTCGGCGGCCCCATATGCAACCCAATGCTTCGCGCAGGCGACAACCTTATTGCCGGCGCTGTAGTCACTTCCTTGAAATCCGCGAACGCGGGCGCCGGCCATCGATGAGCCGAGATATGGATCCTCGCCTGAGCCTTCCGTAATTCTGCCCCACCGTGCGTCGCGCGCGATATCAACCATCGGGGCGAACGTCCAGTGAACGCCGGCGGCTCTAGCCTCCGCCGCGGCGATCGCAGCCGCGCGTTCGACGGCGGCCGGATCCCAACTCGCAGCCTCGCCGAGCGGAATAGGGAAAATGGTTCGATAACCGTGAATCACATCGAAGCCAAAAATGAGGGGAATCTTGAGACGTGATTCGCTCACGGCAATTCGCTGAAGTTCATTCGTTCTTTGAGCGCCGCGCACATTCAGCGTTGAGCCCAGCAGACCCTGGCGCACCATTTGACGGTGTTCCGGCCGGAAGTTGCCGTTCGCTTCGCCATCGAGCTGCTGTAGCTGGCCAAGCTTTTCGGCGAGGGTCATGCGCGCAAGCAGGGCGCTGATCTTTTTCTCAACATCCGGGAGCGTGCGCGAGGGTGATGGTTCGGTTGTTGCGGTGGGAACTGCGACTAGGGTGACAGCGAGCGCGATTGGCAGAAGCAGGCCCGTTATCTTAGTAAGCTTCTTCATGATCGGATTTAGTTACGAAGTGGCCCCGACGAGGCGGTACCACCACGCGGTAGCGAGTGGGTTCTCGGCCACCAAGTGATCAGATGAGCGACTGCAACCAGCGACCCCGCTACCGCGTGGTGGTACTGACCTCATTGCCCCGTACACAGCTTCTTGGGATGTTGCACTTCTTACCGCAATGCGCTAACGAAGAGGCAAGCAACCTTCCCCGTTAGCGCGCTTGCGATTCTCTAGAACCTGAACCGCGCCTGCAATTCGACCACCCGCCCGGACAGGCCGCGCAGGGAACGCCCGAAGTTCGGGTCGGTGATGATCGAGCCGGCTTCGAAGAAGCGAATCGGCGCGAGGTTAGTCATATTGAAAACGTTGAAGAAGTTGGCGCGCAGTTCGAGATTGGTGGATTCATTGATGAACCCCATCGGAATCTTCTTGGCCACGCTGGTATCAATATTGAAATAGCCCGGCCCACGAAACGAATTGCGCTCGATTCCGGGCTGGGCGTTGGGGGTTAGCGTGAAGTACTTCGCGCCGCCGCCGGGAAAGTTGCCGCCGGCTCGGATGAAGGCGTCGTCGGATGAATCATCCAGCGCACCGCCATTGTAAGCCGACGGGCGAATCGGTCCGAAGAAACGCCCGCTCGGCTGGCGCAAATCCGAGAAGAACTTTGGCGTCCAGGGAAAGCCACTGTTGGCTGTCACGATGGCGTTGAGCTGGAAGCCATCCAGGACAGCATGGGCGAAAGAATTCTCGTGGCGGAAGAAGTTTGTTTCGTATGTCCCCGCAAACGTGAAGAAATGTCGCACGTCAAAGTCCGAGAATCCGTACTCCGAATCTATGTCACCCGGATTGGTTTGATTTGTTTCCGCCCCAGGGCCTTCGTACGAGAGGTTGTCATGACTTTTGCTGTAGCGATAGTTCGCGTCGAACTGGAAGCTGTTGGCGAAGCGGCGCGTCAATTGCGCGTTCAATCCATTGTAGTTTGAGTTCACGTCGGGTTGCGGAAAGAAAACGGCCTGAAAGTTCGCGCCGTTGATCGGGAAAATCAGTGTCTGGTCCACGAGCCTAATCAGATTGCGTCCGGTACTCCCCTGGTAGCCGAGCGAGCCCACGAGTTTGTAGGGCAACTCATATTGCCCGCCGAACGAGTAAACAAAAACATGCGAGTTCGGCGTGTTCGGAAAGGCGCCGTAAATCTCGACCGGGGCCCCACGAACTCCACCGGTCACCGGATCAATGCCCTGCGCCAGTGCCGGATTTATGGGAAAGCTGGTCGGCGAACTGCTGCTGCCGGTGCCGAAGCGAATCAGGCCGCCTGCAAACGGGGTGCTGAAGTCGCTGGCCGATGTGCCGCAACAAATGTTGAAACGAGCGAAGAACGGTGGATTTCCGCGCGTGTTGGTGAACATTACGTTGGGAATGCGGTTATAGCTGATGCCAAACCCGCCGCGCAGAACTAGTTTGTCGCTGGGGCTGTAAGCGAAACCTAAGCGCGGCGCGAAGTTGTTCTTGTCGGTCTGAAATAGCTGATCAGTTGTTACCACTTTCCCGCCGGCTGCCGTGCCAGGTTGAAGAATGAAATTGGTGAGCCGGCCTTTCGTTTCGGTTGGCGGCGTGAAGAGTTCATAGCGCAAGCCAAGATTGACGGTCAGGTTCGGTCGTACTTTCCAATCGTCCTGGATGAAGGCGGCATAGTCGCCGGTGCGGAAGAAACGCTGGGCATCAGCCGGGCCGCCCGTGCGCGGGTCGGCATTAATTGCCTCGAAGATCGGCGTCTCGTTCGCGAGATTGAAAAGGCCGACGAACGAATAAACCGGACGCGCGCCGCCGCTCAGATCGTTATCGTCGAGTTCGTGACGAATCTGTCCGCCGACCGCAAACCCGTGATTGCCCATTACAAAGCGCAAGGTATCGCGGATTTCGAAAGTCTTCTGCGCGAAAATTGCCGGAGTGGTCTCAGCGCGCTCGGCGCCAAAACGGATGCGATCAAAGGGCAAACCCTCGACCTCTATGCGCGGGATGCCGAAATTAGTCCCCGACGAAGCCTTAACCTGGTCGCTCGCGAACTTTGTGAAGCTAAAGCGCGCTTCATTAACGACGCCCGCTGAAAGTGGTTGAATGTAAGCCGCGGTAATCGCCGTGTTACGCGGTTTGTTGCGAAGATCGGATGACGGACGACCGCGCGATCCGAAATCACCGACCACGTCGTCACGCCCGGTGAAGAAGCTGCTGAACGTCAATTGCGCGGAGCGCAGCGTGTAGTCGAGCCTCAGATTGTATTGCTGGCCCCGCTCTTTGCGCGGCACCGCGAAGACAACTTGCTGAATATCAGGAATGTTGTCGAAGCCGCCGCCCGTCGGGTTGCCCAGGCTAACGTACTGACCGGTCGCGCCCGTCAGTGAGCCGATGTCCAGTCCATTTCCCGCAATCCGGCAACGGGTCGCATCATTGCCGAAAACTGAACAACTCGGCGTCACAACGCTGACGATTCGCGGTGCGATACCGCCCGCACCGAAGATGCGTGCCAGTTGGCTGTTCGGTCTTAGAGAATTAACCAGTTGCCTGTATTCAGGTG
Source organism: Blastocatellia bacterium (assembly GCA_033856235.1). Classification (GTDB taxonomy): domain Bacteria; phylum Acidobacteriota; class Blastocatellia; order Pyrinomonadales; family Pyrinomonadaceae; genus DASXRU01. The sequence goes on along the minus strand of JAWVFI010000028.1, from coordinate 9,443 downwards.
TCTCGACCCATTCCGTAGACGTATCAGTCGTATCGTTGCGCAGAGCTTCAGTCGAGAAAAAGAAGAACAATCGATCGCGGCCACTGTAGGTCGATGGGCCGCCTTCTCCGAAGCGGGGAAGGCTCAGCGGGCCGCCGATGGCGCCGCCGTACTGACGAAAGCGATTATTGACCCGCTGGCGCGGAAGGTTGATGCCCCCATACGGGTTGAAAGCATTCAGACCGGGATCGCTGTACTTGAAAAAGCCGCTTCCATGAAAGTCGTTCCCGCCATTTTGCGACACCACTTCTATCTGCGCGCCGGAATTGCGACCCAGCTCCGCCGAGTAGTTCGACGAGGTGACGCGCACCTCTTTGACGGATTCCTGGTTCGGCGTAACTACCGCGGCGCCGCCGAATTGGAGGCTGTTAACGCTGACGCCGTCAATTTGAAAATTGTTATTGGAAACTCGTTGACCGTTGGCGGAGATGGGCACCTGGTTCTCAGTCTGAAATATGGCCGAGTTCGAACCACCCGGGCCGGTCGTATTGGGAAGTCCGACCGATTGCCCACTCCCGCTGCGCGCACCGAGCCCCACAATCCCTGGCGTTAGTCGGACCAGTTCGTAGGGATCGCGGCCAACCTGGGGCAAATTGCGTACTTCGGCGGTTGTGATTGCGCCTGACACGCTGCCGTTCTCCGTATCCAGGATAGCTGCCGACTCCTGGTTTACCGTCACGCTGGCGCTAACTTCACCAATTTCGAGCGCGATGTCGATACCCTGGACCGACTCTGCACTGACCGCCACATTTTCCAGCACACTCTTTTTGTAACCAGCCTTTTCAGTGACGAGGGTGTACTTGCCCGGGGCCAGTCCGGAAATGCGATAGAAACCCTCAGAGTTAGTCGTCGCATCGTGGGTCCCGCCAGTTTCGGCGTTTGTTAGTGTGACCTTGGCTTCCGGCACCAGGCCCCCGCTGGTGTCTTTAACAGTACCTTGCAGCCCGGCTTTGAATTGAGCGCTGGCCGCTCCGAACGCAAATAGTAAGAGGAGCCCGCAGGTTAGGACGCGGACTAAACTGGTAGTGGTGCGATTCATTGGCAAGGCCCTCCTCAGGCCCACTCGATGTGAATTCTTGATAGACGACCCGATTGATTAGTGCGCTGAACTCATGAGAAATCGACCCTGGCAAGAGGGAAGCCTCGAACTTTGCTGGGGGATATTATCTGACTGTCGCTGCCGCAGATTACGCCGGGGGAGCGTATTTGTATGTGCGATAACGCACGGAGGAAGGAATTGTTAATAGCACGAAAAAACGAGGACTTCAATATTTATTTCCCCCTCAGACTCTGTTAAGGTGACGCCTCGACTAAAAGCAATTCTGTAACCCCCCGCTTTCAAAGAAGGGGTGGCCAATCCACAGTAGGGCAGGCATTCTTGCCTGTCCCCCCGAGGGAAACAAGACAGGCACGAATGCCTGTTCGACCAAAGAATGATAGCTGTCAACCGCCGCTGTCGGACATAAGAAGGGATAGGTGTTCAATGCAACGTAGAACTCTGATGCTTTGCCTGGTGCTGCTGGCCTCGATCGCCGGAGGTTGTGTGTCCGGCACCCAACAAAGCGACGGTGGTGGTGGCGCCGGACGGAAGAAGAAAGGCCCCAACGATCCGATCTTCATCGGATTTTCAATGGATACCCTTAAGGAAGAACGCTGGCAGCGTGACAAGCTCCTGGTTGAACAGCGGGCCAAAGAGTTAGGCATGAAGCTGACGGTCCAGGTCGCTAATGGTGTGGACAGCGAACAAATCAAGCAAGCTGAGAACATGCTGACCCAGGGTGTCGATGTGCTGATCGTGGCGCCGCACAACGGTGAGGTAGCAGCTTCAATCGTAGAAGCGGCCCATCGCCAGGGTGTTCCGGTCATCGCCTACGATCGGCTGATAAAGAATTCCGATGTCGATCTGTACATCTCGCACCAGGTAGTGAAGATGGGTGAGATGCAGGCGAAGTATCTGCTGGATCACGTCAACAAGAAGCCGGCGAACTTCGTGGTGGTAGGAGGCTCGCCCACCGACAATAACGCCATCCTGCTGCACGACGGGCAGATGAATATTCTGAAGCCCGCGAGGGATCGAGGCGACGTGAAGATTGTCACTGACCAGTACGCAAAGGAATGGCAGGCCAGCGCGGCGCTGAACATCGTCGAGAATGCGCTGACTCAATCCAAGAACCAGGTCGATGCCGTGGTTTGTTCGAACGACGGCACCGCCCGCGGCGCGGTGCAGGCTTTGGAAGGGCAAAACCTGGCGGGAAAGGTTTTGGTTTCCGGGCAGGATGCGGATCTGGCTTCGTTGCAACTGATTGCCCAGGGCAAGCAAACGATGACCATCTACAAATCGATCCAACCGCTGGCGTTTGGCGCGGTGGATGCGGCGATCAAGCTGGCCCGCGGCGAGCCGGTTGCGACCACCGACACCATCGACAATGGCAAGATAAAAGTTCCGGCGATATTGTTGGAGCCGGTCGCAGTCGATCGCGAGAATCTAACCAAAACGGTAGTGAAGGACGGTTACCACACGCTCGCGGAAATCTGTAAAGGGATTCCGCCTGAGAAGTGCCCCAAGGAATGAGAGCGGGAGCGAAAACGAAAGCCGGAAGCATTTTCCATATATCATTTGTCATTTCTCATTCGCAGATTCAACTTGGAAGTGCAACGAGGTGAGCTTGTCGGATTTCGCCCCAGAGGGGCGAGATGTTTATAGCTGAAGTCATGCGATCAGAGTCGCGCTCCGTAGGAGCGCAACAACCCTCGCGTGGTCAGCGCTCGGGAAAACACATTTCGCTCCTCACGGAGCGAAGAGTCCCTTAGGGGAATGGTTTGTTGCTATAAACATGTCGCTCCTACAGAGCGAAGAGCAGTTCGAGTTGCACTTCAAACTTGAATCCACTAATGGCAAATGAAAAATGACAAATGATATATGGAAAATGTTCCGTTCTTCTCTAATCCGTAAATAAACAGAGTCCGGACTTCCCGCAAATGCCATTCCTCGAAATGAAAAACATCACGAAGTCCTTTCCGGGCGTGCGAGCGCTCGATGGGGTTTCGTTTGATTTGGAGAAGGGCCAGTTGCACGCGCTCGTTGGCGAGAACGGCGCCGGCAAGTCGACCTTGATGAAGATTCTGGGCGGCGTCTATCCGTTCCCCGAGTATGGCGGCGACATTCTGATAGATGGTGAGCTACAGAAGTTCAATAGCGTCAGTGCGGCCGGCCAGGCCGGAATCGCCGTTATCTACCAGGAATTATCCCTGGTCAAAGAGATGACCGTCGGCGAGAACATTTTTCTGGGTCGCGAGCCGCGCACCTTCGGAGTCATCCGTTGGGAAGAACTCTATCGCCGCGCGCGTCAGTTACTGGCAGACTTGCATCTCGCTATCGATGCCCGGACGCCAATCCGCAACCTGGGTATCGGCCAGCAGCAGTTGGTCGAGATCGCCAAGGCCCTCTCGCAAAACGCTCGGATTCTGGTGCTGGATGAACCCACTGCCGCATTGACCGGGGCCGAAGCTGAAACGCTGTTCGCCATTCTAAGCAAACTAGCCGCCCGCGGCGTGGGCATGATTTACATTTCACACAAGTTGGAAGAAGTTTTTCGCATTAGTAATCGCATCACTGTCTTGCGCGACGGGAAAACGGTAGGAACAAATCCGACCAGCGAGTTGTCAGAGGCGCGAGTGATCGCGGACATGGTCGGGCGGGAAGTCGGCGATATCTTTCCCGTCGCCCACCATCAGCAAGGCACGATGATCTTTGAAGCCACGAACCTCTGCGTTAACGATCCCAACGTTCCCAGCAAGCGCCTGGTGAAGGATGTCAGCTTCAGTGTGCGCCGAGGGGAAGTTCTGGGCATTGCGGGATTAATGGGCGCGGGCCGCAGCGATTTGTTGATGGCTCTGTTTGGCGCCCATCCCGGGCGGGTGACGGGAGAGATTCGAATTAACGGCAAGGCAGTGCGGATAACGAATCCCGCTGACGCGATCGCCCTTGGCGTCGGCTTTGTGACCGAGGATCGCAAGCGATTCGGGTTGGTGCTGGACCAGACGGTCTTGAATAATATGACCCTGGCCAGCCTCAAACATATCTCTGGTCGCTTCGTCACGAACGTTGATGCGGAAGCGGCGGCGGGCGAACTCTCGATGAAAGAGCTGCGAGTAAAGGCCGGCTCCGTATTCACAGTCGCCGGCACCCTGTCCGGCGGCAATCAGCAGAAAGTCGTTCTGGCAAAATGGTTGCTGACTAAACCACAAGTGCTTTTTCTGGATGAGCCGACGCGCGGCATTGACGTGGGCGCGAAACAGGAAATTTACGCAGAGATAAATCGTCTGGCCCAAACCGGCATCGCGATCGTCCTGGTGTCGTCGGAACTTCCCGAGGTGCTGGGCCTTTCCGACCGCGTCATAGTGCTGCACGAGGGCGAAGTCACCGGAGAGTTCACCCGCGCCGAAGCGACGCCCGAGAAAGTCATGGCCTGTGCGACCGGGCAACTGCGGCAGGCGGCTTGAAATGGAGTCATATCCCAGATGGCTCCGAAGCAATTACTTTGAGTTCGTGTTCATTGGTGTGCTTAGTGTTGTTTCGTGAATCGTATCATTCACGAAATCACACGAAACCCACGAAGTAAGGCGAACGGCGAAGGAACTCGATGAACGAACCTACCAACGAACCAGGTTTGGACCGACCACCAGCCGCGACGGATTTCCTGGTCACACCCATTCCTGAAATCACACCTCAGACGCGCATTGGCAGACTAAGAATCTCGACCGACGTGCTGCGCGCCTACACGATGGTTTTCGCTTTGATAGCGATCTGGGTTTTCTTCCATTATTCGACCGGGCAGATTTTTCTCGAGTCGCGCAATTTCTCAAACCTGATGCGGCAAACTGCCGTCACCGGTGTATTAGCAGTGGGCATGCTGATGGTGATCGTCGCGGGACAAATCGATCTCTCAGTGGGAGCGATTGTCGGCCTGGCCGGCGGCATTGCGGCCATCGCGCAGGGTTGGCTGGGTTGGGGGTTAGGACCGTCGCTCGCAGCCGGCCTGGCGGTGGGACTATTGATTGGTGCGCTGCATGGAACGCTGACCGCTTACGTCAACATTCCAGCTTTCATCGTGACGTTAGGAGGTCTGCTGGCTTGGCGGGGAGTCATTCTGGGTTTAAGCAAAGGGGAAACAATTCCTTTGCGCCTGCAGGCTTTCAAATCGATTGGTCAGGACTACGTCGGTCCGACGGTGGGTTGGGTGATTGCGCTGATTGCGGTGGCCGCCATCGTCTGGATGACAGTGTCGCGTAATCGCGCGCGGCGCCGGCATGGATTAAAGATCCCGGGGATTGGTCCAACGCTGGCCCGCATCATCCTGCCCTGCGCAGTGGTGGTCTGGTTCATCTACAAAATGAACACCTACGAACTTTCGCCGGGAAGAAGCGCCGGCATTCCAATTCCGGTGATCATTTTTCTGGCCATCGCCCTGGCCGGGGGCTTCCTGACGCAGAACACGACCTTCGGCCGGTATCTTTATGCCATCGGGGGCAATCCGGAAGCAGCGCGACTCTCCGGAATAAATCTGCGGCGCCATGTGCTGGCAGTGTTCTGCATCATGGGTGTGCTTTCCGGGGTCGCAGGAATCATTTATACAGGCCGGGTCGGCAGCGCTTCGCCGGATGCCGGTCAACTCCTGGAACTGGACGCGATTGCCGCGTGCGTGATTGGCGGCACCAGTTTGATGGGAGGGCGAGGCACCGTCTTTGGAGCGATTCTTGGTGCTCTGATCATGGCGAGTCTGGACAACGGCATGTCTTTGAAAAGCGTGGATCCCTACATGCAGAACATTATCAAAGGCGCGATTCTGGTGGCTGCGGTGGGATTAGATATGGCGGGACGGCGGAAGGGTTGAGCCGAAGCGGGAAACGAGTACCAGATATTTTCCATATCACATTTTCCATTTGGTCATGGTTCGCCGGTCGACCAGATAATCAATGAAAAATGAGATACGGAAAATGAGATATGGAAAATCTGCCTCGTAACCAAACGGGATGCCTACATCTGAAACTAACGCCAACCAACAACACTCGTCCCGTATCCTTGCAGTTGATCTCCGTTGCCGCTCCCTTCGTGACCGGTACGATATTCCTGGATGAGCTCAGAAGGCGGCCACGGAATGCCGCCCCACGAATTGTCCTATCTTGTGAATCCTGTTAATCCTGTCTCCATGCCCGCGCTAATAATCCACGGCCACTTCTATCAACCTCCGCGCGAGAACCCCTGGACGGGCGAGATCGATCCGGAACCGAGCGCTCAGCCATTCCATGATTGGAACGAAAGAATTCATGCCGAATGCTACGGGCCCAATAGCGCGGTTCATCTGTCCGGCGCCGCGACCGGTCTGGATCTAGTCGTAAACAATTACGCAAACATAAGCTTCGACTTTGGTCCCACCTTGCTCTCCTGGCTGGCGCGGGAACATCCGCAAACCTACGGGCGCATCATTGCCGCTGACGGCGAGAGCGTGGAAAAACATGGAGGACACGGCAACGCGATCGCGCAGGCCTATAACCACGCAATCCTGCCACTTTGCAACGATCGAGATCGTCTTACCCAGGTGCGCTGGGGCCTGGCTGATTTCCGCTATCGCTTCGGACGCGAAGCCGAATCTATATGGTTGCCGGAAACGGCGTGCAATGACGACGTGCTCGGTATTCTGATCGATGAAGGCATGCGCTTCGTGATCCTCGCCCCGCAACAAGCAAAACAAAGTAGGACAGGCACTCCTGCCTGTCCCGGTGAGAAGCTAAGCAACCCCGAGGCGAGCCAGTGGCAAAACGTAGCGAACGGCAAAATAGAGACCGGCATTCCGTATCGCTATCTGCATCGCGACGGCTCCGGACGTTCGCTCGCCGTATTTTTCTACGACGCGGAAGTCTCGCACGCGATTGCCTTCGCGCAAGCGCTCAGCTCAAGTGCGTCACTGGTGAACCATATTGCGCGCCGCCTCCAGAACGCGAACTCCCTGGTGAACGTAGCGACCGACGGAGAGAGCTATGGTCATCATCACAAGTTTGGCGACTTGTGCCTGGCCCACGCCCTGCAGTTTGAAGCTCCCGCCCAGGGCTTTGCGATAATGAACTACGGGGAGTACCTGGGCGAGCACCCGCCAACGATGGAGGTTGAGATCAGCGATGGTGGGGGCGAGGGAAGCTCCTGGAGTTGCAGTCACGGCCTCGGCCGCTGGATTCGCGATTGCGGCTGTCACACAGGCGGAGAAGCGGGCTGGAACCAATCCTGGCGCGGGCCACTGCGCGACGCGCTGGATTACTTGCGTGATTACGCGAGCAGGTATTTCGAGGCGACCCGCGGCGAGCTGTTTATTGACCCCTGGTCCGCGCGTGATGAGTCGATCGCGCTGGTCCTGGACCAAACGAAATCACGCGAAGAGTTTCTGCGCCGGCATGCGCCGCGCCCGATGACGCGCGATCAGGAACAAGCGGCGCTGCTGTTTTTGGAAATGCAGCGGCAACTGTTGCTGATGTACACGAGCTGTGGTTGGTTCTTCAACGATATCTCGGGCATTGAGCCGATCCAGATCATGAAGTACGCTTGTCGGGCAATTGAGATCATGGGCCATCTGGAGTTGCCATCACCGCGCTCGCAGTTTCTGGCTATTCTGACCAATGCAAAAAGCAATCGCCCCGAGATAGGCAACGGCGCCGACATTTATGAACGCTTGGTGGAGCCAATCAGCGGTGCGGCGAAAACGGCTGGTTTGCGTGGTGCGGTCCAAACGACGTCCGAACCCCCTGCGGTAGCCGGCGGTTGATCCTTTGTGACAATCGAAGCTAATCGATGACGAAGCAGTCAGCCAAACCCAAACCTTCCGGTAAAAAGAGATCGGCCGCTGCCGTCACTCGCGCGGCCAGCAAACCCGCCGCGCCGGAAACACCGCCGCCGGATTCTTTCTCACCGATACTTGGTGCGCTGGATCTCTACCTCTTCGGCGCCGGCAAGCACGAGCGCATCTACGAAAAACTTGGCGCCCACCTGATCACACACGAGGGAGTAAAGGGCGTCGCTTTCGCTGTGTGGGCGCCCTCTGCTGCCCAGGTGAGCGTCGTGGGAAATTTCAATTCCTGGGATGGCGGCCGGCACCTCATGCACCGTCTGGGCAGTTCCGGTGTGTGGGAGTTATTCATTCCCGGGCTGCAGGCAGGCGAATTGTACAAGTATGAAATCCGCTCGCCCGGCTTGCGCCCTTTTCATAAAGCCGACCCTTACGCATTCTATGCGGAAGTGCCGCCGAACACGTCATCCGTTGTTTACAATTCGACTTATCGGTTTCGCGACCAGGCGTGGATGGCAAAACGTGCCAGGAAAGAACATTTCCGCAGCCCGCTTTCGATCTACGAAGTGCACTTTGGCTCGTGGCGCCAACTGATAGAAACCGAAGCTCGCGCGTTTACTTATCGGGAAATGGCGCCGGCGCTGGCGGATTACGTTAAAGACATGGGCTTCACGCATGTGGAATTCATGCCGCTGAAGGAACATCCTTACGGGCCCTCATGGGGGTATCAGGTTAGCGCTTACTATGCGCCCTCGGCACGCTATGGCACGCCGGATGATCTTCGTTACCTGATCGACTTTCTGCATCAACGCGGCATTGGGGTGCTCATGGATTGGGTGCCGGCGCACTTTCCCAAAGACGCTTTTGCCCTCGGGCGATTCGATGGCTCGGCGCTGTATGAACATCTGGATCCGCGTTTGGGTGAACATCCCGATTGGGGGACTTACATCTTCAATTATGGCCGCAACGAAGTTCGCAACTTCCTTTTGGGCAACGCGCTGTTTTGGCTGGACCAGTTTCATCTCGATGGTCTGCGCGTCGATGCGGTCGCTTCGATGCTGTATCTGGATTACAGCCGCAACGAAGGTGAATGGGTGCCGAACCAGTTGGGCGGGCGAGAAAACCTGGAAGCAGTTTCGTTTCTGAAAGAGCTGAACGAGGTCACCCATCGCGTGCATCCCGGCGCCATGATGATTGCGGAGGAATCAACCGCCTGGCCCGCCGTCAGCCACCCGACCTACGCCGGCGGGCTGGGCTTTGATTTCAAATGGAATATGGGATGGATGCACGACACGCTGAAGTACTTTCAGACGGACACGCTTTTTCGCGGCGGCAACCACAACTCGCTGACCTTCGGTTTGATTTATGCCTGGAGCGAAAACTTCATCCTTCCGTTCTCGCATGACGAAGTGGTCCATGGAAAAGGCTCGCTGCTAAACAAGATGCCGGGCGATGAAAAGCAGAAGTTCGCGAACCTGCGCGCGCTCTATGGTTATATGTGGGCGCATCCCGGTAAGAAACTTTTGTTTATGGGCGGGGAACTTGCGCAGTGGCGCGAGTGGAACGAGA
>JAWVFI010000027.1:0-32575 GCA_033856235.1 Blastocatellia bacterium | reverse complement strand
CTGGTGATTGCTTCCATCATCGGCGGTTACGCTTTTGTCAGAGGTAAGCGGGGCGATCAAACTATCGTCGTCACGGGTTCGGCCCGGAAGCGCATTAAGTCCGACATGGCCATCTGGCGGTCCGGAGTGTCGTATCAGGCTACCAATCTGGCCGATGCTTACCGCTCGTTGGCCGAGAATGTGCCACGCGTGAAGGCTTATTTGATCAGCAAAGGAATTGCTGAGAATCAGATCACCATCTCGTCCATCACCTCGCAAACCATGCATGGCAAAAACGCGGACGGTGAAGACACGGGAATGATCACCGGCTACTCGCTACGGCAGGAACTGGAAGTGCGCTCGAACGAAGTTGACAAGATTGCACAAATCGCCCGGCAAGCGACGGAGTTAATCAACCAGGGCATCTTGATCGAATCGCAGGCGCCTGAGTTTATCTACACCAAACTCGGAGCCGAGAAAGTCGAGATCCTGGGCGCGGCCGCCAAAGATGCATTAGAGCGCGCCCGGCAGGTTGCGCAAAGCACGAACAGCAGCGTCGGCAGCGTTCGCACTGCCAGGATGGGTGTGCTTGCAGATCACGCCGGCTGATTCCAACGAAGTTTCCGACAGTGGGATGAACGATACCACCGCGATCGATAAGGACATTACCGCCGTGGTGAATATCGGCTTCGCGATTGACTAGCAAGACAGAGAACAGAGGTCAAAAGTCGGCGGTCAGTAAAGCTCTAGAGTCCGTTGCATACCGACTTCTGACCTCTGACCTCTGACCTCCTTCCAAATATTTGACGCACGGGTTCTCCGGTTTCACGGCACATTTTTTGTAAGCGGCAGACAACGATCGACCGCTCCGGTGCGTCCAAAACTGGTTTTTGAAAGTGTCCAGAATGATTTTGTTCCGAAGGAGTTCTTAACCGTATTGAGCAGGGGGGGTATTTAAATGAGTTTCCCAACAACCTCATCGCCTTAGTCCCGGACCGGGGCCCCAATCGCTACCTCTATCGCTATCAATCCATTTGATTTCAGCACCTTTACAGGCTGATAGGAGCTGAATTTTGGAGTTAATATGCCTCGCACACATATATCTTCAGCAAGAAGCTGTTGGTCTCAGATTTTAACGATTGCCCTGGTTGCGCTTACGCTACTTTTGCAAGCGCGTGCTATGAAGACTGTCGTCGCAGAGGGCAATCGATCTGAGTCGCTGAGTCAGCCCAACTTAAAGCCAGTCGCAGCGACTCGAGCGAAGGTGGCCGAGCAGTTTGACAAGCTGCCTTTGCAGTTCGAGGCCAACCGCGGGCAGACTGACGCGACGGTAAAGTTCCTGGCGCGGGGCAAAGGGTACAGCGTGTTTCTGACTCCCCAGGAGAGCGTCCTCTCGCTGCGCCAGAATGGTTCCAACCCGCAGGCTCCACCAACCACTGGCCGAAGCAATCAGGCGGCTTCGCCCGATCAGGTCGTACTCCGTATGGGGCTATTGGGGGCTAATTCCTCGGCTGTTCTCAGCGGCACAGATCCCTTACCCGGAAAGACGAATTACTTTATAGGCCACCAGGCCAATGGCTGGCGCGCTAACGTCGATACTTTTGCGCGAGTGAAATACTCGAACGTTTACCCTGGCGTGGACATGGTTTATTACGGCAATCAGGGACAACTCGAGTATGACTTTATCGTAGCGCCCGGAAGCGATGCGAATGCAATCCGGCTTGGATTCAGAGGCGCCGACAAAATCGAAATTGACGGCGAGGGCGACCTGCTCTTAAAGGTGGGACATGGCTTCCTGCGGCAACAGCGACCGGTTGTGTATCAAAACGTGAACGGTGAGAAGCATGCAATACCCGGCACCTACGTTGTGAGTGACGACCAGGAAGTGGGTTTCGAAATTGGAGCATATGACAGGAACCTTCCCCTCGTGATCGATCCCGTCCTCGTCTATTCCACTTACCTCGGCGGAGGTTCCGCCGATCAAGGGAATGCCGTGGCCGTGGATAGCGAAGGCTACCTCTACGTAACCGGCTCGACCACTTCATCTGATTTCCCGATCACGGCCGGAGCATTTCAGACAACACGACGGCCGCTCACAGGGACAGAGATTTACTACACCGATGCGTTCGTAACTAAGATTGATCCAACTGGCGCCTCCATTGTCTATTCAACTTTTGTCGGGAGCAGTGTGGCCGGCGATATTGGCTGGGGCATAGAAGTCGATTCTTCCGGGAACGCTTATGTGGCGGGGGTGACCGGCGGCGGAGCGACGGCGTCCGGCTACACCAACGATTTCCCAACGGTAAACGCATACGACAGTGTCGCCGACAGCACTGATTGCCCGTTCGTCTTCAAACTGAATGCGACTGGCTCGGCCCTTCTCTATTCCACTTACCTGGGATCGGGCGAGGCCTATAGACTGGCAGTGGATAAAGTTACCGGCGAAGCTTACATAGTCGGTCACACATCCGCCGTGAATTTCCCGACCACGCCGGGCGCGTTTAGAACTTCGGTTGCTAATGGCGATTCTGAAGCATGGGTAGCGAAACTTTCCGCTAGCGGGTCAAGTTTGGTTTACTCGACCTACCTGGGAGGCAATGGCGGCACCGACTCAGGCAATGACATTGCAATCGACTCAGCGGGTAACGCCTACATTGCAGGCACGACTGGCTCGCGCTTTTTCCCTGTTACCGCTAATGCAGCGCAGCCCACTTGCACAGGTTGTGATCTTGCTCGGGCTGATGCCTTCGTCACCAAACTCAATGCGACAGGCTCCCAACTTCTGTATTCCACATATCTCGGCGGTTCGCTCACCGATAGTGCAAGAGGTATCGCCTTAGATAGCTCAGGCAACATCTACGTAACGGGCCAGACCCAGTCGAGTAGCGGCGCAACCAAGCCTTTCCCGGTTACTGCCGGCGCATTTCAGACGACTTCGCAGGGCGTTCCGGATGCCTTTGTCACGAAGTATAAGGCCGATGGCTCAATCCTATACTCGACTTACCTGGGCGGCAGCGTATTGGACGAAGGAGCTGACATCACGGCTGATGCAGCGGGCAACGCACATGTTATCGGCACGACGCGCTCGTCAAATTTTCCGATGGTCAACTCGTTTTCATCGGGCATGACCCCGGGCACGGATTATGTTTTCGTGGCGACGCTCGATCCAGGCGGCTCGTCACTGCTTTTCTCAACTGCCTTCGGGAAGGGTAACGGTCGTCAGGTCATCTCAGACGCTTCAGGCGACCTTTACATCACGGGCATCAGCAATGGCGAACTTCCGATCGCCGCTGCAATGCAAGCGCAGCCGGTGTCACTTCCTGAGGCCTTCATCGCCAAAATCGGTTTTGGGAATCCGACCAGCACGGTCGTAATCAGCGGACAGATCGTAACCACGGACGGTTCGTCGCCGGCGGGTATTCCCATCACGCTCAGTGGCTCGCAGACTGGGCTTTCTCCTACCGACGCGCAGGGTAGATATTCATTCCCGGTGCGGTCGGGCGGTACCTACACTATTGAGCCCGTGCGCACCGATTGGAATTTTTCTCCGCGAACGCAAACATTTACTGCCATCACCAGTGATCGGCAAGCAGAGACAATATTCGCCGCTGTAAATCAGCCACCGACAGTGAGAATAATCAGCCCTGTGGAAGGCGCGGTTTACACTGCCCCGGCCACTATTCCCCTTCGGGTCGAAGCGAGTGACCCGGACGGGTCAGTCGCAAAGGTTGAGTTTTACAACAACAACTCTCAATTGCTGTTTACCGATACCGCGGCGCCGTATGAGTTTGACTGGACCAACGTGCCTTCCAACTCACAATGGGCGGTGCAAGCCAGCGTTGTGGACAACACGGGCACGCAACGTTGGTCGCAATGGGTTAGCTTCGTAGTCAATCCAGCGCCGACTCCGACTCCCACCCCTGTGCCGACGCCGATCCCTACGCCGGCGGCGACTCCAACTCCCACCCCAGTTCCGACGCCAGTACCTACGCCGGCGGCGACTCCAACTCCAACCCTGCAGTTTGACAGGGCAAGCTTTAACAAAACGGAGAGCGGCGTCAGTACAAACATCATCGTGACTCGCACTGGGGATACATCCGGAAACGCCTCGGTGAACTTCAGCACTGGCAACAACGCGTATGTGCCTTGCGACATGATTAACGGAAAGGCCGCGCAAAACTGTGATTTCATATTGACTTCAGGGACGCTGACCTTTGCTGCCGGCCAGACTACTCAATCGTTCCCGGTGATAATTCTGGACGACGGATACGTGGAAGGAGATGAGACGATAGCTCTAACTCTGAGTAATCCCGCAGGAGCCGTACTGGGTGCCCAAACCTCAGCGACTCTCACACTAATAGACAATGATACTGGCACGCCGAGTGGCAACCCGCTCGACGATCCGCAGTACTACGTGAGACAGCAGTACTATGATTTCCTCGGTCGCATGCCTGACGACGGTGGACTTAATTATTGGACCAACGAGATTACCAAATGCGGAACCGACGTTGCTTGTATCAGCGAGCGGCGGGTTGCGGTGTCAAACGCGTTTTTCTATGAGCAGGAATACCAGCAAACCGCCTCCTACGTCTTTTTGTTGTATCGCGCGGCCTACGGGAACCAGCAGCCCTTTCCCAATCCCGACTTTTATGACTCTAACCTTTCGGTGGATCTGAAGGCCGAGGCGAAGAAATTGCCGCGATATCTCTCGTTCGTGCGCGATCGCGCGCAGGTGCGGGGCGGTGCTGAACTCGCCCAAACCCAACTGACGCTGGCGAATGGCTTTGTCCAACGGCCCGAGTTTGTGGCGAAGTATCCTCTCGACTTGTCCACCGGCGCGCAGTTTGTCGATGCCATACTGACAACAATTCAAAGCTCCAGTGGAGTAACCTTCTCGGGAGCCGACCGTGATGCATTAGTCACGCACTTCGACAATGGGGGGCGGGGTCTGGTGATGTTTCACCTGGCGAATGACTACTGGAATGGTTGTAACCGTTTACCCGGAAGTCCGTCCGCCCCTTGTACGCCGGCAGGGTTTGGATCGGCAGTAGACAACCGCGCGTTCATAGACGCTGAATACAACCGCTCCTTTGTGTATTCGCAATACTCAGGATATCTGCGGCGGGATGCGGATATTGGCGGGTTTCTTTTCTGGCTGAATGAAGTCGGAAAGGCGCCAGCCCGTGACGTGTCTCGGCAGCATGCGATGGTCTGCACTTTTGTTACTTCGTCAGAGTACCAGCTTCGGTTTGGCGCTAACGTGACACGCAATAACGGCGAGTGTCTGCGTTAGAACAGCCGGGGGTTGCTCCAGAGCACTTGAACTGCTCCAACTGACCTCTGACTCCTGACTTCTGACCTCCGACCTCTATGGTCTGGCGATCACCAGCGGATTCGCTTCCAACTCTCGCCGATAGAAAACACGCGGGCGCTGCAGACTGCGTTTCTGCGGGTTGGCGACGGTTTGCTCTCCTTCCGTAAAACTCAAGCCAATTCCGCGGCTGTCCTTCATCTTCTCTTCCTGCATCTGCGGCACGCGCTCGGTCGCAAAGTCCAGCCACTCCCGAACACTCAACACGCCATCATGTGGGCCATTGTCGGCGACCGGTGTTTTCAGACCTTCTTCGACCAGCGCATACGTTAGTAAACCGTGGCCGAGTTGTGACGCTTCCAGGGCGGCCTGATAACTTTGCGCGGCCGTCAGGATGTACATGCCTTTCTCGTAGGCCAGTTGCGCCAGGCCTTTGGAGTTCATTGGGCCGCGCCGTTTCTCTTCCGCCTCCAAGGCCTGTCCGGAGTTGCAGGCATCAATGATCAGCAACAGATGATCGGCATCGAGACCCTCCACGGCCCGCTGCAACTCTTCGTCGGAAATGCTGCTGGCCAGGATTGTTTGCAATCCCTGTTCGTTCAATTGCGTGCGATCGCCCTGGTAGCCCAGGTCATGCGGAATCAGGTAGAAGCGTTGCGCCTGCGCCGTTCCATGACCGGCGAAATAGATGATCACCGTATCTTCCGGCTCGGCGCGTTGCAGCCGGTCCAGTGAACTCACTTTCATGCTTGGCGGTTCTGTGGCTCCTGCCAGCCTGCGGAGCGCGGAAAGTATGTTTGCTTTGGTCGCGTTTTCATTCAACAACGGCACGACTTCGATGCGCTCGAAACGGGCTACCTGCATTTGTCGCGCGCGCACCTCGGCAGCAAACCCTTCCGCATCGGCCACTGCATATTTCAAATTGTATTGCGAGTTGGCGTAAGTATTGATGCCGATCGCTATGATGTAGGCTTTACCGGCGCGCTTCAGAGTTTCAGCTCCGGTCACCATTAGCGGTGCATCTTTGCTCTTCACGTTGTCATTGTTAAAGGCATAGGCCGTCAGCCGGTTCGCTCCCGCAGTTACCGTAATGTCTTCTTCGAACGTAACGGCGGCTTGTCCTTTGAGCACATCACCGTGCCACACGCGAACCAGAGAGCCGTTGCGGAACAAACGCAGATCGCGCGCGCCGCTGCCCTTTGGATTGTTCCGGTCGGCAGGCGCGTCTGTGATCTCCACTTTCACTTTGACCGTGCGCGACACGATCGCGCTGGCTGATGCTTCTCCGGCAAGCGATAGTTTAACTACCGGCTGGCGACGGTCCTTCCGCGAAATGTCCTGGGCCACGCGCGGACGTTTGCCGGCGATGACTTCGGTCAGCAGACCGGGATAATAAAACTCATTGAAGAACCATTCGATAGGGGCGACATTGAAGGTGTCCTGATTGTATCGCCACAGAATCTGGTTCCACGAAGCCGGAGTTCCATCAAACAGCCCCTGCGGAGTTACCACCATCCATTCCGCGCCATCGTCCAGCGAAATCAGCGTCAACAAATGTTCGCCAGTCGTGGTATCCCAAAGGAATGTTCCGCCGTCGTCGCTGGCTGAAGCCAGTAAGCGAGAGTCAGGACTAAAGTCGAGAGAATCGATGTTGGAAGTGTGCCCCCTCAGAGTGCGCAGTTCGCTTTTCGTTGACAGGTTCCAAATCCTGATCGTGTTGTCCGAACTGGCGGACGCGAGCAGCCGCCCGTCACGACTGAAAACCACCTGGGTAACGCCCTTGCCGTGACCCTTCAACGCTCCAATCTCGCGGCCGCTGGCCACATCCCATAACACGACCTGCCCGATAGCTTCGACTTTCATGTTCTTCATGAAGTCCTCGGGATTGGGCTCGTTCTGCTTGTCCTTCTTAGATTTTTTTCCAGAGGCCGCGGCCATCAACGATGCCTGATCAAAATTCGATTTAGATTCAACTCCCCCAGTCGCCAGCGTGCGGCCGTCCGGGCTGAAAGCGAGGGAAGTCACGCTGCGGCCCATCGTGCCTGCGGACATTGAGCCCATCATGTTCGACATCATCGCGGTGATGTCTGTCAGGTTAGGCATCGTGGGCATCGAACCGGGTTTCATGGAGCCGCCGGATGGAAGCTTGCTGAGATTGCCGAGGTTTCCCATGTTCCCCATTTGGCCCAATTGACCGAAGCTGTCCATCGGTGAACTAGTCAGGTCGCGTAACTTGCTTCCCGACGCTGTATCCCAAAGAGAGATTTGGCCCAGCTGCCCCACAGTCGCCAGCACGCGGCCGTCAGAACTAAAGCCCACCTCATTTGCCCCGCCCATACCCCCAGGTGTCAGGGTGCGCAGCTCGCGTCCAGTCTTCACATCCCAAATCTTCAATACATTCTGGTTGCTACCTTGCGACGTTCCGATCATGGGCTGATCCATTTGCGCCTGGTCCGGCCCATAAGTCGTTACCAACATGGTCCCATCAGCACTGAAGCTGGCGCGCTGAATCACGCCTCCTCCGCCGGCCGGCGCCAGGGTTCGCAACTGTTTCCCTGACGGCAGCTCCAAAATAGTAAGCACATTGCTGTTGGGCCCATACGAGGCGAGTAAACGGCCATCCGGGCTTGGCGTGCTGTACATGGTCGCCGGTGGTGCAGGGCTAAGCCGCAGTCCTCTTCCCGTACGCAAATCCCATCGAGTCCGGCCTCCGGAAGTTAGGCTGTTGCCGTCAGCATCAAAGGCAACCTTGTACGCCATGTTAGTGCGGGCATTCATCTTCAGGAGTTCCTTGCCGGATTCCGTTTCCCAAAGAACCGTCGGCGTATCAAAGCCCCCGGTAACGATTCGTTTTCCATCATCGCTGAAGGCAGTGAAAGCCCGACCCTGACTGGCAAAGGCGCCGCTATTGGGAAGTTTCAAATCCAGCAACTTGTTGCCCGTCGCGGCTTCCCACAGTTTCACCGTGTAACCGTCAGAGAGAGCCAGCAACCGGCCGTCGCGGCTAAAGGAAACCGGACCGAATTCAGTGAGTGTCGGTCCTAGTTCGTTACTGCCCTCCGCGGAATTACCATTCGCAGCCACTTCCCAAAGTAGTAGCCGTTTTTCGAAAATCCCGGTGATGCGCAACTTACCGTCGGCTGTAAACGCGAGTTCAGCGCTCTGTATATCTTTGTCCGGTAAACTGATTGAGCGCGAAACCCGCCCGCTCGCAAGATCGAGAAACTTCACCTTCGGCTTTGCCTCATCAAAGGCGAACATCGCCAGTTGCCGGCCATCGGAAGTAAGCGCCGCCGCGCCTCCGCCTCCGCTGAATGCTGACGCCGTTGCAGAATCTGTGGGGATGGCTAACAGTTCGCGCCCGCTGGTTGCGTCCCAGACTCTGACCGCGTCGCTGATTGTTACTACCCGCCCTTCGGGCGTGAAGGCGATGAAGTAAACGCCTCCCATTGCCGTACTCATGGAGCCTTGCGGCCCGGCCAGTGTTTGCACTTCGCGTCCGCTGGTCACGTCCCAGACTTTGACTGCATTGTCGCCGGCGGCAGCGGCTATCAGGCGACCATCGCGGCTAAAAGCAACAAACGGAGACATCCCCATGACGTTCTGGGTGCCGCTGGAGAGATTGCGTAACTCCCGTCCCGCGGCCGCTTCCCAAAGCTTGATCGTGCTGCTACGAAACGTCGCCGTGGCGATTAAACGGCCATCGGGACTGAACACCAATCGGGTGGCTCCGAAGAAGTTGTTGTAGCCGGTTTGCAGCACGAGCTCCGGCTTGGCCTCTCGCGGTTTTTGGTTTTGGGCTTTGCTTGTGGAGTCGGCGCTCTCGACACCCAGGCCGCGTTGGTCCGACGCCGGGGTCGGAGATGCGTGTTGGGCGAAGGCAGCGCTGCACGAAACAATTCCCAAAGCGAATGAGAGCGCGCAATGGATGTGCTTGTTCTTAGACCAACTCTCGGCTGTATTTCTCATGAATATTCCTTGCATGCAACGCCTCTAATAAATGGCCTCTCCCAGTTTAGAGTCAGGCTACTGCCCGACGAAGAGCGGGCGGTAGCCCGCTCCTAAACGGTCGGGGGGTTAAGAAATAGGAGCGAGAAGTATTCCGGGCTCGTTTAACTTCATTTTCGCTTCGATCTCCTGGCAGCTAATTGGTGTAAGCGGCGTTAGTGTGCTGCTTAATTGATCGTAACGCAAACGGGTCGCTCTGACGCGTCGCATCGAAGCTCCTCTTAAAAACTCGCAGTCAGGAAGGGTGGTTTACCCCGGCTCTTTCTTTACCAACTTAAAAGGGGGAGCATGGATCGATCAAAGAGGCGGGGGTAAACCACCCTTCCTGACTGCAAGTATTTAACGTTGACGAACTCCGATTTAGGGATCCTCATGAATCAAGCTTTGACTACCGGCCTCAGACTTCCTAGACTCCAACCCTATGCCTGTCGTTCTGCGTGTTGAGCGCGTTTCCAAACAGTACCGCATCTATGATAGCCCCGGTGATCGGCTGAAGGAATCACTGACCCGCGGGCGCTGGAAATGGCATCACGATTTCTGGGCCCTGAGCGATGTCAGTTTCGAAGTGGAAGCCGGTACCACTACCGGCATCGTCGGTCCCAACGGCAGCGGCAAATCAACTCTCCTGCAAATCATCACCGGCACGCTTGAGCCCACCCACGGCAACGTCTGGTACGACGGACGCGTGGCTGCCCTGCTGGAGTTGGGCGCCGGCTTCAACATGGAGTTCACCGGCATTGAAAACGTTTTCATGAACGCGGCCTTGATGGGCTTTTCGCATAAGCAAACCGAAGAGCTTTTGCCGGAGATAGAACGCTTCGCCGAGATTGGCTCATTCATCCATCAACCCGTGAAAACTTATTCCAGCGGGATGTATGTGCGTCTCGCGTTTGCGACGGCGGTTGCAACCCAACCGCAGATACTAATTATCGACGAGGCGCTTTCCGTCGGCGATGCAGTCTTCCAACATCGTTGTCTGCGGCGAATCATGGAGATGCAGGAAGACGGCACGACCATCCTCTTCGTTTCGCATGATCCATCAGCAGTGCGGGCCCTTTGTTCGCGAGTGATCCTCCTGAATGGCGGACGGATGGAGGCCCAGGGAAAAACGGCTGACGTCCTGAACCGCTATCAGGCGCTGATCATGGAACGCGAAGAAGCGTATAAGGCCGGACAACCGCCGCCGGCATCCGGAAAAACACCACCCGAATCCCTCCCGGATTCTGATGAGCTTTCAGCCTTAGCTCAGCCGAGCGCGACTTTGCGTTACAACTACCGTCACGGCGATGGCAGCGCTGCGATCCTGAACGTCGAAGTCCTGAACCTGGCCGGCGAAACCGCCGACTTGATCGAGTCAGGCGACTCGCTGACGATCAACCTGCGCGTGCGCATGCATCGCGATATCGTCCATCCGGTTTTTGGTGTCCTGATCAGAGATCGGCACGGCGTGCATGCCTATGGCGTGAATTCAGAACAGAAGGGGCTGCGGTTTGATCGCGTCGAGCGGGGGGAAATCCTGGAAGTCACTTTTGCATTCAATTGCTGGCTGGGAACCGATCTCTATTCGATCTCCGTGGCGGTCCATAGCGAAGACGGCGCCAGCTACGACTGGCTGGACGGCGTCCACTTCTTTCGCGTGGCGAGCCCGATTCCGCTGGAAGGGATTGCGAATTTGAATGCCACGGTGGGCTCAAGACGTTTGGGGTTGGTGACCGTCAGGGATGAAGAGCAAGAAGCAACTGCGCTGTAGGGGTGGCACTCCGTGGCCACCCCCTTCTTTGCACAGCGACAATTTTCAAAAACAACCACGAGGGGGCGGCCACGGAGTGCCGCCCCTACAAATCGATCTCCAGCCACTGCACGCTAATGCCGAGCCGGCGCGTGTCTTCTGAAACTCTCAAGCTCTTTGGCGCAGTCGCGTCGGGCAAGTCAAACGTCAGAATGTTTTTTTCTCGGAGCACACCCGGTGGCAACGGGATGGAGAACTCTGAAGGCTCGCTCGTATTCAGGATCAAGCTGGTTACAATCTGGTCGTTTAACTTGAGGTTCATTCGCTGCTGATCGAGTTTGCCTGCGACCAGAAATGGCGCCAGTTTCAACCGCAACGTCGCCGCTGTTGGTCCCGCAATACTGAACGCAACAACAGCCCGGCCCCGATCGCTCCAACGCGCCAACGGCTCAGCCACGCTCCACCCATATCCCAGATAACGGCCGGCGTCGGATGAAGTGAAATCGATCCGCTTGCCAATCTGATACGGCGGATAGACAAAGTCCTTGCGCCTTAGATCGATCACGTTTAGCCCACACTCCGAAAGCTCGTAGGGCGCATCAATAACCCGGACTGGATTGAGAATAATATTTCGTATCCCCATGCGGCTGAGCTCCGGGCACAGTCCCGGCCCGCCCATATCCACCAACCGCGCCAGGTCCTCAACGTGGTTGATTTGCTCGTCCGAGAAGCGCGAGATATAACCCGTGGCAATCGGTTGATGATGAAACACCTGCAGCAGCGCCGCGTAACCATCAAAACGCGACGCGGGCAAATTCAGCACCGGGCCATTGGTAAGCCGGGCCAATTCCACCGGAGGGTGAAACGACGGTTGCCGTGCTAACGGTGCGTAGGATTCAGCGACTACCCACGCGAACACTGATAAGAGAACGGCGGTGATCCATCGTTTTCCCAGGCGCGACGTTAATGACTGCTGGATCCAGGTGATCCCGCCGGCGGCCACGATCTTCAGGAAGAAGATTCCCATCATTACAAAACGGACCGGCGTGCGGCCGAGATCGAAGGGCGGGACCTTCATCAGCAGCGCATACGGGAGGGGCATACCGGTCTCCGCTCCGAACACTTTCAACGTGGGCCCCAAACTCAGAACGAGGAACGCTAATCCCACAGCCGCCGCGGCCCACATGATCTTCTGCCTCAGGGCCGCCAACCCAATGACCGCAAAGACAAGAATCGGAAAACCGATGAACGTTTCGCGGCCATCGCTGCCTTTAGTCATCCGCGCCGAGAGCGCCGCAAACATGCCCCCGTAGAGCGGCTTGCGCCGCGGTTCGGGAATTACAAAACCCGGCAAATTGGCTGAGAAGTTTGCTGATTCTATCGACAGCGGTTTACTGATATGGCTGGAAAAGTGATTGAGCAGGAACGGTATCATCAGAGCCAGGCAGACGACACTCATCAGCAGCAGCCTGCGCAGTCCCAGCTCCCTTAACTTTACCGCGAAGGTTTGTCTGGGCGCTCGCATCAGACCAATCGTAATCAGAACGAAGAACAGCGCCAGAAAGATATAGAGCGCCAGCTCTGTGAAATAGACCGCCACCCCTGCAGACAACCCTGCAGCAATGGCAGAGCGCGTCGCCGGGCGGCGATAGACTCGCAGCAACAACAGTGCAGTCAACGGGACAAAGAAGGCGGACAGCAGACTAAGGTGCGGCGCGTGTTCAATGAAGAAATCGCAGAACGCGAAAGCTGTCGCGCCAATCGCGGCCGCCCAGCGCGTGAATTCCAACTGACGCAAAAACAGATAGGTGAAGAAGAGCAGCAGCGTGAAGCACAACCAGACAATAATTCGGTAGGCGTAAATCGGATACATCGGGCTGCCACCGGAAAACTTCTTCACCAGAAAAGTTACCGGGACGAAGCCGGGCGAGAGCGTGTGATGCGTCAAGTCGGCGCCCAGCGGATAAAAAACCAGGTCCGTGCGATAAGGCGAATGCAGGCTGCTTACGTTTTCATTAACCAGCCAGAGGCTCCAAATCGAATGCGCCGGATCGTTCCAGACGGTGCCATCGGAAGTGAGGATTGCGTTGAAGGGAATTACGAAGTGATAAATCATCAACAGCGAGAAGATTGAACAGATCAAAAACGTCCCCGCCGGATGATCAGCGAACCGCGCCGCGGATCTGACGCGACTCAAGCTGCTTTGTCCATCCGAAGTTTTGACCATCGCAAACTCATGTCAGAACCGCCTGCGGTAGCGGGCGGTGATCCGGCCAAATCAGGGAACGCGAAACCACAGAGATCAACCGTCCCGCTACCGCAGACGGTTCTGACCGGGGACAATCACCAGCTCATAAACACTGATTCCCAGCAGCCGTATGTCCGGGCTGAGGCCGAGCGCTTGCGGCGACAGCGCATCGGGTAGAGTGAACGTCAGCACGTTTTCTTTGCGCAGCGCGCTAAGCGGCAACTCAATTTCATATTCCCTGGGAACTGGATCGGAAAGCGTCAACGACGTGATGAGCTGATCGTTTAACTGCACTTCAACCCGCTGGCGAGCCAGTTTTCCCTCCGCCAGGAACGGGGCCATCCGCAAACGCAACGTGCTCGGCGATACCTCTTTGATCGCAAAAGTTATTGTCGCCACGCCGCGATCGGTCCAGCGAAAAGCCGGCTCGCGTTCGCTCCAGCCGTACCAGAGGTACTTATCTGCGGTCTCTGCCTGCTGGTTCGCCGCCGCCAGGCCGAAATCTATGGTGGCGTAATTGTACTCAGGAAACTTCGGTGCTTCGTCGAGGATCCGGCCGGGAAAGTCACGCCGCCATGATTCATCAGCGCGCAGGTCAATAACCGGAAGCGTACATTTTGAGAGCTGGAGCGGGGCCAGAAGTTCACCACCCGTAACAATGACGCTGCGAAACCCCATCGCCGCAAGGCGCCCGCAAAACTCCGGACCGCCCTGATCATGAATTCGTTTCAGTTCCAGGAAATGCTGCCTGATCTCCGGAGAGCTCCTGGCAATGTAGCCGGTAGATATTGGTTGATGATGAAGCGTTTGCAAAAGCGCCCCGTAACCATCTTTCAGACGTAAAGGGACATTGAACACTGGCCCACTGACCGTCGCCGGTAGGTTGTCGGGAACGGTGAAAGCATGTCTGCGAGGAATTGGTGTATAGGCCCCGGCGGCTGTCACCGCCAGCACCACTGAGATTAGCCCCATGGCCCAACCGTTCCCATACCGCTTCCAGAGCAATCGCTGCAGCCAGGCAATTCCACTGGCGGCGACGATCATGACAAGGAAAGTCCCAATTGTCAGAAAACGGACGGGCGTGCGACCCATATCAAACGGTGGGATGTGCGTGAGGATAGCGTAAGGCATGGGGATGCCCGTGTCCGTCCCGAAGACTTTCAACGTGGAGCCAAGACAGAGAACGTAAAACACGAGCGCCGTGACGGCAGCGCACAAGACGAGTCTTCGCTTTGAACTTAGTAAGCCGAGAACGCCAAACACTATTAAGGTGTATCCCAGAAATGCTTCGAGACCTGGAACACCGGACGTGACGCGAGCGTTCAGAGGGGCAAACACTTTCGCGAGTAACCAATGCTCCGCGCCGGGAATGAAAAACGACGCCAGATTCGCGGAAAAGATCGAAGTTTCTATTGGCGCTGGATTGATGACGTGACCGCGAAAAAAGCAAAGGCCGAACGGAGCCAGCACCAGCAGAAAGATCGCCATCGACGCGACCACTCGCCGTGACCCCGACCTTCGCACGAATTCCATTAACCCGCGACGCTCTTCCTGAAAGCACAGCATTAAGATTGCGAACACCAGCACCGCCAGGTAAATGAAGAGCGCATACTCGGTAAAATAAACGGCCACCGCCGAAACGAACGCCGCATAGTGCAGATTGCGCGATTGCGGATCGCGATAAGCCCGCACCAGAAACAGCCCCGTCAGGGGGATGAAGAATCCGGGAATCAGATTCAAATGTAAGGTGTGCACCTGATAGTAATCGCAAAATGCGTAAGCACACGCTGCCGTTGCTGAAGCTAAACGGGTGAATGACAATTCGCGCAGCAAAACATAGCTACACGCCAGCAGCAGTAGGAAGCAAAGAAAGATAATTATGTGGTACGCGTAAACCGGATACAGCGGGTCTCCGCGGAAAACCAGTTTCGCCAGCAACGTGATCGGAAAGAACCCTGCGGCAAGAGTATGGTGAGTGAGGTTTGCGCCCACCGGGTAATAAAGAAGATTCGTGAAATACGGATTGTGTCCCCCGCTGAGAGCATCATTCACAAACCAGAGGTTCCAAACCATCTGGCCCCAGTCATTCCCCGCCGGACCGTCGGTGAAAAGAATTCCATTCAAAGGCACGATGTGGTGATACATCATGACGAAACTGACCAGACCCGCAAGCAGCAGAACTCCATACCAGCTATCCACCAACCGCAGGACGCGCCCGCCCGGTTGCCTGGATCCGTTTTGATTTGGATTTCTATTCATGCGTTAACCGCAAAAGCGAGGCTTTGCACAGAAACTCCAATTTCGTGGTCTTTAGTGTGCTTAGTGTGACTTCGTGAATCGTATGGCTCCGATTCTAAGCGCACGATTCACGAAGGAACACGAGCCTATTTGGAGTGCGCCGGCAGAGCGAAGCGGCGACGGCGCTTTGGATCGCTTTTGCATGTATCTTTGCTGGCGAGAATTGCAACGATCCACTGTCTATCTACTGGCCCTTGAGTCAACTACTGCACATTAAACTAAACAATCCAAAGCGCCGTCGCCGCTTCGCTCTGCCGGCGCACTCCAACTTAGATTTTCGTTCCTGCCCGTCTGGCGCCGGTTCGTTTCGCATAAAAGGCAATCCCACCCATTAGTAACAAAGTGAACATGGAAACGATCGCCCCGGTGCGCGCCTGCGGGGCCGTGTAACGCAGTTCGACTTGATGACTTCCGGCAGCTATGGCAACGCCGCGTAAAATGTAATCCGTTGTGTGAATCGGCGTTGCCACCCCGTCCACCGTGGCCACCCATCCGGGATAATTGATCTCACTCAGCACCAGCAGGGTCGGGGTGTCGGCCTGCGTTTCAATCTGCAGCCGGTTGTCTTCGTACGACGTTAACTTTGCTGAGGCATTTGAGGAGAGTGGCCCACCCGGCAATGAGGGCAGTTCTTCTGGTCGAACTTCCAACAACGCTGTTCGTTTCGGGTCAAACGCATGATCGCTCTCACCGCGGATTCGTCGCAGCGATTCCTCCGGCTGGACCGCTGCGGCCTCGGCGACCAGCCAAAACCGCGGCAGCGCGTTGCGGTTTCGCAGGATTATGACATCGTCCTGATCGTAAACCGGCTCCCACTTATTCAAATCGTAATGCGGCAGCGGCATGGAGAACTGTGAAGTTGAATCATAGTAACTCGCCTTCCAAATGGTTAGATAAGCCTTGGGCGAGACATTAACAATTTCCGTTCGCGCTATCTGCACGCGCTCGCCGAGCGGGATGCGAGTGCAATACCGATAGTAGGTAAACTCGGCGCCCTGATCGCCTGTAGGGTGACTATCAAATACCGGCGCCAGGCTGTGACGAATTTGAGCACGCACATCGGGCCGCTCATGGGCCCATTCCGCTGAATCCCTGCCCGCTAGAATGTCGCGCTCGATCATCCGGCCCTCGACCGTGAAGACTCGCGCTTTCGCGATCACCACTCCGTCAGGTATGTCAGTTGAGAAAGACAACGTGGTCACCAGCCCTAGTTGATCGGCCTGGGCTGCGACTGGCAGCTCCGTTTTCTCCCCCGGCTTCAGTGTGACGTTCGGATAGTTCGGTCCAAACTTGATGCCTTCCCTCTCCGCCAGATTGGTAGGCTCGATCGACATCCCTGAATAAGTCACTACAAAACCCGCATTCAAAATATCCAGCACGTGAGATTGGGATTCCAGTATTGACTTGTCGGCGGGATAGCCAGGCCGCGGCGTTACGCCATCAAGGAAAACATCACCCAGCGCGCGGCTATATCGTTGCAGAATCAGCGGCTCGTAACCCGCGACGTTCTGGAGCCCATGCAACATCGTCATATTGATTGGCTCCAGCCGGCGCTCGGGAACCAGGTCCTCGGAAAAGAGAACGCTACGGGTGTAAATGCGATGTTGCTCCGGCGAAAATTTCTTCAGAAAACGCGTCGTGGGTGAGGCAGAGGTGAATCTCTCTGCAGACTTCAGCGTGGGCCACCACCACCGCGTGGCTTTGACTGATGGCTCTGCGAAGCATGCCACAACCATCATTCCGGCCATCATTCCAACCCGCCATTGTCGCGATGCGATCCGCCGGCTGACAAACAAAAGGGTCACGGTGAACACGCTCAAGAGGGCTTTCCACCAAAGGTAGTGACTTACCGGATAACGGCTGCGTACATAAAACAGGTCTTCGGAAGTGGTCGGGATGCGGGCCAGATCGCGGTGCCAGAACATTACAACTGCAATGCTCAGCGCCACGAGCAACACCGCTAGAATGATTCGCCGTCGCTGCCTGCTTACTTCAGCACTCGCACCGCCTGCAGTTAATCCCAGCGCGTCCCAACCGTAGGCTGCCAGGATGGCGACCGCGAACGTCCATTCAAATGCATGTCTGCCGGGAACGCGAAAGTAATTGAAAATCGGAACATGATAAAGCAGACGATAGGCGGGCGTATGATTGCCCAGCATCAGGATCAAAGCCACGATCGCGGTTCCGGCCCAGAACCAGACGCGGGAATCGCTTGCGGAACTTCGCCGCGCCGCAGCTATGACGCCCAGCACTGCCAGCAACACAGCGACCGGCGCCACATAAGCGGAAGCATCGACGATGTAATGCAGCGGCGTGGCAAACGATTGTAACAATCCCCAGGGCGAATATGAGCCTTCAGTAAAAGTGCCAAACGTCAACGCATTGCGGATACTCAAACGCTGCGCCACTAACGTTTCCAGAATCTGGAAGGCGGCGATGCCTCCTGCCAGGATCAGTGCGCCTATGACCACGGCCAGCGGGCGCCAACGATTCCAAGCCCCCCAGTCGCCACGTCGTGCGCCGTCGCCATCGGCGTGAGAATCAATCCGAATCACGCCCAGGAAAAGGCCATAAGCGAGGGCCATCATCCCCGTAATCAAGAATCCCTGGCCAATCCCGGTCAGCACCGACATCGCGTAGGCGACCGTGGCGCCTAACAGGCAAGCCGCGAAGTTCCCTCTTCGGGCCCGCTCCAAAGCAATCAGGATCAGAGGCAGCCACATGATTGCGTTCGTCAGCATCCCGTTGTAGGCGACTGCACTGACCATCGCGCCGGCATAACCGAAGGCCAGCGCGGCGAACAACGATGCCAACCGGCTGCGTCCAATCTCGCGCGCGTAGGCATAGCAAAACGCGGGAAAGAAAATGTAAGGTGCGAGGGTGTAAATCTCTTCGGCCACCCAACCTGGCAGAAATAGGTATCCCCAGGTCAGCGGGTAGCCAATCCCTATTTGCGCCATGGAGAGCAACGGATAACCCGAAAGGATCAGTGGAGTCCAAAGCGGAACGTGTCCGGCGCGAATGCTGTTCCAGGCGACCGTGCGTAGCGGGTAGGAATAGACGAAGCCGTCACTGGTGACGAAATACTTTCCGCTGGAAAGCACCGGCCAGAAGAAGATGAGGAAAAAAAGAACGATGAGCGAAATCGCTGCCAGATCGTAACGGCGCGTTTGCCAGAGTTCTTTCCAAGAGGTTCTCTTCATCCGCAAAATTCGGTCGGACTCTAACCAGGATCGGACAACAAACCACACCAAGGTGTCGACGATTCATGACTCAAGCTCTTCACTGGGAGCACGGGCGTCCCGCCCGCAATGAGCGCGTAGCGCGAAACCAGCTTTTTCTTAAGCTAAAGTTTCAAAGGACAGTTCGCATCTGGCGGCGCGTTGGCGGGCGGGACGCCCGCGCTCCCAGTTAAAGAGCTTGAGTCAAACTTGAACGGATTAGTAGCTGTGGAACCGAATCTAATCGGACGGTCCTCAATCAGAAACGCACACTGCCACCCGCACGGTCGGCGACCCATTCAAAGCGAACCAGCAAACGTCATTGCTGACCATGTCGAACTCCAGCGAGTAGTTCCCTTTTGATAGCGCAGGCACATTGACTTCGAATTCGACAGTTTCACCGGGCGCGATCGCCCGTCCGTCGCCGGGCGTTAGCGCCTCCCAGTGATAACTGTGATGAAAAATCTTCCCGGCCGCGTCGTACACATGACAGCCCAGCATTACCGCTCCCAAACCGGCGCTGCGCGGCAACCATACTGACTTACTGTTGTTCGTCACGACGGCCCGGAGCGAGAGCGGGGCGCCTGCTTTTGCGTTTACTGCGTCCCGACTGATTTTGATGACTGCCTGCAGCCCGGCGCGATACCTGCTGTCCGACAATGCCACTTCGCCTTTGCAGAGAAAGAAGCTGCGTTGATTCTGCATGTAGGCGGCGGCCGCATCGGCGAAACTCCGGGTGTGCGAGCCGCCTTTGAGGAACTTCTCAAACTCGGACAGGCTCAGCTGGAAAGCGGGAACATTGAAAACCGCGAGCTTCATGTCAGTGAAGCCTGCCGCTTGCGCCAGCCGCCAAATCTCGCGGACGTCGATGTCGTTTTCGACGACGCCGAAGGTCCTCATCTCGTACTGCGATTGCGGCGTCAATGAATGCCGGGGGCCCGGTTCGGCAAAACCGGCAATCCCGCCCGGCCGCAAAACTCTTCCCAGTTCGCGCAGCACGTCGCCGGGATTCGGCACGTGGTGAAAGGCGTCGAGACAGATGATGCGATCGACACTCGCGTCCGGAAGATCAATTTGATGGCCATCAAATTGGAGGAATTGCGGCGCTGGATGATCGCCAAAGACAGGTTGGCGGCGATAGAGTTCCGCCGCGATGTTCAGCGCCGTCGGCGAGATATCAAGCGCGATCACGCTCAGCCCGAGCTGCGTCAGAAACCGCGCGGCCCACCCCGTGCCGGCTCCGAACTCCAACACGGTCAGTCCCGGGCAGATCCCGAGGCCCTGCAGAATAACGGCGAAATTTATGAGTAACTGCGGTACTTCGTCGATGGCGCCAAACGGTTTGGCGAGATGATAGTTCCAATCAGTAACGCGGGCGAAATATTCCTCCGCTAGTCGATTCAGTTCTTCGACTGTGGTCGCCGCCATCATCTGCCGGACATCAATGAGTTCGTCGTCGTCAGTCATACCCACTCACTATTGACTCAGCGCCCGGAGATCAACCACAACGTCACGATCAACCAACCGGCAATCGAAAGCAGGATATGCGGATCGCGAAAAATCTCGGTGGCCGGTTCCGCTCCTGTCTGATGGTTGTGCAACGTATAGATGTAGCGAAAGATTCCATACATTACGAACGGCGCGGTGTAAATCAATGATTCGGTGTGGTGGTTCTGCACCGTCACCGGACTCATGGTGTACAGGCTGTAAGTCAGGATAACGCAGGTCGCGGTGACGACAATCATCTTGTCCAGCAAGACCGGTTGGTAGTGCGCCAGCACGCTGCGATGGTTCGAAGTCTCGCCCGACAACGCGTAAAGCTCGGCGCGTCGTTTGGCAAAGCCAAGAAACAGCGCCACCATGAAACCGCAAATCAACAACCATTGTGACGGAGCGATCCCGATCCCGAGCGTTCCCGCCAGAATCCGCAACATGAATCCCGCTGCGATCAGAAAAACATCAAGAATCACTACCTGCCGCAAACCCAGCGAATATAAGAGATTGATTCCGACGTAGGCCAGCAGGATCAGGAGCACCGCGCGCGACACCAACAACCCCACGCCGCCGCCCGCAATCCAGAGAATTCCTAAGAGGACGACGGCAACCGTAACTGAAACCTTGCCTGCCGCCAGCGGTCGGAATTTCTTTGTGGGGTGCTGAAGATCGCGTTCGCGGTCAAGCAGATCGTTAAGCACGTAAACACCGCTGGCTATCAGAGAAAAGGCCAACGTCGTCAGCAGCACGCGTTGTAGCATCTGCGGCTGGCGCCAGGCGTTGGCGAACAAGACGCCCATCAGGACGAAGCCGTTCTTCACCCATTGGCGCGGTCGCATTAAGAGCCAGCAGTTGATCAGCATATTGATAGCGCGCGTTAGCAAACTAAAGTTTGTACTCTAAACACCTGTGGCGAGCGAAGTGTCAACCCGCGTTTCAGGTGTTTAGAGTACAAGCTTCAGCTTGTCCTGCTTCGGTTAAAGTCCGATCCGCAGCCGGCGCGCCAGGTCAGAATCGAAACGATTCTCCGGATCCACCCGCGACTTAATGCGCTGCCAGTCGGCCAGTCGAGGATACATCGCATGAAAAGTTTCGGCGTGCATCCTCGCGTCTTTCGCCAGATACACGCGGCCACCATTTTCCAAAACAATTTTGTCCAGTCGATCGAGAAACGGAAACAGGCCTTCGTCGCGAATGGGAAAGTCGAGCGTCAGTGTGTAACCCGCAAAGGGAAACGAAAGCAACCCTGGCCCTTCGGCGCCGAAGCGTTTCAACACGGACAGAAAACTTGAACGCTTGCTGCGCTGCAATTCCTCCAGCAAAGCCTTTAGGCCGCGCTCAGATTCGGTAAGGGGCAAAACGCATTGATATTGCACGAAACCCTGCCGGCCGTACATGCGATTCCAATGCGCAATGCGATCGAGGGGGAAGAAGAAGCGTTCCAGAGTATCGATGAATGGCTCGCTTCGCCGTCCCTGCCAGGCGTAGAAAGTCTCATTAAACGCCGCCATCGTAAAGCGGTTCAGGGCCAGCGAAGGAAAGCCAAACCTTAGTTTGTACTGGCGGCTGCGGGGACTGTCTTCGCGTGCTTTCAGGTGTTCCGGCAATTCTGATTGCGCCGCGTGGTGTCCGCGGATTAGAACGCTGCGTCCCAGCTTTCTTCCGGCCACACAATCGATCCAGGCGACCGTATAATCGTCATCCCAGTTTTTTTCTTCAAGCATCCTGAGCGAGGCATCAAGATCCCTGGCCTGCACCTGTTGCACGACCATGTAGGGACTCTCAACCGGCAAGAGCTTTAACGTGACTTCCGTTATGATCCCCGTCAGCCCCATGCCGCCGACTGTGGCGTGGAACAACTCCGAACCACTTTGCGACGAACAGAGCGTGCGAGTACCGTCCGCCCGCACCATGGCTATCTCCGTTACATGTTGTCCGAACGTCCCGGCATGGTGATGGTTCTTACCATGAATGTCCGCGGCCACACAGCCTCCGAGCGACACGAACCTGGTACCCGGGACGACTGCGGGAAACCAGCCCCGGGGAACGAAAGCATCAATGATCTCAGACAGCGTTGTTCCGGCTTCCGCCTTCAGCAATCCGTTTTTCTCGTCGAATGAAATGGTGCGATTAAGCTTTTGGGAAAGCATCACTAGACCGGTACTGGACATGGCCGCGTCGCCGTAACTTCTTCCCTGCCCGCGAGCGATCACGCTGCCGTCAGCCGGTGGCCCGGCATCGGCCACTTGCTCCGGACACATGATCGACGCGGTGCCCCGAGGGTAACCACCCCAGCCGGAGATTTCCGTCTTTCCCGAAGTAGATTCAGTCGGCACTACGGTGTCTTTACCTCATTTACGCGGCTGGCAATTTGTGCGGGATTGTTCGGGTCCGCAAAACGTATCCACCACACCGCGATTCCCAGCACCCGGAGATCATCGTTGATTCCCAGCGACTTTGGCGACCGGGCGTCGGGTAATTCAAAGGTCAGAATGTTTTTTGATCGCAGCTGTTGGCGCGGCAAAACAAACTCATGCACCTGCGGCGCGTTGCTGGTAAGTGTCAACCTTTGCACCAACTGGCCGTTAAGATTGATGTTCACGCGCTGTTGTGGATGGCTCCGCTCGACAACGAACGGGGCGAGCTTGATCTGAAACAAGATATCCGAAGCGGGATTCGCACTAAAAATGAGGGCCGCTTCCGGGCCATCAGTCCAACGGACCTCAGCCTCCGGGCCACTCCACCCATACCACAAATGTCGCGCCGAGTTGTCTGCGACGAAATCGATTTCACCTGTGGCTGGAGGAAAATCCCTGGGCAAAGGCGGTTGCACCAAACCTGCCAACATCTGCGGCTCGCGCCAACTCCAAAGCCGCTCGGGTTGGCGATCGACATTCACCGGATACACGTTCCATAACCATGTTTCACGAGCGATCGCGCCCCGCGCATTGATGAATACACTTGCCGCCAGCAACACTGCGCCCAGCGAAAGTTGCGCCGCCCACGCCAATCGAGATGTCTTCGCCGCCGCCGTCGCGGCCCCGGAAAGCCTCGCCTTCAGCCCCAGCACGGCGAGCAACACCAGCCACGGCACCAAGCCAGCTGTCAGTCGCGAGCCGTAGCAGAACCCGCCCCACCAGTGGTCGAAGCCGGAGATGACAATTAGATGGCCCACGATCACAAACAACGCCAGCCGAACTAGCCGGCGTTGAGTGATGCCCCGGCGGTATCGCAGCAGCAGGTAAACCAGAAACACCAGTGCCGGCGTGTAAACCAACAACCCGCGTGACGGGCTGATCAAGTGTCCCGTTAAAGCCGGCCCGAACGAGTGAAAGTTAAGCCGGCTGGCGGAATAATAATTTGGCAGCAACTTGCCGAAATGGATCCATGAATACGCGAAAAACGCCGCCAGCCACGCCGCTCCGGTGATCAGAAAACGGAGGATGTAACGTCGCTGATGCAAAAACAAATAAGCCGTGATGGCGACGATGGCGATGCTTGACGTGGGACGTACAAAATAACTCCAGGCCAGAAGTGTCGCCAGCAATACCGGTTTGATTTCGCGCTTGCCAGTTCCTGCTGCTAGCAAAAAGTAGATCACGACGGCCGAAATGAGCACGCCCCAGGTATCACTCCACATCGCACGCGAAGCCGTGCTCCAAACCTGCGTTCCCAGCGCAGCGCCCAGAGCCACTAATAAACTCCACTTAAACGGCAACTCTAAGCGAGCGATCAGGAAAAAGGTGACAGCCGCAGCGGCCATGAGCAGCGCCGCCAGGATTGCTTCCAGTTGCACCTCGCCGTTCAAATTGTATGACCCGTCGGCCCTCGCGGCTGAAATTCCCAACTGGTTCATCACGAACACGAAGGGAACCGAGAGTACAGAACTCCCGGGAGGGAAAAAGTAGTAGAGATGATTGTTGACCACCTCAAGCTGATAGATCTCGCCGTCCTTGAAAGCATTGTCCTGGTACAGCGGCTTCATCCGGGGTATCGCATAGTCATCGAGGGTAAAGCTGCGATGCTGCCAAAGACTCTGGCTCAACAGCATCGAGTAACTGGAGTCCGTCACCTGATGCACGGGAGAGAACCAGAAGATCAAAAACGTGGTGATGAAAATTAAGGCTGCGAGAATCACGTCCGGCCTGGAGCGCGCCCACTTCTTGACGTGCCTGCCGCCATTCGCCGCGGACAGCAAGTTAGTCGTTCCATTCAGCCCGGCTTTATCAATGTAGTTGTCGCTCATCGGTTTTGGAAACCATCCAGCGTGGCGAGCTAACGTAGTGCTCTAAAATCCTTACGCGCACGGGAGTAGTCGTTCATGTGTCTTCGCACGCTCAGGGCTTGGAGGGTTTTAACGGCTCTGCCGCCTGATGTGCGGAAAGGCTTCGCCCTTCCGTCGGGACTAACTAGTCTGAGGCTGCGCCTCACCAAAGGCATCGCCTCACAAGGATTGGGGCCCCTCCGGAAAGCCAGAGCCTTTCCGGACATCAGACGGCAAAGCCGTTCTTCTTCGTCTAAGAGTAAGAGACTCATGAGAACGGGCGAAGACATCAACCTGAATGTTAACTACCTTCCCTGGCCGGCCAACGAACCAGGTAGTAAGAACGGCCGTCCACTTCGCCTCTCAACTCCAGTGTGCCGCCGAGTTCTACAATCTCTTTTTCCACCAGCTTCATCGCCGGATCATCGCCGATCAGGTATTGAGGCTCGGCCCGTTGGTTCACAAACTCGTAAACCATTCCCCGCGTTTCTTTGTCAGTAGAGTTGATCTTGTGCGCGGGTTTGCGCGCATAGTACCAGAGCGTGCCGCTCATATCGTCGGCCCAAATCCACGCGTGTTCATTCGCCAGCTCCGCCGGCAAGACGAAGCGCGGTGCCCGGCGCTCAGCTGAAGGCCGTTCGTAATTGGACCACGCGCGTTGGATGGCGACCACTCCCGGCGTCAACGCCAGCGCCAAACCCATGAGTTGCAGCGCCCTGCTCGCGCGTCGCCCTTGCAGTTTTTCCCTTACCGGTTTACGCACTTCAATTGCCATCGCGCCCAGGCCGAGCAACAGGGCACTCCCAAACGCTGACGGGGCCAAATAATAAGCCTGCACATATTGATGGGTTAGAAAGTATGCCACCGGCAAGCCCCACGTGACGCCGGTCGCGACTAGCAGACGAACCCAACCAACCTCGGGAAGAAACGATGTTGATTCCGCGTCACTGACATCAGTCGCTGAAGCAACTCTCTCGCGATCACGCAACCACAGTAACAAACCCGCGATACCGACGCAGATAATCAGCAGTATCCAACTCTCACTTCCGGAGCGCCCCTGGCCAAAGTAACTGGATAAGTTAGGCCAAAAATATTGCCAACGCGGCCGGCCGGTATCAACGGGAGTGTAAGTTGACAGGTACCACGCGCCCGCCAAACGGCTTTGATGAATCGCCTGAGGCAACACCGCAGTGACCGCCACGCCGAAGGTGAAAGGCCACAAACCACCCTGCCGCCACTCGCGAAGTTTAGCCGGCCACAACATCAGCAGGAGCCCCGGCAACAACAGAACCACAGGCAATCGCACCAGTATTGCAAAACCAAAGAAGAGCCCGGCAAGCAGCGTCAGCAGCCAGGCGAGGTACCAGGACTTCTTCGCAACCTTTCTATTGCCGGCGCCAAACAAGCAAAGACCCGCCAACAGGAGCGGCGCTAACATCGCGTTAATTGAAAAGCTGGAGTTATCGATCTTCCCGAGGATTTCCAAACCAAGTTGCAGCGCCAAAACCACCAGGCCCGCCGACAGCCAGGCCCGCCTCACGACGGCAACGATCAGGATTAACAAACCGCCGGCGAGGAAGGTGATAACCACGAACCGGTCCAGACCATGCAGCGCCCGATCCTGCGGGAACAGCGCCAGCACTAGCCCAGTTCCCGGCGGATAGCGCACGCTGACCTTGTTGCTCTTTGGAAAGTAACGGTACGCAAGCGGTCCCACCATGTCGTCCCAGAGATGAACCGGGACCTGACGTGACTTCATGAATTCAATTAGCAATCGGGTATGGGCCGACTCAACTGTGAATTCCGGACAAGTTCCCTCTTTGGTTGCCCGCCGAATGTCCTGGGCCATTTGCAGGTATCCAAATGGATCGCAACAACAAGGATATTCCGCAACCTGACGGGCCTGCCGATCAGTATTGAGCGCAGAAATTGCGAGGGCCAGTCCCAGCGCAAACAACCAGCCGCAACCCAACAATCGTTCCAACAATTTTCGGGGTTCCAGTTTCATTTCACGTCAAAGTCGCAGCATCATCTCGCGACAAACGAACCAATTACAACTTACCCGAGAGGTTGAAGGTGTGATACATTCCGCCGCCAAGTCTGATTCAGAGAGGGAAAGAAAATGCCACGCCTACTGTTATTAACCTTACTACTTATCAGCGCGATCAGTTTTGCCGGTTGCCAGGACAGCACCGAACCTGCCGCTCCGGGCGCCAAACCGGGGGAGAACAAACCCCAACTTACGCGCGCCGAGACCGCGATGCTGGAAGAGGCTGCGCACGGTAACACCGCTGCCGTAAAAGGCTGGTTGGAAAAAGGCGTGGACGTAAACATGCGCGGCGCCGATCAGAACACACCGATAATGGAAGCCGCGTTTGCCGGACATATCGATACCGTAAAAGTCCTGCTCGATTACGGCGCCGACATTAGCGCGAAAAAGAAGGACGGGGAAACCGTGACGACGCTGGGCGCCGGCCACAAGGACATCGCCGATCTTTTTAAGAGCGTCACGATGCTGGTCGAAGCTGCGAGCAAAGGCGACGCGAAGGCAGCGAAGGACTTGATGGATAAGGGCACGCCGGTCAACGGTCTGGACGTGCATGGACAATCGGCGCTGACGGAAGCGTCATGGAACGGCAAAACAGATGTGGTAAAGCTGCTGTTGGAAAAAGGCGCCAACCCCAATATCAAGAAAGCCGACGGACAGACTCCGCTGAGTTTAGCGACCTCACAGAAGCACCAGGACATCGTGGCATTGCTCAATGCCGCCATCGCCAAA
Source organism: Blastocatellia bacterium (assembly GCA_033856235.1). Lineage (GTDB taxonomy): Bacteria > Acidobacteriota > Blastocatellia > Pyrinomonadales > Pyrinomonadaceae > DASXRU01. The sequence goes on along the minus strand of JAWVFI010000027.1, from coordinate 5,244 downwards.
GGACCGAAAGAAGTTCCTCAGGGAACGCCGGCAGCAGCCAGCAAGTAATTAGGAGCTTAGAAGAAGAGCGGGGGTAAACCCGCCTTCCTTACTGCAAGTAGGTAGCGTTGAATAGCAGACTCAACTCAAGTTACCTGCAGTCAGGAAGGCGGGTTTACCCCCGCTCCTTTGATCCTTTAGTCCTTCACTCGATAAAGATAAATTGAGTTTCCGAAAACCGCTTCCGGCGCCGCAGTTCGGTAAACGGCAAAGAAGTCACGCCGTTGCTCTTCACTAAGGACCTCGTCATTTTCATCCCGCAAGCCTCCGGGCACAGTTGAGCCATTCAAAAAACCGGCGCCCACCGCGACGTATCGGGTACGGGAAAGTCTTGGATCTGTCGGGGCAAAGTCCACCAACTGGACTCCGTACATTTCCAGGGTCGCCCAACCTCCCGACAATGCGCCGCACACTTGCCTCTCCCCGTGCTGTTTTAGATAGCGGGCCAACGCACCTACATCCTGGCCCCATTCGACATTTGAATCTGAGAGCACCTCCCATCCCGGCCGGCCGAGAGTGAGTTGATTCGTAAACGACATGTAGTCGGGATAGGCACGCACCGTATCCAAGACCATCCAGCCGAGCAAAACAACAACCAAAACCCGTGCGAGTTTCGCCCGTCGCTCGGCCTGCAACAACCGATCAAGGCCCGCCCCTCCCAGCAAGAACAGGAAGGGGAAAACCGGCGCAATATGCCTGACGCCAATGTTGATGTGGCCAGTCATCGATATTGCGAGATATAGCGCCGTGGGCAGTAACAGTCCCAGAAACTGTCGCTCACGCTTTGCAACTACGCGCCACAACGACCAGATGAGTGCGCCGACCGAGGTGAACAGAAACGGCAGCGAGGTTTTGAGCGCAAAGGCGACCGGGAAGTAGTACCACCACCCCATATTGCCGTGCTGACCAAGTAAGTAAGACGGATGGCCAAGCCGGTTATGAATCACTACGGTATACAGCCCAAACACGTAATAAGTGGGAAGCACTGTCATTAAAAACCTGATGCCAACGATTGCCCGCGGCGAAAGCAAATGTATTGTCCCTTTGATAAACGCGGCATCCTGCGGCGCGAGGATTGGATGGCGAAAAAAATAGGCAGCGTTGATCGCAATTACAACAAGGGCGACCGCCAGGGCACATTGAAGAAGGATCCGCCGGCGCGATTGGGTGGGCCCTGATCCGCGCCAGACCGCATAAGCCAGGGCAGCAAAAAATACGGGAACGATGATGATCAGCGAGAACTTAGTCAAAAGCGCGAAGCCGGTGGCCAAGCCGAAATAAACGCTGCGGCGAAGCGTCGGCGCCCGGCAAAAATGCTGCAGCACAAAAAAGAAAAGCAGATAGCCTAATGCCCCGGCGATGTCGGTATGCACAATCCATCCATGGCCCAGCATGGTTGGTTCCAGACTATACAAAGCGACGGCGAACACCGCGGCCCGACTCCCAAACAGTTGCCGTCCATAAACAAAAATCAGCACACCCAACGCCAGCGTTATCGCGATCATCGGCAGGCGCGCCCAGAAAGACATCTCCTTGTAATGCGCGCGATTCACCTGCCAGAAATTCACTGAGGTGCTGAGCGTGCGCTCGCCCCAGTCCTGGTTGACGCTTGCTTCGGTCATACCGCGCTCAGGCTTTATTAACAGGAGCGGCAGCGTGGCCCACAGCTTCATTAGGCTGGGGTGTTCGGGGTTGAGGCGAAAATCCCGCGCGGTCCAATAGTGGTAACCCGGCGGAATGTGTACCACCTCATCGTTGGTAATCGTTTTGGTGGCCGCGAGGGAACACAGATTCAGCGCCATCAGGAAGAGGATGACGCCACAGATCGACTCCGCCGGATAACGACGGAAAATTGATGGCATGCCTTTATCGCCGGATTTAGCGGAGATGTACTCCTCCTTTTATTAGTATCACTTCGTGAATTTCGTGAATCCTATGCTGCAGAACCGGAATCATACGGTTCACGAACACACTAGGCACACTAAAGAACACGAAATAGGAGTTTTTGCGCAACGCGTCCGCGTTCTCTTGAGATTCGATCGTGGCGCATTATAGACCAGGATATCTAAGGAACGCGTTGGCCAAAAAGGACAGGCAGGAATGCCGATCCTACAAATACCCGCTTGCTGCCTGGCTGGGGATTAAACTATCCTGCGACGGCACTTACCAAAGGCTTCGCTCGGAATCCACCTGAATCGCTGTCAATGAAGTTTCCTGCCACGAATGTTCGCCAACCCCTGCTGCGCGAGTTTCTGATCTTTCTTGCATTCATCGGCTTGACTGCCATTATGACCTGGCCCTGGGTGCTGCATCTGCGCGATGCGGTGCCCGACGCGGGCGATCCGTACGCGATCTCTTACCTGATGTGGTGGGACTATCATCAAACTTTTCATGATCCGCTCAACCTGTTTCATGCCACGTTTTTCTATCCCTATCGCTACACATTGGCTTTCGGAGAATTTGATTATGGTGTCAGCTTAATCTTCTTCCCGTTGTTTGCGTTGGGCGTTCGGCCGCTCACGGTTTATAGCCTCGCGGCGTTTCTCAGTTTTCCCTTTACCGGTTATGCGACCTTCCGGTTGGCGCGGACTTTGTCCGGGTCCCGCGGCATTGCATGGGTCGCGGGAATCATCATTGCCTTTCTTCCCTTTCGCTTTCATCACCTCTCGCATCTTCATCTGATATTTGCCGGATGGATCCCCCTCGTGTTCGAAGCCCTGGTGCTTTTCGCGCGTCGTCGCAGTTGGCCGCGCGCCGTTTGGTTGGGATTCGCGTTTCTCATGAATGGGCTGACGTGTACGACCTGGTTGATCCTGACTATTCTGCCGCTAACAATTTCCGGATCGATGTTATTGACGCGATACAGCGCCTGGAAGGATCGGAAGTTTTGGTTGCGGGCCGGCATCACGCTGGCCGGGGCGTGCCTGCTGTTGCTTCCCTTCCTGTTGCCGTTGCGGCGGGTGGCGGCAGAACATGGGTTTAGCCGGAGTGCTGAGGAAGTGATGCACTACTCAGCGCGCCCGATTAACTGGTTAACCTCCGACGAGCGCACCAAAGTCTGGCGCGGGTTTGGCGCCGCCGGACTCGATACGGAGATGGTGCTCTTTCCCGGACTGTTGGCGCCGCTGCTGGCCCTGGCCGCATTTCTGATCGCAAAGCCGGGAGCAATACGCCGCGACGAGCCGCCGGAAACATCATCGCGAAAATGGATAATGCTGGCGGCGCTGGATGGGGCGGCGGTGCTTGCCGGGGTCGTAGTGATCCTGACCCTGGGGTTCAATGTTTTTCGCTTGCGGCCCTTCGGGATGACGTTGATGACCGCGAAGGAACCTGATCACGCGCTCTTTGTTCTGCTGCTGGTGTTGGTAACGCGGTGCCTGATTGCCTATCCGAGCGTCGTGAGAACAGCGTTGAGCGGCGATCGTAACCTGGCGGAAACAGTTCGTTCGCCGCGACGTTCGGAATTGTTCGGCCATGCCCTTGTATGGACCATCATCGGGTTCGCGGGCTCGTTTGGGCTGAACTTCTTTTTCTATCGGTTTCTCTACGAATTCATTCCAGTGTTCAAAGGCATGCGCGTGGCCACCCGCTGGGGCATGATCTGCTATGTGGGGCTGGCGCTGCTGGCCGGCCTCGGCGCCAAAAGATTGGCGGAAGCGATGACGGGACGCTGGCCGCAGTTCGGGAGGGCGGCCACCTACGGCGTGCTGGTAGTAGCAATACTTTTCGAGTTACATGCAGCGCCGCTAAAAATGATGCGTGGCGAAATCAATCCCGATGAGCTCACGCTGTTTCTGAAGCACCAAAAAATGTCCGGCGGCATTCTTGAGTTGCCGATTGGCGACAGTGATCACGTCTACATGCTGCGCGCCGCTGATCATGGCCACCCGATAGTGAATGGCAGCTACAGCTTCGTGCCCGCGTTGCAGCGCGAAATCAGGCAGCTCAGCAATTCCGAACCGATTACAGATCAGTTTCTGGATCTACTGGAAACTAATAAGGTGTCCTACATTGCGGTCCATAATTCACTGATTGGGGTGGAAACGCGGACTGAACTTGAAGATTTCTTTAAACGCGGAGTGGCCAGCGGGCGTCTGAAATTCATCAAGAGTTTTCCGCCCAGTCCGCGTGAAGCCCAGGAACGCACAGGCCAACGGAATGACCTCTATGCGGTAATGAAGATTGCGCCCGACGCTGCTAGTGTTGAGCTTCGTTGACTCGGGGCGGAGCAGTGCAGACCATCTTCCTGACTGCAGGAATTCCCAGTTGGCTGTGGATCCGGGAAGGCCTCGCGAGCAATTCAAAGCTGACTACTTGCAGTCATGAAGGCGGGTTTACCCCCGCTCTTACGCAGAACCAGAAAAAGATGACCAAATCACCAGCAGATGATCGACCTGAAGGCGATGGCGCGGATGACTCGCGCCGACGTTTTCGCAAGGTTGACGGCATCGACTACAAACGCGGCGCTATCGACTATGCCGACAAGCTCGCGCCCAGCGATCGCCACCATCTGCTGACCAAACCTTTCTATAACCTGGCCCACCGGCATTCGGAAAAATATGAAGGCGAGGGTCCCGACGCCGACACGCACCGGCACTTCTGCGACTTTGCGAACATGGCCGTCGCCCTTAGTCTGCCACCCGGGGCCCGCATCCTCGATGTCGGCTGTGGCTCAGGATGGTTGTGCGAATACTTTGCGCGCTTTGGATATGACGTCACCGGCATCGACATTAGCCCGGCGCTGATCGACCTGGCGCGCGAACGTTTGCAGCGAGTTCCCTATCGCGTGGATGATGACACTAATTTACGCTATCAATTTTTCGTCCACGATATTGAGATCGCACCGCTGCCGGAAACCTTCGCCGCCGTGATTTGTTATGACGCGCTGCATCATTTCGAAGACGAGCACTCGGTGTTCGTGAATTTGAACTCCATGCTCGACTACGGTGGCCTCCTGTTCGTTCTGGAAGGCGAGTGGCCGCGTGCGGGTTCGGCTACGGAAGAGGAACTGCGCGGCGTCATGCGCCAGTATCAAACCCTGGAGTCTCCGTTTAGTCGCGACTATCTGCTGAGCCTGCTGCGGGAACATGGCTTCGCCGTCGTGGGGGATTATGTCGGGGTGATGGGCCTGTTCGAGCGCGGTGAAGTTGATCTCGCGTTGCAGGCAGCCCGCGATTCTTCTTTCAATTACTTACTATGCAAGAA
>JAWVFI010000026.1:0-21996 GCA_033856235.1 Blastocatellia bacterium | reverse complement strand
CTGGTCGAGCAGGCACTGAAAAAGTTTTCGACTCGCATTGCTAAGCTCGGCGATGAAGATGCCGATCTCTCGCCCCTCGATGACCCGGAGGTTTCCGGGATTGCCGGCACTTCAGTTACCAGCAATTTCAGTTTCGAAATGGTTCGCTGGCTGGCGCGCAAGCATCCATCACGGGTAGCTATTGACTGGGACTGGCTTGATGACCCGGACCGGCTGGGAGCGGTGACTCCCAGATTCATGCCGCTGCTGGAAGAAGACGCGCTAGTCGAAGCCAACGTTCCCTATCGCGAGTGGATCAACGCGGCTAAAGGTCGTGAAAAAGATCTGCAATGGATGATCGCCAGGTTTGCGGCGCTGAACCTTCCGGGCAAAACCATAGCCGAACTGTACGATTCACTGAAGCTCCACGTGCGCTGGACACCTCCGTTCCGAGCGACGCGTACCGGGATGAAGATTCCCGTCCGAAAACCGTTTCTTCACGACGGGCCACTCATTAGCCGTCGCGGTGTTTCCATCGCCGCCGAGTTGGAGTCTTCGCCGATTCGCATCACGAAATTGTCGCGATTGCGAGGCGAGAAGATTCTCGATCTGGCCCGGGAAACTTCAGCGGCGCGTTATCGCGAGTTGCATGGCTTTACTTATGGCGATGCGCGCCGCGTACTGCACGCGCCGCTCGGCCGCGGAGTGGATCTGTTCTTTAATGGCGTGCCGCCGGAGCGGCGCTTGCCGTTGCGCGCCTATCACTCGGCGATGATCTTCAAGAACGGAGTGCCGGTGGGATACTTCGAAGGCATTTCGCTATGCGAACGGATCGAGGGCGGGTTCAACTTCTACTACACTTTTCGCGAAGGCGAGACGGCCTGGATTTATGCGCGCGTGCTGCGCGTTTTCAATCAGCTTCTGGGTGTTTCGGCTTTTTCCATTGAGCCTTATCAGATCGGTTTCGAGAACGAAGAAGGCATTGAGTCCGGCGCGTTCTGGTTCTATCGGAAACTCGGCTTCCGTCCGGTCCGGCCTGAGCTGATGAAACTCACGCTGGCTGAAGAAAAGAAGATCGGCGCGGGCAAGGGATATCGTACCCAGGCACGCGTGCTGCGCAAACTGGCGGCCGGTCACATGATCTTCGAAACTCCAGTTGCCGAAAAAGCTGCCGCCAAAAATCCAGACCTGGCCCGCAACGGTTGGGATCGTTTTCAGGTGCGAAATATTGGCCTGGCAATACAGCGACGCATGGCGGGCAGTTTCAAAGGCGATGCCAACGCTATCCGCCTACGGTCAGTTGAGTCGGTAAAGCGAGCGCTGCGGTTGTCAACCAAGGGTTGGAACCATGAAGAGCTGACAGCCCTGGAGGATCTGGCTCTGGTCCTGGCAATGATCCCAGAGATCCCGGAATGGGGCGCAGAAGAAAAGAAACAGGCAGTCGCAGTGATTCGCGCTAAAGCCGGAACCGACGAAGCGAAGTATTTGCGCCTGCTGCAACGCCACCCGAAATTGCGCCGCGCAATAATCAAACTGGGCTCCTGACTTGCACGGGCGGCCCTCCGAGGCCGCCCCCTTAGAATCAAGATTTAATTCCGACGAAGGGGGTGGCCACGGAGTGCCGCCCTTACAACTTCGACTTCAGGCGGTGTTCAATCACGGCGTCGGTATCGAAATTTTCCAACCGCGAAAAATATTCAGCCTGCATATCGAGCGCCGCCTCCGGCACTAATCCGACAAGTTCAGTGCCCTCGATTTCAACCCCGAGGCGGGCCGCCTCTGAGCGCACAGCCTCGTATGCCTGCGCCAATCCCGTCGTTTCGTAATCCACGAGGTTCATTGAAACCTGGACCAGCCCGCGCGTGGCCAACCGAAAACCCAGCGCCTTCAACATCCGCAAGCCGCCATCCCGGCCGCGTACGGCCCGTGCAATTTGCCTCGCAACTGACAAATCGTCTGAACGCAGGTTGATGTTAAAAGCAATCAGGAACGGCCGGGCGCCGATAGCGATTGCTCCGGCGCTTTCATGCAGGCGCGCGACGCCGACGTCCGGATCGCGATCAGGATCTACACCGATTTCTTCACCTAATTGCTCGAAACCCTTGCGCCGGACGTTCTCCAGATTTACTCGATCGGGCCGCGAGGCGGCACGTTCGTAGAAGTACACGGGGATCGACAGTTCTTTCCAGATCCGGGCGCCGGCTTCGTGCGCCAAGGCTACGCATTGGTCCATCGTTACGCCGCGTACGGGTATGAACGGCAGCACATCGGTGGCGCCGATGCGCGGATGCTGGCCGTTGTGGATGCGGAGATCGATTAACTCAGCAGCCAGCGCAACCGCAGCCACCGCAGCGGCGACAACTGTTTCCGGCGGCGCCACGAAGGTGATCACCGAGCGATTGTGATCGGCGTCAATGTGCGTATCCAGCACCACGGCGCCGCTCACTGATTCGATCGCCCGGACCAGCCGCTCGATCGTCTCGGGCTTGCGGCCTTCGCTGAAGTTTGGTACACACTCGACGAGAGCATTGCCGATGGCCGATTGCTGATTGCCGATTTTGGGTTTCATTCGCTTCGAATTGGGCTCAAGGTCGCGGTGGGATTGTAAATCGGAAATCGGCAATAGGAAATCAGCAATGGCACTTGATCGTTTCATCACCGAACGCAAAACCGCCTGGGAACGTCTGGAGGAATTACTGGCCCGTTTGGACCGGTCATCTCTTCGCGGTTTGCATCGCGAGGAAGTTCGCGAACTGGGACGCAGCTATCGACGCACGGCTTCCGACCTGGCGATCGCGTTAGCGGAGTCACGCGATCCGCGATTGATAAGTTATCTAAACAGCCTGGTGATTCGCGCGCATGGCCGTATTTATCGCGCGGAAGCCCAGGGTGGACGCCGCATCCGCGAATTCTTTACTCACGACTTCCCGCAAACTTTTCGTCGCACCTGGCGCTACACGACCGTGGCGTTTGCCGTCTTTTTCCTATTCGGGCTGGTGGGCTTTCTGGGTACTCGCTACGATCCGGATGTGTCGGAGTTTGCCGAGGTGAATCCCTTCATGCGTTACACGATCGAGGCCAAGGTGCATTGGTGGGAGCAACTAAACGATGCGAACCAGATTGGCTCGACCAGTATCTTCACGCACAACATTCGGGTGACCTTTTATGCTTTTGCGCTGGGCGCCTTTTTTGGACTCGGCACGCTGTTTTCGATGGCCCTGTTTGGCGCCAATACGGGCTCAATCCTGGCGTTGACTTATCGTGCCGGCTTTGGCAATGACCTGGTCACATTCATGATTGGCCACGGAGTGATTGAGTTGACGTGTGTCTTCATCGCGGGCGGCGGCGGGCTGCTGATTGGCTACGCGCTGCTGGTGCCGGGCGATCTTTCCCGCGGCGATGCCTTGAAAGCGCGAGGCATGGAAGCCGTGCGGCTGGTGATGGGTTGCGTGCCCTTGCTGGTGCTGGCGGGAATTATCGAAGGATTTATCTCGCCGGCGCCGATTAACCCGGCGATCAAATTCGGCATCGGAGCCCTGACCGGCCTCGCGCTGTTTTCATACTTACTGTTAGCGGGTCGAGATCACGGCGATGAATCAAGGACCATTGGGACTTGATGCCGAACGGCAGAGGTGTTCAGAGTTCAAACTTTAGTTTGCGCTTTTAGGAAAAAAGAAAGTTGCAAGCTAAAGCTGAACTCTATAGCCGGTTAGGCGCGTTGATGCCACTACAGCAGCCCCCGCTCCTTAACCTGCAGATACTTTTCCAACAACGCCGGCGCCAGGGCGGCCGCCGTTACATCCAGCGCCAATCCTCCCTGCGATTCCACCCGGCGCAACGCAGCTTCGCGGTGATACATGATTTCTTCAGCCACTGATTGGGTAAACAATTCTCGCGCGTCCTCCGGCGGTTCGCGGACGACGGCCTTCAAATCGCGATCGCCAATCGTGACTACCAGCGGCAAGTGACGCGGACGCAACAATCGCAGTGACGTAAGCAACTCGCGCGAGCCTTCCTCGTCAACCAAATCCGTAAGCACTACTACCAGCGAACGCCGCTTGCTGTTGCCGGCAATGAATTCAAAGGCGCGAGCATATGAAGGCTCGATCATTTCCGGTTCCACCGCGTACAGCGCTTCCAGCGCGGCTTCCATATGTTCCCGGCCGCGCCGGGGCGGTAAGAAAGCTTTGATGCGCCGACCAAAAACCAGGAGGCCGGAATTGTCGCCCCCGCGGGCCGCAGCCGACATTAGCGCCAGCGCGGCATGGACCGCGGAATCCAATTTCGTTTCGCGCTCGATGCGCGCGGTCATCAATCGTCCCGCATCGATGGCAATCAGAATGGTCTGGTCTCGTTCCACTTGATACTGACGCGTCACCAGCTTGCCGCGCCGGGCGGTGGCGGTCCAGGAGACATGACGCAACTCGTCGCCCCGCACATAGTCGCGCATGGATTCGAATTCCCGGCCTTCGCCGCGCCACGACGTTTTGCGGTGCGAAGAGACCAGCGAACGCGCTCCTAACGCCTTGAGCTCGGCCTCGCGCGCACGTCGCATATTTGGGTAAACCTTCACCGACTGCACTTCACTGATCTTCTTTTCACGCCAAACCAAGCCAAAGCGCGACAGGTAGCGCACGGCGATGTTGCCAAACTGAAACAGTCCCCGCTTCGGCGGCTTCAAACCGTAAACCAGTGCCGCTGAGCTTTGGGCCGCCACGCGCATCTGTGACTCTCGTAGGCCGAAGATCTCCATTTGCGGTGGATATTCGTCCTTCAACATCAGGGACAATGGCCGTCGAGTGGGATTGGAGACCTTCACGTGGACCTCGGTCTCGGCGCCGACGGCAAAGCGCCCGCTGAATTCACGGTTAATGCGAACTCCTGGAGGCAGAACGCTGGTGCGTGCATCGATGATGGCGGCCAGCAGGATGAGAAGATCGTAAGCGAGCGTCACCCAACGCAGCCACGGCCGTCCCCAGGCCAGCGAGAGCGGAATAAAGCCCAGCGCGAGCAGCAGGTAGAAGAGACGTGTGAAAACAAAGCGCATGGAATCAGTCCGCAGTCAGCAGTCGGCAGTCGGCAGCAGCGGCCGGCAGCAGCAGTTAGCGGTCAGGAGTCGGCGGTCATCAGCACTGCCTCCTGCTCCTGCTCCTGCTCCTGCCTCCTCTATCGCGGGACTTCGGCGGTTTGCAAAATATCGGTGATGACAGCGTCGGTGGTCGCGCCATCCAGCTCGGCTTCAGCCCGCAGGGTCAGACGGTGGCGCAAGACGGGCCGCGCGATGTCCCGTACGTCATCCGGTGTCGAAAAACCGCGGTCACGAATTGCCGAAAGCGCTTTGGAACAAAGCAGCAACGCGACCGCCGCCCGCGGGCTGGCGCCGTAATGCACTGACGGGTGCTCGCGAGTGCGCCGCACAATGTCCACCACGTAACGCTGTACTCCAGGCTCCATCGTCATGGCGCGCACTTCCGCGCGACAGCGCGAGATGGCGTCGGCATCAGTTAACGGGCGAATATCAACCTGATCCAGCCGTCGCGCGTTAAAGCCCGCGTTCCAATTTGCCACCACCTGCGCTTCTTCAGCCGTAGAAGGATAACCAAGCAGAATCTTCAGCAGAAAGCGATCAAGCTGGGCTTCCGGAAGCGGATAGGTTCCTTCGTACTCAATCGGATTCTCGGTGGCCAGCACCGTGAAGATAGGCGAGAGTTGGTACGCTTCGCCATCGATGGTCACCTGTCTTTCTTCCATCGCTTCCAGCAATGCGGCCTGGGTCTTTGGCGGCGTGCGATTGATCTCATCGGCCAGCAGGATGTCTGTAAATACCGGCCCGCGGCGCAGATTGAAATTGGAAGTCGAGATATTGAAGACGTTGGTGCCCGTGATGTCCGAAGGCATCAAGTCAGGCGTGAATTGAATACGTCCAAAACCAGCGTTGATAATGCGCGCCAGAGTTTTGACGGTCAGCGTCTTGGCCGTCCCGGGAACGCCTTCGATCAGCGCGTGTCCTTCGGCGAGGATCGCGACCAGAATTTGTTCAATTGGTTCATCCTGGCCAACGATAATCTTGCGCAGCTCGTTGCGGATATGTTCGATGGTGGCGGAGACATATTCGGGCATAGTGTTTTTTGTGAGTTCAGCTACAGGTTGATTGAACTGTTAGATCTTGTTCGCCGCCTGGCGCGTGTCGCGCGAGCGCATACGCAACCCCAATTGTCCTTCCAGAGCACGCAGTCGCCGCGCCAACTGTACTGCATGCTGCGAACTTGTCGGCGCCCCGTTGATCACATCTTCACAGTTTCGCATTAACGTTTCAAGCTCGTTTCCGTCTATCCGGGAGCGCGTTGCAACCCGTTGCGCAATTTCGCTTCGCGTACTGAAGTTATCCGCGCCGGCATATCGCGCCAGTACTCTGCGCGTGCGCAGATAGATATTTTCCAGGGCGAGGTCATAAGCGCGAGCACGTTCCTGCAGTTCAGCCATTGAGGCCACGAATTCCAAACTGGAACGCCGGTCCACCTGCGGCAGCGGGAGGGGACGAGCAAAACGGCGCCCCCTGGTCCAAATAAACACCAGGATCAGCAAGGTCAACTGCGCGCACATGGCCATGACTGGCGTCCCGGCGAAATAAGCGAACAGTGCGTTCTGCGACGCCGATCGTCCCTGATGGAATTCATCAAAAGCAACCAGCCCGTTGCCACCACCCGCCAGATTAATCGCCAATTGCAGATTGTCGGCGCTGCTAATGCCGTTGTTGGCGAGCAGGAACGGTTCCGCAAGTAAAACGACCCTTCCCTTGCCGTGCGCAATATCGAGTAGCAGGGCCCCGCCTTTTTCTGCTATGTGCACAACGGGAGCTGGGGGATTGTCCGGAAGAGCCGGGGGTGGCAGCGGAGCGGTGTCCTCGCCGATCGCGCCCTTCTCGTCATAACCACTGGCTTTCGCGTCCGGCTTGGCAGTTTTGATATTTGGCGCGATCTTCAGCACGCCGGCAAAGCGCGAAGGTTGAACCGCTTCGACCCCGTCGGTCAGCAGCGTCGGCTGTGCCGGACCAAGTTTGTCTACGCCCTGAGTGACCTCTGCCGAATTGTCGGCGCTAACACCGTATGGCTCATTGCCACTCAGTTGAGCGGTAACCAGCCAATCAACCGACGGCGGGATCAACGCGGGGTCAGGGAGCCTATCAACTATAACCAGCCGACCGCCGCTTGCGACCCAACGAAGTAACAGCCTGGCTTCTTCGTCCTCGATTGGCCGGCGAGTTCTTCCGATGATTACAAAGGTCGCGGGCTTTATTCCCCGCGCGTTAAGCAAGTTGATGGGCGGTTCGCGCCAGCGGATTACCTGGTAACCGGCCTCATGGAGAAAATCGTAAAGGGCGCGGGTCCCGGTGGCCCCCGAATTCATTGTCGATCGGTCGGGGCTGAACTCGGAGTCGGGTGTCCGCTCAACGTGAACATACGACGCGCTGCTGAGCGCCACGAGGGCGCCGATCACGACTACGATGGTAACGACGATGGCCAGCCTTTGACGCATAGGGACCGCCAGGAAACCTCCAAACCTTACTGCTGATGTGACACAGCCCTTTGATACCCGTTACGGAAACTGATCCACTCGTTTTCCGTTGCCGGCACAAAGCCATACCAGTGGCTTTCGAAACTGCGCGTCAGCTTTCCCATTTCTTCGTGCAGCGGCGCTATTTCGCGCACGGCGCTGAGATAGTCGCGATTGGTCTTGTGTTGAGCCAGGCGAATAAGCTTGCGGTCACCCAACTCGCAAAGCAGTGCGATGTAGGCTTTGCGAATCGCCGCCCGCAAATCGCCGGCGCGCGCCAGCGACTCAGCATCCGCCATTAGGCCTCCGGCGGTCTGGTCCGGATCCAGGGTTTCGCCAAGCACGATGCGCGCTTCACGTTTGGTTTTCTTTTTGGACTTGCGGCTGCGCAGGAAGCGCGGCGCCAGCTTCCAGGCCACATAGGCAATTACCGCCAGGGCCAGGGCCACCACGAAAATCTGTGCGCCCTTTGAGATTATGGCAGCGGTCCTCTCCGAGCCCGGGCTGAGCGGCTGGGATTGGGGAAGCAAACTGCTGAGCCACTTCATTAAGCGCCGCCAAAGCCGGGCCAGCGCTCCGCCCTCGGAGGTTTTCTTCTGATATTCGGAGCGGCGCAGGATTTCCTCGAGGCGGGCTTTATTCTGCTCTTTGCCGGGGCGGTCACTGGAAGTCGCGGCTTCAAACTCATTCAAGCGGGCGCTGAGCGCTTCCAACCGCTCCGTGATGCGGGCGGCCTTTTCCGCTCGTAGCCCAGTCGCCGGAGTCTGTTCACAATCCTTCAGCGCCACGTGCAGCCATTCATTGTTCACAGGTATTGAACGGCCATCGGCTTCGACAGACTCGCCGATCGGCAACAAGTTCCGCACCTGGTCGAATGCTGCGGACATGCCGGCGACCTCCGCAGGTTCCTTGCGGACCGCGTTGGCGTTAAGGATCAGGACAGCGCTGTGCAGGCGCTCGCGATATTGCGTGACCGTCGTCGCCTGGGACGCGCCAGCGCAGACCAGCAACAGGAGGAAAGCCAGGAGGCCTGAACGCGCGCCCAAAGATGATGGGTTGGGTTTGAGCAAACTTTTGGGATGAGCCAGATACATGGCGCGCGCGCTCAGGAAATGTTTGCGGACCAGGCTTCAGATTCCCGCTAGCCCAGGCCCAGGATCGAACTCCTCGGAAGGGGAGGCGGCGGGACTGCTGCGGCACGCCCCATTACGATCGCCGGACCAAAAGGTGACGCCATGTAATTGCGCAGGGCCGGCATTTCCGTGAGCTGCCGCGCCGCCATCAGTTCGATGTCGTAACCTTCGTGGCGCACGCGCTCATCGACGTAAAGCAATGAAAGGCCCAGCATCCAAATCGGGGCCAACAGTAAATAACTGGATTGGGAAATTACATTGTAGGCCACTGAATACCATGCCGGCCAATCAGATTGATTAAAAGGCGATAAACTGATGCCGGCTATCCAGGCAACAAAGCCGAGCGGAACCAACAGGATCATCAGCGCCGAGTAGGTCGCGAACGAAGTGAAGAGCGTCATCGCCATTAAGCGGCGGACGTTGCCGCGCGCTAGTGAAAAGCTGCGACTGACAGCTTCGAAGATTCCTTTGCCTTCGACCAGCATCGCCTGCGGTACGTAAGCGACGCGTCCGGCGAGAAAGAAGAAGATCCACACCCCCAGCGCAGTAGCGCCCACCCCGGCTATGACGCCGACAATGACGGCCATCCAGCCTGGTAGAACCGTGGCCAGGAGAATCGCGCCCAGCACGCTGAAGGCTCCCGCCATGTACCACCCAACGCCCGCGACCATGCCTGCTATGAAAAGCCAGAAGGTGACCACCAACGACGCTCCCAACAGAGACCAGAAGCGGCTCCTGACTGCGGCATAGGTGGCACTGGCGGTTACCGGTTCATTCCACAGCAGATGCGTCACCAGGTTCCGCGTGGCGCCGCCCATGACAATCAGGCTGAATACCGTGCCGACAAAATAGAAGCCCATGCCGGCAGCGATCAGGAGGACATAGAACGCCAGGGCGGCGCCGGTGCCGGCCCCGGTAAACTCACGCGAACCTATGGTGATTAGGACCGAACCGAGGGCGGAAATAATTACCGGCGGGGCGGCGATGCGAATCAGGGTGATGAAGTGGCGGCGATAGAGCCGCACGGCGCGATCGATAAGATCGCCGGCTCCCAGCGGCTCCAGGGAGAGTTGGTTAACTGTCGCGCTGCTCATTTACGTCGAACCAGGTGCGCCAGTGGAATCGTCCCGGCTCAATTAGAGCTGACATCAAAATGCTTCGCCTCCAGGTGCGTATCGAACATGAAGCGATTGAGGGTGAGCGTCCAATCGGTGAACTGTGAGCCGGCCCCTACCGTCTCCCAATGAATCTTGTAACTGTGTGGGAGGGTGAGCCCGCTCTCGGCTTTGAAATCGGAGAAGTCCTCGCGCAACTCGACGCGCGTTTCACTTTGCGAAGCCGAACCTTCTCCCGTGCGGTCGTTGCCGCCGGGCGAAGAGCCCAGACCTCCTGAGCTCATCCGCGCCGAGATCACGTACGAATAAACGCTGCGCAGATGTTGGAAGGTTTCAGCGTCAAAGAACAGGCTGATTTTCAGATCGGACCCGCCCGGTGGTCGATACCTGATCTCGTGCGCCCGCCGGTGGTTGATTTCTTTGGTGCCCCCGTACTCCAGTTGGCCCTTGTTATCTCCCAGGTTCAGAGGCAACCACGCCGAAGTCAACGCCCCACCCAACAGACCTTCCTTCAGGAGCACCGGATAGCTCCTGACAAAGTTACCCAGATTTGAGTAGGCGCCCGGGGAGACCTGGCTGGCTGAAACTTTGTTGCCATTAAAGCCGACCCGGTCGTAGGGATATTGGTTGGCGCCGAAATCCATTTTCAAGACGCTCCATTCGCCTTCTGAAGCCATGACGAAAAGACCGTGACCTTTGGCCGTGGTGCGGGCGCGAAACATCACATCGATGGTGCCGGCAATTACCCGTGGACGTGTTGCCTTACGGACTTCGGGCTTACCGATCGAGTCAAGATGTTTGGCTAAGATTTCTTCGACCTTCGGCTTGTCATCGAAGCGGGCGCTGCCGGCGACCGGCGCGAGAAACAGCAAACCCGCAACAGCGATGGTGCATAGATGTGCGATTAAGCGCGTCATAATTAAAGACCCCTTGATTCAGAAGAACATTCAATGGCGGTTAATAGAGAATGACAACTGGCCCGCAACGTCAAGCGCAGGGATCCTCTTTAGCTCGCCTGCTTAATTGCCGCTGACGTCAAAAAACTTCGCTTCGAGCGGTTGATCGAAAAAGAACTGGTTGAACTTCATTTCCCAATCGGTGAATTGCGACGATCCTCCTGCCTGTTCAAAACGAATCTTGTAACTGTGAGGCAGGGTAAGTCCGCCCTCCGGCTTGAAATCATCAAAGTCTTCACTCAGCACGTAGCGCGTTTCACTCTGGGAAGCTGAAAGCTCTCCTTCGCGATTACTTGGAGCGGGGTTGCTGCCGGGTCGTGGCGGAGCGGCAGTCGCGCCTCCACCCCTACTGGGCGCTGGTCCCACGTTGGCGCTCATCTGTGATGAAACGGTGTGTTGATAAATACTGCGCACATGGTGAAAAGTTTCAGCGTCAAAGAACAGGCTGATTTTTAGATCAGAACCGCCGCTGGGGCGGTACCTCAGCTCAATAGCCGGTCGATTATTAACTTTCTTGGTACCGGCATACTCAAGCTTCCCCTTCATTGCTGCCGAGTTGAGGGGGAGCCAAGCTGTCGATAATGAACCGCCCAGGAGCCCGTCTTTGAGCAGTTCGGGATAACTGCGCACAAAGCTGCCGAGATTGGAATAAACCCCAGGAGAGACCTGACTGGCCGTAATCTTGCCACCGTCAAAGGCGACTCGGTCATAAGGGTATTGATTTCCGCCAAAATCCATTCTCACCAGGTTCATTGCGCCTTCCGACGCCAGGATGGCGGCGCCCGTTCCTTTGGCAACCCCCTTAGAGCGAATGGTTACCTCGATGGTGCCGGTCATGCCGCGGGGCCGGTTCGGCTTCCGAGCCTCGGCAGTGCCGATGGAGTCAAGATGCTTGGCCACAATATCTTCAGGCTTTGGTTTGTCGTCGGCCGAAGCCCCGCCGGTCACGGCCCCAGGCACGAGTAATCCCACTAAGGCAACCAACGTTACGAGAAAGATTAGGAAACGTTTCATGGGGTAGGGCTCCTTTAAAAGCGTGAAGGGTTTCGGGTCCGGGCCGGGTCTCGGGAGAGCGGCCGCGACTATTCTACGCAGCAATTGCCGCTAGTCAACTACCGCCAAAGAAAACTGGGGCGCTGCTCGCGAAAGCAACGCCCCAGGGTTAAATCATCCGTTTGAGTTCGCTTTAGAATTCGATGCGAATACCAAACTGAACGATGCGCGGGTTGGCGGCCAACGCCGTGATACGACCGAAGTTAATACTGTTAATGTCCAGGAACTGAGAACTGGGCGTGAACTGCGTGTGGTTGAACACATTGTAGAGCTCGCCCCTAAGTTGAACTCTCGACGACTCAGTTACGCGGATATTCTTGAGTAACGAAGCATCGAGATTGAAATTCGTCGGGCCATCAAAGATGGCGCGAGATAGCGGACTGGTGCCCCCGGGGACGTTGTTAAAGAAGACCTGGCCATCGAATAGCGGCTGCAGGAATCCTTCGGAACCGCGGCCGGTCCTGCCAGTCTGAAGCGAGCCATCTGGGTTTCGACCGAGTAGCTTCGGATCGAAGAAGAAGACTCCATTAGGAGTGACATAGAGTCCGCTGAGAGCTCTCAGTTCGCTCGTCGTCAGATTCGTAAGGGCAGTCTGACGTGCCGAACGGCCGGCGCGGTTCAGCGTTCCGCGCGCATCCGTAACCGTGATCGGAGCACCGGTTGACCAGCGGATGAGCGAATTGAGCTGCCATCCACCCAGGACGCGGTCGCCCCAGTTACCGATACCACCAAAGAAACGCTTGCCTTTGCCGAACGGAAACTCGTATTGAGCGGTCATGTTAAAGACATGCCGTTGGTCATAGTCAGCGCGAGCAACTTCCAGACTAGGCGTGGCGTTATCCAGAAACGCTTCCACACGTGTTTGACCGGTGCCCTGACCGTTGGTCAGTTCCTTCTCAAAAGTGTAGTTGGCGTTCAGGTAAAGCCCGCCCGAGAAGCGACGTCGCAGATCCACCTGTAAGGCGTTGTAGCGATAGAAGGCGCCGTTGTGCAGTTCGTCCGCCACGAAAATGTTCGGGTTGGGAGTGAACTTCACCCCGCCACTCAAGGCGTTGATTACGTAAGTCGTGGCCAAGTCAGCCGGAATGCCGCCTTTAAGCTGCGATAAGATCGTGCTGTTGGCAGCCACAGTAGTAACGGCCCCACCGGGAGCAACGGTAACACTGCCGATCCCGCCAGGCGTACCGCTCAGGGTACCCAGAAGCGGGAAGAGTGTCAGAGGCTGACTGCCAGCAATAGTGGGATTGAAGGCGCCGGTAGTGCACTTGGAAAGAGCCGTACCGGATCCAGTTATGGTTGCTCCCTGCAACAAACAATTGTTGAGGGCGCGATTGTAATCCGCTAAAAAGCCGTTGCCGCGGATATCCACCTGGTTGGCATCATAGGCGCGAAGCAAATTATTGCTGCGGCCGCCAACGTAGCGAACCTCAAGCACCGAACTCCAACCGATGTCGCGTTGCACACCGAATGAGAATTCGCTTGTCCGCGGCGTTTGCAGGTTGGGATCAACGATAAAGGCTGCCGCCTGGAATAGGGGAGCCACTGTTGTGTTGTTCAAAATGAACGTTCGATTCGCAACGAACGTCGGCACCGGAATAGCCGGTAGCGCACTGACCCGCGCATTTAGCGTGGTGCCTAAGGTAGCCGGGTTAATAGCGCCCGAAGCAAAATTCAATCCAGAATTATTCAACAGCGCATTATCAGGAGCTCGAACCATTTCGTCGTTAACGTAGCTCATACGGAAGCCTCCGCGAACGACCGTCTTGCCATTTCCGAATAGCCAGCCAGTAAAGCCACTCTGGCTATGCGGTGACCATGCGAAGCTCAGGATGGGCGCGAAATTATTCTTGTCTCCGCGATAGAACTCACCCGGATTGCCGGCGTTTCCACCAACAAACTGGAAGGCCCCATTCGGATCAAGAATCGTATCAATCGTGCTCTGTCCGGGTTTCATGATGGGCTCGAGCGCCAAGCCGTTGACCATCTTGAGCGGGGTGTAATAATCCCAGCGAAGTCCCAGATTCAGGGTGAGCGAGGGAGTTGCCCGCCACTGATCGGAGAAAAAGACTCCGTAAGACTTTACGTTGAAGATGCGCTTTTGAGTCGCGCCCGCAATAAACCCTGAAGTCTGATCCTGGACATTGTAAGACCGGGTCCCACTGACAACAATCCCTCCCAATAAGGCGAGCAGACTGTTTGCCGTGGCCTGTTGGGCAGCCGGCACACCACCAGGAAACAGCGTGTTATTAACAAACTGAGTCGCACTGATCTGTGGCGTTAACGCGTTAATACCGAGAGTGTAGGAGGGAGTGATTCCCGCATCGTTGAAGGAATCAATGTCCACGTTCTGAAACGCGCCACCAAACTTGAAGGAATGGTCGCCCCAGGAGTAGCTGGCATTGTCGTTAAAGTTCGTTGTCGTCACCGTTCGTCCCTGATTCAGGAAGGTCACTTCAGGATTGGTGATCAACGTTGGGACGATGAAGAAGGACGACTTGGCCGGTTCATCACTAAGAAAGACCGGAACACTCTTGAAAAAGCCGCCGGTCATTTCATTCGTCAGCTTTGGGGTAGGGGTGGCTACATAACCCAGCGAGAGCAACCTGTTTGTCGAGGGCTGATTTACCCG
Organism: Blastocatellia bacterium; assembly: GCA_033856235.1. Lineage (GTDB taxonomy): Bacteria > Acidobacteriota > Blastocatellia > Pyrinomonadales > Pyrinomonadaceae > DASXRU01. The sequence continues at coordinate 7,577 of JAWVFI010000026.1, read as the reverse complement.
CGGCACGAGGTTGAAAGTCGAATCCTGGTCAGCTCGCTGGTTACCCTCCTTGACATAGTTGTATACCACCTTAACCGAGTTATTGGTGTTGAGGTCGTAGTCGAACCGCGTCGTGTAAGTGTCGCGATTCTGACCACTGGCCTGCGCGAATCTGTAGCCAATGGTGTTTCGCGTATCACCCGCTTCGGTGGTGTTGCCGCCCGGCAATCGCGAAAGGAACCGGCTCGCAATCGTCGGATCAACGGTGGTGATGCCGGTGCCGAGTGCGGGATTAAGGATACTAACTGTGACGTTCTGTCCCGGAGTAATTCCCGTCGGGCAGAGGTTCGTGCCAATGTTCGTGCAAGCCGCGGTGTAAGTGAAATTACCCGCCGCAGTGCCCGGAGTAAGAGTGGTTGTCAGATCGTTCGCTGTTACCACATCTCGCAGGCCTTCGTAGTAACCGAAAAAGAACAGCTTGTTCTTGATGATTGGCCCGCTGAGCTTGCCGCCGTACTGATTGCGGTTGCGGAAAGGCAAGGGACCGCGGGGGTCGCCCACCTTTTTCAGACCGGAGAGGACTGGCGCCTCAGTCGCGGTATAGGTTCCCAGCGCATTATTGAAGAAGGTGTTCGCGGCGAACTTGGAGTTACGGTTGAATTCAAACAACGCGCCGCTGAATTTGTTCTGACCGCGCGGGGTCGAAAGCGTTAACTGGCCGCCACCGAAACCTGCGTCGGCCCCAGCCAGCGTGGTGTTGGTGAACTCGCCCACATCATCGACCGAGGGGCGGCTGGGCGCGAAGTCGGTCGCGTTCGAGCGGATGAAGTTATCCTGAATGTTGATGCCGTCACGAACAATGTTCGTGAAGGACGTGCGCTGACCATTGATGGAAGTATTCTGCAGCGGGTTCGAACTCGAACCGGGCTGCGTCAGAATCAACGCCAGTGGATTACGCGTTAACAGGGGCAGCTCCAGCAACTGGCGTGGGCCGATGGTGGAGTTAATTTCGCCGTTGCTCGAGTTGATGATATCGGCGCCGGCCACGACCGTGACATTCTCAGAGATCGCGCCGACCTCGAGTGATACCGGCAGTGAGTATTCAGCACCTGTGTCGATCTTCACTTCCGTTGAAGTGTGCGTCTTGTGGCCAGGGGCCGTGACGGTCACCGTGTAGGTGCCGACGTCGACTGCGCCGAAGGTGAAACCTCCCTGATCGTTGGTCTCAGTGGTCTTCTCACTTCCTGTTTTATTGTCTTTCAAGACCACGGTAGCTTTCTGGATGACACCGCTCGCATCCGAGACGACGCCAACCAGACGGCCCGTGCTCGTCTGCGCTAATGCTGCTACTGAAAACAAGCAGAGCATTAGCGTGGCAAAAATGAATCTTTTCATAGAATGGGCTCCTTGAAGGTCTAAGTGTTACTCGGTCTGACTTCCGCGCCTCGGGGGGCTCGTTACTGCCACTTTACGCGCGTGAAGGTTGTATTAACCCAGGGATTGGGCCGCTAGAAGGACTCGCACAAGCTTGGATCTAATGTACAACGGCTCCAAACGAGCAAAAAGCATGCCGCCTTCGGTCATAAGTTCCAACTCTTCAAAAACTTAGACTTACCTGAAGCGCCTTGGACCCCGACCCGGGTCAATCTTGCCGTTTTTGGATTGTTGTACGAATACCTGAATGGTAACCAACCTGCCAGTAAAATTCTGTTTTACCTCCCGGACGCGGACGAGCAACCGGCCAGCCAAGGTACCCCTGTGATCTCAGACACGTCGCCGGTAAGGATCAGGGCAAGGGTCTAGCTCCCGGTTAGATCAAACTGCTGTTCCGTCAACGGTACATTGAAGTTGAATTGTGTAAGCGACAAAACCCAGTCCTGCAACAAAGGGTTATTGGGAGTGTCAAAGGTCAACTGCATCTTGTAGGTGTGCGGTAACGTCAGACCTTTTTCCACCTTGAAGTCAGAAAAGTCTTCCGTAAACTTTAGGCGCGTTTCTTTTTGTCGTGCGGCAGCCTGCGGGTTTACCACCGGCGGTGGGGGAAACTCCTGCGTGTATTCAGTCCGCAGGTGGTGAAAGTTATTAGCGTCAAAGTAGATCCTGATTTCCAGGTTGGATCCGTTCTTAGGCTCGTAAGCCAGAACATGGGCCTGGCGATCATTCACCTTTTTCATTCCCGCGTAGCGGAGTTTTGGATTTCTCGAGTTCAGATCCAGAAAGGGCCAGGCGGATGACAGCGCGCCCCCCATCAAACCCTCTTTGAAGATCACGTCATGCGTCAGGAAGAAGCCGCCCAGGTTAGTTCGAACGCCGGGGCTAAGTTCACCGAGACTCAGTTTCCGGCCGTTGTAGGCTGCCTTCTCGTTGGTGTACTGCTGCAGGCCAAAGATAATGCCCACCAGACTCATTCTTCCCTGCGAAGACATGACCGCACCTCCCTTCGAGGTGCCGCTACCGCCGATCCGCATCGTCGCCACAACTGAGCCTTGAAAAATTCGACTCTTGATGGCGGCTCGTGCTTCTGGCGAGCCAATTGACGCCAGGTGTCCGGCGACAACTTCCTCCACCGATTGCTTTTGCGAGAAAGCCGCAGTCGCACCGAGGAGGACCACCAGACAAGCGATCAGGCTCTTAACGGTAAGCTTAGTCATTCCCATACTCCTTGAACCATCACTGTTATTCACAAAAAGGATCGGGCGCTACCTCAGCAGAGGCAACGCCCGATGACTTGTTTCAGTTTGCAATCCTCAACTTATTAGAACTCAAAGCGACCAGCAAACTGGATAACGCGCGGAGTACCGACGGTGAAGGTTGACCGGCCAAAGCTTGGGGAAGTAATCCCATTAACCGGCAAGCCAAAATTCACGCGGTTGAAAAGATTAAAGAAGTCGCTCCGGATCGTGAACCGGTAACGTTCCGTAATCGGGAAACGCTTCATAATCGAGAAGTCCGTTTTTTGGAAATTCGGACCTCGGAATGTGTTGCGTCCTATTACTCCCTGCCTGCCGAAAGTCGGGCTGCCAGTGGGGGCGGTAGGATTAGCAAACAGCGTCGGATCGGGACCAGTTTGCACGCGCGGGTTAGCCGGCAACGTGGAAGGTCCGATGTTGTTGGGATTTCCCGGGCTCGCAAAATCAGCGCGCTGGCCAAGGCCGCTCCCGGCACTGTCCACCGATCCGAAGACGCTGTATGGCAGTCCGGTCTGTGCGCTCACAATTCCGGAAATTGACCAGTTGCCCAGGAAGCGATCCATTGACTTGTTGCCAAACTTGATCGGCAGGTCGTACAGGAAGTTAACGACCAGGCGATGACGAACGTCGAAACCTGAATCGCCGCGCTCGGCCCGGCCAAAGCCGCCCGCGAATCCTGATGAATCGCGTGGGAAGCTACGTTCTCCAGGTTGCGGAACGAGGGGATCCGATGAATCGTCGATGGAGTGCGCCCAGGTGTACGCAGCCTGAATCTGGCCCAGACCGTATTTCGATTCGGTCAGGGTTTTGGTGATTCGGGTCTGCAATGCGTTATAGCTTGAGTAGCCAGTCGACAAATTAAGCGCGACCTGGAAAAACGCATCGTTGAATCGGCCGTTGAGAATATTCGTCGTTGAACTGGTGCTAATCGGCCCACCGCAGGGCGGATCGTTTATCGTGCCCGGTGTTGCATTGGCCACGGCGTTGCAGCGCGGGACGCTCGTCATCTGGCCGTCGATGACGCGCAACAGGTTACTGCCGCGGGAACCCACATAGTCAGCCTCCAGTAGGAACTGATTGCTCAGCTCGCGCTGGAATCCGAAACTCCACTTCTGCTCCCACGGAGTGACGAATCTTGACTGAAAAACGTTGTTGCCCGGCAGCGCAAATATCACCGGAAAGATCTCGGCGCTGCTCGGTACTACTCTGCTCGCCGTCAACGTTCCCGGACGGGGAGTTTCCTGGATCGTGCCGGAGAAAGTGATGTTGAAAGGAATCTCGAAGAAATCCTGCTGGAACGGCGGATTGCCGCGCGCATTCGTAAACAGGTTGCCAAATACGCGATCGTAGAAGATTCCATAGCCACCGCGAATCGAGGTCTTACCAGGCCCCCCGGTCAAATGCGAAATAAATCCGTGCTCGGCTCCCGGGCTCCAATTGAAACCAACACGCGGAGCGAAGTTATTAAGGTCGTTCCCGTAGAGTTTCTGATTCGATCCGGAGTTTTTGCCGACCAGCTGAAAGACAAACCCGCCGGCTGGCTCAATCGTGCTCGGATTCTGATTGACGAGCGTAGACAGCTGACCATCCACTTCATAGGGAACGCCTTTGTACTCGTAGCGCATTCCATAGTTCAAGGTCAGGTTCGGGCGCACCCTCCAACTGTCCTGCAGATAGAAGTCAGACTCCCGAACGCGGAATCCGTTGTAGTTGCTGTCCCGGCGCGCGCCGGTCTTGTCAAAGAATTGTGACTGGGACTGAAATGCAACCAGACCGTAGAGGAAGCTTGCATAGTTCTGAATCGTCCCACCCAACCCGACGCGGGTAATACTGGCGCCTGCGTTATTCCTCAGAATCGGGAAGTTGAACGAAGTCGGAAAGTCGAAGCTGAGAAACTCTGAGCGGCCGAAATTCGTCGCACTGTTCGAGTAGACCCAGCGCTGCTCATAACCACCCCGCAGCGTATGGTTGCCGTGAACCCAAGTGACCGAATCATTCAGGAACGTTGTCCCGGTGAAGCGGAACTGAGTGTCGAAAACAGATAAGTCCTGCAGCGCGCTGGTGGAAAGGTTAATCGCCCTCCCGTTTTCGCCGCCGAAATTCAATGCGCGCGCAACGCCATTAGCCGCGAAAGCCGCATTCACCCGGCTGGGTATAATGCCGTTGACTCCCTGATCGCCGGCGCCATTGAATCGCGCCTTCGAGCGGTTCCCACCGAGGGTGAAAGAGTTTACAAAGTTCGCGCTGAGATTCGAGATCAGGTTAATTGATACCGTCTGTCCCCGTTGCGGACTGCGAATGGCATCCCCAAAGCCGGGAAAAGAGTCAGACCCGGCCGAGAAGACGCCGGTATTAAACTGATGGCTTACCGTCAGACTATGGGTGTCGTTGATTTTGTAATCGACCCTGGTCGAGGTGCTGTCGATGTGGTTGCGATTCAGATAGCTGAACCGGTAAGCCTCAAACACACCCGGCAAAGGATCGTCCGCATGACTGTTCCCTAATGGATAGAGATTGAGCAGACCCGTAATGATGGGGTTAAGTCCGAGATTTGGACCAATACCCAGGTTCGCACCAGTCCGGTTATTAAAACCGGCGGCACGTATGTCGAGCGTTCCGCAGCGGCCGGCAACAGCATCCGCACCAGCGCAAGTGCCCGCCGGGGTATTCAGAATTCCAGTGCGGGCCGTCGCGGATGGCACAGTGCGGACTTCCTGCGTACCAAAGTTGAACCGATCTCCTTCGTAGTTGAAGAAGAAGAACAGCTTCTCCTTTTTGATCGGACCGCCGATGGAGCCGCCATACTGTTTGCGTTGCAGCGGGTCGGGCTGACCGCTGATGTCAAAGAAGTCGCGCGCTGCGAACCTGTCAGCGCGATAGTAGATGTAAGCATTGCCGTGGAAGTCATTCGAACCGCTCTTCGTCACGACGTTGATAATCGCGCCTGAGTTGCGACCATACTCCGCGTTGAAGTTGCCGGTCAGGACCCGAAACTCCTGGGTGGCGTCGATGTTTGGAGTTGAAAGACCGCCGGGGATGCCGGGAACTTCCGTATCATTATTATCAACACCATCAACCATGAAGTTGTTGTTGCGTTCACGGGAGCCGTTAACGGAAAAGCCGCCCAAGCCGCTCTGCGTCTGCACCGTTCCGGGAGCCAACAATACGAGCGAGTTTGGATCGCGATTCAGCAAAGGCAAATCGATAATCTTCTTATTATCCAGGAGCGTAGAAAGTTGCTGGTCCGTGGTATTGATCTGCGTCTGGGCATCACTATTGGAAATGACGACTGTCGCTGATTGTCCCTGCGGATTTAGAGCCAGATCCTGAGTCGTCGTAAACGACACCGAGATCTTCACGTCCTTAGCCGTGCTGGAAGCAAACCCGGTTGCGGTTGCCGTTACTTCGTAGACACCGACGTCCAGATTCGGAAACGTATAACTGCCACCATCGCTCGTGATGGCGGTCGATTTCTCCCCAGTGGCGTTATTCGTCGCCTCCACGGTCGCCCCTACTACGGCGGCGCCCTGTGAGTCCCTGACGATGCCGTTGAGGCCGCCTTTTTGAGATTGGCCGAAGCTTGAGCTCAGCGCTCCGGCGAGGGCAAAGAAGGCGAGCATGCCGGCAATTCGAGACATCTGTTTGAACATATTATCCCCCTTACAGTCTAGAGAAGTTTGCAGCTGCGGCCATCGCAACTTCGGTTGGGTGGCCTTACAGTTGTGAGGCGCTTGAAAGTTGGGCCGAATGCTCCTAACTAACAGTGAAATCGTGAAAATCATCTGCTGGCTGGAACCTGCAAGAATTATTCCGCGCCGAAAAAGTTGAACCAGCAGAGGTAATAAGCAAAACTACGCGAAAAATGTGACGTGAGATCCAAAAATCCCAATCGACTATCCAATTTTTTGGAAGAGTTCTTCGCTGGCGCTTTCGAATGATCCGGGCGTACTGGGCGTAGTCTCAAGTTGGACGGCTGTCTTTGGCCACTTCAAATTCCCAATGCAGTTCCTTGCCGCGCATGATCCCCGACAAATAGAACTCCCAGAACTTCCGGGTAAAGCGCAGGGCGGGCCAACGCTGATCCAGGTTGACCAGGAACTCCAGGCCGGTCAGGCGCCAGAGGTTTGCCAACGAGACATAGGTGCTGACGGGCTTCAAAACCACGTCGGTGTAGAAAGGAAACGGCGTGCGCTCCGGCATGAAGCAAGTGAACGTATAGCTGTTGAAATGGTTGCGGTGGGTCGGGTCTGTGGCCCAATCCGGATTCGAATAGTGAGGCGTCACGATTTTGATGCGACCCCCGGGCTTGGTGATCCGGTGAAGCTCGGATACGAAAGCCATCACATCGGGTACATGCTCAATCACGTGCCGGCTGATCACTTCATCAAATTCGTTATCAGGAAAGGGATATGGAGTTAAACCGAGATCGTGGATAACGTCGGCATCGGTGCGCGGGTTCGAGTCCAAACCGATAGCACCAGGATGTTTGTTGCGACCGCAACCGACGTCCAGAACCTTCTTGGCAGTGTCGCTGGAGATTTGGTTCGACATGGCGAGGAGGGATCCAATCCCTAACACAACTGCAAGCCTCGAACGTTCAGTTAGCGGCCCGCGAAGCAATATTTGCAGCCCCGCCGGCGAACGCGTGGTTGCTCGACTCGCCAGTAATGAACTGCGAAAAAGAATAAAAGTCGTGGGCCTGCACTGGCAGTCCCAACTGACTTTCAATCTCTTCGAGCTTCATACCATCGAGCATCACGTCTTCATCGCTCTTCAGCATCGTGCGCGGGATGATTACAAAGTCGCCGGAAATTTCTCCGCGGGCGGCCAGCAAGTCGCCTCCGGTTACCAGCCCGGCGACACTGACATCGCCACCGAAGTAAAGATTCTCCACGGCCACGACGCTTA
>JAWVFI010000025.1:0-57003 GCA_033856235.1 Blastocatellia bacterium | reverse complement strand
GACGCCGAGGCTGTAAACATCAGAGGCCGTCGTCACAGCAGCGCCGCTGATTTGTTCCGGTGACGCGTAAACGGGGGTAAAGGCACGGAAACCGGTTTGCGTGTGATCATCATGGTGTTCCGCGTCGAGCAGCTTGGCGATGCCAAAGTCCAAAAGCTTCGGCGTGTGTTCGGCGGTCACCAGAATATTTGAAGGTTTGATGTCGCGGTGGACCACCAGATGTTGATGCGCGTATGAAACTCCCCGGCAAACGCCGAGAAACAACTTCAAGCGCTCTTCAGTCGAAAGATTTTTGGTGGAGCAGTAATCATCGATGCGAACGCCATCAACGTACTCCATGGCGAAGAACGGCTCACCATCCGCTGAAACGCCACCATCGAGCAGCCGGGCGATGTTCGGATGATTGAGTGAAGCAAGGATCTGACGCTCACGCCGGAAGCGCCGAGCCAGTTCCGAATCGGCAAAGGTCCGGCGAACAACTTTCAGCGCGACCTGTTGGTGAAATTCCCCGTCAGCCCGCTCGGCAAGAAAGACGGCCCCCATGCCACCGTGGCCCACCTCGCGGATGATCCGATAGTTCCCTACTGTTTGCCCGGCGCGCGCGTTACCTGAGCCTTCGTCGTCAAAAAAGTCCGCGGAGAAGGCCAGCGCCGGCGCACCAAGAAACCCGTCGGCTTGCTCTTCATAAGCAAGCAGGGATTCGACTTCACGCCTGACGTCGGGCGAGTTTCTGCTGTGCTCCTCAACAAAGCCAGACCGCGCTGCCGGTGGAAGCTCCAGTGCCGCTTGCAGTAGGGCTTCGATCTTTGACCACTCATCCATTAGCATCGCCACTTACAAACGCGGGTTTTTGTGTCGCTAACTGACAGTTCGGCTGGGTGGAGTTACGTGAACTGCGAATTAGCCTGCACCACCGGTAATCGCAGATTCCTGGCTGAGTTCCCGGTACAACAGCAGACGCGCCGCTTTCCAGTCGCGCAGTACGGTGCGGGTGGTCACGCCTAATACTTTCGCAATCTCTTCATCCGCCAGTCCTCCGAAAAAACGCATCTCGACTACCTTGCACTTCCGCTCGTCCAGCTGCGCCAACTTTTGCAACGCCTCGTCCAGCGCAATGAGGCTCGCGGCCCGCTGCTCAGTCGGAACGTCCAGATCGTCAATTGAAAGGTGAATGGCGGTCCCGCCGCGCTTCTCCGTGGCATGAGCGCGAGCGTGGTCTATCAGAACGCGACGCATCATGCTGGACGCAATGCCATAGAAGTGGGCACGGTTCTGCCAATTAACGCGCGTCTGATCGACCAGTTTGAGGTAGGCCTCATTGACCAGCGCCGTCGGCTGCAAGGTGTGCCCGCCGCGCTCTCGGGAGAGAAAGCTGCGGGCCAACCGCCGAAGCTCATCATAGACGACGGGCATCAAGCGTTCCGGCGCGTCGGCATCGCCGGCGCTCCAGTCATGCAAAATTTTCGTGACGTCGTGTTGCCGCTCGTCTGCCATCTCTGTGACCCCTCGCTGGGCGCGAATCTTAACGCGGAAACTCTTTGCTCACCAGTTTTCTGCGGCCATGTCACATTTCACCGCCCGGTCTCGCGTATACCCGCGAAGGGCAACTTGCACACGTCTTCCTCGCGAAGAAGACAAGAAGATTCTGGCGCCGCCGGCGCACGAATTGAAGGCCCTGACCTTTTCAACTCTGCCCAACAGTTTAAGGAGATGAGAGCGATGAGAAAGACGAAAACGACCGCGAGTAATTGTAGATGCCGACTGTTAATTTCTTCCGGTGTGATTCTGGCGATGGCGGTGTTCGTCGGCCTTAGCTTTTTCACCCAACCTTCGGGCGCCCAAACCCCGTCCTGCCCGCCCGCGCTACAGAATCTCGTCAGTTGGTGGGGCGGCGAAATGAATACAGGCGACACCACAGGCCAGAACCACGGCACGCCCGTCGGCACGGTCTCATACACGCAGGGGCAAGTCGGCCAGGCGTTCTCGTTCAATGGTAACGGCTACGTCCAAGTCCCGGACTCGACGACACTTGAGCCTTCGAGGATCACTGTCGAGGCGTGGGTCAGGCATCCCGGCTCTCCCGGCCAGAACAGATACGTACTCAGCAAGGGCGGTAATGGAATAGCATCCTACGCCATCTGGACTTCTGAGGGAGGGCTTCGTTTCTACATCAGCGACAACTTCAGACACTCTTACGTCTCTTCAGATGCGGGCCTGTCCGTCTGGGACGGCGCGTGGCATCACGTGGTGGGCACGTTCGACGGCGCGGCGGTCAGCCTTTATGTTGACGGCGCGCAAGTGGGGGACTGCGCCCCGGTTCCCCCCGGTACAACCATTGGTTACGATCTGCCCCCAGCATCTGCCGATCTGCCCACAACTGGTAACGTCCATATCGGAAGCCTTCCCGATATCGGCAACACCCATTTTGGTTTTATCGGAGATGTTGACGAGGTCAAGGTATACAACAGCAGCTGCGGCAACTGCGGCCCAAGCCCCACCCCGACCCCGCCGGCGGACGGCGACGGCGACGGCATCGCGGATGCGAGCGACAACTGCCCGTCAGTCGCCAACGCCGACCAACTCGACACGGATGCGGATGGAACGGGCGATGCCTGTGATACGGACGACGACAATGACGGAGTCACCGACGGAGCGGATCAGTGCTCCGGCACGCTTTCGGGCACTCAGGTAAACGCCGCCGGTTGCCCTGACGCGGATGGCGACGGTGTCGCCGATATGAATGACAACTGCCCGGCGACCGCTAATCCGGATCAGCTCGACGCGGATAATGACGGCCGCGGCGATGCCTGCGACACCTGCCCGGCTGGGGACGCCGACAGTGATGGCGTCTGCGACGGGGCAGACAACTGTCCCAACACACCTAACCCCGATCAGGCCAACCACGACAGCGACGCCGAAGGTGACACCTGCGACACGGATGATGACGGCGATGGCTTCTCCGACGCTGCCGAACTCGCCGCTGGCAGCGATCCACTCAACGCTGCATCGACGCCTGAAGTATGCGACGGAGCCGATAACGATCTCGACGGGACGACGGACGAAGGCGCGCCCGACACCGACAACGACGGACAGCCTGACTGCACCGACACCGACGACGACGGCGACGGCCAGACTGACGCGGACGAGTTGGCATGCGGCTCAAACCCGACGGCCGCCAGCAGCAAGTCGTCCGACACCGACAACGACGGGCGCCCCGATTGCATTGACACGGACGACGACGGCGACGGGCGCGAAGACGGCTCGGACAATTGCCCGCTTACGGCCAACCCGAACCAGGAGGACAACGACGGCGACGGTCAGGGCGATGCTTGCGACGCCGACGATGATAACGACGGCGTAAACGACAGCGTTGATAATTGCCGGTGGATCGCTAATCCCGGGCAGGCGGACACGGACGGCGACGGCGTGGGTGACACGTGCGACGTTGACGACGACGGCGACCTGGTCCTGGACGCCATCGACAACTGCCCTCTGATTAGCAACCCCGGGCAGTCTGATCTTGATAGAGATGGAACCGGGGACGCCTGTGACTCGGACGACGACAACGATGGCGTGGCCGACGAGCAGGATCTTTGTCCCGGCACGCCGCCGGGAACGATTGTTAACGCTTCGGGCTGTCCGATAGTTACCAACGTGCCCAGTAGCGCGCAGCAATGTAAGAACGATGGCTGGCGCAGGCTGGTGCGCAGGAATGGCTCGTCTTTCAAAACCCAGGGCGACTGCGTTCAGTTCGTGAATACAGGTAAGTAGATTAAGCCGCCCAGGAAAGAGTGCGGTTATGCCGAAAAAGGCTTACCGCACTCTTTGTTTTTAAGTTAGACTTCGCGCGAAGCGGAAGGCTACGAATTCCTCAGCTGCATAAAGGTTCGTACCTGCCTGCCGTTATCAACTTTTCGGGACAACAGAAACGCCAATAATCTTACGGAGAGGCCAGCGCTCCGTTTCAAGGAGATAGGTATGATTTCCTCCGTCACGCGCATCAATCGCTCGCTGCTCTCGATGTTGGTTCTGGCAGGCATAGCTGGATCCATCTTGCTGGCGGCGCCACACTCCGCGCAGGGCCCGATTAAGAGGACTCCAATTTCAACGCACCAAGCTGCTCAAACATATGGACGGATTCCGCTGAGCTTCGAGGCCAATCAAGGACAGACAGAAGGTTCAGTTGACTATCTTGCTCGTGGCGTGGGTTACACGCTTTTCCTGAAGCCGAATGAAGCTGTGTTCGTTCTCACTCGTCCGCAGTCCGTGAAGCCGACGCAGCTCCAGCCTGGAAAATCAGAGCACGACGATACGCTGGTCGCGCCGCTAGTCCGCAAGGATGCCGGTCTGGCGATCACGCCGGCGGTGCTGCGCATGACACTTGTCGGGGCGGACCCGGGCGCAACTGTAGCAGCTGAAGACGAGCTGGCGGGCAAGGTTAACTATTTCAAGGGAAATGATCCGGCGCAGTGGCGCACGGAGGTTGCGACATTCAGGCGCGTGCTCTACCACGAGGTTTATCCGGGCATCGACATGATTTATTACGGCAACCAACGGCAGTTGGAGTATGACTTCCGCATAGCGCCTGGAAGCAACCCTCAAGCCGTTAGGCTCAGATTCGACGGCGCGGACAAGGTAGAAGTGAACGCCACTGGCGACCTCCTGCTAACGCTGGGCGAGAGTGTCATCCGGCAACCGAAGCCTTTTATCTACCAGGAAATTGGCGGCGAGCGACGCGACGTGGAAGGCGGTTACGCTGTCGGCGCTGACGGACAGGTTGGCTTCAACGTGGGCGCGTACGAACACGGCGCACCGCTGGTCATCGATCCGACTCTCGTCTACTCCACTTATCTCGGAGGCAGCGACAGCGACGAAGGCAACGACATCGCGGTCGACTCCGCAGGCAACGCTTACATCTGCGGCATCACGAACTCGGCCAACTTCCCCACCGCCAACGCCATTCAAGGCACGTTCAACCCTCCCATCAACCCCAACTTAGTCTCGCGCGACGGCTTCATCACGAAACTCAATGCGGCGGGCACAGCTCTCGTCTATTCGACTTATCTCGGCGGCAACGCAGACGACAGGTGTAATAAGATAGCCGTTGACGCTTCCGGCAACGCCTACGTCGCGGGGGAAACCGGCTCGAGCAACTTCCCCACCGCCAACGCCTTCCAGTCCACATACGGCGGCGGCTTTTCCGACGGCTACATCGCCAAACTTAACGCGGCCGGCTCCGCATTCGTCTATTCCACTTACCTCGGCGGCGACGTTTTCGATGCCGCCCATGCCCTCACGATTGATTCAACGGGCAGCGTCTACGTCACGGGGCGCACCACCTCTTCAACCTTCCCCGTAGTTAATCCCATCCAGAGCACGTACAGCGGCGGTCCCGGCACAGACGCTTTTATCACCAAGATCAACGCGGCGGGTACGGCTCTAGTTTACTCTACGTACTTAGGAGGTAACGCCGGCACCGGTGGTGGATTTACCGCCGGCTTCAGCATTAAGACAGACTCAACGGGCGCCGCCTACATTACGGGACAGACCAGAGCGACTAACTTCCCGACCGCCAATGCCATTCAGGCCACCTTCGGCGGCGGCAGCCCCGATGGTGACGCTTTTGTGACCAAGCTCAACCCGGCGGGCACAGCGCTCGTCTATTCGACCTACCTTGGCGGCAGCGATAACGATATAGGAAATGAGATAACAGTGGATTCAGGCGGCAACGCGCACGTCACAGGAGTCGTTCGTTCGACAAATTTCCCGACTGCTAATGCTTTCCAGAGCACGCTTAAGGGATCTTCGGATGCCTTTGTAACGAAGCTCAACTCGGCGGGCACGGCGCTCGTCTACTCAACCTACCTCGGCGGTACGTCCGACGAATCAGCCAACGGCATTGCGCTGGATTCCTCAGGCAACGCCTGCGTCGCCGGGGGGACCAGCTCGACGGACTTTCCTACGGTTAATCCGACCCAAGCCAGCGGAACTGGTACTGAAATCTTCGTAACGAAGTTCAACGCGGCGGGCTCGGCTCTCACCTATTCCACATATTTCGGCAGTAGCGGCAGTGAGACCGCATTAGCAGTCGCGCTCGATAGTGCAAACAGCATGTACCTCACTGGCCGCACCACTTCCACCACCTACCCAACGCTCAACCCGGTTCAGAGCACGAATGCAGGCGGTACCTTTGACGTCTTCGTGACGAAGATCAGCGATCCGCCTGCCGGTACCGTGCAGTTCAGCGCGGCAACGTACTCCGTCACTGAAGAGGTCACTCAGGTCGCTATCACGCTCACCCGCTCGGGCGATCTCAGCAGTGCGGCAACCGTGGACTATGTAACGAGCGACGGTACTGCCATCCAACGGACCGACTACACCATCGGCGCCGGCACCGTGCGTTGGGCCGCAGGCGATGGCGCCAGCAAGAGCATTAGGTTATTGATTACCGAAGATGCTTATGTTGAGGGTAACGAAAGTTTCACCGTGACTTTGAATACACCGGTCGGGGCAACGATCGGGGCACAGGGTTCGGCAACAGTGACTATCACTGATGACGATACAACCAATCCGGCCACCGTCCAGCCCATCGATGATTCGAATATTTTTGTGCGCCAGCACTACCACGACATGCTGGCCCGCGAAGGAGACAGCGGCGGCATTGCCTACTGGGCCAACGAAATCACCCAGTGCGGCGCCAGCGCGACCTGCATTCGCCTGCGCCGGGTGGGCGTGTCTGATGCCTTTTTCTTCGAGCCTGAGTACCAGGATACGGCGGCTTACCTCTACCGGGTTTACAAAGTCTCATTCAACACTTTCCCCAGTTACACGCCCTTCATGCGGGATCGAAGTCGCGTAGTGGGCGGCGTAATGATCGAAGCGGCCAAGAATGCATTCAACGAGGCTTTTGTGCAACGCGCGGCGTTCACCGCGTTATTTCCCTTGAGCATGACTCCGGCCCAATACGTTGACGCGCTCAACATGAACACGGGCAACTCGCTCACGACTTTTCAACGTGACACCCTGGTCAATGGCCTGATTGCCAACACGGAAACCCGCGGCACCGTCCTGCGCAAGGTGGCGGAGAACTCTGTCTTTATTGATAAGGAATACAACAATGCGTTTGTAGTGAACTTGTATTTCGGCTATCTGCGGCGGGACCCCGAACCTGGCGGCTTCAACTTCTGGTTGACTCAGATCAACTCCGCACCCTTGCGAGATGTTGCCAGGCAGCAGGCCCTGGTCTGTTCCTTCATCACCTCGCAGGAATACCAGGAACGATTCAGCTCAGTGGTGACGCGAACGAATGCGGAGTGCGGGCCTTGAGACGGTAGCTAGCTGACTAATGATCGCAGATCGGCAGGACTGATGCCGCGCACTTTGATGCGTTTGGTTTTAGATGTCTGGCCGGAAACGATCTCGACGTTGCGGCGAGTTACTCCCAGGGCTTTCGCCAGCAAGCGAATGACTTCTTCGTTAGCGGCGCCGTCAACCGGCGGCGCGGTTACGCGAATTCGCAAAGCCCCGTCATGCTCGCCGGCAATCTTGCTGCGCGAAGCGCGCGGCACGACGCGCACCTGGAAAGTGATCACTCCATCTGCTTCCGTGTAGCGCAGCAAGATACTCTCCAACTTGTAGGGGTGGCCCTCCGTGGCCACCCCCTTCGTTCCTACTAGTCTGTTCGAAGATGAGAAGCGAAGGGGGGCGGCCACGGAGAGCCGCCCCTACAAATTTACCTAATGAGCATTTCGGCGACGGCGTTCTGCAGCAGTTGCAGCAGCAGGATTACAATTATCGGCGAGATATCCATCATGCCGACGGAGGGAATCATGCGGCGCGCCGGGCCCAACAGTGGTTCCGTTACCAGAATCAGAAACCTCATTAAACGGCTCCCATAGTTCATTCCCCACGAGAACACGACGCGCATTATTATCAGCAACGAATAGACGGCTAGAATCCCAAATAGGATGTAACCCACCAGCATCACCGGCGCCCGGAGCAACACGCTGGCCATGATTCCGCTGATGGTAAATAAAACCGCCGCGATCAGCTTCCAAAGAAACCAGCCCACCAAAACCGCGATCAGGATCGTCACCAGGGGCGCAAATTTCTGGTCCACTCCCCAGCGCATCAGGCCCCGGCGCACCGGATTCACGAGGGGATCGGAGAAACGCCGCACCGTGATTTTTGTCCAGCTAAACGGGTTAAGATCCAGATACTCAACCACGACGCGTAGCAACACCACGACGATGACGCCCACGATGATCGCCACGATGACGTAGTAAATGATTAGACCTAACAGATCGAGTATAGCCATATTCATTATTGTCAGAAGCCCGACCGTCAGGGAGGGCTCCCTTTGATTCAAGTCATCTGCCGAGGGAGCCCTCCCTAACGGTCGGACTTCTGAACACGTTCGCCGAAGATGGCGGTGCCGATGCGTACTATCGTGGCGCCTTCCTCGATGGCCACGGGAAAGTCGTGAGTCATACCCATCGAAAGTTCTCCAACTCCGGTAAACATTCCCTGAGATTTCAGTTCGTCACGCAGCTCGCGCAACCGTCGAAAGATCGGCCGCACCTGTTCCGTCTCAGCAAAAAATGGCGGCACTGTCATTAAGCCATCCAAGCGTAAGTGTGAATAGGACGCAATCACTTCTGCAAGTTTCGGTAGCTCGCCGGCGTCAATTCCGGATTTAGTGGCCTCTCCCGCCAGATTCAATTGCACCAGCACAGGCAGACTCTCGCGTCCTTCATCGACGCACATTCGCTCCAGGCGAAGGGCAAGTTCGATCGAATCAACCGAGTGAACGAGATCAAACAAGCTCACCGCGCGCCGCGCTTTGTTCGACTGCAGATGTCCGATCAAATGCCAACGCGCCGCCTCCCGCCCAACTGCAGCTATCTTCTCTTCAGCTTCCTGAATACGGTTCTCGCCCAAATCGCTGGCGCCCGCGGCAATCGCCACCTTGATGATGTCCGGCGGTTGGGTCTTGCTGACTACGACCAGGCTGACAGCCTCCGGCGCGCGATTGCTTCGACGGGCTGCGGCAGCGATCTCAGATCGGACGGCAGAAAGGCGTTGAGAAATCTCTTCGATTGTCAGTGATTTTTCACCCTTCTTGGTGCAGAGAATTAGTCGCTCACTATAGCAAACTTATGGAGTGCGCCGGCAGAGCGCAGCGGCGACGGCGCTTTGGATCGACTTGAATTTCACAGATACAGTGCCACCTTAGAGTTGTAATCCAAAGTGCCGTCGTCGCTTCGCTCTGCCGGCGCACTCCAAATGAGCGCTTCTTTTAATACGGTGTAACGTCCCGATATGGTGCGTCCTCATCTGGCTTGTGGGGCCATTATTCGGAATCAGTGAGCGAATTGGGCTCTCAGGGGAATGGCACAGTGATTGACTCGTAAACACTCTCTCCCAGAGAAACTGCTCAAGGAATAATCCAAAATTTTGATGAAGGCTGGGCGACTAACGCTCAGCCACCAACGCTGGAGGGAAAGCATGAATAGATCAGGAATTAGACTCGGTGTTCTGAGCGCGATGTTAGTCGCGCTCTTGATAGTAGTCGCGGCCCCGTCAACATCGTCGGCGCAGGGCAACGGGCACGGCAATGGACGAGGTCATAACAACGGTTGGAAACTGGACAAGAAGTCCCGCAAGTTCGTGAATGGTCATGACGCCAGGGACGGAAGTCTCGATGGACGCGGCCACCGTCGCAATAATCTCGCCTGGCGCAACGAAGGCTTTGTACCGCGCGGGTACCGGGTGCGCAACCGGCTGACCAACAACAACTCGCGGTTTGTTAACCGCAGAGCGACATGGACCCTCGCGCAACGGCGCGCTTACCTTCGTCGCAATCGCTAGAAGTAAATAAATCTTCGCGAGCTAAATGGCTCGCCTGAAAAGCGCGGCGCTTGGAACGGTCAAGTGAGGAAGCTTCCTCAGTTGACACTTTCCAAGCGCCGTTCGTATAGTGAACCCTCAATTGGGGATGTGGCGGAACTGGCAGACGCGCAGGTCTCAGAAGCCTGTGATGGCGACATCGTGGAGGTTCAAGTCCTCTCATCCCCACCAGGAATTAGAGGCTAGAGGCTAGAGACTGGTATGAAGTAGCACTACCTAGTCTCCAGCCCCTAGCCTCTATCTAGTCTCTAGCCTCTAGTCTCTAATCAGTTAATTGTCTCGGAAACGTCGTCGGTGGCCCGGGCGGAATTTTCATCAGCGATGATCAGGGTCTGTTCATCGAAGAGGTTGGAATCGATCAGCGTCTGGACCCAGTACTCACCCGGCGCTGGAAAAGTAACATTCACGAAGAAGCTGATGTTGTCGGCAAAGCCACCGGGTTGGATCTCGAATCGGGTCGGCTGCGAGACCACAATCGGATGCTGCCGATCGGGTGTCAGAATACGAACTTCCGACAAATGCACGCCTTCGCCCTGCCAATGATTGACGACTGCGAACTTAACGAGCGAGACCGGCAGTTGCTGCACCATGATGTTTTGAAACACACCCATTAGCGAAAGTTTATTCCCCACTTCCAGCCGCACGTCGTCGCAAAACAACGTGTACAGGAGGTCCAGCTTTGGCTGCGCTTCTGTTTTGTTTACCAGATCATTAGACATATGGATTTTTGAGACGAAGTTAGTCTGTCATCAGCTCCGGCACGTGCTCTCTTTCATAATTTTCGATCAGGACTCCGACAATTTCCATAAGTGAAGCTAGCGAGTGCGACTCGTTCTGTCCCACTATATCGATTAGATCATCAAGCAATGAAACCAGCCTGCCATAGTCTTCCTCAGAATGCGGCACAAAGACAATACTGGCCAGGGCTGACCATGCAGTTGCGGTTCTATCTACATCCAGATTTTGCATTGTCCTATTCCTTCCACCCCTTTTCATCATACTCATCGTGAGTCAAGACCGCTCGAATGTATATCTTTCGACGATTATAATGAATTGCTGCAATCAGTCGAACGTTGTTTCCTCCGACATTGAAGACCGTCAGCCGGCCGACCTGATCGGCAGATGAAAACGTTTCTCGCAATTGCGCGAATGACATGAAATCGTCTGCTTATTTATACCAATGGGCCAGCGATGATCGCGTTTGCGGATGTTTCTGAACAAATTGATTTAGGCGTTTCCGGGAAATAACATGCATGAGGGCTTAGCCGAGCAACTCTTTCAAACGTTTCTCATCGATCACATTCAAACCCAGCGACTCAGCTTTGTCCAGCTTCGAGCCCGCGTCGTCTCCAGCCACCACATAGTCGGTCTTCTTACTCACTGATGAAGTGACACGCCCGCCGCGCGACTCGATCAGGGCCCGGGCTTCGTCGCGGGAAAGAGTCTCCAGTTTTCCCGTCAGGACAAATTGCTTGCCGGCAAAACTATCATCCACCACGGTTGATTGATCGCTCTCAATCTCGGTGCGAACCCCTGCCTCTCGCAGCCGCTCACAGAGTTTCAGGTTCCCCGCATCGTCGAACCAATCGCGCACGCTCTGCGCTACTGTCACGCCGATCTCGTGGATGTCGTCCAATTGTTCGACGCTGGCTTCGCTCAAGCGCTCCAGCGATCCGAATTGCCGCGCCAGGATGCCGGCAGTCCGCTCGCCCACATGCCGGATCGCGAGCGCATAGATTAGGTTCGAGAGGTCGCGGGACTTACTAGCTTCGATTTGGCCCAACAGGTTCGAAGCAGATTTTTCCGCCATGCGTTCCAGCGAAGCCACGTCTGCCAGGGTCAAGCTGTAAAGATCCCCGGCGTCATGGACCAGCTTCTTCTCAACCAGTTGCTCGGCCAGCGATTCGCCCAGGCCTTCGATGCGCATCGCCCGCCGCGACGAAAAATGCAGCAGCCGCCCCATCAACTGCGCCGCACAGTCGGCGGCAATGCAGCGCGCTACAACTTCGCCTTCGACTCGCGAGATCGCGCCCCCGCACACCGGGCATTTGGTTGGCATGCGGAAACGTTTCTCATCTCCGGTGCGGCGCGACTCAATTACCTTTAGCACCTTGGGAATTACATCGCCGCCTTTTTCAATTAAGACCCAATCGCCAATGCGCAAGCCCAGGCGGCGAATTTCGTCTTCGTTGTGCAGCGTCGCCCGGGCAACTGTGGTTCCGGCCAATTGCACTGGCTGCAGGTTGGCCACCGGGGTCAAGGCTCCGGTTCGTCCAACCTGGACCGTGATCGCATGCACCTGAGTGGTGGCCTGCCGGGCGGGATATTTGTACGCGATCGCCCATCGCGGAGCTTTCGAGGTCGTGCCAAATTCATCCTGCAACGCGCTGGAGTTCACCTTTACCACAACGCCGTCAATCTCATAGCCCAGCTCGTCGCGCTTGGGCTCCATCGCCTTGCAGAATTCGATCACATCCTCGATCGAAGGGCACAACGCCCGGTGCGGATTCACGTGGAAACCCGCCTGCTCCACCCATTGCAGTGATTCCCAATGGGTCGCGAATGCCTTTCGCTCGCCGCTGATCACGTCATAAGGGAAAAGATCCAGGCGGCGTTTCGCAACCAGTTTTGGATCCAATTGCCGAATGGCGCCGGCAGCAGCGTTTCGCGGATTGGCGAGGCGCGGTTCCCCCGTATCGTCCAGCTCGGCATTGATCTTTTCGAACACTTTGCGGGAAAGGTACGCTTCGCCGCGAACTTCGATGGCTTTAGCAATCGCGGCTGAGGCGGGTTTCAATTTCAGAGGAATACTGCGAATAGTGCGCACATTTTGAGTGACGTCTTCACCGCGCCGGCCATCGCCGCGCGTAACGCCCCGCACCAGCATGCCGTCTTCGTAATGCAGCGCCAGCGAAAGCCCGTCGATCTTCAGTTCAGCGACATATTCCACCGGCCGGCCATCGGCAAACTTCTGACACCGTTGATCGAAAGCCCGCAGCTCATCCAGGTTGTAACTGTTGTCGAGCGAGAGCATGGGACGGCGGTGCACGTACTCGTCAAAGCCCTCTGCCGGGCGCCCGCCCACTCGTTGCGTCGGACTATCGGCAGTCAGGAATTGCGGGTACTGCTCTTCGAGCTCGCGCAGGCTCGCGATCAATTCGTCATATTCCTTGTCGGAGATTTCGGGACTGTCGGCTACGTAATACAGCTCCTCGTGCCGGCGAATCTCATCGCGCAGTTCCCTGATCTTTTTTTCAGTGGTCTTCAGGCTGGGCAACTTATTTCCCCTTGTTCTGACTGTGGCTGATGCCGCCGTTCCGGGTGATGCCGCTGCTAATCTTTCCGCTTTTCACACCCCCGCCGAGATGGTGAATGATGCGGCCAAAATACTTTACGCTTTGCAGGAAATCATCGAGGCGAATGTTTTCATCAGGCCCATGCGGGTTTGAAGCGGCGTAACTGGTGCCAAAGGAAACGACCGGAGTGGGTGGATCACCTGCTCCGCACACCGCGCCAACCGGCCCACTCGCCGGATCCATTGGATAGACGATCGGAGGCACTCCATAAATGTCCGCTGCCGATTCAATAGCCGCGCGCGCCACTGACGATTGCGGCGAAGATTTTGCAAGTGGCGCCTGGCCCAACTCGATTATCTCGATATCCGTGAAGCCCCGGGTGTCGAGATGTTCGCGCAGCAATTGCGCAACTATCTGCGGCGTCAGATCCGGGACCAGGCGGAAATCCAAACGCGCCATTGCCGTGCTGGGCAAGACTGTTTTCGCGCCTGCTTCGGTGTGGCCGGTTTGAATTCCGCAGATCGTGCAGGTGGCCCCAAAAATGTGTTCGCGCACCACAGTG
This sequence comes from Blastocatellia bacterium, assembly GCA_033856235.1. GTDB lineage: Bacteria > Acidobacteriota > Blastocatellia > Pyrinomonadales > Pyrinomonadaceae > DASXRU01. Next base: position 43,236 of record JAWVFI010000025.1, on the reverse strand, counting down.
GCGCCTTTCATTCCTCGCAGCCAACTGCCAATGCGAAACTCACGTTTCAGCCCGGCTTCGTCAAGCTCAATCGACTTGACTGCTTCCAGGTCTTCCTTCGTAATTGAAGCCACGTGCGAAGAAAATCCATCGATCGTGATCACGCCTTTGGGAGAAGTTAAGGTGGAAAGGGCCTGGACCAGACGCCACGCCGGATTGGACACGATTGCGCCCCATTTTGAGTGCAGCTCGCTGCGCGCGCCGTGCACGCGCAATTCGATGAAGGTTATTCCTTTGAAACCGAGGCTGATAATGGGACGCTCGGTCGTGTCTTTGTAACCCTCATCCCAGAAACACCCCTCGGCGCTGAGCATGTCCTGATGTTCGGTGGCGAAGCGGAAGAGACTGGGGCTACCCATGCCAGCTTCTCCCTCCACCACAAATCGCAAGCAGACGGGCAGCTTGCCGTAAGTTTTTTGATAGGCTTCCACGGCCGCCAGCCGTGCCACCAGATCTCCCTTACTGTTGGCGGCGCCGCGTGCATAAAGTTTTCCTTCGACGATGCTCGCCGCAAAGGGGCCGAACGACCAGTCGGTCAGATGGCCCACGGGCTGCACATCGTAGTGTCCATAGACCAAAAAGTTACGTGGGCCACCGCCGAACTCGCCGTAAACAATTGGGTAACCGTTACCAATCTTGAAGGCGCGCGTGCCCGCGCCGGCGCGTTGCATCAACTGCTCGACCGCCTCAGCCATCGCCCGCATGCCGGTGCCGCGCGCGGCCACCGAGGGCATGCGACAAAGTGTCTGCAGCCGTTCAGTGAACGTGCGCGCGTGGCGATCAACGTAACGATCGAAGCGAGTTAAGGGCATCTTCTGATTTCAGATCTCAAATCTCAGATCTGAGATCTCAATTTCAGATCTCAGATCTCAGATCTGCGATCTCAACTGGAAAAAAGCAGATACCGCGGCCGGATCGCATCGCGCTCGAACCCGCGACAAACCATTCCCTCCGCGAAGGCTCCCAGAAATTCGCTGCGAACGCGCAAAAGTTCATCGCGCGCTGCGGCCACATCCTGTTTCACCAGGGTTCCCCAATCAGGAGGAATCTCAATCGTTCGCGCAGCCGGTGGCAATTGATCCTGCCGTCCTTCCGCCAGCGCCTGTACCCGTGACGAATTGAGTTCCCAGGTAGCGAATAAGCGGTCACTGTCCAGGCCAGGCCTGTTCTTCAAATCCGCCCTCGGATCGGTTGAGTAGTCAGTGCCATAGAAATTCACAGCATACGACCGTACTACCACGCCCAACCGATTCAAATTGAAATGCGCATTCCGCGCCCGCAATGGTTCCCAGGTCCATTTTATTAGTCCGCGACCTTCTGCCAGGGCCCGCTCTCTTTGGGCCCACTTCAAGCGCGCTCCGACACCTCGATTTTGATACTCGGCCGCGACCGCCATCATGTGCGAGTAGCCGAATATCTCTTTCCCGCGCACGCCCACTACCTGATGAACAAAACCCACCATCCGACCACCAGTGAAAGCGCCGAGGGTCCAGCCCCCTGCTTCGCGCGACACAATCAAATGCCGCCGCGGCGAGATCTCCATATCCGGCAGACCGAAAACTTCGCGCTGTAGAAGTACGCAGGCGTCGAATTCTGCGATCGTGGCGCATTCGCGCACCTCAATTTCCGAAGCAGACTCCCGCTCTTTTTCTGTTTGCGGTGGAGACACTTATTAGTTTCCGTTCTTCTTACAGATTTGATTTTTGCATCATATCACGAGGCAAAACTAAGGAATTTGGTCTTAGCGATAATGTTATCGCTACACTTTCGGACGGACGCCAAAGGTTCCCACAGCTTTGCACCAAAACTCCTCTTTCGTGTTTTTTTAATGTGCTTAGTGCGGTTTCGTGAACCGTATGTTTCCGACTCTTCAGCACACGATTCACGAAATCACACAAATTTCACGAAGTGACACGAAAGCAGGTCCTGGAGATCGTCAGGTGTTTCCTTTCAATTGCCAACGTGCTTTTTGTGGAAAGCTGTCTCCGACGGTATTTGCAACACTATCGAGAGTCCGCGCGGTTTCCGATTTGCAAGAGTAAACGCAGCCCCCAGCATTTCCGCTAGTCGCTCCGCGACATCGAGCCCCATGACCAACATGCTCGATTTGTCGACGCCATTCACCGCCGAGGCGAGGCCGCGGGATACGTCAATGGATTCCCCCTCATCTCTGATCGTCAACTGCACCGCCGTTCCCTTTTTTACAGCCGCAACCGTCACCTGGCCGCCTTCCGGACTTCGCACTATCGACCAGGCCAGGACGTTGTAAAGTATCTGACGGAGTTTGCTCTCATCAGAAACCACGTTGGCAATCTTGCCCACCAGGCGGCATTCCAAATTAATCTTCTTCTTTTTTGCTTTTCGCGAAAGCCCTTCACAAAGCGCCTCTAAGAGGTTCGAAAGTGAAAACTCGCGCCGGACCACTTGCCTGGCATCAAGATCCAGGCGCGCGAGGTCGGACACCAAATTGATGGTGCCTTGCAGCTCTCGACCAGAATTTTGAATCCTGCCGCAGATCTCCCTCTGCGACTCAGTCAGTTTCTCGAAGTCGATCAAGATCTCGGTGAAGCCGAGGATTGCTGTCAGTGGGGTGCGCAAATCATGCGCGAGTTCAAAAAGCATCAGCGAGCGATATTCCGCCAGGCGTTGCAAGTTAGCCGGCGAATTGCCGGCCGCGACAAGCTCGGCCAGCTCCATCGAATGGTTGGCGACGGGAGACGCCGGCGCCGCCTTCCGCTGTTTGCTGCGTTTGGTCACCATTTTGTCTGTGACGAATGAACTTTTTGGTTTGAAGGATACTAAGTGGCGTGACAGAGCAGTGTCAAACCAGTATACCTCGACTATTGACTCTGATTGGCACTGCATTTGGATCCGGGATTGTTTTGCCCTCTGCCTTCTATTTTCGCGCGCCCGTACGCTATAGTTGACGGCGGAGCTTCCCGAGGATCCGGCGACGTATGAAAGGTCAAATAAGCGAGCATCCGCTCGCCGAACTAATTCGCGAAATTGGGGTTGGGCGCGTGAGCGGCGCTCTGCGCGTTGAGCGCGAACGCGTCAAGGTCGTTGTATATTTCGAAGCCGGCGAAGTCATTTTTGCCACGGCGAACCTGCGCACACACCGCCTGGGTGAGGTGCTGAAACGCAGCGGCGCTCTTAATCCTGAGCAACTCGCTGGCATAACTCAGACAATCGAACGGAAAGATGATGCCGCCCTCGAGGCATTTCTGCTAAACGAAGGCCTGCTTCGGCGTTCGCTCGTGGAAAAGCTCCGAATTCAACAGGCTGCGGACGTTCTGCGCACTGCCCTGATATTGGTCGATGGCGAATGGACTTATGATCCCCGCGTGCGGCTGGCAGAAAAAGTCAGAACCAAATTCGATCTGCGACCACTTCTGCTGGAATGCGCCCGTCGATTGCCGCGAAGTTTTATTCTCTCCCGGTTCCCCGTGCGCGAGGAAATATTTTCTCCTTCGCCGGCCGCCGATAATGGTATCGGCCTGCTGCCGGCAGAAGCTTTTTTGTTGTCCCGCGTTGATGGGCCAATGCGGCGGGGCGAGTTGACGGCGCTGAGTGGCCTGAGAGATGCGGAAGCCCTGCGCATTGCCTATGCTTTGACCCTGACGGGCTTGTTGCAGCGTAGCCATTGGCCGAGCGCCTTGAAGCCGGTGAACCCCCAGGGCAAAGAGAAAGCGACGAGCCAGGATGACGCCCCAGCCATCACCCCCGAGGAACTTGCGGCGAAGGAGGCAGCCGCGGTCAAACGCCGCGAGGAGCGCGAGTTGGAATTCATGCTATCGCGGGTGAGCCATGCCGACGATCACTATGAGGTGCTCGACGTGGCCCGCGGAGCAAGCATAAACGAGATCAAGAATGCGTATCACAAGCTGGCCCGCAGTTTCCATCCGGATAAATTTCACAAATCCGAGTTACACTCGCGAGTGGAATCGGCATTTGCCCGGTTTGCTCATGCTTACGAAACGTTGAGCGATTTAACTTTGCGCGCCGCCTACGACACCAAGCTGGCCGCGGAAGAGACCACGCGCCGCGCGACCAGGAGTGCCAGGCATAACCCAAATGATGGGGACCATGCTGCAGGGGCGACGCCGCGCGGAATGGGAGCGGTGCCTGATTCGCCAGAGCGGTCACGCGCGGAAGTGAAGTTTCAGCAGGGCCTGACGGCGCTGGCGCAGGAAAAGAACCTGATGGCGGTAAGATGTTTCGGCGAAGCCGCTCAGCTGGCGCCCCATGAGGCACGTTATCGCGCGCACTATGGCAATGCCTTGACGGACCAACCACAAGGTCGGCGCCTGGCCGAAGCTGAACTGCAAGCGGCAATCTCGCTCGATCCGAATAACGCGTCCTATCATGTGATGTTGGCGCGTTTATGCCGCGAGTTGGGGTTCGCTCGTCGCGCTCAGACGGCGCTGGAAAGGGCGCTGGCCCTAGACCCTCGCAACGACGCGGCGCGCCAACTGCTGGGAATGCTGGAAAGGGAGAATACGACCAAAGGTTAGGTGAAGAGTTCGCGTACCTGGTCCAACTAATATGTCATCAGTACAGATTTTTGCCGATAACGAAGGGTCTGCTATCGAAACGTTTACGCCACTGAGTTTGGCCACTGACGAATTCGAGGATTACAAGCACCCGCATGCGGCCCGCATTGTCACTGTTGCGGACGAGCTGGCAAAGCTGTTTCACCTCGGCCGCCAGGATCGGTTGTCGCTGCGCATTGCTGCTTATGCGCATGACCTGGGTGAACTGGTGATGGACCGCGATTACATCCAGCGCGCCGGCCCACTTTCTCAGGATGAGCGGTTGGATCTCGCTCGCCACCCGTTGCTCGGGGAACAGGAAGCGTCGCGCGCCGGAGCCGATCGCGGGGCCCAACTCATAATTCGCTGGCATCATGAATGGTGGAATGGCTGGGGCTATCCCGACGGTCTCTCTTTCGAACAGATACCACTGGCCGCGCGCATTCTGCGAGTGGCCGATGCTTATTGCTCTCTCACGGACGTGCGACCCTTCCGGGTTGCCTATACGGAAGAAAAAGCTCGCTTGCACCTGATTGAGTGGGCGGGATTGGAGTTTGATCCGCATGTAGTGCAGGCGTTTCTCACTGTCGGCCCGATGAATGAATTGAATGTCCCAGGCGTTAAGCCGGAAGCAAGTCCGGCTGAACCATCCGCGGAACCTGAAGCAGGACTGGGCCAGGGCCCGGCGCAAACAACCGAAACTGAAAGCACCTATATCTGATGGCTAATTTAAGTGCGGGAACAAACACCGGAGGCTGGCTGGGATTTGAGCTGAGCGTGTTGCGCCGTTTGAAGTTTCATTCCGTCGCCTTGCCGTTCACGGGTGAGCCAGATCTGGGTCTTTATTTGAAACATTGGATGGTCCGGGTCGCGGCCAACGACCGCTCCCAATGGGCGTGGGTCAAAGGCACCGCCCTAATCGAAAACAACTCGGAAACTCTATCGGACCAGGATCTGGAAATCCTGCTGGATGATGCCTACGTGCCGCGCGCTGAATTCAGAAATCCTTCCCTGCTTGATTGGTTTAACGAAACGGACGCGTGGTGGTTGGATAACGTCAGGGAAAACTCAGAACTGCTGGGCTCGCCCATCAAGCGCGCCTGCGCCCTCTACCTCGGGATGATGGTTGGGGATTATGTGATGTCGTTTGATGGAGGTACCGCGGGATTGCGGCAACCGCTGTCCCTCTCCCGGGTGTTTCGCCGGCTGCAATCTGCCGCGCCGGTCCTGGTCGATAACCTGCAACGCAATCAGAGCACTAACCAGGAGGCCAGGGATTTTCTGGCTGAGCGCCACCACACCGATCTCCTTTTTCTGCGCCTGCCGCCGGCCTCCTACAAACGCGACAAAGCAAGCACCAGCCGCTTGGCCTGGCGTGAAGAGTGGCTGCGAAGGGGAAATGATTTCTGGTCTGAGCTGGAGCGCAAGAGCGCCGGCAAGTTGGGTGGCCGCGTGGAAACGCGCCAGCAGTATCTGAACCTGTTGGAGGACCTCCTCCACACCGCGGCCCACATTCCCAGTTGGGCCATCGAAAACCTCGCCGACGGTTTCATCTCCAACGAAGAATTGGCCGAAGCCGTCGGCCGCGTCCGCAAAGTCGATGCAATTTATTCAAAGGACTTCTCCGAGCTGACCGGAGCCCGCACCTCGATCGTCACGGCGGTGAGCTAAGTCTTCCCTCCCGGGTGATCGGCCGCCTGAGATTTAGCGTGCATTAAGTGACTTCGACAGGATTAACAAGATACCTTAACGAGCAAACACGAACTCCCCGCTTTCTATCTTGTTAATCCCGGGCCGAGCTATTCACCTTTGAATTTCGGCGGCCGCTTTTCGAGGAACGCCGTAACTCCCTCCTTAAAATCATGCGTTTGACCGGATTCAATCTGGGTCGCGCGCTCTAACTCAAGTTGAGCGGGCAGGTCATTGGTTGCGCTTGCTTCCAGTAGGCGCTTGATGCGTCCGATGGCTGCCGTGGGAGCCGCCGCCAATCGTCCTGCGAGTTCCAGCGCCGAGTTCATCAATTCCGCGTCGGGAACTACCGCATTGATCATTCCCAACTCGGCCGCCCGTGCGGCGTGGACGACGTCGCCCGTCATTAAGAGCTCGGCGGCAATCTTCGCGCCCACCAACCGCGGCAGCGTAAAGGTGCCGCCACAATCCGGAGTCAGACCGATGCGGATAAAGGCCTGATTGAATTTTGCGCTCTCGCCGGCAATTACCAGATCGCAAGCGAGGGCAAGGTTGCATCCCGCGCCAGACGCGGCGCCGTGGACGGCGGCGATAATGGGCAGCGGCGTTTGCCGAATCAACAACACGCATCCATGAAGCAGCTGCAACGGCTCGTCGAAGAAAGCATCCAGCCGGCCTTCCTGTTTTGCGATCTGTTGCATCTCGCGCAAATCGCCCCCGGCACAAAAGGCACGGCCCGCGCCAGTCAGAATCATGGCCCGAGCGCCGCGCTCGCCGGCTTCGGCAAATACACGATTGAACTCGCCGGCCATTGTGACGGTAAGTGCGTTGAGCGCTTCAGGCCGGTTCAAGGTAATGATGGCCACCGTGTCGCGCATCTCGAGCTGAATAGTTTCGTAACTCATGGTTGTGTTGAGATTCTATCCGCAAATTACGTAGGTTTCCCGAATTCAAAACCAGGATCAATCAGCGTCGCGCGAATTGCATTGATGGCTTTATCGCGGTCCGTGTAATCTGCGTAATCTGCGGATTAGTTCTTCTGAGTTGAGGGTATCAAGCAAGATTCACCCCCACCCGAATGACATCGCGGGTCGAAGAGAATTCAATTTAAAGAAAACTTTCTTTTAGTTTTGCGCGCGGCTGGCGCTGAAACATTCACCGCAAAGAACCGGCCTGCCCGTCGAGGGCTTAAAGGGAACAGTGTCGGTTTTGCCACATTGATCGCAGGTGATGTCGAAGCGTTGGCGTTCGCCGCCGCCACCGCCGCCGCCGCGCGCGCCGCCAAAGTTGGCGCGCCGCGCGTCCCGGCAGGTTTTGCAGCGTTTCGGCTGGCTCAGGTTCCGCTCCTGGTAATACTCCTGTTCGCGCTCGGTGAAAGGAAAGGTCTCGCCGCATTCGGCGCAAAGTATGTCAACGTCTGGCATGACTGGTTTCTCCCGTCAAAGCAGAGCGCGTCGCTTTGCTTTGACCTTTGTGAGAGCGAGCCGCCGCTCGCTTCTGTACTTCGTACGCGAGAAAACTGGCCAGTTTTTTAGACTTTCACTTCACCGCCTGCCTGATCCGGCCAGCGTGCCGCGTGCAAGACTTCGGATGCTGGCGAAGTTTACTCCAGCCCTCAGGCCGTGTACAGAGTTTTAGACTGGCCGCGCCAGCTCCCGGACATGGGCCGCGACCGTCCTGCCCAGCGTCTGCAGGTTGTACCCACCTTCCATACAGGAAATGACCCGACCGGAGCACGCATTGTCAGCCCAGTCTTGAACGACCCGGGTCATCTGAATAAAGTCGTCATCTTCCAGACGTAACTGCCCGAGGGGATCGGAGGCATGGGCATCGAATCCCGCGGAGATGATTATTAAGTCCGGCTTGCAGCGCGTATCAATCTCCGCGATCGCGGCTTCGAACATCCGGCGTTGGTCCGGCGCGGTCGTTCCGGCGCGCAGCGGAAGATTCATTGTGGCATCCTTGCCGCGACCGATTCCGGTTTCGCCGCGCGCGCCCGTTCCCGGATACCACGGGTACTGATGCATGGAAAAGAAAAACACCGAAGGGTCATCGTAAAAAATTCCCTGCGTGCCATTGCCGTGATGCACGTCCCAATCCACGACCGCCACGCGATCAATCTCCGCATAATGAGATTGCGCGTAGCGCGCCGCGATGGCCACGTTGTTAAAAAGGCAAAAGCCCATGGCGTGCTCTGAGGTTGCGTGATGGCCCGGTGGACGGACCGGCAAAAAGGCATTGCGTATCTGGCCGCTCATAACCATATCGACTGCGCGACACGCCCCGCCCGCGGCACGTAAAGCCGCATCCAGAGAATGCATCGAGACAACCGTATCGGCATCGAGATGAGGCGTGCCCTCGCGCACCGCGCGTTCCACGTTCTTGAAGTGTTGGGACGCATGGCATGCCTGGACCTCGCCGCGCGGGGCTGGCGTTGCTTCGACCTCGATAATTCGTGACCACAATTCCGTATCCGCGCGCAGCGAATCCATCACCACCTGGTAACGAGCGGGAGATTCAGGATGACCTTCGCCGGTGTCGTGCTTCAGGAAAACTGGATGATGAATGATCGCGGTGGACATGCGCGGATTATGAAAGAGCGAGTGGGGACGGTCAATGAGCTGAGCAGCTTTGCACAAGAACTCCCATTTCGTGTTCGTTAGTGTGGTTAGTGTTATTTCGTGAACCGTACGACTCCGATTCTTCAGCACACGATTCACGAAAACCACGAAATTCACGAAGGGACACGAATCAAAGCAGGTCTTGGAGATCGTCAGCGCACTCTTTGTGCAAAACCGAGCTGAGCATTAAATCCATACGCCTGTCTTGTTGAAAGATCGCCTTTTCAATCAGACTCCAGCAAAAAGCCTTTGAATCGCCAGTGATCCAAGCTTCCCGGCCCTTGCTGGCTGCGGAATACTGATTGCTCTAGCAAGGGTGGCCTGAGTAAATATTAGGTACTGATAGCCGGTCTTACTTACTCGTAAAACGAAATCAAAGAGAGGGAGAGAAATGAGACGAGCAATCATACTGTTACTGTCCTCGATTATTTTCCTGGCTGCGGTGATTCCGACAATGGGGCAGGATCGCCGCCGTCGTTCGCGCTTTGGCCGTAAAGCGCGCACCGTTGCAATTATCGGCGGTGGGGCACTGGCCGGTGGGTTGCTTGGGGGCAAAAAGGGCGCCGCGATTGGCGCTGGCGGCGCAGGACTTTATGCGATGAACCGGCCGGCAGCACGTCGTCATTTCAAAACCAGGACCCGCAGGATCGGAACTGTTGCCAGTGGCACGGCGCTGGGCGCCGGAGTGGGCGGGGCCGTTGGCGGAAAAAGGGCAGCAGCGATTGGCGCCGCAGCCGGCGCCGGCTCGTCCTATCTATACACGCGGAAAGCTCGCTCTTACCGGCGGTACCGCCGCTACTAATTCGCGCTCGCCAAACAGAGCGTCTTGATTGAGACAATGGTTTTACAGGGAGAAGAAAATTATGGCTTACGATGATGAACAAACCCGCAAGAGCCGTGTGGTGGTCGAAACACCGACGGCGCGACGAGAGGTAGTCCGTACCGAAACTGCCCGTATCCCCGACCGGTCTGGAATGTCGAGTGGCGTGGTAGCGGCTTTAGTAATTGCAGCCGTCGCGCTGGTGACAATTGTCTTTCTGTTCTTGATGAGCCGGCAGACTGACGACACGACAAATGCCAACGTCGCCATAACTCAGCCGACGCCATTGCCGCAAACAACGATCGTGGAGCAGCAGGTTCCAGTCCAACAACCGCCCATCATCATTCAGCAACCGGCCGCGGCGCCGGCCCAGGCTCCGATCATCGTGTCGCAACCGGCGCCGGCCAGCGAAGCGCCTCGACCCAGCGGTCCCGATGACGCTTCGATTCAGTCAAACATCCAGAAGAGATTTTCGGACGATCCGAATCTGTCTTCGTTAGGTCTCAGCGCTATGGTCATCGATGGCAAAGCCACGATCACCGGCACGGTTAAAAGTGAAGCGATCAAGCACCAGATCGAACGACTGGTCAGGGCCGTCCGCGGCGTGCGAGACATAGACAACCAAATACAGGTATCCGGCTGAGTTGTTCGAATACCAAAATCAGAAAAGCATCGCGTTTGCCTTGAGCAAGCGCGATGCTTTTTAGCTTCATGAGTTGTCTTGAGACAAGAACCGCAAAGCGGTTCATTCCTGCCGGTAATTCAACAACGCCTTGCTACCAAACATAGCGATCGCCACTGCCACGAGACAGCCAACGCCGCCGGTCACCACTGAGAGTTGCGCCCCTACTAATACGGCCAGGGCACCCGCCTCTAACTCACCGAGCTGCGGTCCGCCCATAAAAAACATCATGTTGATTGAGGTCATGCGCCCGCGCAGTTGATCGGGCGTGGCCAGTTGGCGAATGGTCTGCCGCAGGATAGTGCTCACCGTGTCGGCGGCGCCGGTAATTGCCAGTGCGATAAGTGAAACCCAGAAAATACGCGACAAACCAAAGGCCACCGTGGCTGCGCCAAAAACACCAACCGAGCCCAGCACGATTGCGCCTTGTCGCCGCAGTGTTCCCAGCCGCGCCATAATCACGCCCGCAACGATCGCGCCCATAGCCGGTGCTGCTGCTAAAACACCTAATCCCTGAGCGCCCACGTGCAGAACCCGATCGGCGAAGATTGGCAGTAGTGCGGTGGCCGAAGCAAAGAAGGTGGCAACGAAATCCAGGGTCATCGTCTGCACGATGATCGGTGTCCGCCAGACGAACCTTAGTCCCTCCTTCAGAGCGCTCAGACTAACGCGCGGCGCAACACTGTCTTCCGCTCGGGGCACATCGCCGGCGGTGCGCATCAACATCAAGGCCACGATCACGGCCAGGTAGGAGAGCGCGTTGGCCCCATACACGGTGGCCGGACTGTAATGCGCCAACACCAGCCCGGCAACCGCTGGTCCAACCACCATGCCAATCTGGAACACAAGCATGCTAAGGCTGACGGCGTTCGAGAAATCCTTTGCCGGAACGAGGCGCGGCATTAGCGCCTGTCGCGCGGGAATATCAAACGCGGTTGCCGCTGCGGCCACGGCCGTCAACAAATAGATGGGCCAAACGTTCTTGAGGCCGGCTGCAGTTAACAGCGCCAGCAGGCCCGCCGTCACCAGCATTGTGGTTTGCGTGGCCAGCATCAGGCGCTTTCTATTGACTACGTCGGCGACGACACCGCCCGCTAGCGAACAAACAATGATGGGCGCGCCGCGAAACAAACCCACCAGGCCAAGTGCCAACGCTGATTTAGTTAAGAGGTAGACGTGCCAATTGATGGCCACCAACTGCATCTGCGAGCCGGTGACCGAAACGATTTGCCCCAGCCACAGCAGCCGGAAGTCTCGATGACGAAGTGCGGGAAAGGAAGAGCGAGCGTTACTGGGTTCGGTGGGTTCCGTCGGAATTGGCTCGAAGTCGGTCGACATCAACCATAGGTTAGCACTTGTCAGAACCGCCTGCGGTAGCGGGCGGTTGATCTGTCAAACCGAAGCAGTTCATAAAGTCGGATCAACCGCCCGCTACCCCGTTGGTTCTGACTACTGCGCGACGTGCATTTCTTTGATTTTCGCAAACTCGTCGGCGACGGTGTCCACCGCAAAACGAATCTGCTCTTCGGTGTGCGTGCAGTTAATAAAGAAACGGAGGCGGGCCGCGTGATCCTCGACTGCCGGATAGATGATCGGCTGCACATTGATTCCGCGATCCAGCAGGTGGCGGGAAAGAAGTATGCACTGGAAAGAGTCGCCCACGATGACCGGAACCACGGGCGAATCGACACAGGTGCCGTTATTCAAGCCGCGCTCGTGGGCCAGGCGCAAAAACAGCTTTGCGCGATCGTGCAACAACGCCACCCGTTGCGGTTCGGCTCTTAGCACGCGCAGCGCGGCCAACGCGGCCGCCGCGTTTGGCGGCGAAATCCCCACGCTATAAACGAAGCCCGAGGCAAAATACTTTAGATACTCCACGACTGCCCGGCTGCCGGCGATGTAGCCGCCGCAACTGGCGAACGACTTGCTCAGGGTCCCCATCCACAGATCGACATCGTTGGGGTTAACCTGAAAATACTCACCCAGTCCGCGCCCGTGTTCACCCAACACGCCGATGGAATGCGCTTCGTCAATCATCAGCAGCGCTTTGTGCTTTTGCTTGACCTCGATGAATCGGGGCAGATCAGGGATGTCGCCATCCATGCTGTAAACACCTTCGATCACGATCAGCACGCGCCGGAAGCGGCGCCGCTGTTCGGTCAGCAAAAGATCCAGCGCCTGCCAGTCGTTGTGTGGAAACGGCAGACTGCGCGCCCCGGACAAAGTGCAACCCTGATGCACGCTATCGTGACTGAAGGCGTCGTAGAAAATCAGATCGTCCGGCCCGCACAAGGTGCCAATGGTGGTCACGTTGGCGGTGTGCCCGCCAATGTAAACAATGCAATCTTCGGTTCCGATAAACTCGGCCAGCTCAGTTTCCAGCGAGCGATGGAAAGGTCGCTCGCCAGAAGCGACCCGGCTGGCTGAGACCGAGGTGCCGTAGGTATCGATGGCTTCTTTCGCCGCCAGGGAAACCTGCGGGTCTCCGGACATGCCCAGATAGTTATAAGCCGAAAAATTTATGCACTCCTGCCCGGCAATCGTGGTTGTATTTTGAGTGATCTGCTCGTTGACTTTGAAGTAGGGATTGCCTCCGCCCAACTGTACCTGCCCTTTCAATTGCTGCAGGTTCAGATACTCAGGGAACAACTCAAAGTTGTAGAGCTCTGCCGGAATCTCGTCGTAAGTTGCCGCTACGTTTGGATCTTTCGCCAGGTGTTCGGAGAGGCTGGCAATCGTCGGATGGTCCCAGAGCAGATTCGGCGACAATCGCCGACCCAACCAGTCTTCCATTTCGCTGGACAGGCTTACCGCCGCCACCGAATCCAAACCATAATTGGCGAACGGTTCGTTGGTGCGCAACTTAGCGGGTTCGACTTTGAGCCGCTCGGCAAGGTTTGCGGTCAGCCACGCCTGAATCTCTCCGGCGTTCGGTGGGTTGCGTGGCACTGGCGCTGGTGCCTTCGTCCCGTTCCCTGCCCCGTTGTCTTTGCCCCCGCCGTTCTGGTGGTGCTCGCTTTCGAGTGAAGTCCAGGAGCCGACCACGGCCAGGTCGCCACTCAAAAAACCGTTGCGACACGCATGACGCTGAATCTTCCCACTGGAGGTTTTCGGCATGCTGCCGGTCTTCAGCAGCGTCACTGCATGCACTCGAAGATCAAAATTCTCCGAGACCGCCTGGCGAATAGCCTCGATCACAGATGTCGAATCCAGATTCCGCAGGTGCTGGCGTTCCACTTCCTGGGCCACTATCAACTGCTCCGCGCCATTCAAATCGATCGAGAAAGCGGCGCCGCCGCCGGGCCGCAGCGATGGGTGGCTTTGTTCGACCGTCAACTCGATGTCATGAGGATAATAATTGCGGCCGCGAATAATGATCAGATCCTTCATGCGTCCAGTAACGAACAGCTCACCATCCTCGATAAATCCGACATCGCCGGTCCGGAGAAACGGCTTTCCTGAATCTTCAATGTAGGCGTGAAACGTATGTTCTGTTTCTTCCGGGCGGTTCCAGTATCCCTGGCCGATGCTGGGTCCAGAAACCCATATCTCGCCAATGGTCCCCGGCGCGCACCGCTCCATGGTCGCCGGATCCACAATGGCAATTTCCTGGTCCTTGATCTGTCCGCCACTGCCGATCAATGTGCGCGCTGTTTCGTCGTCTGCCGCGGAAGGCACGACCTTGTTTTGTTCCAGCGGCTCGCGCTCGAACGCGCGCACCACCGGGACTGAATCTTTCGCGCCTCCGGAAACGATCAGTGTTCCTTCAGCCAGACCGTAACAGGGATAGAAAGCTTCGCGGCGAAATCCCGCGGCGCCAAACTTAGCGACGAAGCGATCCAAAGTCGCTTTGCGCACTGGCTCAGCGCCGTTGAACGCCAGGTCCCAACTGCTCAGATCCAGAGTAGCCACCTGCTCGTCACTAATCCGCCGCACACACAAATCGTAAGCGAAGTTCGGCCCACCGCTGCTGGTAGCCTGGGTGCGAGTAATCGTCTGCAGCCAACGCAATGGGCGTTGCAGAAATGCATAGGGTGACATCAACGTCACATGAAAACCGCCATAGAGCGGTTGCAGCACGCCGCCGATCAATCCCATATCATGATAAGGCGGCAGCCAAACCATGCCACGGCTGTCCGGCGTGTGTTGGAAACATTGACGAATCAGGGACAGGTTGTGCAGCACGTTCGCGTGACTGAGCATCACGCCCTTGGGGGCCATGGTCGATCCCGAAGTGTATTGAATGAAAGCCAGCGTGTCGTCCTTCAGCTCCAGGTCCTGCCACGAATCGCCGTCATGGGGCAGCGTGTCGGTGGTCAGCCAGTGCAATGCTTCCAGATCCGGAAACTGATCCAACTGGCGGCGCACGCTGGTGAGAACCGAGCTGGCGGTCAGTATCACCGTCGCCTGGGCATCAGCCACAATCGCTTGCAACCTGCGCAATGATTGATTGGGACGCGGCGGATAAGCCGGCACCGCGACGATGCCCGCATAGAGGCAACCAAAAAAAGCGGCGACATAATCCAGGCCGGGTTGATAAATGAGCAGGGCCCGTTCACCGGGCTTAGCCAGCGTTTGCAGGGCGGCGCCGATGACGCGCGCCTGGCTGTCGAGTTCACTGTAATTGAATTTGCAAGCTTCTTCTTCACCGTCAACGAGGAAGGTGTAGGCCGGTCGATCCGGTTGTTCCACGGCGCGGGTACGCAGCAGATTAACCAGAGTACGCGACTGAGCCGAACCGGTGGACATACTCACCAATGCAATCCCTTCGAAAAAACGTCAGCTAACCTATGCAAGAATATCTGCAGTAAGCCGGTAACGCGCTATGACAGTCTGCTCCAGGAGTTTTCTCTTCTGAACGAGGTTTAAATGAAGCGTTTCGGGCTCAGCCAAGCGATTCCCCGGCTTCAGGCCTTATGAGGAAAAACGCCTTTGGCTCAAAGTCTCGCAGAAGCCCACTATCTAAAAAGGCGTCGCCACAGTATTACTGAGGCGGCAATTATGTCAACTGGAAACTGGTTCTTCGGCGTCAGGTCTCAGGAGCTTTTTGCCGATTATCCGCCTTAATAAGGAACTCAAAATGGCGGAGGCGGAAACCTCATCGCATTTGACATTCTGCGCGTGTCCAGATTAGTCTACGCCGCACGTATATTGACGACGAGACCTCATCTCCGCTTGATGATTGCTGAGTCTCGGACCGGAATTTGAAGCCGTTGAAGCAGATGGTACGTCTGCGCTCCCAGATAAGCGTGAATCCAGGACAAGTTAGGCCCTTGAACCAGGACGAGTAAGAGGAACCTGGCGCAGTGCTGCGAGAAGACACCCAAAATCAAACTCGATCGATAAGGAAAACTCTAAATGCCACTAAATCTTACGGGCATCGCTATAGACAAAGAGGCGGCCGATTGGAAGCGCTTGGCGAATAAACTGGCCACCGAGGTGCTGGCGCCTACCGCCTCGGAAACCGATCAGACAGGGAATTTCCCGGCCAACAACATCAAGGTGCTGGGCGAAAACCGTCTGATGGGATTGATGGTTCCGCCGGAAAAAGGCGGGCCGGGCGGCAATATCAAAACGACGTGCCTGGTGATCGAAGAATTGGCCCAGGGCTGCGCTTCGACGGCGATGGTTTACACCATGCACATGAGCACGGTGCCCATGATTGCGGCGTTGGCTCAGGGTAGCCAGATCGATGAGATTTTGAAGCCGATCGTCGAAGGCAAGCGGCTGAATGCTTTGGCCATGAGCGAGCCGGGATCGGGAAACCGCCTCTGGCACATGGACAGCTTCGCGCAAAAGGACGGCGACGATCATTACATTATCGATTCCTTCAAATCTTTTTCCACCAGCACCGGCCATTGCGACTTTTACGTTGTCCCGCTGCGCGCCAATTCCGAGGTTGGTCCCAACGAACTGAGCCTTTTCGTCATCGACGGCAAAGACCCGCAAGTCAAAGGCATCGGGAAATGGGACGGGATGGGAATGCGCGGCAATTCCAGCACGCCGGTCCACTTCGACAAGGTTCGCGTGCCCGCTTCACGCCGCCTGGGCAGTGAAACTTGCGGGTTCTCAATGTTGTTCTCGTACTCGCTGCCTATGTACCAGGTGGGCTTGGCTACGGTTTACTTGGGAATTGCGCAGAATGCTTATGACACCGCAGTGGCCCACGTGAAGAAACGCATTCACTCGGACACCGGGGCATCGCTGGCAAAGGTGGAAACCGTGCAACGTTACGTGGCTGAGATGAAAGTGCGTCTCGATCAAACTCGCTACATGATCTATCGCGTGGCGCAAATGTCGGATAACGCCCTCGTACTTTTCGACGAACTCAACGAGGCTGATCTGCTTGATGAGGTGGTGCGTGCCAATCCGGACGATCCGTTCTTCATTGATATTGCGCAAATCAAAGTCTCAGCTTGCGAAATGGCGATTGACGTCACCAGCAAGGCTTTGCAGGTTTGTGGCGGCACGGCTTACAAGCGCGGGCATCCGTGCGAACGGCACTATCGCGATGCTCGCGCCGGCTCGGTGATGGCGCCCAGCGACGACGCTTTGAAGTTGATTATGGGACGTCAGATACTTGGTATCGAACAACCCTGGGAATAAGCCGATTGCGGAATTCGGATTGCGGATTGCGGATTTCGCATAACATCACGGCCCCCGGTTCCAGTGGCAACGACTTGAGGAAGAAATCCGCAATCCGAATTCCGCAATCCGAAATTAAGGACATTATGACACCAGCAAAATACACCACCCTCGCGGACTGCCTGAATGCGTTTCAGACCACGTTCAATGAGAATGCGCGAGTAAAGAAGCTAATCAAGAACTGGAAGCGCTCCATCATCGTTGACGCCACCGATACCGGCGCAATTATGACGATGATGATCGATGACTTGATGATGAACGAAGTGAAAGAGGGGTCACACGCGGACGAAGATTATCCGATTCATCTCCAGGGCTCGCAAGAGACCCTGATCAGAATCTTCTCCGGAGATTATAACCCGGCCCACGCATTGATCGACGGCGCGCTAGCGGTCTTCTCCAACGAGAAGGACAAGGTAAAACTCGAGGCCATTACTATGGTTATCTGGGGAATGTAAGTCAGTCGGCAGCCAGAGCTGTCCACAGATTACGCAGATTCCAAAGATAGGATTAATCATCTGCGGAATCTGTGTAATCTGCGGACTTTTCCGTTCAGCAAGACAGATCCCTTCTCCAAAATGAAAAAATACATCGAGTTACTGTTTTATGTTTCCTTTGGCGCAGGCATGGCCTTTGGCACCAGCTCGTTCACCATGATGTCCGGTCTGTTCGAAATCACGACCACAGTTTGGGTCGTGATTGCCATCTGCCTCTCCGGCCTGCTCTGCATTCTGATTTCCACGTCCGTGGCCGAGATGGCGAGCATGTACCCCTCGTCCCCCGGCATTCGCACCTATCTGAAAGTAGCTTTCGGCAATCGCGTCTCACTGCTCCTGGTCTATCTCTACCTGATTTTTATGGTGCTGATAGCCGGCGTGGAAAGTTATATGTTCGCCCTGGTGGCCAAGGCGATTTTTCCCAACGTTTCTTCTATCGCGGTGGTGTTGGGGTTGCTGGCCTTTACGATCACCATCAATCTGCTGGGCTGGGAACTGCCTCGAGGAATGCAGATCATTACGACGTTTCTTTTGATCGTCGGCATCATCATCTTAGGCGTTATCGGAGTGCTTCATACGCCGGCCGGAACCGTCCGCTTGATGCAGGAATCCGGCGACACCCTCCAGCAATTGAAACTGCTGCCCGCCGCGGTAATCATGGCGGTCTTCCTTTTCACTGGCTTTGAATGGGTGACGTTGTTGGGATTTAGTCCGAAGTCGTACGAGCGTCGCATCCCGCTGTCGATGCCCCTCGCCATTCTGACAAACGTGTTGGCCTACTCGATCTTTGTGGTTGCCATGTCGTTTCAATTACCGCAGGCCGTCATTGCCGGCGAGCCGCACGCTCCGCAGATTCCCTTCTTCCAACACATGCTGGGAAACTACGGCGTCTATGTAGCCGGGGCATTTTCGCTGCTGGCGGTCATTTCAACTTTCAATGCCGGCATCATGGGTGGGTCTCGCTTGATCTATGTCCTGACGCGCGAGGGCAATCTTCCCAAGTGGTGCGCTACGATGTCGCTCAGAACGGGCGCGCCAATCGGGGGCATCATCGTGCTGGGAAGCATGGCCACGATTTCATCACTATTGGTCGTCACTTATCATATTGAGATACTGGCGGCGGTGATCGGATCGACGATCGTGTCCTTTGTATATGCAGCCTTCATGTGGGCCCGGCTGCGCCTGATCAAATCCCAACCCAACGCCAAACGAAGTTTTCGCACGCCAGTGCCGGCGTGGATTCAGTGGTCCATCATCGGCATCATGCCGCTGATGGGGATCCTCTCGTTATTCTCACAGGTCGGCAGCATGTACTTACCGGTAGCAGGTCTGCTCATCTTCTGTGTCCTGGCAACCATCCTCGCCCGCTGGTCCTGGACCCGCACGGCCGCTCAGGAATTAACCCAAAGACAAGCTCGCGAAAACGCCTAGATGGACGATTACGGCCATTATTGTCGCCCAGGCCTGGTCTGCATGCTGCACGCGCTCAGCCTTGACGCCGTGTACGAGCGTGGTGAAGGCGACCGCCTCTGGCAGCGGCAGGGTGAGGAGCTAATTGAAGTTCTGGATTTGGTGGGTGGATTCGGCGCGAACCTTTTCGGGCATAACAACCCGGAACTGGTTGCCGAAGAAAAACGGCTGTTGGACGAAAAAGTTCCGAGTCTGGCGCAGGGTTCCTGCCGTGCCGGCGCCGCGCGCCTGGCAAAGGCCCTCTGCGACCGGCTGGGCGATTACGTCACCATCTTCACGAATTCCGGCGCTGAGACAATCGAAGCCGCGATCAAGCACAGCTACCTGGAACGGGGCCGTCCGATTTACTGGGCCCAGGAAAACGGGTTTCATGGCAAGACCCTTGGCGCGATTCAGTTAACCTCTTCATACCGCGAGCCCTATTCGATTTTCGGTCCTGAGGTGCGGCTGCTGGATCCTCATGATCCCGCAACCTGGGCCGCAGCCGAATCTGAAGCCAGTCAGGTTTCCGCCGCTTACATTGAACCAATTCAGGGTGAAGGCGGCATTAATCCGCTGCCGCAGGAATTTATCGACTGGCTCACTACTGTGTGTCGGAAGAACGGCATTCCGATCGTTGTGGATGAAATCCAGACCGGGATGGGCCGCACCGGCACATTTCTGGCGTCACAGGCGCTGGGAATTTCTCCTGATTATCTCTGTCTCTCAAAATCGTTGGGCGGCGGACTCGCGAAGATAGGCGCTTTGATGATCCGGCGCGATCGGTTTGTGTCCGAATTCTCCGTCAAGCACACTTCAACTTTTGCCGAAGACGATCGCGGTTGTTTGATAGCGCTGAAGGCACTCGAGATTCTGGATCGCGACGATCTGCCGGCCCGTTGTGCGGCGCGTGGAGAGTACCTGCTGCAGAAGTTGGAAGAACTGCGCGCTCGCTTTCCTGATCAAATCAAAGAAGTACGTGGCAAGGGCCTGATGGTGGGATTGGAGCTGCACGATCTTTCTGACTCGCCCTCAAATTCGCTGCGCATGCTTTCGCAGCAGGACTATCTCGGCTATTTGACGACCGCCTATTTGCTGAACGTCCATCGCGTTCGAGTGGCCCCGGCGCTCAGCAATCCGGCCACGATCAGGATTGAGCCCTCCGCATATATCTCTAACGAAGATCTCGATCGTTTCGTGGCGGGCATGGAAATGTTCTGCCTGGCGGTGATTGCGCTGGATGTGACGCACCTGACAGCGTATCAGGTGGGCCGGCCCTCGGCTCCGGTCACGGACTATAGCGCCTCGCGTTCGGTAAACCGCGTGGCGCCGCGAACCGCGCATCGCGTTGGTTTTCTCGGGCACCTGATCATGCCGGAGCATGCCACGCTTTGGGATCCTTCATTAATAGGACTGGAACCTTCGGATTTCGAAGCCTACATGGCGCGTCCGTCGCGCATCCTGGGGCCCACGGTGTTCGAGCAGATCAACGTCCGCTCGCGGACGGGCGACGAAGTCCACTTTAGCTACATCGCTTTGGATCTGACGCCGCGCCAGATCATCTCGGCAATGCAGGAACGCGACGCCAAGTGGATTATGGAAAAGATTGAAGACTCAGTTGCAATGGCCCGAGATGAAGGATGCCGTGTGCTGGGCCTGGGAGCCTACACTTCGATCATGTCGGGAAACTGCCAGCGAGTGAAAACGAACGGCATCGCCCTGACTTCAGGAAACTCTTTGACGGTGGGCATGGGAATTCTCGCCCTCAAACGCTCGGCCGCCTCTATGAAGATTGATTTGTCTCAGGCGCGTCTGGGTGTTTTAGGAGCGACCGGAAATATCGCCACGACCTATGCTGTCATGATGGCCCCGGATGTCGCAGAGCTCGTTCTGATTGTGCGCGACCCTCACTCACCACGTTTGCAGTCGGTCGCGGAACAGATCCGCGCCGCCGCACCGGACACGAAAGTCACTGTGGCGGTTGACCTGGCCGCGCTGAAAGAATGTTCCCTGATTGTTACTGCCTCAAACGCCCCCGAGCCTCTGATTCATTCCGAACACCTGGGCCCTGATCCGGTGATTATTTGCGACATCTCAGTTCCGTCAGATGTGGCCCCGGATGTGAAACAGAATCGGCCCGACGTCGTAGTGATTCATGGTGGCGTCGTGCGCTTGCCGCATAACGATGATTTTGTTATCGCCGGCCTGCCCCTGGAAAAGGGCCACGTTTATGCCTGCATGGCCGAAACTCTCTTGATGGGCCTGGAAGGAATTGATCAGCATGGATCGTACGGGCCGGTGAAGCCCGAAGGAGTCCGCGCGGCGCTAGCGATGGCGGAAAAGCACGGTTTTGAACTGGGCGACAACCCAAGCGGCTGGACTTACTAAGTGAGTGTGTAGGGGTGGCACTCCGTGGCCACCCCCTTTCGTTGCGCTTGCGACTTGCTTCAAATGAGCGAATACGAAGGGGGCGGCCACGGAGTGCCGCCCCAACAACGCTTCCGCTTAATTGCATGTCGGCGTAGAATTGGCCGGCTGGAAAAAAGTAATGCAAAACGCTGCCACTGTACCTGAACTACCAAAGGCCGGGGCCTTGAATGCTCGCGCTGCGAGGTTTGCCCGGCGGGTTGCGGTGCTGACGGTTGTCCTGCCGTTGCTGGGATTTATCGCTGCCGTCATTATTCTGTGGCGACGCAGTGTTGGCCCCGTCGATTTGCTTCTAATGCTCTTCTTCTACTCGATTACAATCCTCGGCGTCGGCGTCGGCTTCCACCGGCAGTTAACGCACGGGGCGTTTCAGACGAAACCGATCACCAAAGCCATTCTGGCCATCCTAGGTTCAATGGCGGCGGAAGGTCCGGTACTTTTCTGGGTGGCCACGCATCGGCGGCATCACTCCTTCAGCGATCAGGATGGCGACCCGCATTCGCCTCACCTTCACGGGGAGGGAGCGCGAAACGCACTGCGAGGATTCTGGCATTCACACAGCGGGTGGATGCTTGCGCCGGAAATGACCGGCTGGGTTTATTACGTCCCGGACCTGCTGAAAGACAAACTCATCTTCCAAATCAACAGGCTCTACTTTCTCTGGATAGCTCTGAGCCTGGCGCTCCCGGCACTGTTGGGCGGATTGCTGACATGGTCGTGGAAAGGTGCCCTATTGGGATTTGTCTGGGCCGGACTGGCCCGCATCTTCCTGGTGCATCACACTACCTGGGCGATCAATTCGATTTGTCATATTTACGGCCGGCGCCCATTCCAGAATCGCGATCAGAGCGCTAATAATTTCTGGATGGCGCTTCTCTCATTCGGTGAAGGATGGCACAATAACCATCACGCGTTTCCTACCTCCGCCTGGCACGGATTGAAATGGTGGGAGATCGATATCTCCGGCTATGTGATCGCGGCTTTGCAAAAGACGGGGCTGGCATGGAACGTGAAGGTGCCGACGCCGGCGATGATGGCGAAGAAAACCATGTCACCGGCAACGGGCGGAGCGAGCGAACTGTCGGAACGGAGCGAAAATCGAGTATGAAGGATCAGGAAGCTGCGCCCGCAGCGGGAACCACCACCAACTCCTCTCATACCGAAGCCGAGATTCAACAGTGGCTGATCTCAAACATCGCAGCCCTCGTGGAAATCGATCCCGCGAATATTGACATCCAGAAACCGCTGGAGTATTACGGCATGGATTCTATGCAGGCCATGCATCTCTCAGGCGATCTGGCGGATTGGCTCGGCCAGCAGCTTTCACCAACTGTGGTTTGGGATTATCCGACAATTGAACTCCTCGCTAGCCACCTGGCGGGTAGCGATCAGTAGCAGTCAATCCGTCAGGCACATTTCAGATTTTCCTCGCGCCCATTGGCAGGTGTTGTCTTTCCGCAGAGCGATCTCAAGCTCCTGCCTGACTACAGGAGAACGCCATGAAAAGACTGATCACTCCCATGCTCGTGATTCTCATCCTTTTGGATGTGATTTACGTAGCGATTATTTTTCCTCGCCCGGATTTCTGGTTCAAGACGCTTCATGGGGCCCCGTACGTAGATCCGCAGGGACTCTTGTTCCGTACGGGCGCCGTCTGGGCTTCTTTTGCCCTATTTCAATTCCTGGCCCTGATCAAGTGGCGCAAGGCGCCTTACTGGCTGATGTTAGTAGCGGGCATACGTCTAACTGAAGTTTTCGCTGATTGGGTCCACCTGTACTACGCACAAAACATGACTGGCTTGGGGCGCCTGAGTCTGTTGGCGGCGCCCATCGTTAATGGGCTAACCGGCTGGTTCTTCTTTCGTGCCTATCTGAAAGTGACATCGACTTCACCGGCAGATCAATAGGGCATTCTTTCAGGAGGAATCCTCATGGCTAACAGCTTTGACGTCATTGTAATTGGCAGTGGCTTTGGCGGCGCCGTCACTGCATGCCGTTTGGCAGAAAGAGGGCAACGGGTCCTGATTCTAGAACGTGGGCGCCGCTGGAAACCCGAGGAGTATCCGCGCAAGCCTAAAGATCATTGGCTTTACGATCAGAATAATCCGGCAGAGCGTAACGGCTGGCTCGACTTCAATCTAATCGGCGACGCCAAAATGACGGTTGTTACCGGTGCCGGTGTGGGCGGCGGCTCGCTCGTCTATGCAAACGTCTCTGCCGTCCCGCCGGAAAACACTTTTGCCAACGGCTGGCCTCCGGAGATTCAATACGCTGATCTGTTGCAGTATTACGAGAAGGCCGGGGACATGTTGGGGGTCAGAACGATTCCCCTTAACCAGCTAACCAGGCGCTCCAAATTGGTGCAAAAAGCGGCGGACCGGGCCGGCTATGGTGATCGCTTTAAGTTGCTGGAGCTGGCGGTTAATTTCGATGACAACTTTGATGTCAATGCGCGTCCCTACAGTGACGCCCAAACCATATACAAGCTCAACAAGTTTGGCGTCAAACAGGGCACGTGTGTGCATTCGGGAAACTGCGATGTCGGCTGCCAGGTGCTGGCAAAGAACACACTGGATCTTAATTACCTCGCGGTCGCAGAACAGAAAGGCGCTGAGATCAGGCCGCTGCACATGGCGCGCTCCATCACGCCTGAAGGAAACGGTTATCGCGTGGCCTATGACGTCATTAGGGACAAAAAACTTTTTCCCGGCAGTGAAACAGCGGAGCGGGTGATCGTGGCCGCTGGTTCCCTCGGCTCCACCGAACTGTTGTTGCGCTGTCGCGACCAACACAAAACACTTCCCAACCTCAGCCAGTTTCTCGGTCACAACTGGAGTTCGAACGGCGACTTCCTGACTCCGGCCATCCATCAGCTTTGCGAAATCGATATGTCGGAGGGGCCGACTATCACGGCGGGGATTGATTTCCTGGTAGACCCCTATAAAGGCAAGCGCTTTACCATTGAGGACGGCGGCGGCCCGGACTTCCTGCTAAATTGGGCCCGGGCGGAGCGGGACCGCTGGGGGATTGTAGGGCGCTTGATCAGGGACATGGATGCACTGTTGCAGGGCGAAGGAAAGCATGTGATGTTGTGGTTTGCTAATGGCGTCGATGCGGCCAACGGCAGGCTGTACCTGAAGCGGCCCTGGATCTGGCCATGGTATGGAAAGCGCCTTCACCTGGATTGGCAGGTAGCAAAGTCCAAAGAATTGTTCGACGACATTCAGGAAATGCACAAACTGCTGGCCGAGAAAACCGGAGGTGTTCCCATCTTAACTGAGCTTTGGAAAACACTTAACCTGCTGGTGACACCTCATCCTCTCGGCGGTTGTAACATGGGCGCAGACCCAACTAAGGGTGTCGTGAACCACCTCGGCGAAGTGTTTGGTTATAAGAACCTCTACGTCGCGGATGGCGCCATTATCCCCGAAGCGATTGGGATCAACCCGTCGCGGACGATTGCCGCCCTGGCGGAAAGAATCGCGGCCCACATGGCCTGAGTAAGTCAGCACAAATCCGTCAAACAGCATGTCGAATAACTTCGATGTCATCGTCATCGGCAGCGGCTATGGTGGCGCAGTCACCGCCTGCCGTCTCGCGGAAAAGGGCCTTAGAGTTCTAATTTTGGAGCGTGGCCGTCGCTGGACCGCGCAAACTTTTCCTCGCAGGCTTTTCGATCCGTGGAGATACGATCGGGACAATCCTGAGAAATCCAACGGATGGTTGGATCTTAACCTAATCAGCGACGCCAATATGACCGTAGTCAGTGGAGCTGGAGTCGGCGGCGGATCGTTGCTGTCGGCCAACGTTTCAACGATACCTCCCGCGCACGTCTTTGCCGCCGGATGGCCACCTGAGATCACCTATGAAGAGCTCCTCCCCTACTTCACGCAGGTCGGGCACATGCTCAGGGTCAGGACCATCCCCGAAAACCAACTAACCAGGCGTTCGCAGTTAGTTAGCGAGGCTGCGGAAAAAATGGGCTTCAGCAGTCGTCTGCGGCCGCTCGAGTTGGCGGTGAGCTTTGATGAGAGCTTCGATGTCAACGCGCGGCCTTACCGGGATGAACAATCGGTTTATCAACTCAATCCACAGGGCTTGACTCAGGGCACGTGCGTGCATTCTGGCAACTGCATGATCGGCTGTCAGGTCAACGCAAAGAACACGCTCGACCTCAACTATCTCGCGAGCGCCCAGCAGAACGGCGCCGAAATCAGACCACTGCACCTGGTGCGTCAAATAAAAGCCGAGTCCCCGGGCTATCAGGTTTTCTATGATGAGATCCGGGACGGTAGATTGATCGCCGGCAGCGAAACTGCGGAACGGGTAATCGTCGCCGCAGGATCGCTGGGCTCCACGGAATTGCTGCTGCGCAGCCGGGACGAGCATAAAACGCTTCCCAACGTAAGTCCCACCCTCGGTCAACGCTGGAGTGCGAACGGAAACTATTTCACCCCAGCCGTCTATCCGAACCGTCCTATTTCACCCTCTGAGGGGCCAACGTCGACCTATCAGATTGATTTTACAGATGGAATGCTGGGACAACGATTCTCGATCGAAGACGGCGGCATGCCCGAAGTCATCGCCCAATGGGCGACCGAAGGAATGCCGCAGGTTTACCAGGACGTTCTCGGTGAAGCTGTGCGCCTTGACGGTGGTCCCGACCATGTAATGCCCTGGTTTTCAAATGGGGTTAATTCGGCAAACGGCCAGCTCTCTCTGAAACCGGCCTGGTTACGGAAACGTTGGAAACTGAACCTGAAGTGGGATATGGAGAAATCAAAACACTTGTTTGACGAGATCGCCAACATGCACTTGAAACTGACAGGAAGCACCGGGGGCCAGTCAACCATTACGCCGGTGCTGAAATACTTCAACCTCTTAATCGCGCTACAACCATTGGGTGGCTGCAACATGGGCCAATCGGCGTCGGACGGCGTAGTAGATCACCGCGGTGAAGTATTTGGCCACAAGAATCTTTATGTGGTCGATGGCGCAATTGTTCCGGAGGCTATTGGGATACATCCTTCGCGAACAATCGCGGCGTTAGCGGAACGAATTGCCTCCTTAATGACGTGACTTGAAGGGCGGCACATCCTCGGCTTTCTTGACTACGATGCCAGTCCCCCACTCCGAATTTGATTTTGTTTGCGACTGCCAATCTCCCAGTCGGTCAGCCTGTAAGTGGCTGCGCCATTACGAAGAGCATCAGGGCAAGAACTATTGTGTGCTTCATTTTCCCGGCATGAAGAAGAGCGCTGTATTCGCGGAGGCGGTGCAGCGAAAACTCATGCGTCAGGACTTTGATTTTCGCGGGGCCTGGTTTCCCGCGGAGACTGCATTCTTTAAATCTGCGATCTTCAGCGGAAGGGCCGACTTCCGCGAAGCCATCTTCACCAGCAAAGCAGATTTCACTTCCGCCTTGTTTCAAAGTGATGCAGACTTCACCTCTGCAATTTTCAGAGCGGATGCAGACTTCAGCAATGCCACCTTCAGGGGACAAGTAGACTTCATTTCTACCTACTTTCAAGCGGGGGCCGTTTTCAAAGACGACACCTTTGACATGAATGCTGATTTCAGCAACGCCACTTTCGACGACTACGTGGACTTTAGTGAGGCCATCTTCAAAGGCAACGCCGGCTTTCGGCAGGCAACCTTCATTGGAAATACGAATTTCGAGCGCTCTGTTCTGAAGGGTTACGTTGAATTCGCCGGCACCAAGAGATTCGCAGTTGAGGATAAGAGGCCGGGATTCAATGATAAGGCGTCGCTCAGTTTGGAATCCGCAAAGATCGATAACCCGGACCAAATCTCCTTTCACACTCTCACGATGCGCCCGTCCTGGTTCGTGAATGTAGACTGCAGCAGGTTCGATCTTACGAACGTAGAATGGGGCCGGTACAAACTCAGGGACCTCCGCTTTAAGCAAGTTGAGTCGCACCCGTGGCGGACAATCGAAGAGGAGCTCTCCAGCCTTTCACTTAACCGGTTATCCGTGGCGGACCGGCATCGGATGTTTGCGATTACCTGCTCACGTCTTGCCGATAACGCCGAAGAGAACCGGCGCTTTGAAGAAGCTTCACGGTTCCGTCATATGGCAATGGATACGCGGCGGCGGTTGGAATGGCCCGGGCTCACAGTTTGGAAATTGAGTTGGTGGTATTGGCTGGCCAGCGGTTATGGGGAACGTGCCCTGCAAGCCTTAGGCATACTCGCCGCGGTTTGGGTATTATTCGCTCTGTTGTATACGCAGGGCTGGATGAAATGGGAACCAAAGCCGGCCAACTCCACCATCGTGCATCCCGCGGAAGTTTTCGGTTGGGAGAAATTCAAGACTGAATTGACATATAGCGCAGCCGTGATCACTCTGCAGCGTCCCGAACCTAAGCCGGCTAGTAGGGCCGCACAGGCAGCGGTGCTGGCGGAGACAATATTGGGTCCGCTGCAGGCGGCCATGCTCGCGTTGGCAATTCGACGCAAGTTCATGCGTTAGCCGCGGAATTTGCGGTTGCGGGAACGCACATGCTGCCTTGGGCAAACTTCAAATGGAACAAACCGTTGTCTTGATCACCGGCGCATCTTCAGGTATCGGACGCGTCTGCGCCGAGTACTTGCAGGGGCGGGGCTACAAGATCTACGGCGCCAGCCGTACGCCGCAACCCGCAGATCTCGGCTGGAAGAGTATTCAGCTGGATGTGAATGACGATGCTTCAGTCAGCGAAGGCATCCGTCACATCGTCCAGTCCGAAGGGCGCCTCGATGTGGTCGTGAACTGCGCCGGGTTCGGGATTGCCGGTGCCATCGAGGACACTGCGATCGCCGAAGCGAAGGCCCAGTTTGAGACAAACTTCTTCGGCGTGCTGCGTGTGTGCAAGGCGGCTCTGCCGGCAATGCGCCGGCAAGGATCGGGCCTGATCATCAACATCAGCTCGATCGCTGGAGTCGTCTCACTGCCATTTCAGGGATTCTATAGCGCCGGCAAGTTTGCTCTCGAAGGGATGACGGAAGCCCTGCGGATGGAGGTCCAGCCGTACGGCATTCGAATCGTGCTGGTGCAGCCGGGAGACTTTCGCACGCAGTTCGCCGCGAACCGCAAACTTACCGAAGAGTCGCAAAACACTTCGTCTTACAAGGAAAGATTTGGTAAAGCACTGGCCGTTTTCGAAAAGGAAGAGAGCAACGGCGCCGATCCCCTCGCGATTGCTCGCCTGATTGAACGACTGATCCGGAAGCAGAATCCAAAACTGCGCTACTCCGTGGGGCCCGCCTTCCAGAGGCTTGTTCCAGCACTAAAACAGATCCTGCCACACAAGATCTACGAGCGGATTTTCATGAAGTACTACAACGTGCGGTGACTATTTCCGAAGCTTAGCCGCGTTAACGCGGCTTTCCCGCAGGTTACTAGCCCAGCCGTTCTACGGCTGAGTTAGCAGCTCAATAAATTAAGACAGCCCGTTTCAACGGGCTTCTCTCCGAGGCTTCAGCCATTCGGAACGCAGAAAGCACGCTGAAGCGCGCTCCCGAATTAGAGCTAGCGCCGTTGACCCAGCGCTCGAAGCGCTGGGCTAGTAACCCCGCGGGGAAGCCGTCTGAAGACTGCTGACGGCGCGTAGGCGACGCGCTCAACTCAATGAATTGCGTGAACGTCCGGCGGCTCAAACCCGTCAGGCACGTACACCGACATCAGCTCCTGCATCATCCGCGCGTAGTCGCCGTCATAGCGCGACAGCTCATAACAGCCAAAAGGATCTTCGATCACATGGAGCAGGCACTTGTTGCAATAGGTGCATGGTTTCTTCGGCAGATCCATACCGGAAGCGAAGATGTGTACCAGGTCCGGATTGGCCAGCAGCGGGCGAGCAATGGCCACTCCGTCACAGTAGCCTTCGGAAATAACTTTTCTGATGAATGAAGCGGTTTGAAAACCTCCGGTGCACAACACCGGGATGCTGACATGCCGCTTAATCTCCCGAGCCGCATCGACGTTGACGCCCTCAATCGCATGCGCGCCCTGAGTTCGACCCCAGAAAAACCGGAAGAGCGGCCGCAGTGGCCGGAACTTCAGCAGGATAAAAAGCCGAAATGTATTCCTGCCGCTGGAGAGCATCGTGTCGTAGGTCTTCGAAGCGACCTCAACCGGAAACGGCCCCGGCGGATTCAGTGGATGCGGGAAAGAACTGCCGCCCGAGACGTGGAGACAATCAACACCCGCCGCTTCCACCCACTTACAAACCTGGATCGATTCTTCGATCGTGTTGCCCTTCTTCTTCCAAAAGAGGACCGCGTCGTTATAGTCAATGCCGTTGATCTTCACCTGGAAATGGAAATCGTCTCCCACCTCGCGGCGCACGGCGGCGATTACCTCCAGCAAAAACCGGGCGCGGTTCTCCAGCGACCCGCCATACTCGTCCCGGCGATCATTGATGCCGGAACTGAGAAACTGTGTAAACAAATAGCCATTGCAGGCATGTAGCTCCACGC
Organism: Blastocatellia bacterium; assembly: GCA_033856235.1. Lineage (GTDB taxonomy): Bacteria > Acidobacteriota > Blastocatellia > Pyrinomonadales > Pyrinomonadaceae > DASXRU01. The sequence continues at coordinate 13,357 of JAWVFI010000025.1, read as the reverse complement.
CGTCCAGTCCGGCTTCGCGCGCGCGCCGGGCGCCATCGGCGTATTGCTGGACTACCTGCTTGATCTCTTCGCGGCTCATCGCCTGGCAGGGAAATCCGTGCAGGGGCTCGTAGTCGCTGGTCGCGCTTTGGGCCTTATTGAGATCATTTTCCACACCCGGGATATCGCGCTGTCGCCCGCCGTGGCTCAGCTGCAAGATGTATTTGGAATCCCAGCGATGAACGGCCTCCCCGACTTTGCGCCAAAACGGAATGCGTTCATCTCGGTCAATCATTGCGTAGTTGGGCAAGATGCGACCGCGGACCGAGATCGGCACGTGGGAAGAAATAACCGCACCCACTCCGCCGCGGGCAAATTTTTCTTCGAAATTGACCCGCGCTTGTGTGCCGGAACCGTCGTAGTTGTCGAATCGACCGGCGATGTTTGAACGAAAGATTCGGTTCTTGACCGTGAGGTTACGAAACCTAATTGGCTCGAAAATTATATCTGCTGACATTTCAGTGCCTTTCGTAAGAGGGTGCCCGCGTGTCAGGTTCCAGGTTCCAGGTTTCAGGTTCTGGATTTTGAGTTTCAGATGATCGCCAGGCAGACGAACCTGAAACTTAAAACCCGCCACTTGAAACTAATTACTGCCCCGCCGTCGCCACCATCTCGACGGCGTTTGGGCTGCCACGCTCAGAACTGACTTTGTGCGTCGTGGCCTTCGCACTAACTCCCCAGCGCAATTGGGGCACACTTCGGACATTGCCTCGGCGCAGGATTGACAGAACGTGCATTCGAAACTGCAGACGTAAGCTTCGCCTTCCGGCGCCAGGGCCGCATTGCACTTTTCGCACGTTGTTTTCATCTTCAGAGCCATGAGGTTTTTGTAGGGGTGGCCCTCCGTGGCCACCCACTTCGTTGCGCTTGCAAGAAGCCCGACCGTAAGGGAGGGCCCTGCTGCAATGTACTAAGTCGGAGCCCTCCCTTACGGTCGGGCTTCTGCAACCTCGCATCGGTTACGAAGGGGGCGGCCAGGGAGTGCCGCCCCTACAACACTCGCTTGGCGTCGTGTCGTAGCCCGAGCGCAGTAGCGATGGCTCCGATGAAATCAAACAAGCCAAACAAGACGATGACGTTTGGAACCAGTTTCAAAAACGCCAGCACGATTATGACGAAAACAATTGGAGCCCGAGCGTGCACGGTCCAGCGAAAGAAAGGCTCCAGCTCCGCGCGGGCCGCGCGAAACATGTAGTAACTCAGCACCAGAAACAGAATCCCGGCGATGCGAAGGTAGGCGGTTCCGGTTTCCGGCAAGTCAAACCAACGCAGCAAAAGGTCGGGAATAATGAGTTCGGCTGCGCCGACAATAACAAGATAGACGCCCCAGCCGATAATAGTTTTTGCTGCCGCGCTCATCAGCTTCCGTCCTTGATTCCAGGCGAATTGGGCGCCGGACTTGTAGGTGGCCCTCCGTGGCCACCGCCTTCGTAATTGTTTTCAAGAAAATATTAGGACGAAGGGGGCGGCCACGGAGTGCTGCCCCTACAAACTTCATGAATTTACCGTGTGTTCGGCAATCCTTTCGGAAAGTGCCGCAATCGTCGCTGACGGCCCGACGCTGACGGCCGTCGGGACCATCGAACCATCCGATACATAAAGATTTGGGTAGTTCCAAACTTCTCCCCATTCGTTGGCCACGCCCTTCGCCGGATCGTCGGACAGGTGACAACCACCGAGCGGGTGGGCCGTGAATCTCTTGCGCAAGGGCCAGCGCCAGTAAAAGCTTTTCGAGTAACGACCACCCAGGGCTTTGCTGAACTCGACCAGCGCATCCTCCATCTGCTGGTACATCTTCCGGCTGGCGCGGTGTGACCAGTCAACTTCCAAATTGCCTCCAGACAAGCTGAGCTTCCCGTCCCCCGCATCTGTTCCCATTCCCAGGTACGGAAGGTAATGCGCCGATGCTGAGCCCGCAAAGAAGCGATTCAATCCTTCGGTGTAATTCCATGGCGGCGAAAAACCAAATGTGCGTGTCAGGTATGCCCAGGCCGCGGCGATAGTGTTTTTCAACCGCGGGACTGTCGGCAGCGTTCCCTCCAAAAACCAAATAAAGGATTCCGGGTACCCCATGTCACTGATCCAGATCTCGTTTTCGCCGGTGCCACAGTCCACCCCGCCAATGATCCCGGGGCCGGGCACGGGATCGACTACTCGATTGGCTTTGTCCGTGCCATCCAGCAGCAAGTCGCCATTGATGGAAAAACCCTGACCCAACGCCGGGCTCAGCCGCGGCAGCGTTTTGTGAACATCGCGGGCCCGTAGCAACAGCTCGTTGGTCCCCAGCGTTCCGGCTGAAACAATTAATTTCCTGCCAACTACGGAACCACGCTCGCCGTCCGGCGAACCGGAAACTTTGAAGTGAACGCGGTAGCCGTTCTGCTCGACCGGGTCGATCGGTTCTATCCGTTCCACCTCGCGCAGGCTGAAAACATGTGCGCCGTTCTGCTCCGCGACGGGGATGTAATTTAGGTCCAGAGTATTCTTGGCGTGAACGTGACACCCCAACATGCAATTTCCGCAATATACACATCCATCCTGCTTGATCCCGCTGAAAGGGTTGGCGCGTTCCGGCCCGGTGTAAACCGCGATATTCATTAGAATCGGATCGCGGCCGCTGCCTTCGACCGCGTCGAAGAAGGCCTTCTTGCGCAGGGGAAAATCGCGGCCATCCGGAGGCTCCATCGGTTTCGCTTCCAGCATCGCGCGTGACATTTCGTAATAAGGCTGCAGCATGTCCTTCTTGATCGAGCGCGGCCAGCGCGGGTTTTCGAAGATTGAGGCGGGAGGCTGGCGGTTAACATTGAAGTAAACGAGCGAACCGCCACCTACGCCTACGCCGGCAATCACATCGACACGGCGAAAGACGCGATAGTCGAGCAAACCCAGGTCCTTTGGATTCCAGAAGGCGCGAGCCAGTTGCGAGTTAGTGCGCGGAAAATCGGCTTTGCCCCAACGCTTTCCGCGTTCCAGAACGCACACCGAACGTCCCGCCTGGGCGAGGCGGCAAGCGTTGATTGCGCCCCCAAACCCGGAGCCGATGATTACCACGTCATAATTGCTCTGCATCTGGTTTGCCATTGGTCTGATCCCTCGCTGGTTAAGTCCTTCCCTGTGGCTCAAACACGGAAAAGACTTCTTTCATCATTGCTTCATAGTCACCGTCGAAGCGAGACAACTCATAACAGCCGAGCGGGTTTTGCAGGACATGGACCGTACAACGGTTGCAATAGGTGCAAGGTTTGTCGGCCTGGTCTTTTCCGGCTGCGAAGGTCAGCGGTAGGTCGGGGTTGGCAATCAAGGGGCGTGCGATGGAAACGGCGTCACAATGGCCATCACCCAGAAGTTGCCGGATGAACGATGCTGTTTGAAAGCCTCCGTTGCAGATCACCGGAATCTTCACGGCCTGCTTGATCGCATACGTCTCCGGCGCATTAACACCTTCGATCTGTTTCGGCCGCACGCGATTCCAAAGCAGAGTCATGATCGGCCGCAACAGCGCATACCGGAAAAAGACAAAGTTACGAAAAGCGTAATCGCCGCTGGGAATGATGACGCCAAAGGTTTGCGCCGCCAGCTTAAAGTCCACGGGGCCCGGCGGCTGCAGCGGATGCGGAAAAGAGTTGCCGTTGGAGATGTGCAGGGCATCGACACCCGCTGCTTCCAGCCAGCGGCACACCTGAATCGTATCGGGCAGACGGTTGCCGAATCTCTCCCAAAAGGCGAGGGCGTTGTTGTGATCTTCAGCGTTGATTTTCACTTGCAGGTGAAAATCATTACCCACCTGCTTGCGGATTTCGGCGACGATCTCCAGCAGAAAGCGCGCGCGGTTCTCCAGTGAACCCCCGTACTCGTCCTGACGCTTGTTAATCGCTGAACTGAGGAACTGCGTGATGAGGTAGCCGTTGTTAGCGTGCAGTTCCACGCCATCGAGCCCGGCTTCGCGGGCGCGCCGGGCGCCGTCACCAAAGTGACGCACCGTAGTCTTGATTTCTTCCCTCGTCATGGGGCGGCAACGAACGCCGAGGAAAGCGTCCTGCCGGTTGGAAGAACTCAACGCCAGGTGTGGAGAATTCTCCACTCCGGGTATGTCTCGCTGGCGTCCGGCGTAGGTGAGTTGAGCGATGAACTTGCAATCGTAGCGATGGACCGCCTCACCCAGCTCGCGCCAGAAAGGAATACGATCGTCGCTCTCAATCATGGCGTAGCCGGGCATGACGCGCCCGCGCAATGAAATCGGAATGTGCGAGGAAACGATCGCTCCGACACCGCCGCGGGCAAACTTCTCTTCCCAGCGAATCCGGGTGCGCGTTCCCGAACCGTCGTAATTATCGAAGCGCCCGGAGATGTTGGAGCGCAAGAGGCGGTTCTTGACCGTGAGATTGCGAAAGTGCAGAGGTTCGAAGATGGGATCGCTGCCCATATTTGTTCCTTAAACTGTCTAGCGCCGCGAGGTCAGCGCCGCGGGCCCGACTCAGGTAGTAGGACGAGGCCGCATAATCAAACCCAACAGGCTGGTGCCAAACTCAAGAAAGAAGACAAACACAAATCGCCGGTTGGGAATGCCGTCGACCGCAAAGCTCAGCAGCCGCCCAAGAGATTGCAACATGACTAATAAGAGCGCGAGGTCGCCCAATATTGTCAGCTGTAACTTTTTTGCCGCCGCGAAAAACAGGATCGTCAGGCCGATCCAGAAACCGATATAGACCGCCCGAAACTCATTCAGGCCATCGACCGGCCCGTTCAAAGTATATCCGTACAAATAGGCGGCGTAGTGGGTGTTGTAAAGGACATAACAAGCTATGAACAGAAACGTGAATCCGTTTCCGATCAGCATCAGCTTGCGGATAAAGTTGCTAATAGCTGGGGCCATTCCGCGCCTCCTTTTGCTGCGTGGCTTGCGCCGTTGTGACGAATTTGAGTATGGCCAACTCGTGCGGCCAGTTTGTGTGGTGCGAGGAAATCACACGCCCGGGTGAAAGACGTCGAGGGCCGATAAAAGCGCAGTCTGTGTTCCTCGCGGCGCAGTCTATTCCCCTCCTTCGCTCAGAGTCAAGATTTTGTCCGGTTCAAACGAGCAGAGGCCCGACCGTAAGGGAGGCTCTGATTACTAGATAAAAAGGCACCCTCGTTGCTAAAGCGTCTGTGCCGGAGAGAGTGCGGCATAAAGCCGGCGCCGCGTGAGGAGTATCAGGACCGCAAACACGGCCCCGGCGACAAGGTCGATCGCATAGTGATAGCGCAGGTAGAGAGTCGAAAATATTTGGCTGGCTGTAAAGATTGTGAAAGCAACAAACAGCATTCGCGATAAGCGGCGCGTGGTCCACCAGGCCAGCAGCGTCAACAGCGTGTGCCCGCTGGGAAAACAGTCGTAGTGGATTCCCTCGAGGCGATCCAGCAGATCGCGAAACCACCCGGCCATCCAAACGCCGTCAAAGTTCGAATGATGCAAATCGCTCAACAGGAACCGGGGACCGCGCGCCGGGACGAGGAAATAGAAGAAGTAGGACAGCAGAAAGCCTAGCGCAATCAGAAATGCGAACTGCCGAAAGTCATTCATTCGCCGGCGCCGCCAGAGGATCCAAGCCACCAACATCAATGCCGGAATGAAGAAGGCATAGATAATTTGCAGGTACTCAGTCAGCAACGGCAGATGCAGCCGTTCAATCCAGACCGTGGGATGCACGTGCAGCAGGGCGAAATCGATGCGCGCCAGGGTGGCATCCGCAGTGCCGCGCCGGATGCCGGGGATGAGGATATTCATTTCCTTGTAACTGGCGGCGACATACAACAAAGGATACCAGTGCCGGAACAACCATACCGGCAGCGAGGCAGTCTGTCGCGAAGCGATAATTATTAAGACCGCGCCGGCGGCCTTGAGTGGCAACAGCCACCATGCCTGTGGCACTCGCGAAATGAATATGATGATGAATAACGAAGTGAGACCGAGGTAAGCGAGAACTACTTTATCGACCGGCCACAGCCCGCCCTGGGCTTCGGTGTCCTGGGCCTGCGTTTCTCGCAATCGCGGGGGCTTTGCCATCAAGCTTCTGTGACTCGTAAAAAGTGTGGCTGATTTTACGCGAAGGACTGGGTAACGCAAAAGTCAGAACCGCCTGCGGTAGCGGGCGGTTGATCTAAGATTACCCACGTGTTTTCTGCAGACCAATCAACCGCCCACTACCGCAGGCGGTTCTGACAATTTATGATAGGCTGATTTCAATGACCCCCGCAATCAAACTCAGTTTGCTGGCTTCCGGTATCTTCCTGTTCGCCGGAATGTTAACCGGCATCGTGAAGTATCGCCGCGTCATGCAGAGCCTGGATCATCGGGCGCCGGTCTATATCGACATCGCGCACCGTGCTTCCCTGCTCTACAGCTTTGCCGCCCTGGTTATAGCGAAACTCCTGGAATACAGCCCGTACTCAAATCGCGTGCAGATGCTGGCAACCGCATTTCCGCTTGCCTTCTTTGCCATCACCATCGTGGGTTACTTTGTTTTTGGAATGCTGAATACAACCGACAATGTATTTCAAAAACGAAACTTCATCACCACCTGGTACATGTGGGCTTTGATCGCAGGTGAAATCGGAGGCTTTGCGATCATCCTCTGGGGTTTCATCGCCACCCAGATCCTGGCCACATAGGCTGGCACCAAAACTCAAATTTCGTGGCCGGGTGGGCTCTTAACGGCCTCCAGCTTGGGACATCTCAAGGTGAAGACGTCCACCAAACGCGGTCTCAGTTCTTTGCCTTGCTTCTGTGGTTTGTCGATGCCAATCACGTAGCCTGTCAGCGAGTCGGGCGTGATACGGAACCTAATGAACTGCTTATACTCTTCTCTGCGGGCCGCCGATCCGGCTTCACCTGCGTGTCCGTCAAACTCGACCGAGACGGCAAAATACCAGCCCAGCCAGACGCAACTCATCAGCGCCCCGAATGCGCCGGCCAGCAAAGCTCCCCCCAAGGCTTGCCATGGCGAATAAGCGTTGCCCTGCCACACCGGCGATCCAAAATTGAACCAGTGGCGTGAAAGTATCGGCAAGAGAATAAAACCCGCGCCATAGATCAGCCACAGCGCGGCCAGTCTCCCGGAAGTGATGTAAGACCTAATCCGGTTTTCCGGAATAAGCTTCAGAACTGCAAGCATGACCAGAGTTACGATGACAACGATTGCGGGAGCCAGAAGTAGCGCTAACCCACTTCCGTACCAAACCAGCAAGAAAGGGACTGCCAACTGTAGAATGGTGTTCCATGTGCCCAGCAAAAGAAACACAAACCACCGTTTCTTGTTGCCTACAATGATCGCCAGAGCTATTGGGGCAATGACGATGACCATCAGAGCCACCAGGAACGCAACGTCCACCGCCAGACTCCGCACCGAATCCCTGCCAAAAAACCAGATGGCCAGTCCCAGGAAGAGCAAAGCCACCGCCCACAATGCCGTGACCGGCAGGTAACTCCAAAACGTCACCGTGATTCGGTACGCCTGTTCGAAGAGCCACTTGGAATAGTGCATTGCGGTAACCATTGCGGCCACCGCTGTCCCGATCGAAAGGAGGATGCAAACACTCTTGCCGAACGCAGGCAACGCTCCGTAAGTTCCAGCATGCTGAACTTCATATAGGACTAATGAGAAATTGCCAATGCCGAATAGCACTAAAGCCCAAAAGGGCAAGTAATCCTGCGCCGAGACAACGAGTCTCGTAACTGCGTTGATCTTTTCCTGATCGCCGAGCTTGCCTTGAATTACGTCCTGAAATTTGGCGAAGGTGGTCTTTGAGCGTCTGCAGGAGAAGAAAATGCCAAACCCGCTAAGAATCAAATAGAGGAAAAAGCCCCAGGCGTAAAAACGTTGATACGACAAATGTTCCGGGCGATAGGCGTTCATTTCCCAAGACCACAGGAGGCCTGTGACCAATACGCTCAGGAAAAATATGAGATGACCGGGGGACACATTTTCCCCAGTGTCAGTCGCTTCTTCCCCGCAATCATCCGCCATTGATTGATCTGCGATCTTATCCAGAAGGTCGCCATAGCTCTTCTGTATCGCCAGTTCACCGTGTTTGATTCGAAGATCCAGAAGCCTTTCTTTTGCCCAATCGTGGGTCTTCGTTAACCGCTTAAACAGCCACTTCGAGTAGAGGCCACTGAGGATTATTGCGCCCAGCGAAACAAGTAGCAGCGAAGCCAGTTTCAATGTGTGGTTCCCTCCAGGTTGACTAGCGGCCGCTGTCGCCGTCAATACCGTGGAAGAGATTTTGGGCCCGCGGGCAAGCAAGGTGCTGGTAACCCGGTAGTGTGACTCCGGATAGTTGGCTCCAAAATAGACAATCGCTGCAATCGTCAACCCGATTAACCAGACTTTTCCCCCGCGGGCAACAAACCAGGGATTGAACAGCCGTTCAGTTATTACTTTGGTGGAGCCTTCCTTTGGGGGATACAGGGCCTGGCTGTTCACCTCACCCGCGTCGGCATGCGTCGGAGATAGCGAGGCGCCGCCGCCGCCTGAAACTACTGAGGCATAGTTCGCGGCACTGAAACCCTCCCCCAGTCCCTGGGTGTCATCGCCCCAATAACGCGCATAGTAGTGCGTGTCACCGGAGATATCGAGCCGGCAGGCGGGATCGTGTGCATCGTTTTCCTGCTCCGCTTGTTTCCATTGCCCTTTCTCCCCTTCGCTTAATCCGCGGTAGAGAAACGGGCGGGTCAGCTTCAGAAGTGAAAAGGCCCGTGATGTCTTCTCGTCCTCCGGCGAACGCCGACCGTCTACGGTGGTTGGCTCGGAAGTGGCCACAATCAATTTCGCTGGCATGGGCCAAACACCGGCCTGTTCCAGTTTTCTCAGCGTTAAGCCGTGCGCCTCGAGTTCAGCCCGCGTAGGTTCTCTTTTCAGTGGACGTCTCAGCTTATTAATCTGTGACTCAGCCACCGATCGTTTGAAGAATTCCTGCTGACGAATGTCCACCCTGTCTAACTCTGAATCGATGCCCCAGAACCACCAATCGAAAGGAAGTTGCAGAGCGATGTAGCTCGAGGTTTGAAAGCGCTTGAAGGCCCGCAGCCGAAGTTGGGGAGTCATCTTGCGCCGCGACAACGTCAGATAACTGAACTCACCCGTGATCGCCCGGCGAAACTGCCGGCCGAACCCATCCAACATATCGTAATAGTCATGATTGCCCGGAAGCCCGAAAATCGGCCGGCGGTTTTGTTCCCACGAAATTTCCTCATCTGCCAAATTGTCAGCCAGCAAATCTTGATACGCCCACTCGAAGACTGTCTGAAAGCGGCCTCCCAGCGAGGCGTAATCGGCAACGTGATAGGTGGTATCGCCGCCGACAAACAGGAAGGCGCCGCGAGGCAGTCGCGTGCATTCGGGCGGCAAACCGACCGGCACTACCTGACCCTGCTCGTCCTTTTCCAACTTGGTTATGGCCGTGATCGCACCCACCGCCTGCTTGTCGATGAATTCGATTAGCCCCTCGACGCCTCCCGCCTGGGCGAGGACTTCCGGTGAAGCCTTGCGCTGCACCGCCTGCAGAATACTCTCAGCCTCCGTTCCTTTTTCCCGCAACTCCCTGATTTCGGCCAACAGTGCGCCGCACTCGATCCCAAGTTTCTTCTGAGCAGGTGAGGGAGGCTTCACGCTGTTCCAATCCTGGTTCAGCTGCAACTGCAGATCACACATGGACAGATAGGCGAGACTGTAACCGGCTGTCATGCCGTCGCCGCAATCGGCAAAATAGTCAAACCAGAACTCCTGGCTCCCTTCGTCAATTGCGGAGTGGTTTGGCCCCTCATAGTCCCCGAAAGAAAACACCTCGGGCTTCATCAGGTCCCTGGGGTCCAACTTCCCCTTGAAGGCAGCGAAGAGGAGAAAGTACTTGACGTTGGCCAATAGATCGCGGCCGAGCAGCCAGGCGACTGGCTGAAGATACCTGCGACGCTCGCGTAGCTTCTGGGCATTAAGACCCGCAGCCAGGTTTTGGTCCTCGCGTTCTGCAACCATGAGAGCTTCTGCCCCTCCAGAAAGAGTGATTGTAAGGAAAGATCCCGACGCCGCTGAATCTTCAACAGAGTCTGGTCCAGCGAGTATGCAAGGAGTAAGCAGAGCTCGTGAGAATTCAGCCGTGACGACCAGTGCGCCGCACAATATTCCCACGTGATGGGAAAGTCAATTTGTTTTGGAAAGAAGTGTCCGGGCGCGAACGTGGTGGGCAAAATTTTGCCATGCCCGAATTGGAACCTTAACGGCTCCGTTCCGGACATGGCTGAGGCCTACAGCATCAGGCGAGAGAGGTTACTCCTGGTAATGTTCGTTCAATCTCAGGCGCAGAGCCGCCGGGACGTTTTTCCAACTGGCGGTGGAAAGCACCTGGGGCTTCAGCTCGGGTGTGGTCACGCGCGAAACTCGCCATTGAGCGCGTTCCTCGTCGTAACGCCAACGATAAAAGGGTCCATTGCCGCGACGGCTGTAGAATTCCCCGCCATCAATGGGCGCAATCCCACCGATCGGCTTCACATAAACTCGCAGTCCGTTCATTTCCACGGCTTAATTATCTCCATTCTCGGCAGCTGAACGATTAGTATCTTTGTCCATCGTGAAAGGGACTAAGCCTCTCTTCACTTCTTCCAGGGCGATGCTTGTGTTCCTCCGCTTGCGGGGATCGGCTTCGATCCGCGGCAGCGAGCCACGCACCAGCTGCTTGCTTCTCAAACCGGCCACGATGATGAGTTGGTAGCGCGAATTGATCCCCGGCCACTGTTCCAGATCGCCGTGGAGGTCGCCATTGTTGGTAAACTTTCCTGTTTCTTTCATAAATATTTCCAGCTTTCTAAACTTTGTAATTAACCCAGCCGGCCCCCGGTCCCGATCAAAACATCTTGACGACAAAAAAGAGAGCGGGCAAAGCGATGGCAATAAAAACTACTAAGTGCAGCCAACTGACGCCCGACTTCCGACAGTTTGGACATCGCACCTTCCATAACTTCAGGACCGTTCCACAGTTGCCGCACGACCAAATCATTAGTTCCTGCTCCCGTTATTCTTTGACTCGGCCGCGGGCGTCCGCAGGAACGAGTCAAGCTGAGCATGGTCCATCGGACGTCCCTGGCTCAGCTTGATCGCAGGGTTTTCGACCAGCCAGAAGCAAACGCTCGGATCGGCGGTCGTCAATTCATTGACGACGCGCGGGTCCAAAACGTGGGGACGGAAGCATTCCATTCCGGAAACGCGCGAGCGGGCCACCATCGCGTGGTTGCTGCTTTGAAAGACGGGCACGCGCAGCCGGCCCTCGTCCTCCAGTGCAAACCAATCGCCGTTGGCCCGTTGCATTGCATAGAAATTGTTCATCTAAACTTTTTCACCGCCGCTGGGCGGCTCCTGAAATCAACTCAACTTTCACTCTGCTTCAAGGCCAAAAGGCACACACGCCCACGCTGCCAGGCGGCGCCCATACCGGGTTGAGTTGAGTGGATTTGAATACGGGCATCAGGATTATCTTTCGCGCTGGTCGCTTGAAAAAACAAACGGCACAAGGAGGACGGAATTACGCGCAGATCCTGATGTCGAAAGTAACTTTCTAAGAACTGTTACAGCGGTCACTCGCAAGTATAACACACAGGGGACGTAACCGGCCTTCGCGGGGAGGGCACTCATGCGTGCCGCCTATTCGCCGCGCTCCTGTGACCATTCCTTCTGCTTCATCTGATGAACGCGACGCGCGATAGCTCGCTGCACGGAAGGCGGGCCGGAGCCAGTGTCTGCGCCCCCCCGGGCCGGTCTTATATCATGGGCCTGCCGAATGATTTCCCGGTGGTTTATGAAGGCCCAGCGAGCAGGATCCGACATATTTGGTGCCTCCGCGTCTTTCATGCTCTGAGATCATACCCGGCGTAAAGAGTGCCGTCTGTGCGCCAGGCCACAGAGCCCAGAGATCAGAGGTCAGAGGTCGAGGAGGTGCCAGTTTTCAGCCCTTGCCCGGATCTCTGACCTCTGACCTCTGACCTCTGGCCTCTGTGTTCCGTCACACAGACAGCAACTCGATTAACTGCTATCATGTCATTACTTCCTTCGAGTCATTTTTATTAACGAGGCAAATGAAGAGTTATGAGCGCTAATGCCAATACGGCGAAGCCCTTCACGTTCAGGTTTGTGGATGCCGGTGCGAACGTTCTGTTGGAACTGCAGAACGCAACGGAACAGACCCTCAAGTCAGTCGAGATCCTGACAGTTTTTCTCAAAGACGAGGTGACTCCGGGAGGTGGACCTTCGCAGGCGCATATCAAGTTCGACGTTGTAAACTCGATCCTGCCTAACGAAAAGGCCCTGCTTTCGCACCGCACCTGGATTAATGGAAAGCCGGCGGCGACCGATCGCGATCAGCTGGCCCGGCTAAAACTCGTAAGCGGCGAGGTCAATCCTTATGTCCTTGATATTTCCTGGCAGGACGCAGAAGGAAAGACGCGCTTTCAACGAATTCCCGTCGGCCACTAACGCACAGCCCCGTAGTCAGACGGCGGTTTCACGCAACATTTCACGGAAATAATCGATGATCGTTTGTGATTTTTGTTTGCACTTCCGAGCGAGCGGCGAGTGCGCCCTGGGCTTGAAGCTTCCCAAAGGAATGAGTTGTCGTGAATTTGGCCCGGGGATAGAAAAGTTCTGCTCTAATCCGAACGACTTTGTCGATCCCAGACAAATCGTCCAGATGGCGACCTATTTCGGCATGAAGGGCCCGGAACTGAAGAAGGTGCGCCTGATGGCTTCCGGAGAAGTGAGCGCCCGCGCTCAGGAAACCGCGAACGCAACCCTTCTGTCAGAACCGCCTGCCGTAGCGGGCGGTTGATCGCGGGTTATCGGGTTCGACAAAAGGAAAGTCAACAGCCCGCTACCCCAGCGGTTCTGACTCAGGCGTCGCCGAATCCCTCGTTTAGTTTTCTCAGGTGGTAACCCATGGCCGCCATCCTCATTGACTCCACAAACTTTTCCCGATGTTTGGCGGCGGCGGTGACAAAGAAGCGCCAGAACTCTCGTCGTTCGCGATCAATCACGCCCAGACGCATCGTCAAACGGGCGAAGGAAATCAGACTGCTGAGGATATTGTATTGGTTCACCTCTGCCTCGGACTGAGGTACGCGCTTGAGGCATTCCAGAACTCGAGCATAGTAAGCGCGCGGAGCGTAAATCGTCCTCATGATCGACTTGTAGCCTTCAACCAGGATTGCGGGATCCATTTTTGGTACGAAGTTAAGCGCCAGATTCGTATTGTTCCCCGAGCTCTCTCCCAGTAACCGCCCCTCACGTTCCAGACGCCG
>JAWVFI010000024.1:0-5258 GCA_033856235.1 Blastocatellia bacterium | reverse complement strand
TGGTCCGCCGCGTGCGCGATGTTTCCCTGGGAGCTTATGCGCATCAGGATCTACCGTTCGAACGCCTGGTGGAAGAACTGCAACCGGAACGAAGTCTGACGCAGCCGCCGCTGTTCCAGGTGATGTTTATCTTTCAAAATGCCCCGGAAGCAAAGCTGCACCCGGCCGGACTTGCTATCACTCCGGAAGAAGTCCTGGGCGCACCGGCGCCCCTGGATCTGACGATGGAATTGCGCGAGATGCCGGACGGTATGCACTGCTGGTTCGAATACAAAACCGAATTGTTCGACGCCGGCACGATTAAATTAATGGCGGAACGTTTTCGGATGCTGCTGGAAGAGGTTTCGGAAAATCCAGGGCTGGGCCTTTCTTCGTTCCATCTGTTAACCGCCGCTGAACGAGAACAGATGCTGGCGGTTCCGGACAGCGCAAATGAAGATACCGTCAATGGCCAATGTATCCACGAGTTGTTTGAAGCCCAGGTCGAGCGCACCCCGGCCGCGATTGCCGTAATTCATGAAAGAGAAAAGCTCACTTATGCCGAGCTGAATAGCCGCGCGAATCATCTGGCGCATTACCTGCGAACGTTAGGTGTCGGCCCGGAGGTCCTGGTCGGTATTTGCATGGAACGCTCTATCGAGATGATCGTGGGCGTTTTGGCGATACTAAAAGCGGGCGGCGCTTATGTTCCACTCGATCCTGCTTACCCGCGCGAGCGGTTGGCCCACATGATCGACGACGCCGGAATGCAGGTGATCCTGACCCGACAGCGGGAGTTGTCCACGCTGTGCGACTTTGCCGCTACAGTGGTCTGCATCGACTCTGATTGGCAGCAAATCATCAAGAGCCCGGAAGAAAACCCGGCGCGATTGGGTAACGCCGACAACCTCGCCTACGTGATTTACACTTCCGGTTCGACCGGAAGACCCAAGGGCGTGATGATCCAGCATTCTTCGCTCGTCAACTACACTGAAAATGCCAGCGTCGAATTCGGCCTTGGCCACGGCGATCGCGTGTTGCAGTTTGCCTCGCTCAATTTCGATACCAGCGCTGAGGAGATCTTTCCCTGTCTCACGCGCGGCGCCAAACTCGTCTTGCGGACCCCAGAAATGCTCGACTCAATCGAAGGCTTTATGCAACGATGCCGCGATTGGGCCATCACTGTGCTGGATCTGCCGACGGCCTACTGGCACGAGATGGTGACGCAGATCGAGTCGGAAAATTTCGAATTGCCCCCGTCCCTGCGGCTCGTAATTATCGGTGGTGAGCGCGCCCTGCCCCAACGGTTGGCAGCGTGGCAAAAACACTTCGGCTCAGAAGTTCGTCTGGTAAATACCTACGGCCCAACAGAAGCCACGATTGTGGCCACGCTATGGGAGCCGCCGGCAACAGCCGGAATGGTGGACGAGGCCCGCGAAGTTCCGATTGGCAAGCCGGTGCGAAACACACGCGCCTACATTCTGGACGCGGCCCGGCAAATGGTTCCCCCCGGTGTGACCGGCGAGCTTCACATTGGCGGCAGCGGATTGGCCAGAGGTTACTTGAACCGTCCGGATCTAACCGCAGAAAACTTTATAATCGATCCCTTCAGCCGGCAGCCGGGTGCGCGCCTTTACAAAACCGGGGACCTGGCCCGTTACCTGTCCGACGGTAATATTGAATACGCGGGAAGAATTGATGCCCAGGTGAAGGTGCGCGGATTTCGCATCGAGTTGGGAGAAATCGAAGCGACTCTCAATCAGCATCCGGGAGTGCTGGAGAGCGTTGTGATCGTGCGCGAGGATGCGCCCGGCAATCGCCGGCTGGTTGCGTACACCGTGGCCAGAGGGCCCGGCGACCTGACCGCGGAAGATCTACGCAATCATCTGAAGCAGAAGCTGCCCGAATACATGGTGCCTTCGGCTTTCATGAATCTGGCAAGTTTTCCCCTAACTCCGAATGGCAAAATGGATCGGCAGGCGCTGCCCTCGCCCGAAGGACAATCCTCGACGGCTGAGAAGGACTTCACTGCTCCCCGCACAGAGGCTGAAGTGGCGCTGGCAAAGATCTGGTCGCACGTCCTGCAACTGGAATCGGTGAGCATCAAGGACGACTTCTTCGATCTCGGTGGGCATTCGCTGTTGGCTGTGCGGCTGTTCGCCCAAATCAAAAAGGTCTTCGGTAAAGAGCTTCCCCTCGCGACGCTGTTCCAGACTCCCACCATTGAACAACTGGCTGCGGCCCTTTGCCAGAATGGCTGGAAAGCCGACTGGTCGCCGATGGTAACGATTCAAGCGAAGGGCGCGAAGCGACCTTTCTTTGCGATTCACGCGGTTGGCGGAAACGTGCTGGAGTACAATGCCCTGGCCAGGCATCTGGGCGAAGACCAGCCTTTCTATGGCGTACAAGCCGAAGGGTTGGACGGTACGCAGCCAACGTACGTTCCCATCGAGCAGATGGCGGCGAAATACATCACAGAGATCCGTTCAGTGCAGCCGGACGGGCCTTATCAAATCGGCGGACGATCGTTCGGCGGCGTGGTGGCTTTTGAAATCGCGCGACAACTGAGCGAGCGGGGACAACGGGTGAGCTTGCTGGCCCTGATGGATACCTACCCGCTGGGGTATCAGAAGTTGGCTGAGCGTACCGGGAAAGATATGGACCCTGCAGCGGTACAGAGTAAAGCCAGCGCCCACCTGCAGAATCTTCGGACGCTGGGTCCGTTAGCCAAGGTCAAATACCTGTGCGATAAGCTCAGTTACGCACCAAAGAAATTTCAGATAGCCGGTTGGCGCGCTTTGTATCAACTCTTTCGGAACAGCGGCCGCCCGCTACCGCGAGTTCTCAGAAGCGTCGAGCTCTTCAATTACATGGCGGCGCGGGAATATGTTCCGCAAGCTTATTCGGGCAAGGTGACTCTGCTCTGGGCGAGCGACGATCTGAACACGGGCCACGACGCTGTCAGCGGATGGGAATTCCTTGCTGCCGGTGGAGTTGAGATCCGCGAGTTACCGGGAACGCATCTGAACATCATCAAGGAGCCGTTCGTTGCCGAGCTGGCGCGCGTGCTGAACTCTTGTATCGCAGAGAGCAATCCCGTTCGTTCAAGTAAAGACTCGCAGTCAGAAGCTATGCCCGCCTGGGATTCTGCGTTGTCAGCTACGCATGCTCCGGATGTTCATGCAGCAGCGTGAGCGAATAGATAGCGAAATCAGACCAAACAAATGGAAAGCGGCCCAACTTCTTCGGAACCCGCAGTCCGGGCCAGTGCTGACCACTCGTTGAGTTGGGACCCTCCGCCCTCAAACCTGGTCGCGTCAAAGCATGAAGTTCACGTCTGGCGCGTGCTCCTAAATGAACCCCTTGCGCCGTTGCTCCGGCCGCTGCTGGCGCCGGACGAATGCGCCCGTGCCGATCGTTTTCACTTTGCCAGAGATCGCAATCGCTTCATCGTAGCCCGCGGTTCGCTGCGGACAATCCTGGGCGCCTATCTGCAGCAGGAGCCCGCCCAATTGAGCTTCAGTTATTCGCAATATGGTAAACCGGCGCTCGCGGATGAGTTGGCCGGGAACCAACTAACCTTCAATCTTTCGCATGCGAATGAACTCGCTCTGATCGCTGTTACGCGCGAACGAGGACTCGGTGTCGATATCGAATTCATTCGACCGCAGTTTGCTTCCGAAGAGATCGCCGAGCGGTTCTTCTCTGATCACGAAGTGGCCGCGTTGCGGACCCTGCCCGAACCAGCGCAGAGCGAAGCGTTCTTCAATTGCTGGACCAGGAAAGAGGCTTATATCAAAGCGATCGGCGAAGGGATGTCGATGCCTTTGAACCAGTTTCATGTCTCTCTCAAACCCGGATCGCCGGCGGAGTTGTTGGGTAACCTGCGAGACGCGAACGAAGTATCGCGTTGGTCGTTACAGGAACTGGCGCCCGGCCCTGGTTACGTGGCGGCTGTTGCCGTCGAAGGCAAGGATTGGCAACTTCGTTGTTGGCAGTATCCTCTTGCGGTATGACTCAACGCTGCTCACTTGCAGTCGGGAAGGCGGGCTTGCCCCCGCTCTTTCTTTAAACTATTTCATGCTCCTGCCACCGAAAAACTTTAACAGACACCGAATCCCCACATTTCTCTGTGCCCTTACTCTACTTCTTTCCCTGACAACCTCCAGTTGCGCTCGCAGCGAATGCGCGATCCCAATTAACAACCCGCCCATCACCGATGGATTGGGAGTCAACATTCACTTTACGGATCCCCACCCTGGCGAGATCAAGATGCTTGCCGCCGCCGGGTTCCGTTGGGTGCGGATGGATTTCAAATGGGACGTGACTGAAACCGCGGCCGGCAGTTACGATTTCGCGCCTTACGAACGATTGCTGGCGGCGCTGGCGCCCTACAAGATTCGCGCTCTGTTCATACTTGATTACAACCATAGACTTTACGATAACGGTGACTCGCCGCACACCGAAGCGGGCCGTCAGGCCTTCGCGCGTTGGGCCGCCGCCGCTGCAAAACACTTTCAGGGCCGCGGCATTATCTGGGAAATGTACAACGAGCCAAATCACGTCTTTTGGCGCCCGCAACCAAACGTTGGCGACTACACTAAGCTCGCACTGGCGACGGGAAAGGCAATTCGCGCCGCCGCCCCGGGTGAAACAATGACCGGACCCGCTACTGCAGGGATCGACTTCTCATTTTTAGAGGCGTGCTTCCAGGCCGGCTTGCTGGAATATTGGACGGCCGTTTCAGTTCACCCGTACCGCCAAAGCGATCCCGAAACAGTAGCCTCGGATTATTGCCGCTTGCGCCAGATGATCGCGACCTATGCGCCCGGAAAACAGATCCCAATCATCTCGGGTGAGTGGGGCTACTCTTCTGCCTGGCGAGGAATGAACGAAGAAAAACAGGGTGAAAGGCTGGCGCGCCACTGGCTCATCAATGCAGCCAATGGCATCAACATTTCGATCTGGTATGACTGGCACGACGATGGCGAAGATGCGAATGAAGCCGAGCACCGTTTTGGTACTGTCGCTTACGCTTACAAGAGCGAGGGACTTGCGAACGGTGATGTCTATGACGCGAAGCCGGCCTACCTCGCCGCGAAGACGCTGTCAGCCTTTTTCGATGGATACCGGTTCGTGAAGAGATTGCCGGTTGGCGGCGCGCCGGACTATGTTCTGCTGTTTCGCAAAGAGAATGACACTCGTATCGCTGCCTGGACTACCTCGCCGTTTCCCCACCCGGTATCGATCCCATTCAGCGATCTCGCTAACACTTCAGG
>JAWVFI010000023.1:0-10473 GCA_033856235.1 Blastocatellia bacterium | reverse complement strand
AGATAGATGAAAGCAGGGCCACAAAAGCGAGCACGAGGGCGGCGCGCAGCGGAGTTATCTTAAGAAGGCGATTGACGCGTGAGGGACGCACCGGGGAACGAAAATTTTTCACTACTAATACTCCTGTGTCAAAACCGTAGGACGGGTTACTGCTTGTAAGGTCAAACCCAAACAGACCGGGGAAAAAGTCCAAGATCGGCCTTCCGCCCTTGTTTTCAAAGCATTGAGGGATTATTGTCCGCGTTCTAACGCCGGTGAATGTGGACGGGGTTTGATTCACTGCAGGCCGGATCAGTTGCCGGAGTTAATCCACTTTGCTTATTGCCGCAAGAAGTATCCCAATCCAAGCCAGCTCAGGAGATTTTCAATGATGAAACGCCAGATAACTATTGCCCTGGTTCTGTTCGCACTGCTCGCGCCCGGCGCCACTTTCGGCCAACAGCCGCAGCCTTCGCCCGCACCCCCTCAGCCTTCTGGGGATGTGACTGTTACGAACGGGCCGGCAAAGGACCCGAACGATCCTCTCGAACGGATCAAGGACGAAGGTATGAACCGCTCGCAGGTGATGGACACGCTGAGTTATCTCAGCGACGTCATTGGACCGCGCCTGACTGCGTCCCCCGGAATGAAGCGCTCCAACGAATGGACGCGCGAGAAGCTGGCCTCGTGGGGTTTGCAGAACGCGCACCTGGAATCATGGGGCCCGTTCGGCCGCGGCTGGAGCTTGAAGAGTTTTTCCGCGCAGGTCACTGAGCCTTTAGATATCCCACTGATCGCTTATCCGAAAGCGTGGTCACCGGCGACCAATGGGGCCGTGACCGGCGACGTCGTTTATCTGGACGCAAAAACCGAAGCTGACTTAGAAAAGTATAAGGGCAAGTTGAAAGGCGCCATCGTTCTGATGACGCCCATTCGCGAGATCAAAGCGCGGTTCCAACCGCTGGGCACGCGTCTGGATGAAAAAGCGCTGCTGGCCCTTGCCGATGCGCCAGCTCCCGGCCCTGGCGGAGGCGGCGGACGCGGCGGTGGGCGTTTGACGCCGGAGATGCGAGCCGCACTCCAGTTCAATGTGCGCAAACAAATGTTTGCCCTTGATGAAGGCGTGGCGGTGCTGGTTGATCCCAGCCGCGCCGGCGATGGTGGGACGATTTTTGTGCAACAGGCGGCGGTTCCGCAGCCGGTTGCGGAGGTCCCGTTTGGCCCGGGGGCGCCAAGACAAAAAGCTGCCTATGACAAAGATGCGCCCAAATTTCTGCCGCAGATAGTGCTGGCCAGTGAACACTACAATCGCATCATGCGCATGCTGCAGGCCGGCGAAAAGTTGAAGATGGAAGTGAACATCGCGGTCGCCTGGCAGGATGCGGATCCCATGGGCTACAACACCGTCGCGGAAATCCCGGGCAGCGATCCGGTTCTGAAAGACGAAGTTGTGATGCTGGGCGGGCACATGGATTCGTGGCACGCAGGTACGGGAGCTACCGACAACGGCGCCGGAGTCGCAGTGGCCATGGAGGCAGTGCGGATTATTCAAACCCTTGGTCTGAAACCCAAACGCACAATTCGCATCGGACTTTGGACCGGCGAAGAGCAGGGCCTGTTGGGTTCACGCGCGTATGTGACGCAACACTTTGGCAGTCTGGAACCGGGCAATCCGGGCGTGGTTCCTCCCGGTACACCCAACAGCCAGCCGGCGGCGCCGCCGAAGTTAACCACCACTCCGGAATACGAAAAGTTTGCCGGGTACTTCAATCTGGATAACGGCACTGGGAAGATTCGTGGTGTTTACCTTCAGGGAAACGAAGCCGTGCGGCCGTTGTTCCGCCAGTGGCTAGCGCCTTTCCGTGAGGCCGGCGCGCAGACCCTTTCGATCTCGAACACGGGTGGCACGGATCACTTGTCATTCGATCGCATCGGCTTGCCGGGCTTTCAGTTCATTCAGGACGAGATTGAGTACGACACGCGCACGCACCACTCGAATCAGGATGTCTTCGATCGCATTCAGGGTGATGACATGAAGCAGGCAGCGACGATCATGGCCTGGTTTGTTTATAACACCGCGAACCGTGACGAGAAGCTGCCGCGTAAACCGGCGCCGGGAAGGTAGCCATGCAGTCTGTAGCGCAAATTGGTAATTTGCGTGGTTTCTATTCCCTGGTTATTTCTATGCCGAATAATCCTACGCGCGATCGGCTGGGGCTTAAGTCGTTCTACAGGCGCAATCTGCCGCATATACAGCCGGTCAACAGTACATTTTTTCTAACTTTTCGGTTGACCGGCTCGGTTCCCGAACACGTCTTGCGCCGAATGGCGGAGGAAAGGAAGCTTCTGAAGCAAGCGGAGGAAAGTGCCGCGGAATTGAACCTGCGTTTGGGCAAATTGGCGCGCAGACACTTTGCAATGCTTGAAAGCTGGCTCGACAAAGCATCAACTGGTCCGATTTGGCTTAAGAAAGCAAGCATCGCCAGGATTATCGCGGAGGCCTTGAATCATCGTGACGGCAAGATGTACACGCTGGACGCTTTTACAATAATGCCTAATCACGTACATGCAGTATTTACACCTTTAGAAAGCAAAGGCACGCCTCAGTCGCTTTCGTCAATAATGCATTCACTAAAGCGCATTACGGCCAGACGTGGCAATCTAATACTAAAACGAAAAGGCGCTTTCTGGGAGCACGAGAGCTTCGATCATTATGTGCGAAATCGAGCAGAGTGGAAGCGAATAATTAAGTACGTTATTGAAAACCCGGTTAAAGCAGGACTTGTTCGGGACTGGAAAGACTGGGAGTGGACTTATCTTCGAAGCCCATCATTCGAGGGCGCAAGTTAACAACTTGCGCTACATGTCTCCGGTAATTACTTCGCTTTCTTCGGCAAAGACAAAGCCCGCCGCGGCCTCAGCCGGCACCGGCTTCCAACCGTCAGGAGTGAACTGGAAATTCTCAGCCGCCGCCGGGGCAAAAGCATTGGCCTCCGGTTGCCAGACCAGACGCTCGACCTGTATGTGCGGATGATTTATGCGAATGACGTTGAAGGAGTTGGCTTCACCGCGATGACGCGTCGAAGTTGCCGTGCCGGCTGAGACTACCAGGGCGCTGTGGCCGGCTATTTTGTAACGCATCGCTGTGTGTCCGGTGTGGCCAACGTGTAGATGTCCGGCCAGCAAAAGATCCGCGCCGCATTCCGCCAGAACCGTCATCGCCAGGTTGGCCCGTCCCAGCAGATCGTCTTCCGGATGGTCCGTGGGCAAGTCAAACGGATGATGCGTGACCACGATCTTGGTAACGTTGTTGTCCACGGCGCATAACCTTTCGCGCGCGCTCGCAATTTGCTTTTCGTTGATCCGGCCGTACTTGGTGGTTAAAGAGCGCGCGGTATTTATCCCTACAATCGCGACTTCCTCGTCCGCGAAAAACGGCTGCATGTCTTCAGTAATATAGCGCCGGTATTTGTCGAGCGGACGCCCGAACCGCGCGAAGAAGTTGTAGAGCGGCACATCGTGATTTCCGGGAACTACGATTTGCGGCTTGGGCAAGGCGTCAAGAAACTCGCGCGCTTCCTGAAACTGATGACTGCGCGCGCGCTGCGTGAGATCGCCTGAGACCACCACTACGTCGGGCTGCACCGCGCCGACAGTAGCCAGCACCGCGTCGCGCACGGTGTAATCAACCCGCCCGAAATGCAAATCAGAAAGATGAATCAGCGTACGCATAAGTCAGAACCGCGCTACGGTAGCGGGCGGTTGGTTTCGCGTTATCAAGCTGTAAAGCCAGGAGTTCAACCGCCCGCTACCGCAGGCGGTTCTGACTTCGGCGCCAGCACGCGCAAACCTTCCGGGTGGATGCGGTAATGAAGGGGCATTGCCATTATCGTGACTTCGCCATCGGTCGCCACTCGCAGGTATTTCCGGCGGCTCTCGATCCAGATTTCTTTGGCGCAAAGCACATCCAAATCTTTTTCGTTGCGCAGGGTGCCCAAGAGGCCCTTGATAGCAAAACGGACCAGGCCCCAACGACCGGTGCGATGGGCCACGTGCAAGCTCAACTTCCCGCCGTTCAGACAGGATCGCCCGCCGATGTTTACGCCCTCCATCTGATACTCGTTGTTGCCGATAAAAACAAATGGCGTGCTGCGATTTAGCTCGATGTCATCCGCAGTCAGGCGGACGTTGATAAAAGGGTAACGGCGCAACACGCTTAACGCGGCCGAGAAGAAGGCCAGCCATTTGCCGCGGCCCAGACGTTCCTGCTGCTGTTCTCGCTGATGCACGATGCTGGGATAAAGACCGAGACTTGAGTTGTTGATGAACACGTGATCATTAACCTCAGCCACATCCACGGCTTCGATGTTGCCATCCAGAATAACGTCCACCGCGCCTTCGAGGTCGAGGGGAATTTTCAAGTCCTTGGCGAAGTGATTCAGCGTGCCAAGAGGCAAAACGCCCATTGGCGTCTTCTGGTCACGGAGGATGGAGGCCACGGCGCCGATTGTCCCATCGCCACCTCCAGCGACAATGGGACTATGACCTTTCTTCAGCAGTTGCGTGGCCACGGATTGCACCTCCTGGCCTTGATGCACCAGGGAGATTTCGGGCGACACGCCGCGGGCCAAGAAAAGCTCCAGCAGCTTCTCGCGCAATACCTCTTTATCATCGGCGCCGGATGCGGCATTGATGATGATTGCGGGTTGGATCGTCATGCGGTGCTAAGACAAAAGGCGAGCCCCGTGCGAAGCTCGCCCTTGTCAGAACCGCCTGCGGTAGCGGGCGGTTAAACTCTCATTTGTCGGGCTTGGTAGATAGCGACCAACCACCCGCTACCGCAGGCGGTTCTGACCTATGCCTGGCTGGGTCGCGGAAGCGCACTGCCGCCGCTGCCACGATCCGCTTTCCCCTGCGCCACGTCATAACTGCGCCCGGTTGCGGCCGCGGCTGCGGCTGACTGGGCAGCCACCGGTCGCGCTCCGTAAACTTCACGATCGGCAGAGCTGGATTTGTTATCGGCAAGCAGGCGGTTCTCCTGCGGCTGCTTTTTCGTGGAGAGATCCATCCCGATGAGCTCTTTGAGTTTTACCAGCAGCGCCGGTAACACCACTTCATGAGCGGTCTGCGAAAGTTCTTCGACAAAGCGACTGCCAAGTGAAGACACTTCACGTTCCAACCGATCGTAAGCCGCCGTTTCTCTGAACCTGGCGATCAGGCCGGGCCCTTCCGGTTCAGTGGATTCGGTTTTGCCCACCGCGTTTGAACTGGTTTCCTGTGGGGCATTCGCAAAACGCGCCGCCGGTGACGGTTCGGCAGACACTCGTTTCATAATTGGCCGCCGGACCTCGTCATCGCGGTCATCGCGGCCATCGCGCTCGCCCTTGATTGCGCCGGCGATGCAGTACCCCGTCCACAATCCAATTCCCAGAGCCCCGGCGCTCCACGCCAGCGGACGTTTGCGGAATTGTTCCCGCCAGTCCAGCGTTTCGTTAATTGTTTCCTTGACCGATTGATATTGGTTAACCACGGTGTCCTTAATCTCCGTTACCGTATTGGTAATTGAATCGCGCGCTTCTTCCATGCGGCGCTGAAGTTCTTCCTTGGTCGGCTCTTCGTCCGAAACTTCGTGCGCGCGGGCGATTCCTAAAGTTCGTTCTTCAGCCATTGCTTGTCCTTTCTGAGCTCGTCAATGCTGCGATTGGGGACCATGTCCCGTTTCGCCAGGCGGCCCTTCATTGCCAACACAATGATCCCTCCAATCAAGAGGTAGGCCCCGCCGGTGATGACAAAGCCGACCGCGTAACGGGCCGGCTGACTGAGTTGCGTTTGTTCGAAGAGAATGGAGACACCAAAGGCCACGGCGATGTTCAGCAATGCAAATCCAATCGCCGCAATGACGCCGCCAATGGCGATCAGCACCCCGCCGTGTACATAGGCCTGAACGTCTTCTTTAACCTCGACCTTCAGCAGGCTGAGCTTCGTGTCGAGCAACTCAGTCACGTCATCACCCAGACGCGAGAGCAACCCCGGAATGTGTTCCAGATCGTTGCGCGGTTCGCGCGCGGTAGCCCGCGCGGTAGCCATAGCCACGCCTACACCTTTGGCATCTGCCATTGGAATTCTCCTTCCTTATTGCTGCGGACCTTGCGGAGGCGGAAGTGCTTCCACTTACCGGCGCGTGCCTCGCAGGACCAATCCCAGGATCAAACCGGCAGCAGCGGAGATCAGAATCGCCTGACCGGGATTCTGCCGCGTGTATTGCTTGGCGCTGTCCACCAACTCGCCCGGATCGACATCCTTCAATTCTTTGATCTTGTCGGTGACGACCGAAGCGCGATCCACGACATAGTCCTTAGCTGTCGTCGCAGCATCGGCGATCTTCTGTCCATACTCCTGGGCGCTCTGCGCCAGGCTCGGCGCCGTTGCGGCTCCAGTGCCGCCACCGGTGCTGGTGGTCGACGGGCTCAGGCTCTGGCCAAGGTTGCCGCCATTGGCACCAGTATCGCGGGTGGTTCCCGCATCAGTAGCTCCGGTTGATGCTCCGCCGAAAGTGCGCGGGGCGCTGGTGTCAGTTCCAAACGGGTTATCTCTGTTTTGTGACATTCTAAATTCTCCTTCTGGTTATTCGATTGCAGTTTCTATGAAAGCTACACGTTAGCTTTCTATGGACGAGCAAACATTGTGCCGACCAGTCATGTCGGGTCTGATTCGCGTTAACTAGAGCATTATCGGCTGTTGATGGCTCGCAGGGTTGCAGCCTTGTTGCGAAAAAGTACGCTGAAATTGCGAACCAAAGGTCGGGAACGATACAGGGAAGTAACCGCATTCATGGCATAAGCTTGGCGGTTGTGACTCAAGCTCTGCACAGGGACCGCTGGCGTCCCGCCCGCAAACGTGTCTGGCAGGCACGAAGTTTCGCGCTTCGCGCTCATTGCGGGCGGGACGCCCGCTGTCCCAGTGAAGAGCTTGAGTCTTTCTCCCTTGGTCCCTTGACAGCCATTTAGGAAAGATGGTAAGTAAGCACTTACTTCGGGAGCGGGTACAAATCTTTTGAGCAAGCAAATCAACTCTGCGCCAGTTAACTCGGCGGCGCCCCCGAGCGGCCGCATGCCGGGAGACGAGCGACGGCTGCAAATTCTGCGGGTGGCGATGACTTTGTTTTCGCACCGCGGTTTTCGCGGTACCACCACCAAGGAAATCGCGAAGGCGGCGGGCGTCTCAGAAGCAATGGTGTTCCGCCACTTCGCTACCAAGGAAGATCTCTACAGCGCCATCCTGGATCACAAGGTATGCGCCGGCGGCATGCAGAAACCGGGCGAGATGGTCGCGGAGGCGATCAGCCAAAAAGACGATCGCGCGGTGTTTGAGGGGCTGGCGAACGGTCTGATGTGCCATCACCAGAACGATACGGAATTCCTCAGACTGCTGACCCATTCAGCGCTGGAAGAGCATCAGCTGGCGAACATGTTCTGGGACACCACGGTGCGCGGAATGTACAGCTTCCTGGGTGATTACATACGGGAACGGCAGCGCGATGGTGCCTTTCGCCAAATTGACACTGCGGTAGTGGTGCGTGCCTTTGTGGGCATGATTATTCACCATTCCCTCAACAACACGTTGTGGGACAAACAGCGTCGCATTCTGGATATTTCGAATGAGCGGGCCGCCAGGGAATTCACCAACATCCTGCTGCAGGGAATTGTCAGTCCCAAGGGGGCGGCGCAACTCAAGAGCGGCAAACCCGCGCGCAACGGACGAAAAGCTAAACATTGAAATGATCTCCCAAGGCTCTCTAAAACCAAAACTACTACGCTTGATGCTGCTGGTGGTCATGACCAGTCTCTTAGCGGCGGCTTGCGGCCGGTCGACGGCAAAAAAGACTGATCCGAAAGCCACGGCAGCGGCGCCGGTCGTAATCGAAGTCAGTACCGCGCCGGCGATCCTGCGCCAGTTGCCGCGCTTCTTCGAGGCATCCGGCAGCCTCGCTCCCAATGAACAGACTGACGTGGCCCCGTCGATTGCGGGGAAGGTAGTGGCCATCGGCGTGGATCTTGGAAGTTTCGTTAGGCGCGGCCAAATGATCGTCCGACTCGATCCGGTTGATTCACGTCTTCGTTTGGAACAGACGCAGGCGCAACTGGCCCAGGCACAAGCGGCCGTGCGGCAGGCCGAGGCCAAAATTGGCATCAAGCCCGGACAGAATTTCGATCCCGCGCGCGTCCCCGAAGCTTCGGCAGCCCGGGTCGCTTTGGAGCTGGCGGAAAAGCAATTGCGGCGTTCGGAAAAACTAGTGGAGTCGGGCGACGTGTCACGATCGTCTTACGATCAATTGAGAGCCCAGCGGGATGGATTGCGGGAACAATACGAAGTGGCCCTCTCGCAGGCGCGACAAAACTTTGCCGCCGTCCAGGTGGCGCGTACCAACGTCGCAAATGTTCAGGCCCAGGTGGCGCTGGCGCAGCGAAGTCTTTCCTACGCTCTCGTTTACTCTCCGATAAATGGCTACGTGTCGGATCGGCCTGTGGATCTCGGCGAATATGTTTCGCCCACGACGAAAGTGGCCACGGTGGTCAACATCAACCCTTTACGGGCGCGGATTGATGTTCCGGAGCAGGCAATCGGCAGCGTGCGTGTCGGCGAGAGCGTTTCGGTGACAGTGAGCGCTTTCACGGATCGCGCCTTCGCGGGCCGCATAGCGCGTATCTCGCCAAATGTAACCGCGACGTCGCGCACGCTGACAGTAGAAGCCGATGTTAACAATGGCGACGGCCTTTTGAAGCCAGGCCAGTTCGCCACCGTAAAGATTCTTCAGCCGCAGGCAACACCCGCAGTATTGGTGCCCGCTCGTTCCGTCCACACTGAAGGGGGAACCAGCCGCGTGTTCGTTCTCAAGAACGGTCATGCCGAGCAGCGCCTGGTGCAATTGGGTCAGACCGAAGGCGATTTAGTGGAGATAAAAAGCGGCGTCGCCGCCGGCGAGCTGGTAGCGACCAGCAATGTGGAATTGTTGAATGACGGGATTGCTGTTCGTCAGTAGTTAGTTGTTGGTGGTCAGTTGTGAATCGAACACCAAAACTTTGTAGTGACCACTGACCTTGGATAACCAACAACAAACAACTGACGAGTGACAACTAACCACTAACGAATTGTGCATAAGCTAGCTGAAATTTGTGTCCGGCGGCCGGTGTTCGCAACCATGCTCATTCTGAGCCTGACGGTTGTGGGCATCTTCTCGTTCAACTCTCTGGGCGTGGATCTCTTCCCTAAGATCGACCTCCCGACCATCACAGTTACCGTTATCAATCCGGGCGCTTCGCCGCAGGAAATTGAGACGGAGATTACCGACAAAGTCGAAGGCGCGGTCAACACCATTAGCGGCATCGACGAGCTGCGATCGACTTCCGTCGAAGGCGCTTCCCAGGTCTTCATTACGTTCCTGCTCGAGAAGAACGCCGACATTGCGGCCCAGGAAGTTCGCAATAAGGTTGACCTTATTGTTAACGACCTCCCGGTTACAGCGGAGCAGCCGATCGTTCAAAAACTGGATACGGACGCCGCGCCCGTCTTGCGCATAGCCGTTTCCGCCCCGCGCACTCTGCGCGAGGTCACGGACATTGCCGACAAACAAATCAAGCAGCGCATCGAAGCGATTAGCGGTGTGGGCCAGGTGGAAATTATCGGCGGCCGCAAACGCGAGATTCAGGTCTGGGTCGATCCCGACAAGATGCGCGCTTTCAATGTCACCGCCGCCGACGTTGCGAATGCCGTGCGCGCGCAAAACATGGAAGTCCCCGGTGGCCGGGTTCAGGAAGGCGCGCGTGAACTGACAGTCCGCACCATGGGCCGCATCGTCGATCCCGCCAGTTTTAATGATCTGATCGTCGGGAGTCGCGGTCCCTATTCTGTAAAACTAAGTGACATCGGTTACGTCGAAGATGGCGGCGAGGAACAACGAACGGAAGCACGTCTGAACGGTCAGCCCGCCGTGACGCTGACGGTTTCCAAACAGTCGGGACAGAACACGGTGGCGGTTGCGGATGCTGTCAAAGAGCGCCTGGCCGAGATCGCGCCCACCCTGCCGCCGGGCGTCAAGGCCGAAGTCGTCGGTGATCAGTCAATATTTATCAAGGCTTCGCTGCACTCAATTCAGTTGCACTTGATCGAAGGCAGTATCCTGGCAGCGATTGTAGTCTTCGTCTTCCTTTGGAGTTTTCGCTCGACCTTCATTGCCGCCCTCGCGATTCCCACTTCCATCGTGGCCACGTTCGGCCTGATGGCGGCGATGGGCTTCACGTTGAACCAGATCACGATGCTGGCGCTGACGCTAATGGTCGGAATTGTGATCGACGACGCGATCGTCGTGCTGGAAAACATCTTCCGCTTCATTGAAGAAAAAGGCGTGCCGCCGTTTCAGGCCGCCATCGAAGGCACCAAAGAGATTGGACTCGCGGTCAGCGCGACCACCCTTTCGCTGCTGGCGGTGTTTCTGCC